>DBQI01000044.1:32616-64535 GCA_002305165.1 Armatimonadetes bacterium UBA1398
ATCGACCACGCGATGCCCGCGGAGTATGGGGTGGTCGGGCGCGTGGTCCGAGGCGCCTCCATGCCCGGTGACCACCTGCTGCTCTACTCCGACGATGGCGCCGCCTCTCCCGTGGAGGCCCTGAGAGCGGAGCGGATCGAGCAGGGCCCCGAGCCTCGGGACGACGTCTGGGCAGTCCATCTGAAGGTCCGGGTGCACCGGTATGGGCCTATGGGGGGCGCTTCCCCGCGGCTGGAGGTCTCCACCGGGCAGCTGCTGCTTGGGTTCACCGAGGGGCAGGCCCCGCTGAGACAGGTCGCCGCCAAGGAGCTCACTGACCTCCTCGAGGCACGTGGCCTGCAGGCCATCTCGGAGGAGGACGCAAGCGACATCCTCGACCACGTCGCGGCGGGTGAGGAGGCGCGCGCCATGGACCTCGTCAGCCAGGCTCGCGAAGGTGTGCCCGATCCCGAGTTGCTAAGCGTGGTCCGACGCATGAGGCGCATCCTGCGGCCCGATGCCAAGGACTATGCGAGCCAGTGCTTCATCGCCACCGCGGCGTGCGGCGCGGTGGACCACCCCGATGTCTCGGCTCTGCGTCTCTTCCGCGACGGTGTTCTGCTCCGGGGCGCGGCGGGACGGCGGGCGGTCGCCGCCTACGTCCACTTCTCCCCGCCGCTCGCCCGCTGGATCGCCCGGAGACCGTTCTGGCGGGCGGCCGTCCGCCTCTTGATCGTCCGCCCGGCGGCGTGGTTCGCACGCCGCGTAACTCCTGGGCCGCAAGGGCCTGAAAGGTGATGCCCCTCATGGGACTCGCGATGACGGCAATCACGCTCGGCACCCTCTCCACGGTGACCCTCGCCCCCATGCCATCGGGCTATGAACTCGCCGTGAGCATCGACGGGACCGAGGGCTCCCTCGAACGGGTCGAAGCCCGGCCTTCGAGCGAGTGGAACCTCGCCGACGGCCGGCTCAACATCACCGCGATCGGGACCCAGGGCGCGGTGCGCTCACCCTTCAGCTACGTGACGCTACCCGGCTACTGGGTGGGTGATCTCGTGCTCACATTCCGCGCCCGCTGCCACACCGCTCCCGAGGTGATGGGTAGGGACGTCTGCGCGATCTTCGGCTGGTCTGACGACATGCACTACACCTACGTGCACTTCTCCAACTTCACCGACGCGATCCATAACGCCATCTTGAAGGTAGACGGAGCGGATCGCGCCCCCTTGCCGCCGGCCGCCGAGCCCAGGGCGGAGCTGACCGGCGCTGGCTGGCACAGCTTCCGGGTGGAGCGCACCATGGCGGATGGCATGATCCGCGGCTATGTGGACAACAGTGACACCCCGTGCCTCGTCGCTCGCGACCCCGAGCCGTGGGCCGGCAGGGTCGGCCTGGGCTCCTTCGATGACCTCGCCAGCTTCGATGACATCCGACTCTATGTCCGAACCGACCGGACGACTCTCGATGACATCCTCGCCCCTGGGGCCCAGGTGCGGCAGCTGGCCACTGGGTTCGTCTTCACCGAGGGGCCATCGTGGGACGCGCGCGAGGGGCTACTCAAGTTCTCGGACATCCCCTCCAACCGCATCAACACCCTCACTCCCGAGGGCGAGGTCGGGGTCTTCGTGGAGCCCAGCGAGCAGACCAACGGGACCTTCTACGACGCGCGCGATGGCAGCTTGCTGGGCTGTCGCCATTGGGCCCGTGACGTGGTGCGGTATGCGCCGGGTGGCGTGGCCACCGTCCTTGCGGACACTTACCGGGGCGGCAAGTTCAACAGTCCCAACGACTGCGTTCTGACCCCGACGGGGGCCATCTTCTTCACCGACCCCGCCTACGGTCTGGGCGACAGACCCTCGGAGCAGAGCGTCGAGGCCGTCTACCGCCTCGACCCCTCGGGAGAGGTCAGCCGCGTCATCGACGATATGACGAAGCCGAACGGCATCTACATCAGCCCCGATGGTCGGTGGCTCTATGTCGCCGACTCCATTGACCAGACCATCAAGGCGTACCGAGTCGGCGCGGACGGATCCTGCTCGGATGGCCGCGTGTTGGGTGAGCTGAGGGCGGAGGAGGAGGGCGTGCCCGACGGTATGACCATGGACACCCATGGGCGCATCTATTGTACGGGTTCCGGTGGGGTCTGGGTGTTTGGTCCCCAGGGCGAGCTGATCGGCCGCATCCTGGTGCCCGAGCCACCGGCCAACTGCACCTTCGGCGGTCGGCACCTGTCCACGCTGTACATGACGGCTCGCAGCTCCGTCTATGCCGTGGAGACCCGCGCGACGGGGTTCATGCCCCCGGTCACGGCGTCGGGCGCAGAATGAAGCTGGTTCGGAAGGCGGGAAGGTCGAACTCGATGGCGCCGCCCCGTCGGCGCCAGGATACCGACACGGGGATGAGATCCGCGTAGGCCTCGTAGCTCCGCGCCGGGCCTTCGCGCAGGATCAGCTTCCCGCCCTGGGCTGACTGGTCGCCGTGGTTGACCAGGTAGGCCGCAGGGCCGGAGGGGCCCTCCAGGCGTACGCCGCGCACCTCCGGCGGCGCCCCAATGACGCTGAGGGGCGGCTCCAAGCCCGCGTTGGCGAGGGCTCTCTCGAGTCGGCGGAGCGCCTGTTCGACGACGCCGATGGACGGAGGATCCCACATCGTCATCGGGGGAGTATCCCCCGCGTCGCCACGACGCCACGTGCGCGGCGCCGCCCTGCGTCCGTAGTCGGGCAGGGATACCATTCCGCCGATCGACCTCGCCGTCGGTGGAGTGTGTCGGCCCGCATCATCCGAGACCGCGAAGCGCCCGCCTGAGATCAGCGTTCCATCCTCCTCGGCGTAGCGCCGGAGCCCCTCCAACGCCTGGCGGCCGATCGCCGCGCAGTCTGGCAGCAGCACCCAGTCGTACCGCTCGGCATCCAGACCGCCATCGGCGACCTCGTCCAGCGTGACGACATCGACGGTATGACTGCCGTACTCCAGCAGCCGGTACCAGCCGATGAAGCTATCGACCCGGTTGGGGGCGCTGGCTCGCGTCGCCGGGCCGACCCCGGGAGTCGCGGGGAGGAAGGGATCGACGATGGCCGCGCGTGGCGCCGGCCTCAGCCCGTCCACGAGTTCCAGCGCCCGCTGGCCGCTCGTGATCATCCCGCGTATCTCATCGAGCGGCCAGTCTGGGTGGAAGTTGAAGTCCTCTGCGCCATTCCAGCAGCAGTAGACCAACCCCGATGCCCCATGCTGGACGGCGGCGTGGGTCGCTCGCTCCATGGTCATGGGGCCCGCCTTCACCCCGTCGGCGAAGTCGAGCAGATCCAGCACCCACAGGGGCTTGCCGTACTTGCGCGCCAGATCGAGCCCTCCCGTGATCCGCTGTGTGTCGCCGCCTGCCACGGGAAGCTGCATCCCGATGATGTCCACGTGGTTCGCGGTGCGGGCGGTCAGCGCCGGGTCCACGGCCGACCATTGGGCGTAGTCCCACTCCGCGAGGTGGGCCCATGTGAGCGTCAGGAAGCTCACCCGTGGGCGCGACGGGTCGACTCGCGCCGTGCGGCGAGCGAGGGCATCGACCTCCGATGCCGCGAGCTCGGACCAGTACCGATGCCAGTCCCTCGCCGCGGCCACGAGGCCGCTACCCGCGAAGGGCCGTGACAGCACGTACGCGCGCCGCTCCATGCCGTCCGCGTTCCAGAGATCCACGCCGTCGATGAAGGGGGGCTGGACGAGGGAGAGCTCCGTGGGCTCCGTGCCCCACGCCGCTGCGAGAGCCTCGGGAGAGCCGTACCGGGTCGTCAGCCACTGCCGGAACTCGGCGACCTCCGCCTCCGCGTACCGGTACTCCGGCGGGAACCACCATTCGATCCCCGGTACGTACCACGCGATCGTGTGCTGGGGGTCGGCTCGTGCGAGGAACTCGGCGAGGGCAAGCAGGAGCCGCTCCTGCGCATCCAGGAACACCGGCGATCGCGTCGACGGGATCCCGCTGGGGTGGCCCCCGGTGCCTCGAGTGATCTCCCCCGCCTCCGCAACCCGCTCTCGGAGCCACGGCGGGGCGCAGAAGGGGTTGCACTCCAGAATCAGTGCGAGCACAAAGCCGCCTTCGCGAGCGACTGAGAGCTGCCGCTCGAGAGCGTCGAACTCAAACCGTCCCTCCTCGGGCTCGATCACCGCCCACGGAGCGCGCGCCATCATCATGGCGACGCCTGAGTCGGCAACCAGGTCTGTGCCTACATCCACGAAGGGGTAGTGCCAGATGAAGCCTACCGGCGGATCCGCTGCGGCGGGGAGGCACGCAGTCAGCAGCACAAGGGGAACGAGCCGACTTGCCGAGGGAATACGGGAAGCGTTCACGAGGACTCTAGGGGGCGCGAGACGGTGCGGGAACGGCCTGCGCGACAGTCTCGTCGACCGCGCACGGGGTGCCCACGGCGGTGCGACCCTCCGGGTAGATGCCGCTGGCGCAGCCGGTGGCGGCTACCGCAAGGAGGGCTGCCGCGGCTAGAAGCAGCCTCGCCCAGGCTCTTCGGTCCATCCGATCTCTCCTCCACACGCCAGAGTACGGAGGCGACCCTGTCCGACATCCGCTGGCTCTTTCAGGGCTTCCGCCGGCGTTTCCTGCCCGAAACCGAACGTTGGCGCCCTCTTCAGCGCGCCTCAGGCTGTCCAAGCAATCGCACGCGCACCTCGGCGATGGCCGGTAGGCCTCCCTCGATGACGAGGCGGAGGTCAGCGCGATTGCAGCGATCGCCGAACCGCATGTCATCCAGCTGGAATGTAACCCGTCGCCATCCCTCGGAAGTCGATGGCGGCAGGGAGGGGCCCGACTTGAACGCGCCCGCCCGCACACTGGCCGTGAGGTCCAAGCTGTCGTACTCGATCCATCCTCGCTGGTACCCGCCGTCCCAGTAGGTGAGCTCCAGTTCGACCGGCCCCATCGGCGCGTCGAAGGCGAAGCTGCGGTCCACGTTCACGTAGATGAACCGTCCGTCGCGCGTGGGATCGCTCTCTAGGCACATCCGTCCGTCGAGGCGTCCGCCCCTCACCGGACCATCGGCAGCGTCGCGGACCTCTATGCCGCGGCTCCCCAGTGGCCGCCACGAGACCTCGCAGGCCCCCGTGTACGGCCCTGTCGGCGGGCGGTAGACGCCGGATCGCCAGAGAGCGGCGTACTGCCGGGTCAAGTGCACATAGCGGTAGCCGTGCTCGGCCGTTGGCGCAACCTCGGTACCCTCGTGCAGCTCGTTCCAGGTCTCCACCATCACCAGCCGCGGACGAACGGCCGGGTGTCGTGCCAGGAGGCTCTCCCAGCCACGCTGGTAGAACGCTCCGCCCTCCCGGTCCACGATGAGCGGCTCCCGGTGTGGCACCGCGCTATGGTCGTAACCCGGTCCGACGGCGGCCGTCGTGTTCAGGATCGGCCCTAAGGCGCCGCCCCACGAGATGACATCGTCCGCCTCCCCAGGCCAGTCCTGGTTCTTGATGATGTGGAGCCCGACGCCGAAGTCACCTCGGAACCGATCCTTCGCGTATCCGAAGAGGTCCGCTCCTACCCGTTCCGCGTAGCCGGCGCCGTAGAGGATCACGATGGGATTCCCGTCGATCCGGGCCCACGCCCGCGGCGGGATCAGGGAGAAGAAGTCGCGGATGGTCTCGTAGAACCACTCCTTGCCCCACTCCGCCGTCAGGTCAACCTTGCGTTCATGTTGGTTCGTCTGAAGGGTGCTTGTGTCGTAAAACATGCCCACAGGCATGACAGTCTCGCCCCGCTTGAGTTGCCCTTCGACCAACTCCGCCAGGGTCCGAGCTCCGATGTTGCTCCAGGCGAGCTGCCGCGCGTTGTGATGGTCCGAGTCATCCATCCCCGGCAGGCCACAGTAGACTAGGGCCATGAAGTCGATCCCCGCCAGTCGCATCGTCTCGATCTGCCGCGCCCACCATTCGACGCGGTCGTACGAGTAGTCCCCGCCACGGTACAGGGGGTGGTCCGTGAGCGCGTCGGAGCCATCGTAGTCGAACCAGTGCTTACCCGTGCTCTGCTTGTACCAGTAGAAGAAGTGGGTGCCCACCACCGGCTCGTCGCTTCGGAAGGTGGGAGCGTCCGCGTGGTCGGCGGGCACGAGCCCAGTGTAAGGGCCCGCGGGCAGCGCGAGGGCGAGCAGGCATGGCAATAGCGGCATGGGTGTTACCTCCAGGCATTGGCGGCTCGGACTCGCGTTGAGAAGGGCTCCGCAGACGCCTGCGGGCTATTCCCCCGCGCCGAAACGCACCAAGCTCTCGAAATCGTACCTGCGCAGCTTGGCCGCGCCGTTCAGGAATGTGAGCTCGATGAGGAAACCACATCCGGCCACTACAGCGCCCGTTCGCTCCACGAGCTCGCAGGCTGCGCACGCCGTGCCACCGGTCGCGAGAAGATCGTCGATGATGACCACCCTCTCGCCAGGACCGAAGGCGTCGCGGTGAACCTCGATCTCCGCCGTCCCGTACTCGAGCTCATAGGAGGCCTTGATCGTATCCCAGGGCAGCCTGCCAGCCTTACGGACGGGCACGAAGGGGATCCCCAGGGCCATCGCTACCGGCGCGCCGAGGATGAAGCCGCGCGATTCGATACCGGCGATCACCTGCGCCTCCCGCGCCCTCACATACGCGCTCAGGGCTGCCACAGCGGTGCTCAGCAGGCCGGGATCCCTCAGAACAGGGGTGATGTCCTTGAACAGCACACCGGGCACGGGGAAGTCCGGCACGTTACGTATCGCGGCCTTGATGCTTAGAATCTCGTCAGCCATGCGGTCACTCCTAGCGTGATTGGGGTCTATTGAGAGGTAGCGCCCTTCGCAAGTAGGGGCAGATGATCACGGGCGAGGGTTGTGTCATAGTTGAAGACGGTAAATCCCGGCGCATAGGGCCGAAGCAGCGTCACCTGATAGAGCACGTCATCGGCGGCGAGGCTGTGGGCTCCGATCCCCGGGTACATCGGGATCCTGCCGCCCACCCATTCCGCCTGCTTCCGCACCAGTTTCGAGAACTGGTCGCTGTCGGTCAGGTAGTCCATGGGGCAGACGAAGTCGAGCCACCCCTCATCGATCCACCGCACCCAGTCCTGGCCGACAGAGTCTCGAGTTGAGGGCCACTCCGAGAAGACGGCGGCGGAGACCTCGACGGTCGGCCGGATAGCCTTCGCGCCCTCCGCAACCGCCTGCACAACCCTATCGATCTGCGCTCGCCGGAAGTCAAAGTAGGCCGCCCGGTCGGGCCCATCGCTGTCGAAGACAGCCGCCGGCCAGTCGTCCACGCGATGCCCCACCCAGGCCTCGAAACGCTCCTGGCACCGCGGGCAGTAGCAGCCCTCCGTGCCAGGGTAACGGATGTAATCGAAGTGGATCCCATCGACGTCGTAGTTGCGTACGACTTCCAGCATGGCGTCGATCTCGATCTGAGAGTTCACATCGCTAGACGGGCACAGCCAGTTGAACTCCTCGCCATTGGCGTCGATCTGGAGCCGTCCCTCCCGCCTCGCCGCCTCCGTCCACTCCTCGGTGGTCCGCCCCAGGTACCAGTTCACTTTCCAGACGTGGACCTCTACTCCATGCCGCTTGGCTGCGGCGAGACACTCGGCGATCTGGTCGCCGCGCTCATCGATCTCGGCGTAGACGGGCAGGACCTCGCTGGGGTAGTAGGCCAGCCCACCCCACGACATGTTGGGCAGAATGGCCGTGAAACCGCATGCAGCGAGGTTCTCGATGGCCTCATCCCAGGACATTCCGGCGACGCCGAAGGCGGAGTGGCACCAGACGGCGCGGAACTCATCCTGGCGCGGCGGCACAGAGTAGGCGTAGGACTCGGCTAGGGGCCGGCGAGCCGAGTTGGCGAGTAGGCAGGCCGTTGGGAAGTTGCCGGCCGCCCGAGCCTCTTCGGCGTCTGCAAGCGCTTGCAGACCCTCATTCAGGCTCATTTCGGCCTCATTGGAGCCTGAATCCGCTACTGCGGTTGACAGCTCATCGATGGTCTCGTAGGGCCCAACAGCGGCAACGGACGTGCGCGCGCTGTCGTATGCCTCACTCCACGCCGATGGCTCGAAGTGGGCCACTAATGACAGTAAAAAGCGCGATTTCGCCGCAGAATCCGCGCTGGTCAGGATGTGGCCCACGAAGGCGCCCGTGTCGGTGAGCACGACGGCGGGGCCCGTCTCCTGGCCTGAGCGGGATACCCACTGCCCCCGCACCTGGGCGTCGGCTCGTAGCCCGGCTGGGATGTGGGCGTTCCAGGATTCCTGAAGCACCTCGGCCGGCGCGCCGATCCACGCCCCATCGTCGAGGCGGATTCGGTCTAAGGAGCCTTCCTCGGGCCTCAAGTAGGTCATCCGAGTCACGCCGACGAGGCGGTACAGCCAGTCTGGTCCGGAGTAGAACACCAGCAGCGCACCGCCTTCCTCGACAAAGGCGGTGAGCGCCTCCTGGGCGGCGGGGTCTATCTCGGGGATGTGAGCGCAGATGGCGACGCGAACGCCCTCAAGAGCCCCGGCGGCGATCTCGGTGTCGGCTACCTGGCGCGCCTGCAATCCCGCCTCGCGCAGCCTGGATGTGGCTCGTTCCGCCTCCTGAGCGGCGGCCTCGGCCTCAGATGAGCGGTTCGCCTGCATCCACTCGGGGAGGATCACGGCGATGGGGTCGGTGTAGGCACGGATGCCCCGCACGTAAGCGCTCCCCTCGCAGGGCTCGTTGGCCCACAGAGAGACTCGGATGGCCGAGACGCTGGTCCAAGGCCCCATGTCCTCTTGCCACATGTCAGCTCTCTGCCACGAATGTGTGCGCCAGGTGGCGCCCGGACGGGGTCCCAAGCCCGGCAGGGGCGCGCCGGTCCACCCAGAGTCCGAACCGAAGTAGATGGTAGCGTAGTCGATATCTTCGGACCCTGGGAGCGATAGATCGACCTCGAACCGCCCGTAGCGGCTGAGGTCAAGGTCAACCGGGAAGTCCCAGTATGCCCTCCCGTCACCCTCCCCTATCGCGTAGTCCAGGCGGAAGACCGAGCCGCCGTTCCCGTCGGGATTGGGGACGACGACTGGCTCTCGGGCAGCGCGACTCAACGACGCCTGCCCACCCCACTCCTCGGCTGAGAAGATGGTCACGGGCTCGGATGCTTGGGCTACGATCGATACGCTGATCATCAGTATCAGGGCAGCAGTCCGCATGGAGACACCTCCTCGGTCAAGGATTGCGCCCCATACATCGCCTTCTCCTGCCAGAGCCTCGCTCCGTGCACGGCGTACGCTATACTCCTGAGGATTGTGGAGAGCCGGTAGCTCAGGCGGCAGAGCAGCGGACTTTTAATCCGGAGGTCCTGGGTTCGAATCCCAGCCGGCTCACCAAGGTTGCGCCCCGCGCAGGGCTTGCGCCGCAGGGACGTGAAGATACCGGCGTGCGGATCAAGCGACTTGCGATTCCCCTGGGACTAGTGGTCGGGACCACGGCGGCGTGGGCTCTCGGCTTGTTTGCGCCCTTGCCGCCGCCGACGGAGAGCACGGCCGTGCTCTCCGTCGGTGACACGCGCCTTCCTACGCCCGCTCCGGCGCCTGCCAACCTGCACCCGCCGATGCCGCCCACGGAGGTCTGGTCGCCTCCCTCTGGCCGCCCCGATCCACGCCTCCCCGGACCCTTCGAGCGTTTCGACGTGGGGGCAACCATGGACCCGGCTCTTGCTGGCGCTTGGTACGTGGCAGCCGAGTCGGACGGAGAGGGGCGCGCGTGGAGCACCGAGCCGCCACATGCCGCTACTGAACCAGTGCAGCCGGACGACGGCGTCCCGCCGGTGAGAGCGCCGTGGTGGGTGCCCCGCACGGGCTCGCGCCCTGACCCGCCCGATCTCTCGGAGCGACTGCCCGAGGCCGGCCCGGTGCCCTACTACAGCCACATCGCGCCGGACCGAACCTTGCCCCCTCGATCAGATCCGAGGTAAGCCGAGCCACCGGCTGCCCGGAGCTAGCGCCAGAGGAGCGGCGCGGCCGCGCCGAGGGTGGCGAGGTACACCACGCTCAGGCCGCCGGCGGCCCAGACGCGAGCCGTTCGGAGGGCCACCCAGACCCCTTCGGCCGTCAGGACCCCCGTGCACAGGGCGATGACGCTCAGGCCGCCGCGAACCGAGACCGGAAGAGGCGCGTTCGCCCAGCATCCCCAGACGAGCACGGTGAGCAGGACGCAGTGGAACGCATCGTGCATGAGTACCGCGCGGGCGGCCTTGGGCGTGTCGTTGATGATGAAGTGCAGCACGGCCGCGGCGGGGATGCTCAGCACGAGACCCGCTGCGATGGCAGCGACAGGCCATAGCCTCGGCTCGGCGATCACCAAGGCGTTTCCGGCGGCAGCCTCCCGCGTCACCTCAGCCTGAATCAGCAGGAATCCCACGCCCGGGCACATGAGCATCGCCATCGCGAAGGCGATCCTCCAGTAGACGAGCAGGTTGTACTCGGGCGGGAACTGGCGACGCAAGCCGGGTTCCCAGTAGTGGGGGGGCACTGCACCGTCTCCTTCAACGGTCGATTCTTCGGGCCCACAGGCTGCCAACCCTCGCCCCGCCGTGGCCCCGGGCTATAATGGTGGCACTGAAGTGCCATGGCGACCCTGTCATGCGGGCGAGAGGATGGAGCGTTGTGGAGTACTGCAAGCTGGGACGGACCGGGCTGGATGTCAGCGTCCTCATGCTAGGCGCGTGGTCCTATGGGCGCGCGGCGTGGGAGGGTGAACACCCGATCGAGGACGAGGAGTCCATCCGCACGATCCAGGCCGCGCTGGACGCGGGGATCAACTGGATCGACACGGCAGCGGGATACGGCGATGGCCACTCTGAGCGGGTCGTCGGCGAGGCCGTAAAGGGCCGGAGGGACGAGGTTCTCCTCGCCAGCAAGGCCATGGGAACGCCCGAGGTCATCCACCAGACCATCGACAAATGCCTGAAGAACATGGGGATCGACTGCGTGGACCTCTACCAGCTCCACTACCCCGCCCGGGGTGTGCCAGTCGCCGATCAGGTCGGGGCGATGGTCGAACTGCAGGAGGCGGGCAAGATCCGGTTCATCGGCGTGTCTAACTTCTCTTTGGAGGAGCACCAGGAGGCGCTGGAGACGGCACGGATAGAGACCAGTCAGCCGCCGTTCAACGTCTTCTGGAGGCAGTACGAGAACGATGTGCTACCCCTGTGCATCGAGCATGACATCTCCGTAATCCCCTACAGCCCCCTCGCGCAGGGGCTGCTTGCCGGTCGGTTCCGCAAGGTCGAGGACGTGCCTGAGGACATCCGTGCACGGAACAAGCTCATGGCCCCCGGCATACTCGAGGACTGCGTGGCCGTTGTAGCGCGACTGGAGGAGATCGCCCAGGCCCATGGCCGTACGGTGGCTCAAGCAGCGATCGCGTGGACCCTCCAGACGCCGGGGATCACGGCGCCCATCATTGGATGCCGGCGGCCGGAGCAGCTCGCGGACAACCTGGGCGGCGTAGGTTGGCGGCTCGGGGACGCGGAGTACCGGGAGATCGCGGAGGCGGGAGAGGTCATCTCCGCCAAGCTGGATCTGTCGGACAACATGTGGGGCTGGCGCCCCATCTAGGGCCGCTGCCACAAGCCTTCGCGGCCTAAGAGCGTTGCCATCCTATGCGCTGTCTCCCGCTCTTCGCTCCGCCAGCACGCTCTGGATCAGATCCACCATGACCTGGGGCTCGTAGGGCTTCTGCACGAACGCGGTAGGCTCGTGATCCTGGAGCTTGGAGCGCACCGTCCGCTCGCCGTAGCCACTGCTCAGAATGATGGGTATATCGGGCCGGATCGCGCGGATGTGCCCCATGGCTTCGGAGCCATCCATACGGGGCATGCTGAGGTCCATGACGACGAGGTCGATCTGGTCGGGCCGCTCAGAGAAGAGGGAGATGGCGGCCTCGCCGTCGCTCGCGGTGAGCACCTCGAACCCGGCAGCGGCCTCGAGCCAAGTGCTCAGCACCAGGCGCACGTTCAGCTGGTCATCGACGATCAGGATGACGTTGCGATCCGCCGGCTCCGATGGCGTCGCATCGCCAGGCCCCTCAGGGGCGCGCTCCTCGATGCATGGCAGGGCGACGTGAACCCGGGTCCCGGTCCCCGGCTCGCTGGACACCCAGATGCCACCCCCATGGCCGCGGACGATCCCGAGGGCAGCGGGAAGGCCCAGGCCTCTCCCCGTGACCCGGGTCGTGAAGAAGGGGTCGAACACTCGGCTGAGCACGTGAGCCGGTACCCCGTGCCCAGTGTCCCGGACCTCAAGGCCAACGCACCGCGCCGGCATGTGCTCGGGCTGCAGGTAGGACCTGCCCCAATCAGCCTCATCCAGGGTGGCCAGGTAGGTCCGGATGCTGATCGCTCCATCGCCCCGCCCCTCCATGGCCTCACAGGCGTTGGTGACCAGGTTCACGAGCACCTGGCTCAACTGCCCCGCGTCGCCATGGACCTGGGGCAAGTCGGGGCTGAGCTCGATCCGCAGATCCACGCCCTCGGGCACGACAGACTCCAGGAGGTGGCGCACATCCTCGACGACCTCCGAGATGTCCAGAGGTTCGAGGGCGACAACACCGCCGCCGGAGTAGGCGAGGAGCTGCTTGGCCAGGTCGCCCGCCTCAGTGGCGGCCGCATGGATGTGTTCGAGGTAGGGGCGGATGGGCGACTCCGTCGACACCCGGGCCAGCGCGAGTGAGGTGTTGCCCAGCACCCCCATCAGCATGTTGCTGAAGTCGTGGGCAGCGCCGGCCGCCATCGAGAAGAGCCCCTCGATGCGCTGGGTCTGGGCGAGGCGCGCATCGACCACGCGCCGGCGCTCTTCAGCCTCGCGTTCCTCGGTCACATCGCGGAACACGCCGAAGCTCCCCACCACCACGCCAGAGGCGTCCACGTGCGGCGTCGCAGTCACGAGTATGCGCCGTCGCTGGCCGTCGCCGCGAATGAGGGTGTACTCGTAGGTAGTGCTCGCGCCACGCACCCGCCGGGCGGTCTGCTCGCGGATCATCTCGTGCTCTTCGGGGGGCGCGAAGTCGAGGAGGCTCGCACCCATCATCTGCTCCTGCGGCACGCCGTAGGTGTGGCTGGCGGCAGGGTTGGCGTAGATGATCCGCTCCTCGAGGTCCGTCATGGCCACGCCCTCGCCCGACTGCTCGACAAGCAGTCGGTACCGCGCTTCGCTCTCGCGCAGCGCCTCCTCCGCCTCGTGCTGCTCGCTGATATCCGTATGGGTACCTACGATGCGAAGAGGCGCACCATCCTCCGCCGACTCAGCGACGCGACCGCGGGAGAGGACCCAGACCCAGTGCCCCGCCCTATGCCGTGTGCGGAAGACCGTTCGGAAGCGGCCCGAGGGCCTCTGGTTCCGATTGCTGAAGGCCTCGGCAGTGCCCGGCAGATCGTCCGGATGGGCCAGAGCCGCGAAAGCATCGTAGTCAGAACCCAGCTCGCCCTGGGCGTAGCCCAGGATACGGTAACACCCTTCATCCCAGGTCATCTTGCGGCTCGGCACATCCAGGTCCCATACACCGTCGCTGGTGGCCTCAAGGGCGAGACGCAGGCGCGCCTCCGATCGGGCAAGCCCCAAGACCGCAAGGGCCGCGGGCCCCAAGCTCTCGGCCAAGACCAGGAGCGAGAGATGCGCTTCATCAGTTGGGTGTTGGCGGCGGGAGACCAGGGTCGCGGATAGCGAGGATCCCTCTTTGAGAGCGAGCCGCAACGGAAGCATGCTGTGGGACTCGGCCATGAGGGATCGCCGAACCCAGCCTCTGAAGGGCGCCCAGAGCTCAGGTGGAACGGCGGGGAAGGGCTGACCTACTGCCTCGGCCGCGGACCATCCGAGCATCGCCTCGGCATCCGCCCCCCACGAGAGCACCCGACCCTCAGCATCCACGCAGAGAGTGGCGACGGCGTTCGCCGAAGCCGGAGCAGCATCGTTGGTCGACGGGTCGGGTTCGCCTCCACCGACTTGTGGCCGGCCGGGGGGCGAGTACTCTGGCGACATGGCCGGACTCCCTCCGCAGCCCGATCGCGACGCGTTCATCAGCGTCGGAGCTCCACCGGCTCAACCAACTGCACAGCCGAGGGGTTCGTCGCGCCGCCACCGTGGCCCTTCGCGGGTCTCGGCGTCAGGCGGCCCCCGGCGCCGCCAACTCGACCAAGGACGCCGCTGACGGTCCCAGGGTGATCGTGGTATCAGACCCGGCGTCGGTGGTAACGCCACTCGGTGGGACGGGCGCATCGCCGAGGGTCAGGGCTTCTCCAGGAGCCACCGCTGACAGGCTAAGGTCAACCGGCGCGGATGAGAGGTTGAGGGCCAGCAGGTAGCGGCGGCCTTGCTCAGTGGTGAGGAGCACGCCCTGGATCGAGGCAGGCGTGCCCTGCGCGGGCCTGGCGTCGACCGCCTGTGCGAGCACAGGGGCGACCCGTTGGGAGACCTCGTCACCGAGGCGCTGGCACTCGGCCCACAGCGCGGCGCTCCTGGGGCGGTAGACGAAGTAGAGCACCCCGCGGCCCCCGTGGATGAGGGTGAGGTAGGTCATCTCCCGGACCTCTTCGGGCGTCGGCTCCCGGGACCACCACTCGATGGCGCCGAAGGCCTGGATCCACATGAACAGAGGTTTGCGCCCGCCCACGATGGGGTTGAGCCGGCGCATCCAGCTCGCGATGGAGAGGGTGTCCTCGTGGGGGATGGGATAGTGGTCCAGGGAGTACACGTCACAGGCCGGCTGGGCCTCCCTGGCGTAGCGCGAGGTCTCCTCCCAGAAGGTGGCCTCGTTGATCCACACGGGATGGTACGGATCGAGCGCGCGTACCCGGTTGGCGACCGAGAGAAGCTTCTCGGGCGTGGCGCGCGGCCCTGGCTCATCGACGGTATGCCAAGCGAGGAGCGCAGGGTGGTCCCGGAACTCGTTGACAAGGGTCTCGATGGCCTCCATGTCGAGGTTCGCGCTGTTGTCGTTCAGCTTCATCGGGAGGTGGAAGATGACCCGCAGCCCACGTGACCAGGCGTCGTCCATGAACCGGCGCCATCCGTCGATGGCCTCTGGCGGCGCCTGTCCCGTCGCGTAGATGATCCCCGTTGGCTCATGCCAGCGCTTCAGCATGACCGTGTTGAACTGACCGCCCGCCACCGCGGGCAGGTTCTCGACAGCGATCCACCCGGGCGCCATGACGATGAAGGGCTTGCCATCGACGACTAGGCAACGGTGGAGGTAGTCGATCTTCACCTCATTCCGCCGCGGAGCCCGGACGACGAGCTTGGCGCGTCCGAGGGCGCGCTCACCAGCGGTGACTCGGTGCCAAGTGGCCGATGCCGCGCCTGCCGGGAAGGGGATCGAGGCGATGCCGAGACCGTTCATAAGGCGGAGCGGCACCTTCGGCCCGCTCGGTTCGCTCGATACCTCGACCTCATCAAGGCTTGGGTCGTGGGAACGGACGATGAGGCGCGCGGCCTCCTCATTGGTGTAGTAGGAGCGTTCGAAGAAGACCTCGACGGCTGGCGGCGCCACGAGGTTGCGGGTCTGGGTCACGGCGACCGTCTGACCCGAGGCGGTGGCGAAGCTGAGGAGCAGGTCCAGCGTCTCGAACGCGGCGCGGTCGGGGAGCTCGATACGGAAGCGCCCGTCGCTCAGCGGGACCTCAGGCAAAGCGTCTTGGTCGGAGCCAAGCACCGCGGCTGTCACAGTGAGGTCGGTCCGGCGCAGCCTGGCGGGCAGGTCCACGCGGCCCTCGATAGCGAGTCCGCGCGCATCCCGCATGGGCCGAATCTCGACGGGAGGCAGGGCGTGGTTCGCCAAGACGCGGGGATCGATGCCGACGAGCCGGACGAAGACCTCGGGCCGGTGAAGGGTGTCGCCAGCCTGGGAATGGCACGACCACTCGCCTGATGCCGCCCGGTAGCGAGCCAGGTTGATCCGCATAGCCTCGGGTGGCGCCGCAGGCACGCCGAGTTCGGCGAAGGGGATTCGCAGCTCTGCGGTCCACCCGGACTCGTTGCGGGAGACCGCACCGGAGACCTCGGAGGGGAAGCTGATCGCGCGGTTGAGGGCAGCATAGTGGCGACCCTCGGCGTCGAGGGCGTAGTGTCGGTAGCCCCAGCCGCCCGACTCCGCGGAGATGAAGACCTCGACGTGATCGGAGGCGAACAGCGTCGGCGCGCGGGTGGGTTCGAGGCCCTCCTGGCAGAAGAAGCCGACGTAGAGCGCCTCCTCGTCGAAGAGCACCCTCGCGCGGGTGAGGGCCTCGGCGGGCTCACCGTCGGACGTTCGCACGAACCCCTCAGCGGCCGGCGCTTCTTGCCAGGCGCGCTCGGAGAGGTCGCCGTCTATGTCCATCCGTCCCAGGGCGCGTCGGGCCGGGATGTCGGCGGCCGAGGGGCCGGAGGGCTCCAATCCGTCCCCAGGCCGCGGGCCGTAGGGCGACGGTTCGGCGCCCGATTCCAGTTGCAGGCCATCGATCCACAGGGTGCCCGGACCGTCGGCGATGATGGCCACCCGGTTGCGGACCCCGGACCCCGGCTTGAACTGCGGAGTGACGAGGGTGTAGCGCTCCCACTCGTCGCTCACAGTGATGGTCCGGATGGCAGAGTTATGGTCGACGCTCACGTCCTCGCGGGTGGCGTCGGGCTGGAATCCCCCGTAGACGATGAGGCGCACGGGGAAGCCCGGTCGGCTGGCCTTGAGGTAGACCGAGAAGACGCAGGGCTTGGAGGTATCAGAGACGGTCATGTACGGGTAGTCGAGAGCGCTGCGGTTGCTCGGGCGCGTGTTGGTGAGCCGAACGGACCTTGAGTGGAAGCGGGCCTCGTCCTCGACTAGGGCGTACTCGACGCCGAAGTTGGGCTCCTGGAAGTCGCTCCAAGCCTCGCCCGGCCGCCACCAGTCGGGGATACCGGGCGCCGTGGCGTACTCGAGGGAGGAGTTATGGAGCAGGTTGGCGGGGTTGTCCTCGGGCGCCTCGGTCCAGAAACTGAGCGGCTCGGGCGCCGGTGGAGCCGGGAGCGCCGCGGGCGGCTCGGCGGAGATCGCGTTCGAGGGGATCCGCGCCACGAGGAGGAGGCTCAGGCCCAGGCACGCGCCGAGGAGGATGCGGGCGAGGCACGAGGGGCTATCCCCCGCGTGCTTATGCAGGCTTTGGGCTGGTTCTATGTGCACAGTTGGACAGTATACGACGCGACCCCTGGCCCCGGAAGGCTGCCTAGAGTTGCATGAGGAGTAGCGCTTGGCCGTCTGACAGCAGCACGACGCCCGTGTCGATGGCGGCATCCGACGCGTAGCCCGGCGTGTCAAGAAAGACGTAGGGGCGTGGCGAGGCGGGCTGGTCAAGGGCGACCAGGCGAAGGCCCTCGTCGCCGCAGGCCACGTAGGCGGCGCCCGAGTCCATGTGCGCTCCACCAGCCTGCCCGGGCAGCGAAGTAGCGCCGAGGAGGGCTGGCTTGGCGTCATCGGTCACGTCGACTACGAGCAGGCCGGCACCACCGCAGGGGAGCAGCAAGTAGTTGCCGATCCGCCGGATGTCGGCCGGGGCGGCCGGGAGATCGAGTCGGTGGGCCTCGGTCAGGGCGCCGTCGTCGTTCACGGTCACGGAGATCAGGCGCTGCTGGGCAGTGTCGACGACGAGCAGGTGGGTTCGGCCTGCCTCGATCAGGTCGGCGGACGCGCCCGCAAGGTCGAGGGACTGGACGAGCTGGGGTGCCGCGGCATTGGTGAGATCGTAGGTGGCCACACCGGTGGCTCCGAGAGCGAGGTAAGCGGTGCTAGCCATGAAGGCGACATCGCGGAGTCCGGGGAGCGGTGTGACACTCGCGGCGGCCGGAGCATCGGAGGGGAGCGGCACTACGAGGAGCGACTCGTCGCCCTCACCCTCGGCGCCCGGGTCGGCGATGGCACACAGGCCATCGGCGAGGTCGAGACGTGGCGCCGGCCCCGCCGTCCGAACCAGACCGCGGAACTGCGGGGATCGGCGGTCGGTAGCATCGACGATGGCGACGCCTTGATCTGTGCTCACCGCAGCGAGCCGGTTCCGGCTCGCAAGATGCGCGAGGCCGGTCAGTCCGCCGAAGCCCCCGCTCTGCAGAGGCGCCGTGGGGTCGGTCATGTCGAGAGAGTACATACCCTCACGATCAGCCGCGACGAGGAGCTCCGAACCTGCGGAAGCTACGGCGCGAGCGGTTCCGCGGTGGACGGACACGATCTGCGGGGCGTCCGGGGTCGCTACGGAAACCACACGCACGGCATCGCCATCGGGCCCGCGCTCGACGACGTACAGGTAGTCGCCCGAAGCTGTCACCCGGGTGGCGAGGGGCAGGTCTAGGCGGCTCAGCTCCTGCACCAGGGTCGGCACGGCGGCGTTCACGGAGATGAGGCCGACGCCCTCGACAACGGCGTGAACAACCGCTGCATCGACAGCAAGATCGAGGATACGAGCGCCGTCGGCAAGGACGTACTCGGCGAGGGAGCGCGGGCGGTTTGTCGATGTATCGACGATGACGAGGCGTCCGTCGTCGGTGCCCAGGTAGGCGCGACCGGAACCCAGAGCGATACAACGGGCGCCCCGACGCTCGAACTGGCCGACGGTCTTCAGGGACCGGATGTCGTTCGTGTCCACGATTCGGAAGCCAAAGTCGGGGTCGACCACGTGGACGCGCCGGTCACGGACGTCGAGATCCACCGCGCCCAGATTGTTGCTGCGGATGGAGTTGGCGAGCCCGGGAGCATCGGGATCGGCGACGGAGTAGATGAGGAAGCCATGGTCTCCGTCCGCCACGTAGACGAAGGGGGAGTCATAGATCGCTCTCGGTTCGGCGCCGATGATCGCGTCAACGTGCGGCCCTTGGATCCAGCCCTCGTCCTCGGTACGGTCGAAGGCTGAGAAGCCGTGTCGGCACACGGCATAGACGCGCTCCGGACTAGCGGCCGTGACCTCGAGCACGCCGCTCCAGAGGAGAGACGAGACCTGAGTGGGCAGGCCCGGCAAGTAGGCGCCACCGCCCCCGCCCCNNCCCCCGCCCCCGCCCCCGCCGCCTCCTCCCCCGCCTCCGTCGCCACCACCGCCGTCGAGGCCGTCGTCAGGATCCGGCAAGGCGTCGCCGCCACCGGCACAGCCGACGAGGCTCAGCGGGACGGGGAGAGCGATGATCGCGGCGATCAGAGACACCGCGAGGATGGCGACCAGGCTCCTCAAGACGATCCGCCTCTTGTGCCGTCGATACTCGGCACGAGTCAGAGTATACGCGACAGGCGAGCGTGGGCTCCAGCGTGACGCTACTGCCGGGTAAGCCGGAGCGCGGGGTCTCCAGGGGGCACCAAGACAAGCACCCGGTCGCCGTCCTCGAAGCGGTAGGCGAGGACCTCGATGTCCGAGCTTGCTCCCGCGGTCAGTGTCAGGTTGAGCCGTCCATCGCTGAGGCGCCAAGTCATGTCGATGTCGGCGCTTTCGTCCGGCGCTCCGACGGCACCCGTGCCGCCAGGAGCGAAGGTCATCTCCATTGCCGAGCCGTCCATCACGCCGCGCCAACGACCGTGGAATCTGGCTTCCTCCGAGCCGCTCGTTTGCCCGCCCTCCGGCCCCGACGATGGATCCCCCGCCGACACAGCCTCACTTGGAACTCCAGCCGGCCGGGGTTCCGTTGGGCGTCCCTCTCCCAGTTCGAGAGCGTATTGACGTCCATCTCGGCTGAGGATGGCGCCCCGGAGAGTGGCAAGGTCAACCCGGTACCCGAAGACCGTCTCTCCCACCGCCACCCACCGGCGCTGCTTCGACTCAGGATGCACGACGAGGAGGCGCAGCTCGTTGCCGGACCCAACGATGGCCGCTACGTAGACGTCGATCGCTCGCGGCGACGACACGGGTCCCGCGGCTGGGTAGGGCAGCACTACGGCGCCTTGGTACGGATCGCCAAGCGGGGCGGGCGCCTCGGCAGCCCCCTCTGGCTGCGTCGCTACTCCCGAAACGCGGACGCGCCCCGGGGGGCTTGCATCGGTAACAGTCCCGGCCTGCGGGCGGAAGGCAGCGGGATCCGCGATGGCCCCGCCCGCTTGGAGCCTGCCCACGGACATGACTTCATCTGCGGGCGGCGCAGTAGCTCTGAGCAGGGCGGCAGGCGTCGGCTCGTTGCGCGTCCCGCAACCCGCCAGGAGCGCCCCGAGCACCGCGCACGACATGGCCAGAGCCCACAGCCGCGTCACACTCATCACGTCCCCCCGCCGGTTGCCGCGAGAAACCCCCGAGGCCTATGCCTTGAGACAGAGGAATGTTTGGCAGGTACCGCCAAGTCCCTCGGTCCCGGAGGTGTTCTTCGATGCTTCGCCTGTTCACACTCCTACTAGCCCTGACCATTGCCTCTGCAGCCAACGCCCAGACCGCGGATGCCGTCTCCGTTCGCGATCACGGCGCCATCGGAGACGGCGTGACCGATGACACCGCCGCGTTCGAGGCGACCATCGACGCAGCGGCGGACATGGGCGGTTATGTCTATGTGCCCTCGGGCGAGTACCGCGTCACACGTCCGCTAACCCTCGAGGGAATCGGGATGACCGGGCCCGCGGTGGGCGCGTGGCCAGCCGATATCGATGCGTTGCCGGCCATCCTCCCAATGCACCACGATGGGCCCGCCGTTCACCTCCTCGCGGGTGGCTCGGTCCAAGGCCTGGACATCACCTATGACTGGCAGGGCGGCGAACCCGAGGACGGCCCGCCGGCGATCCTGATCTCAGGGATTGGCTGCCTGGTGCGCGATATGCGCATACGGTACGCGTGGGATGGGATCCTCACCGATGGCATGCATAATGTGGGGCGGTTGAATATCCAGGACGTGTTCATGGTGTCTGTACGCAATGTGGGCGTGCGGGTTACGGGTACGTGGGACGTCCCGGCTTTGCGGAACATCGAGGTGTGGAACATGGGGCCGGTGCCGCGCCCGCTCGAGCAAGGCATCGGGTTCCATCTGGGCAAGAACGACCTCATCCGCGTCACCGACTGCTTCGCCTTCGCCATGGGCACGGGGTTCCTCATCGAGGATGAGATAGAAGGACTGGAGATCGAGGGCGGCACCTGGGGCGTGCTCACGGGCTGCTCGACGGACTACTGCCCGGTCGGGGTCCATGTGCGGGGCGGCAACACGGTGAGCATCTCGGGCGGCACCTTCTGGGAGCACGGCCAGAGCCTCATCGTCGACGGCGAGGAGGCGCGCGTGCGCCTCACTGGCGCGGAACTGAAGTCCAACGGCGCCCCGGCGGTGGAGGTCCGGGCGGCAGACCACGTCGTCATCACGGGCTGTAGCCTGATCCGCAACATGGAGGGTTACGACGCGCCGGCGGTGGTGTGGAGCGGCGGTCGGCTGGTGCTGCAGGGGAACATGATCGAGGCGCGCGGCGCGGGCGTTGTCATCGAGGAAGGACGGGGCGCCGGCCTGATCCAGGGGAACCTCATCAGCTGCCAGGATGGTCAGGCTATCGTGGTGGATACGGGCCTGGAGCCCGCCATCTCCGTGAACGGTAACCAAGTAATGGACATCCCGCCGCCCCCGGTGGAGAACACCGAGGACTAGGGTTGGAAGGAGTCGAGCAGCGCCCTCGCCCTCGATCGGGAGGCCGTGATCGTGGTGCCTGCCGGATCGGTGAGTATCACATCGTAGGACCCATCCCCGTTGGGGATCATGTGGCCGATGTACGCCATGTTCACTAGGGCGCCGGGGTTGGCTCGCACGAAACCCATCTCCGACAGCCGATGCTCCAGCCGGTCGATGGTGAAGTACGTGGGGAACTCCTGGTCCTCGGTGCAGAGGACGACCCGGCGATCACGCCGCTCCGCGTACACCAACTCGCTGGGGTCAAGCAGGCGGACCGTCCCCTCGTCGTAGTCCTTCACGGGGATGCGGAAGGCTTCCCGGCCGGGCCGCTTCATGTCCGCGAGCTCCCGCGCGATGGCGGTGATGCGGTCCCGCAGATCGGCGACGGACTCGTCGCGGCGCTCGAGAGCGCGCTCCACTCGGTCGACGGTCACGGAGAGCCGGGCCTGGAACTCATCCAGATCCAAGGACTTGACCACGTAGTCGACGGCGGCCAACTCGAAGGCTTTCACGGCGAAGTGATCGTGGCCGGTGATGAAGGCAACAACGGGGGGATCTGGCATCGCCATGACGCGCTCGGCGACCTCGATCCCTGAGACGCGAGGCATCCGTATGTCCAGGAAGAGGGCGTCGGGCGGCATCTCTGCGCACATGCGGAGGCACTGGGTACCGTCGCTTGCCTCGCCGATAACGCGGATCTTCCCTGTGTTCTCCAACAACTCACGCATCACGTTCGCTGAGGAGGCGTCATCGTCAGCGACGAGAGCGGTGATCATAGGCGCCACTCCTGTAGTAAACGAGCTTCTCTCTCAGTATAGATCCTCATGACCCTCAGCCGAGCCCGGCGATTCGGCCTCTCTGTCAGCGCCAGGCAGCGTGAAGTGGAAGGTCGCCCCCGTCCCCGGCTCGCCCTCGGCCCAGATGGAGCCACCCAGGCGCTGGATGATGCGCTTGCACAGCGCCAGTCCGAGGCCCGTCCCCAAGCCCCCGCCTCCCCCATTCAAGGTCTCGAAGACGTTGAAGATCCGCCGGGCATCCTGAACCGCGAAGCCGGCGCCGTTGTCCTGTACCGTGATGGTCCACAAGGACCCGCTTCTGACCGCGCTGAACCGCACGACCAGGGGCGCGGAGCCACGGAACTTGAGGGCGTTGCTGAGCAGGTTCTGAAGAACCTGGCGAAGCATGCGCTCCTCGCCTTGGACGACGGGCAGGGAACCCGGCACCACCAGGGCCTCAGCCTCCTCGATCCTGGGTCCGAGGTCGAGTAGGACGCCCCGGAGCGCCGCCGCCAGATCCACGGGCCCGATGGCGAGGGGCTGCGTTCCCACACGCGAGTACTCCAGCAGACCATCCACCAACTCCGTCATGCGGAACGCGCCGCTCACCGCGTGTTGAGCCAGACGCGTAGCCTCGGTGTTGGAGGGGTCGATGAACCTCCTAAGGAGCAGCTGCACCGAGTTAGCGACGGCCCGGAGAGGCTCTTTGAGGTCGTGCGAGGCTAGGTACGCGAAGCTCTCCAGGTCGGCGTTGGAGCGTTCCAGGTCGGCCACAGCCTGATGCAGCAGCTCCTCCGAACCACGGACCTCCTCAAGGAGATAGCAGGCGCCCAGCAGGTCCTCCAGCCGGTGTGAGAGATCGCGGAGCAGATCGATATCTTCGGAGGACCACCGCCCCTCGTCCCCACACCGATGGAGAGCCAGCAGGCACGGCGGCCCGTGCGGTGGGCCAAGAGCGCACGCCAGGTGGGAACGCACGCACCATGCCGCAGCCTCGGGGGGATAGGGGACGCCCCTGAGCCCCTCGCTGGCCAGGCAGGCGACGGGGCCTTCGGACTCCGCGACCCGTCGCATGTAGCCTCGCATCGGCTCACTGAGCGGCCGGACTTCGCTCCCCGTCGCCATCGGGGGCGGGGGGTGCCCCTCGCGGAAGCGGCACAGCGGCGCGCTATAGGTGGACGCATCGGGGTCGCAGTGGCTGTACAGCAGGGCGCGGTCGCAGTCGAAGATCTCGAGGAGCGCGTCCAGCAAGGCCGCGCCCAATCCCTCGAACGTCTGGCCGCGGCTCGCGGCCTCCGAGAGTGCGCCCATGGCCCTGCGCAACCGGGTGTTGCGTCGTTGAGCGACGAGGGGGGATCCACCATCAGCGAGGAAGTGCGCGATGAGCATAACGGACGGCCGTTCGCGCCACAGGCAGGGACGTAGGACGGAGCGAGCTCGGACGCTGCCGCCGCCCGCGTAGAGCAGGTCGTGCTCGGTCCGGAGCGGCGCCGACTGCTGCGAAGTCCGCTCCACCAGGGCAAGGGCATGGGGTCCGAGCAGCAGGGAGGCTGACTCGCCCTCGAGGTCCTTCGGCTCACAGCCGAGGGTGGCGCATAGAGCCGCATTCGTGAACTCGATCCGGCCCTCGGTCAGTACCGCGACGCCGTCCCCATGCCGAGCCAGCAGGGCGACATCGACGTCTGTCAAGGGCTGGGGCGCCACCGCGATGCCGTCTTGGGGCAGCGGCTGTAGCTCGGTGATCGCCCCAACGGCCGCTCCATCCGGGAGGGTTAGGGTGTCTGTCGTGAGGATGACGTACAAGGGCCCATCGGGGGTGTCGACTACCCCATCGGGGTCCGGTCCCGCCTCGCCCCCATTGCCTGGCCTGACGATCTCGTCCACGGCCCTGCCCCGGAGGTCCGTCCGGCAGACGCCAATCAGGGCTCCGAGGGCGTAGTTAGCGGCGGAGATCCGACCGTCTGGCCCCTCGATGAAGGCCGGCGCTGCGAGGGAGTCGACAAGGCACTGAGCGATGGAGCCGGACGGGCGCGTCGCCAGTCCGACAGGTCCGTGATAGGCATGAGGTTCGGGACGTGTCCTGTCCCCATCGCTCCGACCCACTTTGAGGTCCCCCGTGTCCACGGCCTCTGAGGGCCCGCGTCAGCCCCGAGGCAGGGCTTCGCACTGCCCTCTGCGTTGACCTAGACGCTTGACCGGTGCTATAGTTCGTGCCGAAACGTAGAGGGGTTCGCGACCCCGCGAGGGACCCCCGCGACCCGAGCGCCGAAGTGGCGGAATCGGCAGACGCGGCGGACTCAAAATCCGTTGAGGGCAACCTCGTGTGGGTTCAAGTCCCACCTTCGGCACCACCACCTCTGAAATCCTCTCTCCACACACGCCGATACTGGGCCTCCCATCGCAGGCATATAATGCTGTTTGACTGGCGTGGACACGGGCTGCTGCGCGCCCGCCCCCGGGAGGTCGGGCGTCTCTGGCTCCAATAGCAGAACCCTTGTTGGCCTTTCGCACGTCTTCCGTGGTACGCCCGGTAGGGCAGAGAGGACCAACCGCTATGGGTAGGTCGCGTGCGTGGACAGCAGTTGGCGCTCCCATCGTCGTAGCAGCGCTGCTCGCGGGGTGCGCGGGAGGCGGCCCTGGTACGGACCTCAGCACTCCGCAGGCCGCCGCCGAACGCTGGGCAAAGTCGCTGGAGACGTCAAACTCGGGGGGCTACAACGAGGTTCTGGCCCCGGGTTACCGCTACGACGGAGCCGAGGGCGGCTCCAGTGAGGCGCTTCTGCCAGGGCTCTTCGGCGCGCAAGGCAACATCAGCGTCGAGGTCCTGGATGTTACGCAGTCGGGGAGCTCGGCTGTAGCCAGGGTGCGGTTGCAGTACACCGGCTATCTCTCGGACGTCTATGGCGGCGGCGGGAGTGGCGGCCAGGTGGACGGGAATCCCGGCTGGTCGAGTCCGGGCTTCGGGCCACCCGCTCCGCCACCGGAGGCTAGGGACGACGGGGCCGAAGCGGGAGGGCTGGCGCAGCCCCCGCTGCTCCGCGAGGTGGCGGGCGAGCAGGTCACCGCGACCCCCGTGAGCTTCACCGCGATCGTGATCCTCGGACTGCGCGACCTGGATGGCGTGTGGATGGTGGTGAGCCAGCGCCAGGAGACCTCTATCCTGCTGGTGGGCGACGGAGCCGAGGCGCCGGTGATCACGAGCCTGACCGGCAACGGCAGTGAGCGACCGGAGGTCGTTCCCAGGGGCGATATCGAGGTGCGCGCCTCCATCGAGGGCGCGAGCGGCAGCTCGCTGTTCACGCGCATCGGGTACATCCAGCGGACGCTGACACTCGATGGCGAGATCATGTCGGGCGTGATCCGGGCGCCGCGCATCCCCGGCGAGTACGTCCTGGAGGTCTACGCGGAGCGGGCCTCGCCGACGGGCGCCTACGGCATAGCGACGCGTAGCATCGAGGTCGAGGTGCTGGACGCGCCCGCCGTTGGCTTCTCCTTCACCGTTGCCGATGGCGTGGATGCCGATCCGGCGGCTGCGACGACGGTCCGGAGCCTCCTCGAGGCAATCCACCGAGGGGAGGAGGCAACTCCCTTCTTCAGCCCCGACTACCGGTACGATGGTCAGACGGCCGAGTCGGCGGCTTGGAACGCTGATCTCCCCTTCGCTGGCTATGGCGACAGCGACATAGCCGCGACGATCACTGCGGCCGAAGCGATCCCAGGCGGCCAAGCGCTCACCCTTGAGATGGTCATGGAGATAGATGACTTCGGGGGCGGTGGGCTGGTGCCCGTATACGACGATGCCCCCATTGGGAGGAGTGGACGCTCGGAAGACGGCGCCGAGTTCATGCCGGAGCCGTACGGTCCGAAGCACAGTGAGGCGACCTATCGCGTCGAGGTCGGCGCCGACGATGACTTGATCACCGCGATGCGCGCACTGGAGCTCGTGGAATCACGCGGGCAGGCCGAGCTGCCGTCGGTTAGCGATCTGCTCGTCAACGGTTCCACCGAGCCCGCCCTTGCGGGCGCTGAGCGCTTCACTCTCACGGGGAGCGTCACTGGGTCCATCGCCTGGGCGCAGGTGTCGCCGGATCAGATGCGTGAGTACGTCGGCACCGGAGCCTTCACCACGGAGCTCCGGGCGCCGTTCACCAAGGGCCGCTGGCTCGTCCGGGCGGAGGCTTGGTCCTGGGGCGATGGAGGCAGCGCACGAGTGCTGCGCACCGTGGAGATTGCCGTCACCGAGGACGCGCCCACCCCGGAGGTGACGGTCGCGCCAGGTGTCAGCCTCTCGGAGGCGGCACGGGCCACGGTGAACTCGTGGCTCGGCGGCCTCTACCTGGGCGACTCGAGGCGGCTTGGTGCGGCCTACTCGAACGGCTACGCCTTCGACGGTCTGACCAAGGCGGAGGCCTTGAGTCCGCGGATCCGCGCCTACCACGCTGACTTCGGTCGGGCCGAGGTGACGGCGGCGGCGAACGCGGGTGGCGCTACACGGCTCTCGGTGGCTCTCGAGTTCGTCGGGCCCATTCAGTACTTCGTAGATCACCGTGCCATCGAATGGCCAGAGGGTCCTGAGACAGGCGCTCGCGATGTCATCGCCCCCGGTTACGAGCAGGCCACCACCGCGGTCGACGTGGTCATTGAACTGGGCTCGGATGACCGCATCACAGCCGAGTGGATCCGTTACGGGGTCTCTCGCGAGAGGAATGCTCCGGCCCTAGCCCTTGGCCCCGTGACGGTGGCAGGCGGCAGTGGGCCGGTGACGGCAGGCCAGCATGTGGAGGTCCGGTCTGGGGTCACCGAGGGAGCGGCCGAGTATGCGGCGGTGCGTCTGGGCCCCTCGGCCACATGGACCGAGGGTCCGTTGGCCGTGGTGCCAGCGCCGACCACTCCGGGACGGTACGTGGCGGAAGTGGTGGCCCAGCGCGGAGTGCCACGGGTAGACTACGTGAGCGGCGACGGCAGCTCGGAGACGCCGCCTAGCGAACCGGACGACCCGTGGACAGGCATCTACGTGATCTCGGCGATCGAGGTGCGAGTCCAGTAGGGTCGCCGGCTTCGCGCCGCGCATTGCCAGGTCGTGACACGGACGTCTCGGGAGTGTTGTATCCTTCCAAATGGGCGCCATGCGCAGCGAGAGTCGCTCAACGGAAGGGACGGCCATCCATGCTCGAGTCGGTGTCTGCCGCCATACCCTCCAAGGGGGTGTTGCGGGGGCCAGTCGTGTACTCCGAGTCGGAGGTGTCGCCTGAGCCGCCGGCCAGCATCGTGATCTTCGGCGCGTCGGGGGACCTCACCGCTCGCAAGCTCGTGCCTTCGCTGTACGATCTGTGCCGGCGGGGTTACCTGAACCCCCGATCGGCCATCGTGGGGGCGGCGCGTCGTGCGAAGACGACGGAGAGCTTCCGACAGGAGTTGCATGAGGCTGTCAAAGCCCAGTCCCCGCAGTTCGATGAGACCCATTGGGCACGATTCGTGGAGCGGCTGCACTACCAGCCCATCGAGTTCGGCACTCCCGAGCACTACCAGGATCTGGCTCAGGAGCTTAGTCGCCTGGAGGCTGAACGCGGCCTGACCGGTGACCGCATCTTCTATCTCGCTACTGCGCCCCGCTACTACGCTCAGATAGTGGAGCGGCTGGACGCCGCAGGGCTCGCGCGGCCGCAGGTGGAGGCCCGCTGGGCAAGAGTCGTCTTCGAGAAGCCCTTCGGGTACGACCTGGATAGCGCTCACGCCCTGAATGAGAGCGTCAGCCGGCATCTGGACGAGTCCCAGGTCTTCCGCATCGACCACTACCTGGGCAAGGACACCGTCCAGAACATCATGGCCTTCAGGCTGGGAAACGGGATCTTCGAGCCGCTGTTCAACCGCCGTTACGTGGACCATGTGCAGATCACCGCTGCCGAGGACATCGGTGTGGAGAGCGGCCGGGGCGGGTATTACGATGAGGCTGGCGCGCTGCGTGACGTCTTTCAGAACCACCTCCTCCAGTTGCTTTGTCTGGTGGCCATGGAGCCTCCCTCCGTGATCGGCGCGAAGGAGGTCCGGGACGAGAAGGCCAAGGTGCTGAGCGCGATTCGCGCACTAGGCCCTGTGGACACCTGGGCGGTTCGCGGCCAGTACGGACCCGGAGAGGCGAATGGCGAGCCGGTGCCTGGGTACCGGCAGGAGGAACGGGTTGCGGAGGACTCGCAGACCGAGACCTTCGTCGCCGCCCGGCTACAGGTGGAGAACTGGCGGTGGGCCGGTGTGCCCTTCTTCCTCCGCACGGGGAAGCGGATGCCCAGCAAGTCGACACGCATCGTCGTGGTCTTCAAGCGCCCGCCTGCCCAGTACTTCCGCACTGTGACGTGCGTGGGGGATGTCTGCTCACTATCGCCGCCGGCTCCCAATGCCCTCGTGTTCGACATCCAGCCGAATGAGGGCGTGCATCTGTACCTCTGGGTGAAGCGCCCGGGCATGAACATGGATGTGCACCAGGTCGATATGAGCTTCCGGTATGATGAAGCCTTCCCGGGCAAGCTGCCCGATGCGTACGAGCGGCTGCTCGTCGATGTGATGCGCGGGGATCAGACCCTCTTCGCACGGTCCGACGAGATTGAGCGCGCTTGGGCGATCGTGTCGCCCGCCCTGAGCCATTGGGCGGGAACGGAGGCGTCCTTCCCGAACTACGCGGCGGGAACGTGGGGTCCCGAAGCCGCCGACCGGCTATTCCCCGCAGGCTCGGGCTGGCTGAACGAGGGGGTGTGATCGCGGTGCCACAATCGAGGCTGATCGTCGCGTCGGATCCTATAACATCCGCTCTCGACCTCTGGCTTGAGGCCTACCGGGATGCCCTGGCAAGCGGTCGGAGGTTCGCCGTCGGGTTGGCTGGTGGCCGCACGCCGGAGGCGTTGTACCGGCGGCTCGCTGTCGAGCCTCTGGACTGGGGCCGCATCGAGGTCTTCCTCGGCGACGAGCGCGCCGTTCCCCCGGATGACCCCCAGTCGAACTGGGGTATGATCGAACGGGTCCTCCTAGACCCAGTCTCTGCCCCGGTCGAGAACCTTTACCGTCCGCGAGGCGAGGCGGATGATCTGGCGGCAGCGGCCGCGGAGTACGCCCGGATCATGGAGGGCATGCTGCCGATGGCGGCGAGTGGGGCGCCCGTGCTGGACCTGTTGCTTCTGGGGTTGGGTTCCGACGGTCACACGGCCTCCCTGTTCCCCGGCTCGCGGGCTCTGAGCGTGAGCGATCGGTGGTATGTGAGCGCCGCGGGGCCGTCCCAGGTCGAGCCCCGGCTGACGATCACCTACCCCGTCATCGAGGCCGCGCGCGCCGTGTGCGTACTCGTATTCGGGGAGTCCAAAGCGGGCATCCTGTCCCAGGTGCTTCAGGGAGAGCCCAGCTTGCCCGCCGCGCCGCTCAGAGACTGGCCGAACGTCATCTGGCTGACCGACGAGGAGGCTGCGCGCGAGGTCGCCACCGCGCCTGGGCTCCTCGATATCGAGCGACGCTAGCTCAAGATCGGGAGGGTGAGCAAGGCGATGGCAGACCGCACCGTGGGACTGGTGGGGCTTGGCGTCATGGGCGCCAACCTTGCGCGGAACATAGAGAGTCGCGGGCACGAGGTCTGTGTGTACAACCGGACCACGGAGACCATGCGTCGGTTTCTTCGCGAGCACGCGGAGGGACATCGCTTTCGGGGCATGGAGACCCTCGAGGAGCTCGCCGCAGCTCTCCCCAGCCCACGCGCGATCATCTTGATGGTCAATGCGGGGCCTCCTGTTGATGCCGTCATCGACGCCTTGCTCCCGTTCCTCTCGCCCGGGGACATCCTGGTCGATGGAGGGAACTCGAACTACCAGGACACGGAGGCGCGCTGCGCTCGACTATCGGGCAAGGGCATCGAGTATCTCGGCATGGGCGTCAGCGGCGGCGAGGAGGGCGCCCTGCGGGGCCCCAGCCTCATGCCTGGCGGCTCACGGCAGGCCTACGACCACCTGGAGCCAGTGCTGAGATCCATCGCAGCAGAGGCGGACACGGGACCGTGCGTCGCCTACGTGGGGCCTGGCGGCGCGGGGCACTTCATCAAGATGGTGCACAACGGCATCGAGTACGCCGACATGCAGCTCATCGCCGAGGCCTACGATATGCTGCGCCGCGGCTACGGATTGGAGCCTCAGCGCCTCGCCGAGGTGTTCAGTGAGTGGAACTCCGGCGAACTCGAGAGCTACCTCATCGAGATCACGGCGGACATCCTGCGCACCGAGGATGACCAGGGCCGGGAGGGCCTGCTGCTGGACTACATCCTCGACGAGGCGGGCCAGAAGGGGACGGGCCGCTGGACGACCAAGGCGAGCATGGACTTCGCCGTGCCAACGCCGACTATCACGGCGGCCGTTGACGCTCGGGCCTTGTCCTCGCCGAAGGAGCTCCGGACCCATGCCTTCAATCTCCTGCCCTATCGTGATGAGATTGAGTTCGGCTCCCACGAGACTACGAGTCAGGTAAGAGAGGCGCTGTATGCCTCGAAGATCTGCTCCTACGCCCAGGGATTCGCCCTCATCGCGAAGGCCTCTGAGGAGATGAACTGGGGTATCGACCTCGCGGAGACGGCGCGCATCTGGAAGAGCGGCTGCATCATACGCGCCCGGTTCCTCGATGACGTCTCAGCGGCCTACCGGATCGAGCCGAAGACGCCCAACCTGGCTCTCACGGATCGGTTCGTAGGGGAGATCGCGAGCCGGATTGACTCATGGACGGAGGTCGTCGTGGCCGCCATGAGGGCGGGGATTCCCGTCCCGGCCATGGCCGCGTCCCTGACCTACTTGAACTCCTTGCGGACCCGCCGGCTGCCCGCGAACCTGATTCAAGCCCAGCGTGACTACTTCGGCGCCCACACCTATAAGCGTATCGACCGTGAGGGCGACTTCCACACTCAGTGGTACTGAGTTCGGTGGTCCCATCGAGAGGACTCGTGAGGAATGCATAAGGTTGCGCGGACGGTTGCGCCCATCCACAGACTGCTTGCCGAACGTTGGAGTCCCCGCGCGTTTCGGCCGGATCCAGTCGCGCCTGAGGCCTTAGTTGGCCTGCTCGAAGCCGCCCGTTGGGCGCCGTCGGCCGGCAATATGCAGCCATGGTACTTCATCGTGGCGACCCAAGAGCAGCCTGAGGAGTTCGAGAAGCTCCTCAGTTGTCTTGTCGAGGGCAATCGGCGCTGGTGCGGCACGGTCCCCGTCCTCATGCTCACGGTGGCCCGGGTCCAGGACACTGGCGGGGACGAGAACCGCTGGGCTACCCATGACGTCGGTCTGGCGGCGATGAGCCTGACGATTCAGGCGGCCTCCCTCGGCCTCTACTGCCATCAGATGGCGGGCGTGAGACGCCAGCATGCGGCGCAGCTTTACCAGGTTCCGGCCGGACACGAGGTGTGGACCGCGATCGCCGTAGGTTACCGCGGTGACCCAGAGAGCCTTCCCGACGACCTAATGGAGCGTGAGCTGGCGCCCCGAACGCGCAAGCCCCTGGACTCCTTCGTGTTCTCTGGCTCCTGGGGCGAGACTCCGGCCTGGTTGCCCGAGGCTCCCTAGCCCGCATCATTCATGAGT
>DBQI01000047.1 GCA_002305165.1 Armatimonadetes bacterium UBA1398
CAACACCAACGCAACGGACAAGCGCCCGCTACACAGCCGGCACGGCACAAATCAGCATTCATGAATGATGCGGGCTAGCCACGCGGGGAGAGCCACAGGGCCCAGTCGCCATCGCCAGGTGGGCTCGCCTCCACGGTCGATCCGGGCTCGGCCTCTCCGGCCTCCAGGAGCTCCCCGGTGCGCGGGTCCAGCCACCGGGCGGTGAGGGGCGCATCGCCACCGGGCACGGTGAGCCGGATGGGCTCGCCCAGGAGGGTGTATACCAGGAGCGTGCCATCGGGGTGGGCGAGGCACCAGACGGAGTCGGCGTCGCTGAGCACGATATCGGCGGGAGCCGTCCCGGGCAGCTCACGTGACAGCCGCTCGCGTATGAAGCGGTAGGTGGGCAGTATCTCCTCAACGCCGGCGGGCTGGACGTACTCGGGCGGGTCGATCTGCCCTGGGTACTCGATCTGCCCCGCGACGACCATACTCCCGCCCGCCATGAAGGAAGCCCAGGTCTGCTCGCGGCTCTGACCCACGGCGTCCATGATCGCCTTGTCGGGGTAGGCGTCACGGTAGGCGCGCGTCTTGCGGTAGATCCACTGAGGGCTGCTGTCCTGGGACTGCTGCGAACCCGAGGCGATGTAACGCCCAGGTATCTCCTGGCCGCCGGGGATGGCGACCAGTTCGCCGGCACGGTTGATGTGCCAGCAGCGCAGATCGAGGACGTCGATGGCAGGCTCCCGCGTGGGATCGGCGAGGATGGCGTCGGTGACATCCTTGGGGGCGCCTAGGGAGACGAGGATGTGTTGGCCCGTCTCCCGCTGCCACTCCATCAGCGTGTCCAGCCAGAACTCGACGAACTCGCGGCCGCCCGTGTACTCCTGGCTGACCTGGTGCACCACGTTGCGGTACTGACCCAGTGATCGGAGGCAGCGGCGAATGTAGAGGCGGTGGAGATCCCGCCGCGTGGGGTCGCTGATGTCGTAGAAGGCGTTGGCGGCGGGGTTCTGATCGGGCATCCCCGTGTCCTGTACGCAGTTGCCCGGGCGCCATGGGAAGTCGACGTAGTGGGCCTGGGTCTCGAGCAGGGCGTGCTGCATGTAGTAGCAGTGGAAGAGCACCGTCCCCTTACGGTCACAGAGGCTGGCGAACTCCTCGAGGCGACCGAAGTACCAGTCGTTGAACCGTGTGAGGTCGTAGCGGGGCAGGCCGTCGGCGGCTCGGCCCTCCTGGCTGCGTGCCCACGGCTGCTCCAGGAAGGGCGGCACCACATCGGCGCTCTCGCGCGGTCCGGTGTCGTGAGCGTCGCGGCGGCGGTCGAACCAGAGGCCGTAGTTGTGTTCGAAGCCGGGGTAGCCGTAGCGCAGCATGTTGTCGGTGAGTTGGTCGAGATCCTCCGTGCGGTTGGGACGCACATCGCCCTCGGGATCGCCTACGGACCGCCGGCAGAGGTTGGGCCGCTGTCCGGGCCGCCACCAGCCGTTGTGCTGAATCCAGCCCCAGACCAGGTCGTCACCGTGGCAGAGCCAGCCATTGTGGACGCGGAGGCCGCCAGGTTGGTGTTGGGCTGCGGGCGCGTCTCCCCACCCAGCGAGGAACCCAGCCAGCGCGATACCCGTCACTGCCGTCGTCCCCATTACTCCGCGCCATCCTCTGAGCATTGCGCCATGCCTCTCTCGATGCGGTGGCATCGCCTGTTCGACACTCCTGGCGAGGACACGTTACCTCATGATGTGGCGCAAGGCCTTCGACGCACACGACGATGGGCGCCGGAGAGCCGCGGAACGGCGTCCGGACGCTAGCCCAGCGGCGTAGGCTGTGCTATACTCCGGCCTTTGGAGGACCCTATGCCTGAATCACCAGGAATCGATTTCGAGCGGATCCGGCATCTCGCGCGGCTCGCCAAGGAGCTGGGGCTCTCCGAGCTCACGTCGGAGGAGAACGGCGTGAAGGTGGAGATCACGGTCACGCCGACGGCTCCTGTCGCCATGGGGATCCCCTCCGTGGGCGCTCCGCCCCCTTGGGGTGGGCATTCCGCCCCCCGGAGGGCGAAGCCGGCCACGCCCGAGGAGCAAGGCCTCGTGGCCGTTCGATCCCCGGTCATGGGCGTCTTCTACCGTGCGGCGTCGCCGGAGACGCCCCCCTATGTGGAGGTCGGCGCGCGGGTGGAGGAGGGCGACATCGTCGGGCTCGTGGAGGCGATGAAGGTCTTCAACGAGATCGCCTCCGAGGTCACCGGGGAAGTGGTCGAGGTCGTCGCCAAGAACGGGGACCTGGTGGAGTTGGACCAGCCGCTGGTGTGGCTGCGGCCTTAGCTTCCGGCTTCGCCGTGGCAGGCCCCTCTGCCAGGCGCCGTGACAAGAGGTGGGCAACCCTCTCATGAACTCAGCCCCCATTGGAGTCGCAATCCTCGGCTGCGGAGTGGTGGGCTCTGGCTTGGTGCGGCTCCTGACCGAGTCCGGCAGCGAGGTCGCCCGCCGGGTCGGTCTGCCCCTAGCTATCCGTGGCATCGCCGTAGCGCACCCCGAGCGCCCGCGTCCCGAGTGGGTGGACCCCAGCCTGATCTGTGGCGACGCGGCGGCGCTCGTCGCGCGCGATGATGTGCTCATCGTCGCCGAGTGCATCGGGGGGACGGGGCAGGCTCGCCAGTACGTGGAGGCAGCGCTCCGGGCTGGCAAGCATGTCGCCACCGCCAACAAGGAACTCATGGCGAAGCATGGCCACGACCTCTGCCAGATCGCCGATGACAACGGCGTGGCCCTCCGCTACGAGGGCAGCGTGGCGGGAGGCATTCCGCTCATCGGGCCCGTCCGAACCTCACTCGCGGCGGACCGCATCGAGCGTATTCTGGGGATCCTCAACGGGACAACGAACTACATCCTCACTCGCATGACGCGGGATGGCATGGGCTTCGAGGAAGCCCTGGAGCTAGCTCAGGAACTGGGCTTTGCCGAGATGGACCCCACCGATGACGTCGATGGGTTCGATGCCGCCTACAAGCTGAATATCGTGGCCTCCATCGGCTTCGGGCGCTCCTTGCGGCTTGGCGAGATGCATCGCGAGGGCATCCGAGCCGTGACGGCCGTCGACATCGCCGTGGCTGAGCGGCTGGGGTACGTGATCAAGCTCCTGGCCATCGCGAAGCGGGACGAGGAGGAGCGGCTCGAGCTGCGGGTCCACCCCACCCTGGTACCCAAGGATCACCCCCTCGCCTCGGTCTCCGATGAGTTCAACGCCGTGTTCATCAACCTTCGGCACGCGAAGGAGGTCATGTTCTACGGTCCGGGCGCGGGTCTCGGCCCCACGGGGAGCGCCGTGGCGGGGGATATCGTCGATATTGCGCGCGACGTCGTCTCCGGGGCGCGAGCGAGGATCCGCTGCACCTGCCAGCCACACCCCGAGGTGCGGCCGATCGAGGAGATCCGGACCCGTTACTATCTTCGACTGCTCACTCGCGACCGCACGGGCGTATTGGGTGGGATCGCGCTGATCCTCGGCGAGTACGACGTGGGCATAGCCACCGTATCACAGGAGCTTCTGGCCGAGGATGACCCGGCCTCGCACGGCTACACCGGGCCATGCTCGCAGATCGTGATCGTCACGCATCCGGCGCGGGAGAGGAATCTCCGCCGGGCCCTCCGGGAGATCGACCGGCTCCCGGCCGTTCACGCCATCGCCTCCACCTTCCGTGTGGAGGAGTGAGCGAGGCGGCCATAGGGGCGCGGTGTGCCGGGGGATCCGGGTGAGCGGGGCTAGAGTGCCCCCTTCCCGGCTTCGCCGCTCCTCAACCTCGGCGTCGCGCGCGAGGGAGGGCGCCGGCCCCCGGCCGTCGGACTCGAATGAGCAAGGGAGGACCTCATGAGCGCTATGCTGACCAGTGAACTGCGGGCGGCGCCGAAGATCCGCTCGGGCAAGGTGCGGGATGTCTACGACGTAGGCGAGGCGCTGCTCATCGTTGCAACGGACCGCATCTCCGCCTTCGATGTCATCATGCCGAGCCCCGTGCCGGACAAGGGCCGGATCCTTCATCAGATGACCCTCTTCTGGCTGGAGCAGTTAGCCGGCGTCTGCCCGAACCACCTCATCACGGCGGAACTCGACGAGTTCCCGGAGGTGGTGAGGAATGACCCGTCGGCGGAGAGCCTCCGAGGTCGTTCGATGTTGGTGAAGAAGGCCGAGGTCTTCCCCATCGAGTGTGTCGCCCGGGGCTACCTCACAGGCTCCGGGTGGGTGGAGTATGGGAAGAGCGGCGAGGTGTGCGGGCACGGGCTGCCGTCAGGGCTCCGGGAGGCGGACCGGCTCGATCCGCCGATCTTCACGCCCTCGACCAAAGCGGCGGAGGGGCATGACGAGAACATCAGCCGGGAGCGGGCGGCGGAGATCGTGGGGGCGGACACTGCGGCGCGGCTGGAGGCGCTCACCCTCGAGCTCTACCGGCGCGGCGCGGACATCGCCCGGGAGAGGGGCATCATCATCGCCGACACCAAGTTCGAGTTCGGCCTGGTGGACGGCGAGATCATCCTTGTGGATGAGGTGCTGACTCCCGACTCCTCGCGCTTCTGGCCCGCCGAGTCGTGGCGGCCTGGCGCGAACCCCCCGAGTTTCGACAAGCAGTTCGTGCGCGACTATCTGAAGACCCTGGACTGGGATCGGACGCCGCCGGGGCCGGAGCTGCCCGAGGACGTTGTCGCGAGGACGCGCGAGAAGTATCTCCAGGCGCTGACGCAGCTGACGGGACGGGGGCTCGATTAGGGCCGGGAGGATGGGTGATGGCGGCGGAGATCCCCAAGCGGCTGAACCCCTTCGAGTGCCATGTGCTGGACACCGCGCGGCGGCGGGGGCTGCTGGAGCGTGGGGACCGGGTGCTGGTGGCGTTCTCGGGCGGGGCGGATTCGACGGCCCTGCTCCGCGCGCTGGTGGCGCTGAGGGGGGAGATGGGGCTGCGGCTGCACGCGGCTCACGTGGAGCATGGGATCCACGCCCAGTCGCGCTCCCACGGGGAGCACTGCGCGCGGGTGGCGGCCGAGCTAGGGGCGCCGTTGGAGCGGAGGGCGGTAGATGCTCGTGGAGTGGCGGCGCGCCGTGGCGTCTCGCTGGAGCATGGGGCCCGGCTCGCTCGCTACGAAGCGCTGGAGGATATGGCCTCGGTGACGGGCTCACGGCGGATCGCTACGGGCCACACGGCGGATGATCGGGCGGAGTCGGTGCTCGTGAACCTCATCCGAGGGACGGGGCTCGATGGGCTGACTGGTGTTCCGGCGCGACGCGGCCGGATGATCCGGCCTCTGATCGATGTGTCCCGCGCGCAGATACTGCGGTATCTCGCCGATAGAGATATGCAATGGGTAGAGGATCCGACGAACGAAGAGGATGATGCTCTGCGGAACCGTGTGCGGCGGCACCTCCTGCCGGAGATGGAACGGGTCGCGGGCCGCTCGGTTGCGAGGACCCTCGCTCGGCTCTCCGACACGGTGGAGTTGGACCGGGAGGCGCTCGATGCCGCGGGCTCCGCGCTTCTCGGTCAATGCCGGGCGGATGGCGGGCAGGGAGGGGCGCTGGAGCTCTCCGTCGCCGCGCTGCGGGCCTTGTCGGAGGGTGCGGCGAGCGTGGTGCTGCGGGCGGCCGCGAGGGAGGTTCTCGGGCCGGGGGCCGCTCTGTCCTTGGCACAGATTCAGCAGGCTCTAGGGCTCATCCGGAGCGGCACGGCGAGAGGTGAGCAGAAGCTCGAGGGGTGTCTCTTCGTTCGCGACCGTGGCAAACTGACATTGAGCCGTGTCGAACCTCCGGGTGCGTCCGGTTCCTAGTTCGTGCGTCAAAGACTCCAGCCAGGTTCACGCGAGCCATGGCTCACCCCGATAGACAGGGGTCGCAATCGCCCCTGCGTGAAGGAGAGAGCGCGTGCAAAGCCAGGTAAGCTGGAAGAGCGTCATCGTCATCCTGGCGCTGGCCGTGATCATCGGCCTGCTCTTCAGGCAAGGTTACTCCACCCAGCCGCCCAAGGAGATGAGCTTCTCCTGGTTACTGGAGCAGTTCGATAGCGATAGCCCGGCGTTCAAGGCGGTGCAGGTGGATCTTCGCAGAGGCAAGGCCTTCTGCGGTGAGGGTCCCGAGTCGCCGCCGCAGTTCACCGTGAACATCCCTCCCGATCCGGAACTCGCGTCGGAGCTTCCGCGCCTGGGCGCGGAGGGGCAACTCCGGAATGACCAGATCGACGTGACCCTCGTCCCGCCGCGGTGGAATGAGACCTGGGTCCAGATCGTGGGCTACCTCATCCTGCCCATCGCCCTCGTCCTGTTCTTCTACTTCATGTTCGTGCGCCAGATGCAGTCGACGGGCGGGCAGGCGATCACCTTCGGGAAGAGCCGCCACCAACGGTTCCAGAACGCCTACGAGCGCGTGACCTTCGACGACGTGGCGGGCGTGGACGAGGCCAAGGAGGAGCTGGAGGAGGTCGTCGAGTTCCTGCGCGAGCCTGAGAAGTTCCGGGCAGTGGGGGCGGAGATCCCCAAGGGCGTGCTCCTGACCGGACCACCCGGCAGCGGCAAGACGCTCCTGGCCCGGGCCATCGCCGGGGAGGCGAATGTTCCCTTCCTCTACATCTCCGGGTCCGACTTCGTGGAGATGTTCGTGGGCGTCGGCGCATCGAGGGTTCGAGACCTGTTCGAGCAGGCCAAGCACCATGATCGGTGCATCGTCTTCATCGATGAGATCGACGCCGTGGGTCGCCACCGGGGCACGGGCATCGGCGGCGGACACGATGAGCGTGAGCAGACCCTGAACCAGCTCCTGGTGGAGATGGACGGCTTCGACAAGAACTCCGGCGTCATCATCCTTGCCGCCACGAACCGGCCCGATGTTCTCGACCCGGCCCTGCTCCGCCCCGGTCGTTTCGACCGTCGGATTCAGATCGACGCCCCCGATGTGAAGGGTCGGGAGGCCATATTCCGCATCTACATCCGCGAGCGGCCAACGGCCGAGGATGTCAGCGTGGAGACCCTGGCTCGCCGCACTCCGGGCTTCACTGGGGCCGACTGCAAGACCCTGGTGAACGAAGGCTCCATCCTCGCGGCGCGTCGGGGCAAGGTCCGCATAGACATGGTCGACCTCGAGGACTCCATCGACCGCGTCTACCTGGGAATCGAGAGGAAGAGCCGGGTGCTCTCCGATGAGGAGCGGAACGCCCTGGCGATCCATGAGGCGGGCCATGCCTTGGTCGGCATGAAGACGATGCCCGATGAGCCTGTGCATAAGGTCTCGATCGTCTCCAGGGGCAAGGCGCTCGGCTTCACCATGCAGCTACCCGCAGAGGACCGGCACATGTACTCCAGGGATTATCTCCTCGGGCGCATCACCTCGACCCTGGGCGGCCGCGCGGCGGAGGAGGCCATCATCGGCCAGTGCTTCAGCGGCGCCGCCGACGACCTCAGCAAGGTGACGGACATCGCGCGGGCGATGGTGTGCACGCTAGGGATGAGCGAGCGCATCGGCCCCCTGACGGTGGGTCGCAGCGACAAGCATGTGTTCCTGGGCCGTGACATCATGGAGGACCACAGCATGTCCGAGGAGCTTGCGCGGGTCGTCGATGAGGAGATGCGGGCCATCGTCGAGCAGTGCCACTCTCGGGCGAAGGAGATCATCCAGACCCACCGGCTGGCCTTGGACCGCATCGTCGAGGCCCTGCTCGAGGTCGAGACGCTCCAGGGCGACCTTCTTGGCGACATCGTTCGCGAGGCCGACGCCGAGGCCGGGCTGGGGCGGACGCACGAGGCGGAGTCGGAGGCCGCGCCCGCAGAGTAGGCCCCGCAGGCCAGGATCTCAGCCGGCGGGGCGCACCACAGCCAGGGTGGCGCCGTCGGGCGACCACGCGGGGTCGCGGTCGCCGGGGCGGGTGTGGATCATGGGCACGTCCCGGCTGCCGTCGGAGTTGACGCGGCGGATCTCAGCGCCCTCGTCGGTCATCAGTGTGTAGGCTAGGTAGAGGCCGTCGGGATGCCACGTGGGCTCCACGGCGTTCCCCTTCGCTTGGGTGATGCGCCGGAGGCGCTCGCCCTCGGGCGTCACGACGTAGAGGTCGAAGACGCCCTGCCGCTCCGCGGCGAAGGCGAGCAGGCTGCCATCGAGGGACCAAGCCAGGTCGCGGCACTCCCCGCCGGGCCTCAGGAAGCGGATGGCGGCCGGGAGCTCGCCCTCCCCGTAGACCCGCCGGCCCGGCGAGCCCATCGGCGACCGGGAATCGCCGCCGCGCAGGTTCGTGGCGCCACCCAACTCGTCGGGGTCCAGGGTGAAGATGCCGCGGGCTCTGGCGAAGTAGATGAGGGTCGAGTCCGGCTTCCATGCGGAGTACTCATCGCTGCCCTCAGACCCGGTCAGGCGTTTCATTCCGCTCCCATCGGCGCCCATGAGGTAGAGGCCACGCTCGCCGGCGGCCTCGGAACTCAGTACCAGCCCCCGGCCATCGGGCGACCAGGCGGGGTTGGCATCCCTGCCCACGTTCTCGGTGATGCGCCGGAGCACGTCCTTCGCGGGCTCGTAGAGGTAGATCTCCATGTTTCCATCGCGGTCACTGACGAAGGCGAGGCGATCACCCTTCGGCGACCAGACCGGCTGCAGATCGCTCCCGTCGCCGTGGGGGATCGTCGTTCGGGCTCCCGTCTCGAGGTCGATGAGGTCTATGACCGAGGCGGCGCTCGGGCCCAGGTCCTGCGCTGACACCACGTAGGCGATAGTCACCAGGCCCACGAGGGCGCACGATAGACGGGGCAGTGGAAGGCTCACAGCGATACCTCCTGGAAGGCCGAGCGCCGGTTCGCGCCTAATGTGACGCCGGCGCTGAGGCCGCTATTCGCTGACGAGTGGCGGCCAACCTGGGATCCGACCGGTCGAGGAGGTCTTTGGTGAGAGACCCCATCCGCACGGGCATAGAACGCATGGAGCACGAGCGGCTTTCCGAGTTCGCCGCCAAGGCGGATCAGTCGCGTGGGCGGGAGAGGCCGGAGGAGCCGTGCCCCATGCGGACGGCCTTCCAGCGCGACCGCGATCGGATCATCCATCAGTGCAAGTCCTTCCGACGGTTGGCGGGCAAGACCCAGGTGTTCCTGCCCGCGACGGGCGATCATCTCCGGACGCGCCTGACCCACACCCTGGAGGTATCCCAGATCGCGCGCACCATTGCGCGTGGTCTTCGGGTCAATGAGGATCTGGCGGAAGCGATCGCCCTCGCCCACGACCTCGGGCATACACCCTTCGGACACATCGGTGAGCGGGGCTTGGACTCGGCCCTCCGCGAGTATGTCCCCGATGGGCGGTTCCGCCACTACGAACAGTCGCTCCGCGTCGTGGATCGGCTCGAGCGCGACGGACAGGGCGTGAACCTCTCGTGGGAGGTGCGAGACGGCATCCTCCACCACTCCAAGGGCACCACTGATACCCCCCACCGCCTGGATGGTCCCGAGCCGGCGACCGTGGAGGCGAAGATCGTGCGGTGGGCGGATCGCATCGCCTATGTGAACCACGACCTGGACGACGCGCGGCGTGCTGGGCTGCTCGCTCTCAGTGATGTGCCGGCAGGCATCGTCGAGGTTCTGGGCGCTACCCATGGGGACCGGATCACCACGCTGGTGGGATCGGTGATCGAGCGGAGCGAGGGCCTGCCGTACCTGGAGATGGATCCGGCCGTGGCCCAAGCCATGGATGGGTTGAAGGACTTCCTTTTCGAGCGGGTCTATGCGCCGCGCGGCTCAGGGCACGAACCGGAGGCGCGCGGCCAGCGCATGGTCATCGAGCTGTTCCGGCTCTTCATGGAGGAGCCCGTTCGAGCGCCCTACTTGCGACCACATGAGCGGGACCTCTCTGTGGAGGAGCGCGCGCTACGCACCGCGGACTTCATCGCGGGGATGACCGATCGCTACGCCTGCGACACCTACGTGCGCCACTTCATCCCCGCGCCACGGGGCGAGTTCCCGCTGTTCGACTAAGTTCCCGGAGCCCCTAGTCAGTGTCCGTGCCGTGGTACTGCAGGGCGTCGCGTCCCTCCAGGGCCTCCCTGGGAGCGGTCTCGAGCATCTCGAGCTTGCCCCAGTCGTTCGGGTCATAGCCTGTACGCAAGAGCGCCTCGGAGACCTTCCAGCGGACCGCCGGCTCGGGGTCGAAGGCCTCGGCCAGGACCAGGGCGTTGACGATGTGCGCGAGGTCCTCGTTCTTGGAGGCTGCCTGTCCCTCGTACGCGTACCCGATGGCCTCGCCGGCCCGGGCCCGGACCTCCCATGACAGGTCGGCGCCCGCTCCAGCGCCGGTTACCTCATCGATCTCGTTCGGATCCCCGAGCAGACTGATGAGACGGGGGGTCATGGCCTTGAGTCGGAAGTACCCGGCAACCTGACACCCGCGAGCCCGGATTCGCTCATCGAGGCTCCTCAGCATCGTGTTCGCGGCGGCCATGATGCCTTCGGCCCACTCGTCGGACACGTGATCGCGCCGTCGGTCGTACGCGAGGCGCGCGATCGCGGTGGCGGCCACGTAGCGGTTGGTGAGCCGGTCATCCTCCTGTAGGGCGCGGGCGAAGATAGGGAAGGTGATCATGTCGTTGATGTACATCAGACCGGTCAACGCCGATTGGCGCAGGCTGGGCTCGGGATCGGAGATCGCTCTGTTCAGCGCCTCGACCGTGCCCGGCGTCCGGAACCGTCCTACGCCGGTGGCGGCGTACTCCCGAACGTAAGGGTCGCGATCGGTGAGAAGCGCCTCGATAAGGGCCGGTCCCACCAGCTCGGCCGGGGCATTCTGGGACAGGGAGAGGGCGTTGGCCGCCGCGCGGCGGGCCTGCACATTGTCCGACTTCAGGGCGTCCACCAGGATGGGGAACCCTTCATCGGACTCCCGGAGCTGGAGGCTTGCCTGCGTGCGCAGGGCCTGGTCATCGCCGTGCAGCTTCTCGATGAGCCCGGGCGCGTTCTGTTCAAAGGCCTCCCGCTGGCGCTCGCGCCACTGGGCGAGCAGATCCGCCACCGTGGACTCGGCGGAGGTGGTGTCTGCCTCCTCGGATTCGGGTTTCTCGGAGAAGAGTTCCTGGAGGACAGCCTCGGGGATGTCCGACTCCTGCTCGATGTTCTCTACGCGTTGCTGCTCCAGCTCACCGCGGATGCTGCCCACCCGGATGCTCAGGCCGATCGCGGCCAGGAACACGAAGACGCCCAGGGCGTAGAGCGTACTGGGGGCCATCTTGAAGGGGAGGGACTGCGTACTCCGGGCCGCATGCTCCTGGAAGAGCTGGACCGACTCCTGCCCCTTGAGCGGATCCTTGTCGGGCACCTCGAACACCTCCGGGTATACTGACGGCCGAGCGCCCGCTCGGCACAAATAGTGTTGTCGCGCCGGCGGTCGCCGTCAAGGTAGGAGTGCCTCGGGCGGCATTGAGCGCTACACCAGGCAGTGATGAGCTAGCTCCGCAGCATGCGCGATCGGCCGCTCGCTTCTTTGGGGGAGTGGGCGCCACAGGAGTCCGTCTCGGTGACGTCCCGGGTGATGAGGGCCTCGCGATCGCGGAGATAGAAGCCCATCTCCTGCAGGATCTCGAGCTTCGGAAGCACGTTGTTATCCAAGTCGTAGTGGAAGAACCCAGGGAACAGGTCCGGGTGCTGCCGCACGAAGTCGAACACCCCGCGGTGGTCGTCCTGGATGGTGACTCCGGTCCGGTCGCACACCTCGTGGCCGGTGACCATGTACTCGGGGAAGAGCCACTCGCAGAACTCCAGCTTGTCCGGCCCGTCCAATTCCCTGTAGATGTCCGTCTGCGGCAGGAAGCAGAGCAGGGAGGGCAGCACGCGCGCGCCCATCATGCGGAAGCTGACCATCTGGAAGATAGACTGGTTGAAATCCTCCATCGTCTCGAAGGGATAGCCCCAGACGTAGAAGGTGTCGACCCGGTCGAAGATCCCCACCGCCGTGGAGATTACGGGGATGACATCCGCCGCATGGAAGCCCTTCTTAGTGCGCTCCAGGACCGCGTCGGAGCCGGACTCCACGCCGTAGCGGATCTCGCAGCAGCCTGACTCGGCCATGATCTTCATGGTGTCGGGGCCGATGAGGTTGATCCTGCCGAACGCCTTCCACTTCACGTCGAGGCCGGAGGCGATGAGGTCGCGGCTGAAGGAGCGAGCACGCTCATCTGAGGCGACGAAGAACTCATCCTGGAACAGGAAGAGCCGGACCCCGTGCTCCTCGTGTAGCCAGCGCATCTCGTCGATGATGTGGCGATTGGACCGGAAGTACGGCTGCCGGCCCCAGATCGGCGCCACGCTGCAGAAAGTGCACGGGTAGGGGCAGCCCCGGCTGCTCATGAGGTTATAGCCCTCGTACCGGCCGAGGTCGATGTGGTGGTAGGCGGGGCCGGGGATGGAGTCGAGGTCCTCGATCCGAGGCGCGGGTGGAGTGCGCACGATCTCATCGCCGTGACGGAAGACGATGCCCGGCACGTCCCGCAGGTCACCTCCCGTGCGAAGCGCTTTCACGAGGGCTGGGCCGCTCCGTTCTCCCTCGCCATAGGCGATGACGTCGATCCAGGGGAATCGCGCGAGTATCGGCTCCTCGACCCCGAAGGGCCCCACTCCGCCGAGCGCGATGGTGCGATCCGGGTAGGCCTCCTTCAGGATCTTGGCCGTGAGGATGGTGAAGGGCAGCAGGTTCGCCATGCACGAGAGCCCGATGATGGGTGCTGGATCGGCGAGGTGCCGCAGGATGGCCTCCCTGGCGAAAGGGTCCTCGGCGGGGCAGAGTTGGTAGTCACGGAAGTCCACGGCGAGGCCGGCTTGCTCAAGGGAAGCCGTCAGGTAGAGGGTCCCGAGGGGCACGTGCAACTCTCGTTCAACCTTGTCGTAGTAACGCACGAAGAGCATGTTCAGGTTGACGAGGGTGATGCCCGCGCCCGCGCCGCTGGCGGCGGCCGGAGCGGGTTGCAGGTGCGGTTGGGTCATCGCGCTCTCCCTGGCGAGTTCGTCGGACGAGGGGGCCTAGGGCGATCCATCGGGGCGGATTCCCGTTACCAAGGGCTCAGACTCCCCATTCGGGTCATCCGGCCTGGCGCCTGTGGCGACCGGAACGCACGATGGCATGGCCGCCACGCCTACGAACCCGAAGCATGCCAGAGCCCGAACCAGAAGGCTGCGGCGCCCGGGGAGGCGTGGTCCAGCGCCGTCGATCATGGCCCGGAGCTGCTCGGTGGGGATGGCCAGAAGGGCGGCCCGGTCGACCGCGCTCAAGCGGCCTCCGAGGCGGCCCAGGGCGGCTTCACGGTTACGGAGCAGTCTCCGACGGAAGTGGCCGCTGAGGGCCGCGCGCGCGATCACGTACTCGATGCCCCTGGCCACGCTCTACTCATCTCCCACGTCGCGCGGTTGGCCCTTCCGCCCGCGAACAGGCGTATCGGGCGAGATGCCTCGGGTTCGCGTCGGCTCGTCCGGCTGGATGCCCGCGCTGTTGGGGGGCGGGACGTCAGCTCGCGCACCCTCGGTAGCGCGCGATGGCAACCCGCAGGAGACGTGGCTTAGGGCCGTGCCCCCGAGGACGATTCCCAACGCCGCAGCAAGGCGCACCAGGGCCCCACGGCGAGCCGGCATGAGGGGGGCCACTTCGTCTATCATCCGCTCAAGCTGGTCGTGGGGCGTAGCCGTGAGGACGGCGAGCTCCGTCGGCGTGAGCTCGTGCGCCATCTCCGTGAGGGCTGACGCGCGGTCAGCCAGCAGTCGGCGCCGGAAGCTACGGTCGGTGGCCGCACGCCGTAGGGCACGCTCGATGCCCTCAGGGAAGGGGGGAGCCTCTACCTCGCTAGGAGGCCGGCCGCCTACGATGGTCAGGCGCGTAGCGCGGCGGGGCGACGGGGAGGACTTCAACGGAAGGAGCCTGTTCATGAGCCTGCCGAGCATCCCTGCACACCTCCAAGTGCGAGCGACCTCACTGCGGTCAGTGGTTCCCCGGCGCGTCGCTGGCCCCTTCCTGCGCCAAGCGCCTATGCGCCGGGTATTACGGAGATGATCTCCCGACGGAGCAACTGGTCGGACCGGGCCGCGACGAGAGCCCCGCGGCCGGGCGTCTGTGCGAGAAACTCCACCACCCCGTCCGGGCGCTCGGTAACCTGCCCGATGCCCTCCTCGACCAGCCACTCCGCGCCGGTCACGGGGATGTAGCGCTCATCGCGATCGACGGCATAGAGAACGAACTCCTGCACCCGTCCGAGAGAGACCTTCAGCGTGCCCTCGGGGGCAAGACGCAGCTCTTCCATGGTCTTGGCCGGCTCGGGATCGAGGGTGAGGTAGGTCGAGGCCCGACGCCCGTCATCGGTGACGGCCAGGAGCTCCACCTCCTCCGGGTCCTTGGCGCTCAGTGCCGCAGGCGCTTGGTAGAGCCCACCGGCCGCCGTGATCGTGCCGGGTCCCGAGAGCACGGACCATGTCTGGGCGCCGGTCGTCGCCACGCGCCGACTGCGAGGATCGATGGAGAGGGTCACGAGTGGGACGCGGGAGCCCAGTGGGACCCGGAGGTTCTGCGGCCAGACCTCGACCCGCGGAGCATCGGGGTCTATGTCACCATCGACGACCACGTAGACGCTGGCCTTCAGCTCGCCGTACTCGCCCCAGCCGGTCGCCGTGATCAGGCCTGAGCGGTAGTGGCCTGGCTGCACGACAGGGCTAGCCTCGAAGCGCCCAGAGAAGTCGACGAAGCCCGGCGGCTCGTCGTCGCGCACCCCCGTCGGCGGACGCACATCATCGGGGAGTGGGGCGGCCTCAAGCTCCCAGTCGACGGACTGCTCGGGGAGGGGCACCTCGATCCCCACGAGGCTGAACCCCTTCAGTTCGTAGTGGATGATCTCGCCCGGCGCGGCGGTGGTTACGCCCGGACTGAGTCGCAGGCGGGTGGGCATGAGCAGAGTCTGGTACCCCCCACAGCCCGGCAGCAGGACGACGGTGGCGGCAGACGCCAGCATAGAGGCGCAGATCACCCAAGGTGCTCGCATCGAAACGGTATCCCTCAGCATTGGCCGACGATGGCCTCGTGCCACGTATTAGTGTGCTGAATGGCGCGAGAGTTGCCCAGCCCCGGCTGGCTCAGCCGGCAGAGTCATGGTTGCCTGGGACTCGTGGAACCAGTGGCAGTTCTTGGCCGGTTGGTTGAGTCGCGCCTGATGGAAGGGCTGGAGGCGCTAGCGGCGAAGCGCCATCCGGCATTGCGCCGGACGTCATCTCGAAGAGGCGGGAAGTGAGAGATGTGACTCGAGTTGAGGCCATCGTGCGCCCCCCCAAGCTGGATGATGTCCGCAATGCGCTCAACGAGGCTGGCATCCACGGGATGACGGTCACCGAGATCCGGGGTTGCGGACGTCAGAAGGGCTACACGGAACGGTACCGTGGGAGTGAGTACACCATCAACCTTCTCCACAAGGTGAAGGTGGAGGTCGTGGTGGACGACTCCCTGGTCGAGGCCGTTGTCTCCGCCATCATCGACGCCGCCCAGACGGGCGAGGTCGGTGACGGGAAGATCTTCCTGTCGCCGGTGACCGACGCGATCCGGATTCGCACCGGAGAGCGCGGCCCCGACGCCCTCTGAGCCGACGCATCAGCCCCCTCTCGTAACCCAGGAGCTCGGATGGACGGAGCACGCGGAGAGCGCTCACGATCTGCTCTGATGAGCAATGTCCAGAGCGTCGGCCGATCGGCTAGCCCTTCAGGCCCGTCAGGCTGATGCCCTGGATGAAGCTCCGCTGGGTGAAGAAGAAGACCACGATCAGCGGCAGGACGATGAGCGTCGATGCGGCCATGAGGAGGTTCCACTCCGTCCCCCCGTGCTGGCTCTGGTAGAACTGCAGCCCGAGGGAGAGGGTGAACATCTTCTGGTCAGTGAGGTAGATCAGGGGCCCGAGGAAGTCGTTCCAGACGTACATGAAGTGGAACAGGGCAACGACCGCCAGGGCGGGCTTGCTCAGCGGCACAACGACGTTCCAGAAGATGCCGAGCTCGGAGCAGCCATCGATGCGGGCGGCGTCGGAGAGCTCGGTGGGGATGGTCCGGAAGAACTGCCGCAGCAGGAATATGTTGAAGGCGCTCCCGAACCACGCCGGCACCCACAGAGGCTTGAAGGAGCCGACCCAACCGAGCTCCCGGAAGATGGCGAAGACGGGAACCATGATGACGGGGAAGGGGATCATCATGGTGGCCAGCGTTAGCGCGAAGACCACGTCTCGGCCCGGCCAGCGGATTCGCGCGAAGCCGTAGGCGATCAGCGCGTTGGAGATCACTGTGCCTACGACCCCGAGCACCACCAGGTAGAGGGTGTTGAGGCCATAGCGGAGGAAGGGCGGCACCGGGTCCTCGTCGGGATCCCAGCGGTCTTTGTCCACGATGACCTTGACGTAGTTCTCCCACTGGATGGTCTCGACCGACGACGGGAGCCACTTGGGGGGCATGCTCATCGTCTCATCGAGGGGCTTCAGTGAGGTGAGGATCATCCAGGCGAGGGGAGCGATGAAGGTGACGGAGAGGGCGCTGAGGGCCAGCAGGGCGAGGAGTTTGCCGAGGAGGGACTTCGCCGCCAAGGTCACTCGCCCCCGTAGTGGACGCGTTTCTCGGTCATCTTGAAAGAGACGAGGGTCAGCACGAAGATGATGATGAAGAGGATCCACGCCATCGCCGAGGCGTACCCCATGCGGAGGTAGGTGAAGGCGCTGTCGTAGAGGTACATGGGCAGGAAGTAGAGCGACCGTGCCGGCGCGCCTGTGGGGCTGATGACGTAGGGGATGGCGAAGAGCTGTAGGGCGCCGATGATGCCCATGATGAGGTTGAACTGGATCACGGGCGAGATCGCGGGGAGGGTGACGTGGCGGATCCGCTGCAGCCAGCTCGCCCCATCGAGCTCCGCCGCCTCGTAGAGGTGTTGGGGGACATCCTGCAGCCCCGCAAGGTAGATGACGACGGAGTTCCCGACGGTCCACATCCCCATTACGACCAGGGCCGGCTTGGCCCAAAGCGGGTCGGACAGCCAGCCGGGCGGAGCGATCGGGCGGCCGCCGAGGAGATGCTCGGAGACGAAGGCCAGCACCGGCTTCAGGTAGTGGTTCAGAATCCCATACTCGCCGTTGAAGATCCACATCCACAGCACCGCGAGGGCCACCATCGGCACCAGCACGGGCAGGAAGAAGATGACACGGAAGGTGGACATGAAGGGCACGCCCGTGTTCAGCAGCAGGGCCAGGGCCAGGGACACAACGAGGCCCATCGGGAGGGCCAGGGCGGCGTAGACGAGGGTGTTGGCGAGGGACTTCAGGAACACCTCATCCGTCGCCAAATCGATGTAGTTGCCGGCGCCGATCCACTCCGCCGGCTGGAGCACGGAGTAGTCGCAGAAGCTGTAGTAGAGCGATGCTCCGATGGGGTAGAGCAGCAGGCCGCCCAAGCCCACGATCCAAGGGCTGATGAACAGCAGGCCATTGAGCAGGTCGCGTCCGGAGTGACCCGCACAGCCTGTTGCGCGCTGTCCCCTCAACTTCGGCCTCCCCCGTCGGCGATGGGTGGAACGGCGCTTGCTTCGCTGCTGGGCGGCTGTGGCCCTGTGTCGCCTGCCTCGCGCCTGGTCTCCTAGTCCGCCGGCACGATGTCCATGTAGTTCAGCATGGTGTACTGGTACTTGCCATCGGCCATGACGCCGGCCACTTCCACGGTCAGCTTCCCGTCCTCTACCTCCACTCGCTCGGTGTCGACGATGTAGAAGCGCTTCTCCACCGTGGTAGGGTCGCCGGGCTCGATGATCGGCACGCCCTCGGCGATCACTCGCTGGTGTTTGTAGTAGCCCCGGTTCGCCCAGCCTACGGACACGGTGACGTCATAGGCCCCGTTCTCCAGGGCGAACTCGAACACCGCCCGTTGTCCCTGGGTGTCGTAGATGATCGACCGCTGGCGAGGGTCGATCACGGGGAGGTTGTCCAGCCACTGGGTGACGACCCGGTCGGTGCCGATGTTGTGGCCGAACCAACCGTAGCCGGCGGCATCGCTCCAGGGCTCCCAGCCGATCTTCAGGTACTCCCTGCCCTCGACGGTCAGAGGCTCGTCCAGAGGCTCGCCCTGGGGATCCTGGAAGTTGATGTAGTACGCCGCGCGTGCCCGCGGCGGAGCGTCGGGCACCAGGGTCGGCAGGTCGGAGCGCTCGCCCCCGAGGTAGCGCCCGAGCTGCATTCGCAGCTCGGCGACGCCCTCGGAGTTCGTCGTCCACTCCGTCAGACTCGCGACCAGGGACTCGGCGGTGGCATCGGCGACCGACGCCTCACCGGCCCGCGGCTTCCCCCCGTTGGCCAATACGAGGTACTCGTAGTCCTCGAAGGCTTCGCGCAGCAGCTCCAGGCGGATAGACGGGATGAACCGGATGGGAGAGTGCGGGGAGCCTCGCTCAGGGTAGAGCAGGAAGCCGTCGCCGTTGCCCGCGCCCGTGTTCGGGTTGGTCCAGGGGTCGCCCCATGCCGTGAGGTCGTGGTAGGCGAAGCCGTCGATGCGAAGGGCGAAGGCGGCGAAGCCAAGCAGCCTCGTCTCGAGCCCCATGTGGTCTAGGGTGGCGGGGTTGAAGTAGGGCGGCGCGTCCGCACCGCTGGCGCGCCACCAGACCTCCTCGCCGTGGTCGGCCTGACGTTTCTGGCTGGCCGTGGCTGCCTGGTCGTAGGCGGTCAGACCCGCGATCCAGATGTCGAACCGGGCGCCTGGGAACCGTGCGTTGTTGAAGAGGCCTTCGGTCGGCGCGGCGCCTACCGCCAGCCTCAGATCGGGAGCGACGGCCTTGCTCATGTTCGCCAGGAAGGCCGCCAAGTCGAGCTCCGAGGCGTCCCGAGGCTCCTCCATGACGTAGTAGTAGGCCTTCTCAGCGTAGCCGTTCGCCACGATGTACTCATTGAGGGCGGTCAGCATCCCCTGCCACCGGGTGTTGTAGATCGCCGTGCCGTAGGGGTCGTCGCCCAGGGCCACGCCGCAGAACTCTTCGGGCCGAGGAGCGTCCGGGGCGGTGAACTGGAAGGCCAGGAAGCTCGGGAAGCCCACGCCGTTCCAGCCCGTGCCGTGCACGTACCTCGGCCCCAGGGACGAGAAGCTGAACGGTCCGCGGTCGTCGGGCACGAAGCGCTGGTTCTCGCAGTCATAGGTGATGCCGCCGTCGTAGTTGAGCCCCGCGGGCCAGGCGACGGCCTGGGGAGTCAGGCGATGGGCGTGGAGGTAGCTCTTGATCTCCTCCGCGCGGTCAAGGGACGCGTCCCCTCCGAGCGCCTCGTACGAGAGCCCCACCTGGGACTTCAGGCTGATGGCGTCCGGCAGGACGAAATCGAAGACGTGGAGGGTTACGGGGGCCTCAAGCGTCCCCCATGGCCCGGTCACGGTGACGATGCCTTCGTGATCACCAGCGGGGGCGGAGGGAGGCACGTAGACGGTGAGCCAGACCGGCTTGTTCCGGCCCGCCTGTAGGGGTATCGCTTCTCCCTGCAGGCGCGGCACTAAGGGGTCGGGCCATGGGCCCATGCCGCCACTCGCATCGGAGGGATTCGCCACGTTGACGTACTCGACGGAGTGGAGCGCGATGGACTCGCCCACGCCGAAGCTCGGGAGACTGATGGTGCAGTTGCCCGAGACGTTCGACCAGACGACGAGCTGCAGAGGCTCGAACTCGTTCCGGGCCGCGTAGACGCGGAACTCGTCGTCGATGGAACCGGGCAACGGGCTGCGTTCCACCTCGGCGAAGACCTTGGAGTGCGGCGGGGTCGTCCATAGGACAACGTCCTCGTTGCCGCCCTTCAGGCGATAGGTGTGACGGGCCGCGGTGCCGGTGACGGGGTAGATCGGCGGGCCACCATCGCCACCGGCGTCGGTGCCGTCGCCGGGTGGATTGCCACCGGGGGGCGCCTCGGTGGCGCAGCCCACGAGGCAGACCAGAAGGGCTAGGATGGCAATGGCTGGGCGGCGGCGCATACGATGGTCGTCCTCCTCGATCTGAAGCGTCCCTAGCAGGGAGCGCCTCCTGGCCGACGGAACTCAGGCATCAGCGCGGGCCAACACCCGGGTACGCGGAATCGACCTGAGGAGCCAGTCATGTCCGCCAGGGTAGCTAGGTTCTTCCGCTTCGAGGAGCGTGGCACCAACGCTCGGACGGAGGTCCGGGCGGGTGTCACCACGTTCCTCACCATGGCCTATATCCTTTTCGTCAACCCGATCATCCTTTCCTTAGGGACACCCGACGGTCCGGGGGTTCCGGCCACGGCCGCGGCCGCCGGAACGGCTCTCGCGGCGGGGCTGGTCTGCATCCTGATGGGTCTGGTGAGCAACTTCCCCTTGGCTCTCGCATCGGGCATGGGCCTCAACGCCTTCCTGGCCTATACCGTGGTGGCCGCCCAGGGCGTGTCCTGGCAGACGGGGATGGGCCTCGTGGTGCTCGATGGCGCGATCGTCCTCCTGCTCGTCCTGGTTGGCGTGCGGGGCTGGGTTTTCCAGGCGATCCCCATGGACCTCAAGCGAGCCATCGCGGGCGGGCTGGGGCTGTTCCTGGCCACGTTGGGCCTTGTGGGCGCGCGGATCATCGTGATTCCGAAGTCCAGCGCCGACTTGGTGGCGGCGGCGGGGGACCCCTTACACGTCGTCCCGGTGCCGCCGCCCGTGCAGGCGGGACCTGTTTGCACCTGGGGCGTCCTCCTCGTGCTCGCCGGCCTCGTTACGATGACCGTTCTGCACCAACGCGGCTTCCAGGGGGCTATCCTGGCTGGTATCGCCGTCGTTACCGTGCTCGATATCGGGCGCGATCTCATCACAGGCGACCCCGCGTCCCCCATCTGGAATCTCAAGCTCGGAGCACCGGACCTATCCGCCATCGGCCAGGCGGACGTGAGGGGAGCTCTGAGCCTCCAGTTGCTGCCCTTGCTCCTGGGGCTCATCGTGGTCGACTTCTTCGACACGCTGGGCACCATGACGGCCATCGGCGAACAGGCGGGCCTGACCGACGAGAAGGGCCAGGTGGAGAACGGCACTCGAGTGCTCGCCGTGGATGCCATCGGCGCCGTGATTGGCGGGCTCTGCGGCGCAAGCTCGGTGACCTCGTACGTTGAGTCGGCGTCCGGTGTTGGCGACGGTGGACGCACGGGCCTGATGCCCATCGTGACGGGTGTCCTGTTCCTCGCCTCGATCGTCCTCGCTCCGCTGTTCGGGCTCGTGCCGGCCGAGGCTACGGCGCCAGCGCTCATCTTCGTGGGATTCCTCATGCTCCGTGGGCTGCGGAGCATGGAGTGGAACGATGTGACTATCGCCGTCCCCGCCTTCGTCACATTGATAGCCATGCCGCTGACCTACTCCATCAGCCACGGGATCGGGTACGGGTTCATCTCCTATGTGCTCATCGGCATCATGGCCGGCCGGTGGCGTCAGATACACCCCATGATGTACGTGGTCGCCGCGCTGTTCGCCCTGAGTTTCGTCTTCGTCCTCGAGTGATCCAGGGCATCGCGTGCGGACGGAAAGGACACCATCATGCGCATCCTATGGATTCTGCTGGTGGCGGTATCCCTTGCCGTAGCGCTGGGGAGCTGCGCCTCGGGAGGTGGACCGACCCCGCCGGTGGACGACGGCAACGACGACCCCGTCACCGGGCTGCTCGCAGGCGGCGGAGCCCTCAACGGCTATGTCTCGGCGGCCGGCGAGGCGCCTCAGGTGAGCCACCTCCGGCCCACATCCGCGGCGGCGGCGAGCGCCACGGTCCTGGTGGACACTGGCCAGGTCGGCTTCACGAACTCGTCCGGCGCCTACTGGATACCCGGTGTCCCCGTCGGGGAGCGGACGCTCTCGATCAGCGTGCCTGGGTCGGCGGCCCGAACGATCAAGGTGACGGTGGCGAAGCGTGAAATCACCTCGGGCACCATCCACCCGACCTCCACGACAGCGGGCCGTGAGGGCGCGGTCAACGGATACGTCTACGCGACGGATTCCGGCGCACCCGAGCTGTCGGCGGGCCAGACAGTGGGACTGCGACCCGTCGAGGACGCCGCGCTCTCGGTGGAGACGGGGCAGACCGCGCGGACCGACGCGGAGGGCTTCTTCCACATATCCGATGTTCCGCCCGGGTTCCGCACCCTGACGATCGTCACTGACACCGGAACCACCACGGAGACGGTGCTTGTCCCCGCAGGCCGTATAGCCAGCGGAACGGGCCAACTGCCTGGAGACTGGGGCGCGTGTCGAGGCTATGTGGGCACCCCGCGCGCCGCCTCCCTGCCGCAGCTCGTGGTCGCGGCGAGCGGAACGGAGATCAACCCTGTAGCCGGCGCCCTCGTCCGACTCAGTTCGGGTGAGACAGCTCTCACAAAGGCGGATGGCGGCTACTCCTTCAGTGGCGTCGCAAGCGGCAACCCCTCGCTGAGCGTAGGCGCACGGGACGGGCTGGAGCTGACCGCGGGCATCATCATCGCCTCTGGCGCCATCACCGAGGGCCTGACGCCTCCGTCGGGGTTCATTCGCCAGGTGGCGGTCTCGGCCGTCGGCGGCTCGCTCCAGGCGCCTGTCGGCGGCGCCCTGTGGCTGCAGGCCTCAGCCCTGGACGCTGCATCGAGGCCCTTCACGTCCTTCAGGGACTTCACCTGGCTGTCCCGCAACACGGCCATCGCGACCGTTGACGCCAATGGCGTCGTGACGGCGCGCCAGGTGGGGTCGGTGGACATCGTCGCCAGCGCAGGCGGCGTGACGGGCGACGCCACGGTGACGGTGGCGCCCCTCGAGGAGGCCGGTCCCCACGCCATTCAGGTTACGGCCCCAAGCAATGTCATCGCTCAGGGCTCGTCCATTCAGCTCACGGCTCGCGCCTTGGATGGCGCAGGGATAGTGATCCCCGACGCGTCATTCGCGTGGACGAGCACGGACAGCACGGTCGCTCCGGTTACCCAGGATGGCGTGGTCGGCGGGGCAGCCGTCGGCTCAGCCACGATTCTGTGCTCATCGGGCGCCCTTACCGGTTCGGTGGCCCTGCGCGTTGACCGCGAGGGGCGACGGGTCTCTGTCGAGCCGGCCTACATCGCCTTTGGCGATGGGGAGACGACGCGGACGCTCCGGGTGTGGGACGGGGCGCCCATCGCGGGGTCGCCGCTCCTATGGTCGATCACGGGCCCGCCCGCCTGGCTGGCGGCCAGCCCGTGCGCGGGCGGCACACCGGCCCTCGTCGATCTCCGGGTGAGCCGTGAGGACCTCCCGGCTGGGCTCTACGAGGCCCCCGTGACGATCCAGGCAACGGGCGGAGACGCGATGGTCACCGTCGGGATGGCGGTGTCCCAGGTGCGGCTCGTGGTGGATGCGGCCACGGCGCCGGCGGGGACGGCCACGCTGAGGGTTCAGGTCACGACAGGCTCAGCGACAACGGCCAAGGAGGTCCCGTGGCCGGGCGGAGCGGCGGAGGTACTCGTGGCGACGCCCCCGGGATGGGCAACGGTGGTTGTGACGGCCCTCGACGCCGACGGCCACATCCTGGGTCTAGGTCAGGCTCAGGCGGAGGTCGTGCGGGGCGCGGCCACCGATGTGCCCATCGGCCTCGCCTGATCTCGCGGCATAGGGCAGGGCGATGTGGAAATGGTCTGGGAGTATTGCCTGGGAGTAGGACGCCCCGCCACTACACCACAACGCCGCACTCGTGAATGATACGGCTAGGCGGCCCTCGACCCGCGCGCTATGATTCTCATGGCCGCTAACCCTCCGGGGGGGGACGGACGTGGCGCCCTTGGCAGGGCTCGCGGCGGTAGCGCGTAGACGACGCGACCTGTTGGAGGGCTGCTATGTGCGGGCGTATGCGAGGCATTGCTGTACTTTGCGGTTTATCAGCGGTTCTCAGTGTGTGTCTG
>DBQI01000026.1:0-146 GCA_002305165.1 Armatimonadetes bacterium UBA1398
CCCCTCGAATCCCGCAAACTGTTGGGGCCCAAGGCTTCGAAGCTGCACGGGAGGGGTCTGTATGTACTATGTTCCATTGTTCCGTGAGGTACTATACATACGTTATGGTACCCCCTGCCTCTCCGAGAGGGCGCGAGTACCACAAT
>DBQI01000026.1:168-136933 GCA_002305165.1 Armatimonadetes bacterium UBA1398
CTGCTGAACAGACCAACACCAACGCAACGGACAAGCGACCGCTACACAGCCGGCACGGCACAAATCAGCATTCATGAATGATGCGGGCTAGGAGGGGCGAGCCGCATCGCGTCGAGCAGGTCCAGCGCCCTGCCTTGCGCAATACCCTCACCATTCCGCACACCGAGGAGAGTGGTCGAGGATGCCGACGAAGAAGCCGTCCCTGCCCGGCGAGGGTACCCAGCAGCAGCGTCTCGAGTGGTTCCGTCAAGCTCGTTTCGGCATGTTCATCCACTGGGGGCTGTACTCCCAATTGGGCCGCCATGAGTGGGTGATGAACCGTGAACGCATTCCTGTCAGCGAGTACGAGCCGCTGGCGGACACCTGGAAGCCCGCCAGGGGCTGTGCCAGGAAATGGGCCAAGCTCGCGAAGGAGGCCGGACAGCGGTACATGGTGCTCACCACGAAGCACCACGAGGGGTTCTGCCTCTTCAACTCCGAGCTCACCGACTACTGTGCCACCAAGCGCGGCCCGGGACGCGATCTGGTCGCTGAGTACGTCGAGGCTGCCCGAGCCGAGGGGCTCCGGGTTGGCTTCTACTACTCACTAGCGGACTGGCGCCATCCCGATGGTGTGGCGTGCGCGCGGGGCGAGAAGGCTCGGCGGCGGTTCGTGGACTACATCCACGGCCAGATCCGCGAGCTGCTCACCAACTACGGAACCATCGACATCCTGTGGTACGACCTCTCCTGGCCACTCGATGCCGAGGGCTGGGAGTCGGTGAAGATGAACGAGATGGCCTTGAGCCTCCAGCCGGGCATCATCATCAACAACCGGAACCAGCTTCCAGGCGACTTCGGAACGCCGGAGGGCCACATCGCCCCCGAGGCTGGGGGGCGCATGTGGGAGGCGTGCATGACCTTCAACGACGCCTGGGGCTATACACCCATCGACACGAACTACAAGAGCGCCTGGAACGTGATCTCCATGCTGCGCCAATGCGCCGCCGGCGGAGGCAACCTTCTTCTGAACATAGGCCCTACGGCCGAGGGCGCCGTGCCGGCTCCGTGCCCAAGGATCCTGCGTCAGGTGGGGGCTTGGCTGGGGCAGTACGGCCCTTCGGTCTACGAGGCCGCCGACTCCATGCCCCAGGAATGGTCGATCCTGGGGGCCTTCACACGGAAGGGAGACACTCTCTACTTCCACTGCAACCGGTACCCTGGCGATGAACTCGCCATCGGCGGTCTGGTCTGCGACGTGAAGTCCGCGAGGCTGATGGGCGGGCCGAAGCTGAAGGTGAGCCAGGTCCGCGACCGCGTGGTGGTCAGCGGGCTGCCGGCCCAGGCGCCCGATCCCCTCGACACGGTCATCGAGCTGAGGGTGAGCGGCGACGTGCGGCAGGTGCTAGGCGCCGGGTGCGAGCTGCTGAAGGGCGACCCGTGGCGGAAGACGGAGAAGTAGCGAGTACTCAGGGTACGTAGCGGCGGTAAAGTGAACTGTCGAGCACACCGGCGCCGGGACAGCGCACCTCGACGCGCACATGGTGCCGGCCGGCGGGCACGTCGAACTCGACCGTGCTCCCGGAGCCGCCAGTACGGACGGCGCCGTTGTCGATGGATGCCGTCGCACTCCAGAGCCCGGTAAAGGGCGAGTGAACTACAGCTCGCCCTGGTCCCTCTACCTCACCTTCGAGTACGAGTCTATCAGGTTCTTGTGTGTCACGGAGCAATCCGTAGGCTGTCATGGTGGAACCAGATGGCCGCAGCTCCATCTCGCTACAGATGAAGCAGCAAGCGCTTGCAGCCGCCTGAAACCCCATGAAGACGATGCTTCTGCCATCATTCTGGATGCGCTGCCACGGCACCGGCGAGGAGTGTTCGCCGACCAGTACCCGATTGGTGCCGAGATCGACCTCACCCATCCCGGTGGCCCTGTGGAGGACCACCGCGCCGCCGGGCGACTCGGCTATGGCGACGTTCACGTTTCGCGGCGTGGCGGGGTAGGCGTGGGGTTCCCCGAGCATCGCCAGGAAGGCCGCTAGGGCCTGGCTAACGGCGGGATCATGCTCACCAATGGCCGTCGGACCAGGCCACAGCAGGCGGTTGCCTTGGCGCAGGAGGCCTGACCTCGGCGGATCACCGTATGTGGCCAGGATAGCCACGCCTGGAGCAAGTGCCTCTGTCCGCGGCGTCAGGCGCGTGGAACTCACGCAAGTGGCGAGCACGTTGCCGACCTTGAGATGGTGCAGTTCCGTCGTCACCGTCAGGTCGCCGCGAGGGTAGGGGCAGAGGGCGGCTGCCGAAGGCGTGTATCCGAGGCTCTCCTGCCCGACGGGCAAGCGGAGGGCGAACTCGTTGCGGCGGTTGGCCGCGAGGGCGGAGGGAGGGACAGCGACGCGCCAGACTACCCCGCCCGGCGAGTTGCAGGGGCTGAGGCGGACCTGGCCGAGGAGCTGACCGTTCATGTAGGCCGAGGCGCCGTAGGGTGGGCAGGGCGCAATCTCGAGCAACCAGGCCGAGTCCTGGGGCGCCGCCACTGGGGCCCCTTCGGCAAAGAGCCACTCCCAGCCGCGATGGGCGAGTTCCGGGAGGTCCGGGATCGCTGGCGCGGCGGTATCGACGGCCGCGTGACGGCGCTGAGCCAGTGTGCCCAGCGGATCCTCCTGGCGTCCGTCGACAAAGGCCAGACCAGTGGCCGGCGGAGCGGCGGGCAGTGCCTCCGTGGGCCCCGAGCGGGCCAGGAACGCTCCGTTGGCGGCTAGTATGCGCTGCGCACCCTCGCCTGCCGTCGCACCGCGCGTGTCCTCATCCAGTGGCCCGAGAAAGAAGGTCGGGAGCGCGGAGTTCCAGGCCGTGGCGAAGGCGCGATCGTCGAGGCTCCCAGTCTCGTAGACCAGAGCCTTGTAGCGGCTCTGGATGTCGGGCGCGTCGTAGAGGGCCGCATCGGAGAGGATGTCGGCGTCAACGCCAAGGTCGTCGAGGGTCGCGAGGAGGGCCGGGGCGATGGAGCGGCCCAGCGCCAGCTCTCGGCGGGAAGCGATCACCACGACGGTGGCGCGACGATGCCCCGCCGCCTCCCTCAGAACAGGCACGGCGGCGGAGGGCAGGGCTACGCCTGCCGTCAGCCATCGGTCCGCCAGCGCCATGCCCGTCTGGCGCGCGCCGGAGCCGGTCCCCGAGAGGCTGAAACGCGCCGCCAGGGGATGGGAACAGCGCCAGAGAGCACTCGGGAGCGAGGAGTCGGTGCGAAGACTCGCGAGGCTCCAGTGCCATCCGGTCGCGGCCCCGTCTAGCGGTGGCGGGAGGGGCTCCATGGCGAACAGATCTCGCGGACTACGGCTCCGCAGATCGGCCGTGAGCCCATCGGTCAGGTCGGTCCAAGCCTCGCCGGCCCACTCCAGGTAGTCGGCGAGGCGCACGTCGGTTGCGAGGGGTGGGCGAGGCCGATCGACCAGGCTATCCAGGCTCTCATCAGGCCCAAGGCCGTGGCGCATGCCGGGCGGCGGCTGCCAAGCGTTCCGGAGGGCACGGTCGCTACCGTACCTGTCGCGCAGGAAGGCGGTCCAGGCAGCCTGGAGCTCAGGCAGGTCGCGAAGCTCCGCTTCGTCCATGGGATCAGGCGCAAACACCTCACCATCGGCGCCGGCGCGCCGAGTCTTCTCCTCGGTGACCGATGGTTCGAGGGTGTACGCGTGCGCCTGAGCACCCCGCCGGTCGATCCGGTCCGGCTCAAGACGGCAGCCATGGACGACGAGGCTGTCCGTCAGGGGGACCAGCGGCGCGCCCGTGGCGTCCTCGAGGCGTCCCGACCGTACAGCGAAGCCCGGGGACTGTCCGCCGCCCCGGCTGACAGCCTCCCGCCAGTCCTCGATGAGCCGGTCGCGGATCACGCACTCCATCGCCGCCAGGGACTCCCATGCACGGCTAAGCTGGGTGGCGTCGGCGTCCACCGGCCACCCGCGGGCGGCCTGGACGCTCGCCTGGCGGTATCTCTCGATCAAAGAACCGATTCCAACGGCGTGGGATCCCCACAGCCTAGGATCGACCAGCGGCGGGGAGGGACGCAGTGAGCCTCGCTCCAGGCGCCATCCGGCAAGGTCAACGGTCATGGGAGACTCGATGAGCAGGACGAGACGAGGAGCCCTCCTGCCGCGTTTGCACGCTGAGACGGGCACGAGGACGCGATGCCACACAGCTGGCTCGCGGTCCAGATACAGACGGAGTTCGCCATCCCAGCCACTCGGCTCGGCGGAGACCACAGTGAGGATCGGATCCTCGCCGCCCGCGACTCGCACGGCGACGGATAGCGCATCGCCATCGACACTACCGCCAACGAGGTCATCCAGCCAGCGACCCTCGGCCACAATAACGCAGTGTCGGATGCCCGGGCTGCCCTCTATGCGCACATCACCCGGGGCGGGCTCGCCCATCTCCTCGGAGAGGACCGGAACCGCCAGGCGCACGCTGCCGCCGTCATCGGGCAGGCCGGTCCAACCCTCGGGCTGGAGCGGGACCGGGCCGCTGATCAGAACCACGAACAAGGGCCACAGGGCTGCCAATGGGCTTCACCTCGCGAAGCCAGTTCCGGCCTGAGCCGTGCGGACCTGCCCGCAGGAGTGATGTGCCGGCCGGTAGAAGGAATCAAATGGTGACCGTCTTGCACTGCATCTCGCTCGAATCCGTCGCCTTCTGCATCCAAGGCCTGGACCATCCGATCGTGGACGGCATTAGCTTCACGGTGGCTGAGGGGGAGCGGCTCACCCTGCTGGGGCCGTCGGGGTCGGGCAAGAGCACCATCCTCCGGCTCATCGTTCGGCTGGAGGAGCGAACGGCGGGAGCCATCCATTCGGGGCCAGACCTGATAGACGACTTGCCCGTGAGGGACCTGAGGCGCCGGATCGCCCTGGTGCCCCAAGAGCCGAGTCTGCTCGGGCTGACGGTTCGGGGGAATCTGGATTTGGCCGCCGAGTTGTCAGGGGTTGCCGCCACGATGTCCTATGAGGAGCTCCTGTCGCGCGTGGACCTTCCCGTCGACCTGCTGGACCGCAGCGGCCGGGAGCTATCGGTAGGCCAGAAGCAGCGGGTGACGCTTGCGCGAGCGCTCATCGGTCGGCCGCAGGCGCTGCTGCTCGATGAGCCCACTTCGGCCCTCGACCCTGGCTTGCAGGCGGGCATCGCGGGCCTTCTGAACCGCCTCGCCGACGATCTGGGCACCGCCATCCTCACTGTCACGCATTCGCCCCAACTGGCGGCCTCCCTGGGCGGCCGAGGTATCTTCCTGCGCCGGGGGCGCATAGAGGATGCGGGTGAGATGCAGCAGCTCCTGAGTCGAGACGGCGGTTCGGTGGTCGCGCAGTTCCTGAACGGCGAGCTGAGGGAGTCGTCCTAGGATGCCGGACTCGAGCACCTATATTCAGCTTGATTGGGTCTCGATGATGGCGGGCTCCGCCCTCATCCTGTTGACCATCGCCATCAGCTTCTGGCGTGGCCTGGGCGCAGAGAAGGATCTGTTCATCGCCTCGGTGCGGTGCGCCGGCCAGCTTCTCGTCATGGGGCTCGTGCTACGGTACCTCTTCAGGCTGCGCGAATGGTACCTGGTCATCGGCGTGTTGGTCCTGATGACCGGGTTCGCCGCGTGGGAGTCCTATCGGAGGGTTCGTAAGCCGGTGGCGGGTACGCTTTGGGTGATCTCGGCATGCGTCTTCGTCGCCACGCTGATCTCCGTCTCGTACCTCACCCATGTAGTCGTGCGCGTGCGCGTCTGGTACGACCCTCAGTACCTCATTCCCCTCGCGGGAATGATACTGGGGCAGGCGGTGAACGGCGCCGCGATCGCGGCTGAGCGACTGACCCAGTCTATCCGTGACAACGTTGGGGACATAGAGACCTACCTAGCCCTCGGTGCGACTCCTCGTCGGGCGTGCCGGAAGCACCTGCGCGACGCTGTTCACGCCGGTCTCATCCCGACAGTGACAGCGATGATGGTTGCTGGGATCGTGAAGCTGCCCGGGATGATGACGGGCCAGATACTGGCTGGCGCCGATCCTTTCGATGCGACGCTATACCAGATCGTGATCTTCTTCGCCCTGAGCTTCATGGCCGGCATCACGGCGATGATGGTCGTCGAGTTGCTTCATCGTCGCTTCTTCGTTGGTGACGTGCGCCTGAGGCGCGAGGCTGTGTAGATCCGAAGGATGAGGAGCCGCGTATGGACCCAATTGTGCAAGTCTCGATCGACCTCATGACCCTCGAAGACGCACTGCCCGTGGCGGAGATCGCCGTCGAGGCGGGGGTAGACTGGCTGGAGGTGGGGACTCCACTCATTCTAGGCGAGGGACTCCACGCCGTGCGCGCGTTCCGGGAGCGTTGGCCCGACCACAAGGTGGTCGCGGACTTGAAGACGATGGACGCGGGCTACCTCGAGGCCGAGATGATGGCCAAGGCGGGCGCCGATCTTATCGTGGTCATGGCCGCGGCGCACTGGTCGACGGTCCAAGGGGCCTGCCGGGCCGCGAAGGACTACGGTGTGCAGGTCATGGGGGACATCATGCTCGCCGAGGATAAACCGGCGTGTGCCCGACGGATGCAGGAGTTGGGCGTAGACTACGTGATCGTGCACACCGGCTTCGATGAACGCAACGCGGAGCCCGGCAAGAGCCCGATCCACGACGTGCCGGGCGTCGTCGAAGCAGTCTCCATCCCCGTCCAGGCCGTTGGAGGGCTCTCTGTGGAGCAGGCGATCGCCATGCCGAAGATGGGGGCGCCCCTGGTCGTTATCGGCGCGCCACTCGTGATCGATGGGCAGGAGTTCGCGCCCGGTGACACAGCCGATCGGTTGCTGGAACTGCTTCAGCATATCGTGCGCGAGGTCAAGGCCCAAGGCAGAGAGGACTGAGGTCCAGATGCAGGCGGTTGTGAAGTATGGGCAGTCGGACGGAGAGGTCGAGCTTCGGGAGGTGCCGGAACCGACGGCGGCCCCGGGCCACGTGCTGTTGGAGGTCGGGGCGGCGGGAGTGTGCGGCTCGGACATCGAGATGTGGCGCCACCACGTGACCTTCCGTGTGGAGACGCCGGTGATCCAGGGCCATGAGTTCGGCGGCACCATCGCCGCCCTCGGTGAGGGCGCGACCGGCTTCGAGGTGGGCCAGCGTGTCGTGAGTGAGACGGCGGCCTTCATCTGCGGCGTGTGCCCGCAGTGCCGGTCGGGGGAGTACAACCTGTGCCCTCATCGCCTTGGCTTCGGGTACGGCACGAACGGGGCTTTCTGCCGGTACGTGAGCGTTCCGACCCGGTGCCTGCACAGCATTCCTGATGGCGTTCCTTTCGAGCACGCGGCCCTCACGGAGCCCGCCTGTGTCTCGTACAACGCCATCGTGGTGAAGAGCGAACCGAGACCGGGGGAGATGTGCGTCATCATCGGGCCCGGACCGATAGGGCTCTTCGCCGTTCAGGTGGCGAGGCTGGTGGGATGTGACCCCATCGTGCTGGTGGGGACCGTGGGTGACGTAGGCAGGCTCAAGGTGGGGGAGAGTCTCGGTGCGACACACGTATTCCTTGTGGGCGAGGACGACGTGGCAGCGAGGGTCAGCGAGATGTCGGGCGGTTACGGAGCGCCACTGGTGGTTGACGCCGCAGGCAACTCGGCAACCCTCAGGCTCTCGATGGAACTCGTCGCGAGGAACGGGCAGATCACGAAGATCGGTTGGGGCCCGAAGCCCGTGGAGTTCAGCCTGGATCCCATCATTCAGAAGGCGGCTCGGCTCCAGGGGACGTTCAGCCACACCTGGCGAACGTGGGAGGCGGTGCTTTCCCTGATCGCCTCGGGAGGGATCCAGATGGAGCCTATGGTGACCCACGTCCTTCCCATCACGGAATGGGAGAAGGCCTACCATCTAGTGGAGGACCGTGAGGCGGTCAAAGTGGTTCTGCGGTCTGAGTAGGGCCGGTCAAGGGAGGCCCAGGCGGGAGCGGACAGAGTGCGGGTATTCATCGTAGGCGCCGGAAGTATGGGATTCGCCCTCGCTCAGGAACTGGACGAGGAGGGCCATGAGGTCGTCGTCATGGACAGGGATCCGGCGCGAATAGACCTGGCGCGCACGCAGCTCGACGTGCTGGGGATCGCAGGGTCGGGGCTCAACCTGCGAGGCCTCCGGGAGGCGGGGCTGGAGTCGGCGGATCTTCTGATTGCCACGACAGGGCTTGATGAGGTCAACCTCGTGGCGTGCCTGCTAGCGCGGGAGATCGGGGTACGTCGCCGGATCGCTCGCGTGCACTTTCAGGACCTGATCGAGGACATCGCTGAGGTGGAGCTGTCGGTCCTTGGCGTCGACGAACTCGTGAACCCCGCCGAGGTGACGGTGAGACAGCTCTTCGACATGGTGAGGACGCCGGGGACCCTGGAGACGGCGGAGTTCGCCGATGGCGCCATGGTGCTTCGGGGGCTGCGGGTGCTACCCCACTCGCGCTTCCTGAAGGCCCCCCTTCAAGGGCTGCGGGCCATGACGAAGCATCCCTTCGTCATCACGGGGGTGCGCCGCGGCGAGCAGTTCCTGGTGCCGAAGGGGGACTTCTCTGCAGAAGAGCACGACATCATCTACGTGGTGACTGCTGCCCCGCACCTTCAGGCCTTCCTCCGCGCCTTCGGCTTCCGCCAACGCCGCGACCAGCGGGTCATCATCTACGGCGCGAGCACTATCGGTCGGCACCTCGCTGCCAGGCTGGAGTTGGTGGAACGCGAGGTTATGCTCATCGAGCCGTCCCACGAGAAGTGCGCTCGGGCGTCGGAGGAGCTCCGCCATACCTCGGTGATCCATGGAACGCCGCTGGACAGCCATCTCATGGATGCCCTCAACGTGGCGGAGGCGGACTACTTCCTGGGAGTGTCTGACAGCGAGGAGACCAACCTCACGGGGGCGCTCTGGGCGAAGCGGCTGGGGGCGCGTCGGGCGATCACCCTCACCCAGCTGCCAGAGCATGTGGCGCTGTTCGAGGATCTCCCCGTCGACGCGGTAGTATGCCCCATCGCGCTCACCGTCGGCGCGATCCTCCGGCGCGTCAGGGAGGGAACGATCCTCTCGCTGTTCCGCCTCGCCGGCGAGAGGGGGGAGGCGATGGAGGTCGTCGCGCAAGAAGGCTCGCCCGCGGCGGGCAAGGTGATCCGCGACATCGACTTCCCTGCGGGCGTCGTGGCCGCGGCCGTCGTTGGGAGTGGCGCCCCACAGGTCGCTGGCGGCAACACCCTGATCGCGCCGGGTGACCGCGTGGTGGTCGTAGCGCGGGTGGACGCGCTGGACGACGCGCTCGCGCTGTTCGACGGGGACAACGGGTGAACTGGCCGCTGGTTGTCCATACCCTCGGACGGCTAGCGGGGATCATGGCCGCGGCTATGGTCCCCTCTCTCGGCATCGCCGTCTTCGGGGGCGACCGGCCGGAGGTAGCGCCTGCAACGACGGCCGCCTTCGCGCAGGGCATCGGGCTGAGCGCCCTGGTATCGGCCATCCTGCTGCTCGGCACCCTGGGTCGGACGGGTGGACGCTTCAGCGCCTCGGACGGTTTCTCGATCGCCACTCTGGGATGGCTCGTGCTAGCGCTGCTCGCGGCGGTACCGCTTTACCTCTGCAAGGCGGCCGGGGCCGAAGGTGGGGCCAGTCCAGCCGCTTCCTTCAGCTTCGCCGACGCACTCTTCGAGACCATGAGCGGGCTAACGACGACCGGAGCGACGGTTTTCGGGACCGACGCCTCCGTGGTAGGTGGACGCGGCGTGATCGAGGCGCTCCCGCCGAGCTTCCTGTTCATGCGTAGCCTGTGCCACTGGTTGGGGGGCATGGGGATCATTGTGCTCTGCTTGGCGGTGCTGCCAAGCCTCGGCGCGGGCGGATACCAGGCTTTCCAGGCCGAGGTCCCTGGCCCGGTGGCGGAGCGGCTACGGCCGCGGCTTCGTGAGACGGCGGCCATCCTGTGGGGCGTCTACCTGCTTCTCACCCTGACGGAGATCCTGCTGCTGTGGATCGGTCGGATGCCGCTCTTCGATGCGATCTGCCATGCCTTCGGGACTATGGCCACGGGGGGGTTCTCGACCAAGGATGCGTCGATCGGTCACTACGCGGCGGTGGGCCACCCGTCGGCGCTCTACTTCGAGGCTGTCATCACCGTGTTCATGGCGCTGGCGGGCGTGAACTTCCTACTCCACTATCAGGCACTGCGAGGCTCTTTCGAGGGCTTCCGCCGCAACCGAGAGTTGCACTTCTACGCCCTCGTACTGGTTTTCGCCGCGTTGGTGATTGGTAGCGCCCTGGCCCTGTGGGGGGACGCGGCGTACCACTCGGCGCCCGTCATTGCACGCCACGCGATCTTCCAGGTGGTTTCGGTCACCACGACGACGGGCTTCGTCACAACGGACTTCGATGTGTGGCCGACCCTCTGTCGCGCGGTCCTACTGATCCTCATGTTCTTCGGCGGCTGTGCCGGGTCAACGGCGGGTGGCATGAAGCAGATACGGGTTCTTGTCTTGGGCAAGTACTTCCATCGCGAGCTGATTCGGCTTCTCCGCCCCAGCATTCTCAAGCCCATCCGCGTGGGCAGCACGGTGCTGGACTCCCGTCGGGTTGCCAACATCGTGGGGCTCGCGGTGCTCTGGGTAGGCTGTGCGGTGGCGGCCAGCCTCCTGCTGTCCGCACTCCTGTATGGCGCGGCGAACCCGAGCGTTCCAGACCATCCGGATTCCCGGCTCGTAACGGCCGTGAGTGCTGTGATCACGACCATCAACAATGTGGGACCGGGCATGTCCGGGGTGGGTGCGCATCAGAACTACGGATGGATGCCTGCGGGGGCGAAGCTTCTGCTCAGCCTCTGCATGTTGATGGGGCGGCTGGAGATCTACTCTGTGCTGATCGTGTTCCTACCGCGTACCTGGCGCCTCTGAGTGCAGAGCGGCACTCCCCCGAGGGGTTTCCCTCGGGGGAGTGCTCGAGGTGGCTTACCGAGGGACGATCCACACGAAGTCGACGCCGACATCGGAGCCAGCGCCCTCCTCGCCCGGGCCGAGGGCCGTCACGGTGAGGGTGTGCTCGCCCGCGGCGAGGTCGAGGGTGTCGAAGAAGAAGTTCCGCAGCATCTCCATGTGAGGCGTGAACAGGTCGGGCTGTAAGCCCATCGGGTCGGCGCCGTCTAGGGAGACGCTGAAGCGGCCGCTGGTAGGCGAGAGCGCGCAGGTCAGGACGATCTGGTATCTGCGGCCCTCGGGCACGTCTATGGCGAACTGAACGCTGTCCCCCTCGCTCGGTCCCGCTAGCAGCACCAACCCGTCGCCGGACCACATCTCGCCCGACACGACCTCTGCGGGTCCGGCATCCGCGATGATGTCCTCCGCCTGCCAGAAGGTGGCTCCGCTGGCGGCGCCCAGGGCGAGGGGTTCCCACCCGATGGGCAGATCCAGGCCCAGGGTCACGTCGAGGGTTGTCAGAGGCACGAAGGCGTCGCGCAGTGTGTCATCGGCGTAGACGTAGGCGATGCGGCCGTAGCTGATGCCGGGCGTGTGGGTGTGGCTGAATAGCTCCATGTAGAAGTCAAGGCGCTCCTGGAACGGCAGGGGATCGAGGATGTGGAACCTGTTGTTCGCCACGAAGCCGCGGTTATCGGGGCCGGTGGTCAGCGGTTGGCACGCGTAGGCCGTCTGGAAGAGATCCGGGCGACTCCAGGCGTAGTTGTAGTAGTCCTCGGATCCGGTGCCAAAGAGCGAGGGGAAGGCGTCGTCGTCGACCCAGATCTTCTCGTCCCCCTCGCCCCACCAGTTGCCCCCAGAGGTTGGGACCAGCGAGGAGTTGAGCAACATGCACGCGACTCCGACGAGCACCCCGCGGCCGCGGGCAACGATGTAGGGCAGGTCGAAGACGCCTGTCAGGCCCTGTGCTTCGAGGTCATGATTGATCTGCCACTTCGCATAGAGATGGAGCGATGACTCCGGGTTCCACTCGTAGGAGGCGACATTGATGGCCCCCTCGACGGTCGCCTCAGCGCCAGAGCGGTTCTGGACGACGATCCGAGCAGACCGCGCGAAGGGCATCACGAAGCGACAGGTCATCGTGCCGTCGGGCCTTACCGTGAACGGCAGGCTGTCGTACGGAGCGAGACCCGGACCGGCGCCGAAGAAGTCGCCCAGTGGGCTCTCGACCTGGGGTTGCTCGGCCCCGTCGAAGAAGACCTTGAGGATCACGCCTCGCAGGGCTCGCCGCAGGTTCTCCCCCTGCACGGACAGGGAGAGCTCGCGAATCACCTGAGACCCCTCAAGAGCGATGAGTTCGCTCGCGCCACCAGCCGGAACCTCAGCACGGAGGTCGTAGGTTGTCCCATCGGCCTCGGGGTAGGTGGCCTCGGTATCCGCCAGGATGGCGATGGCCCGCTCGATCTCCGCGCTGTATGTGGTCAAATCGCCGGTGGCGAAGGACTGGACTTGGGTGCCCTCCTCGTACAGACGGGCCTCCATGTGGTAGAAGTGGAGCCGATCGAGCTGCCCAGTCCACTCGATGCGTAGGCTCTCGGCAAAGGGAATGGGGAAGTAGCAGGCCATGTTCTGGTGGAAGCCGCGCTCCACGTCGGCCTCGATGATGCCCTCGCGCTGGGCGAGTTCGCTGTAGGTCCACATCATGAACCGCTCGGCAGGGCCCTCGTAGAGGAGGCTCCCGTCGAGGATAACCGTTACGTCGCCGTTGATCGCCGCGGTCCACGTGCGCACCAAGGCGCCTGGGCCACGCCAATCGGCCATGAGATACCGGCCGACGCCCTCATCGTTCGGCTCCTCGAGTACCTCGAGGTAGCCAGGAATGGGCTCTCCCCCAAAACCGTCACTGTTGGCGTACCAACCCGGTGCGTAGGGCCTAACACTGCGACGATCGTAGGAGGAGACCTGGACGGTCTTGTAGGCGGGATCCGGGAACTCAGCGAGTTGCGAGAGGGTCACCATCTCGTGAAGCAGTGACCCAGTAGTCACCGGACCGGCGGCGGTTGTGTTGAGAGCCGTAACAGCAAGCAGAATCGTTGTCATGCGTGGAAAGCCTCCTGAGCATTGAGCTGCAGAGGGCCTATTCCGCGCATAACGGTCGATCCCTGCGCCTCATGCCAGGGGGTACAAAGCGAGAGCGCCCCCACAGGGGGCGCTCTGTACCTACCGCTCACTCAGGAACGATGGAACTAGAAGTACCAGTTCACCGATCCACGAGCCATGGCGCCTACCTGGCTGGCCCCGCCGACACCAGAGAACTGGGTCAGACCGAGGTCAACGGTGACATCGAAGTCGCCATGGATGCTGATATCGGTACCCGCAATGGCGGTCCAGCGGCTGTTCACGCCATCGGCCTCGTTGATGAGGCGGAAGCGCCAGTCGCGACTGCCGGAGTGGTAGACGATGTCAGCCCAGGCGGCGTTCTCGCCGTAGACAGCCGGGATCTTGCTGTTCGTGCGCTGGAACCAGAAGCCCGGCCTGTAGGCGGTGCCGGGGACGCCGCCCATCGCAAACGGCGCCTCATTGTAGCTGAAGAGGTACGGGGTGGTCAGGTCGGCATTCCTGCCGCTGCGCGCGCTCGGGTTCGCGCCGAGGGGGAGCTGGGCGTAGGACAGACTGATATCCCAGTCCTCGTCGCGCAGAACATCCGCCGCCACGTACCAGGCCAGGTTGTTGAGGCCGAGGTTGTTCAGCGGGGTGGTCACCTCAGCGCGGATCCCCTCGCCATCCTGGGCATCCCACATGTACTTGACGTCGACGCCAAGCCGGCCGAACTGCTCGCCGGCGTCGGTGCCGCCGTACCCATCGAGGTCGTTCCAGATCCACGTCACGCCGCCGCCCCAGAGGTCGTCGTCGGCATCATCAGGATCGTCATAGTTCGCGAGCCTGGCGACGAAGTGGGGACGGGTGTTCATGCCGCCCGCGAAGTAGAACTCGAGCTCATCGAGAGCGGTGTCGGTAAACTGGGCACGGATGCCATCGGTCGAGCGCGAGTCGTTGTCGAAGGTGAGCCCCTCGGCATAACCGACATACTGACGGCCGATAGTGAGATCCACGTCAGCGCCGAAGACCTCAGTGTCATCCACGCGAACCCATGCCTGATCGGGCACAGTGAACGTCTGGTCGACGGGAAGCGCGTTGTCGTTCTCCCACAGCACGATGCCAACACTGGTCTTGGAGTTGATGCGCTTGTAGAACTCCAGCCAGATGTCGTAGCTGTTGGCAAGCTCGACAGCGTCCACGAGCCCGGCCGCGTTCGCGCCAGAGGCAACAGCCACGAAGTCGGTGGCGAGCATGCCAGTGATGACGTCCGGCTCCTCCTCGAGGGCCTTCACGCGGGCCTCGAGAGCCGCAAGGTCATCGGTCAGGTCGCCGAGGCGGCCATCGATCTCGGCCAGCTCGGGCTCGAGCCAATCGCGCAGCTCAGCGATCTTCTGGTTCAGCGTGGCCTCGTCGATCAAGCCGCGCTCAGCGATCGCGTCATCCACGAGACCGGCAAGACGGTTGGCATCAACGGTGCCAGCAGGGCCAGCGGGACCAGCCGGACCACGGGGGCCCGGATCGCCGCGCTCACCCTTGGCGCCAGCGGGACCAGCAGGGCCAGCGGGACCGGCAGGGCCAGCGGGACCAGCAGGACCGGCAACGCCATCCTCACCGGGGGTGCCAGGGCCCTCGACGCCCACATTGGCATCGACGTACCACAGCAGGCGAGCCAACGCCATCGCGAACTCGTAACGGGTCAGGAAGTTCTTGCCCTTGAAGGTCCCGTCGGGGTAACCCTCAAGTAGCCCCGCATCGTAAAGCTCGGCGATCGCGTCATATGCCCAGTGATCCCAGGGAACGTCCGGGGGCACGGGGCCGCCGGCGACCATGGTGACACCGGTATCCCAGTCAGCGGACGCCGGAATAACGAGGGCCGCAGCTAGAACTGCCGCTACTACAGATACGAACAGCGTGCGTCTCATTGTATGTCGCCCTCCTACGAATGAAGAGCTTCCTTTGACCGACGTGAAGCGAAAGCGCCGTAGGAGGAAGACCCCTCAGGAGTAGGTAGGTCCGGCAACCATTGCACAAGTGTCCACGTTTCCTTGCGCGGTTGCGTCGCCGCCCGCTTCCGTTGGCAGTCTCCCTTTTGGCTACACCGCTCCTCTCCGCGCAGACTACGCTCACGTCTGAGGAAGCTCACCAACACTAGCACATGCGCCCGAGCGCATGCAAGATTCCTGCATGCCCTCGAACTTCATACCGTACCGGAGGCATTCACCGATACGCACCCGAATACCTCCCTCAGGGAGGGAGCCCGTGGTCGATGGGCCCGACTTCAACCAGTACCTAGACGCTATATACCGTACCAACGATCCCCATCGCGTACCGGTTGGGGAATTGTTTGTCGAGGACATCATTGCACGCCAGCTATCTGAGGGACCCATCGACTATGACGATCACGGAATGACGCTCCGAGGCATGCGGGTGTTCCTCGAGACTCACCGCGTCCTGGGGTTCGATGCAGTGACGGTCGGGGTAGGCCCTGGCTTCGAGCTTCCAGAGTGGGCGATGACGACCGATGTCGCGCCCCTCTCCAAGGGCCAACGCGGGTTCGTGACCGGTGGAGCCAGCCGGATCTGGGATAGGGCGTCCTTTGAGGCTTACCCCTGGCCGAGTCCAGAGCAGGTAGACTACACACCCCTGGAACGGGCTAGTAAGGCTATGCCGGACGGCATGGCCATCCTTGGGTCTGTGGGCGGCCCCTGCGAGTGGCTCATGTGGATCATGGGCTACGAGGCCTTGAGCCTGGCTCTGGCGGACGATCCGGAACTCGTCAGCGACGTCGTGGACTGCATCGAGCGACAGATGCTGGCGGTATTCCGCCACGTGGCCGCGATGGAGCGCGTCGGCGCCATGTGGATCTCGGACGACATGGGGTTCCGCACCGGCACCTTCCTATCGCCCGCCCATATGCGAGCCTACGTGCTACCCACGCAGAGGCGCCTAGCGGCAGCGGCCCATGCGGAGGGCATCCCCGTGTTGCTGCACTCCTGCGGCAATCTCACCGCGATCATGGATGATCTGATCGACGATGTGGGCATCGATGCCAAGCACTCCTTCGAGGACGTCATCACGCCGGTTACCGAGGCGAAGAGGCTCTGGGGACACCGGGTCTGCCTCATCGGTGGCGTCGATCTCGACCCCCTCACTCGGCTCTCGCCGGAGGAGGTCTACCGCTACACCCTAGGGATCCTGGAAAAGTGCGCTCCAGGAGGTGGGTACATCCTCGGCACGGGAAACAGTGTAGCGAACTACGTGCCCATCCCCAACTACCTCTCAATGCTCCAGGCTTGGCGCGACTGGCACATAACCTCAGCCACGTGAAGGGACCGATCCAGTGGGGAACACACCCACGCCCGCCGACGGCGTGCATAGCATGGTGCCCAGGGAAGAGATGTCGGAGAGCGCCCGCAAGCTGCGGGACACCTACGCGCGCACCCCAGGGGCGCCACTCGTGCAGAGAGAGTTCGGGTTCTACTGCCTGGATCGGTGGCGTCGGGAGGGCATGCCCACCGATGTGCCCCTCCATGAGCTGTTCCAGTACGACCCGCCTGGCAACTACGGGCTCGGTCAGTTGGGATGGTGTGAGGCCGCATTCCTACCCGCGTTCGAGGTCGAAGTCATCGAGGACCGTGGGGAGCATGAGGTGGTCCGCGACTACGCCGGCCGCCACGTTCTGTACTTCAAGGGACGCCGCGACGGCTTCATGCCGGAGTACCTCGAGCACCCCGTGAGGGACGCTCGAACGTGGGAGGAGGACGTCAAGTGGCGGCTCGACCCCTCGAGTGAGGAGCGGTACAGCGATCTGGGGCCCAGGATGGAGGCCGCGCGAGAGCAGGCGCGTCGCGGTCAGATGATCAGCCAGGGCCTCATCGGGGGATACATGTACCTGCGCAGCCTCATCGGGCCCGAGCATGTGCTCTACGCGTTCCACGATCAGCCGGCGCTCATCCACGACTGCATGACGACTTGGTTCACGCTGGCCGATGCCGTCATCTCACGGCATCAGGAGCATGTAACGATCGACGAACTCTTCTTGGCCGAGGACATCTGCTACAACCACGGGCCGCTGATCTCTCCGGCAATGATAGGCGAGTTCCTGGCGCCCTACTACGAGCAACTCATCGCGAACGTGAAGGCGCGTCAGATCGATCGTGACCGCCACCTCTATCTGCACATCGACACCGACGGCTATGCCCCGCCCGTCATGCCGGTGTACAAAACCCTCGGCATGGACGCCATGAGCCCATTCGAGGTCGCCTCAGGCTGTGACGTGGTGGCTGTGGGGCAGGAGCATCCCGATGTGGCGCTGTTCGGTGGCATGGACAAGCGTGTGCTGGCACAGGGCAAGGCGGCGATAGACGCGATGGTCGAACGGGTCCTCCCTGCGATGCGCGAGCGCGGGGGGTACATACCAACATGCGACCACGGGGTGCCCGAGGAGGTCCCCTACGAGGACTATCTGTACTACCGAGCGCGCTGCGTGGAACTGGGGAGTTAGAGCCGCTCCACCCTCGAGGCTTTCAGGTAGGGCGCGCCGGCCTCGGTGAGGCCAGGGACGGCGGTGACGCGGACACGGGGCGCCGGGCGCTGAGTCGAGTCCAGGCTATCAGGCTCCTCGCCACTCACATAGATCCCGCCCGACTCGTCGGCAACGATCCAGTCGCCTCGGTGCCGGCCGGGCGGCCCCTGGGTTACCGGGCCTTGGAGCCCCTTGGCCCGCCAGCCCCGGTACTCCCCCTCGACCAGGACGGTGCGTGCCTGGAAGAAGCGCGGGAATTCCGCCAGTTGCGTAACAGTTACGACCCTGGGCACCCAGTCATACCGGAGTTCGACCGTTCCCTCATGCTCGATGAAGCGCGTCTCGATGGGCAGGATCCTGCGCCAGACGCCGTCGGGGAGGTACATGACGCCGGACCGGAGGGGCGGAGGGGAGCCCATCTCCAGATCCTCCTCGTTCACGGTCACGGTCGGCTCGCCCAGCCGGAGGGCGATCTTCGTGTCTGGCAACGTCGCGGACAGGCTGTCCGTGGAGTCATCCCACGAGACGTGGGCGCCCAGTCGCTCCAGGACCAGACGCACGGGGAGAAGCAGAACGTTGTCCTGGTAGAGTGGGGGAGGCGGCGCCGGTTGGCCCTGTTCGCGGGTGACCTCGATGGTCTCGATGTACAGCCGTAGCGGCGCGTTCTGAGCGTGAGCGCGCTCGGGCAGCGCCGCCAGAGCGATGCAGAAGCTGGCTCCCAGGATCAGTAACCGGCGGGTCATGCGTAGATCAACTCCCCGAACAGCTTACCAGCATTCCGCGTCGTCGTAGCCGCGATCTCGCTCGCATCGACACCCCGAACGCGCCCGATAGCTTCGGCGACTATGGACACGTAGGCGGGTTCATTGGTGCGTCCGCGGTAGGGTGCCGGGGCGAGGTAGGGGGCGTCCGTCTCAATGAGGAGGCGGTCCAGTGGCACACAGGCCGCGACCTGACGCGCCTCTTCACCCTTGGGGAAGGTGACGATGCCCGTCAGCCCGATGTGGAGGCCCATCTCAAGGACCCAATCGACCTGATCGGCGCCGTAGGGGTAGCAGTGCATGACTCCGCCAGCGGCGAGAGGCGCATAGTCCGACAGGATAGCGCGCGTGTCATCGGCGGCCTCTCGGGAGTGAATGATCACCGGGAGGCCGAGGCGCGCCGCCTCATCGAGCTGGCGCTCGAATGTTGCACGTTGAATGGGACGGGGGGAGTGGTCGTAGTGGTAGTCCAGCCCGACCTCGCCGTATGCCACCACTCGGTCCCCTCTGGCGAGTTCGGCGAGCGCGTCGGCGGCACGTGAATCGTACTGGTCAGCCTCATGGGGGTGGACACCGACGGCAGCGAGGACGCTCGGGTGGGCGTTCGCCAGGGATACGGCCTCACGAGAACTGCTCAGGTCGTACCCAACGACGACCATGCGGCTGACACCCGCGAGGCCCGCGCGACAGAGGACATCGTTGAGGTCCGCAGCCAGCTTGGGATGGTTCAGGTGGCAGTGGGAGTCGACGAGGGACATGCCACTGGTTTCGGACGGCGAACCACTGCCCCTCCATGAGGACGCTGAACCAAGGGGCTCCGAGCCGAAGGGACCTGCGGATGATCACGGAATAGCGTGTCTAGGCTGCGAGCCTCTTGAGGGGTCACGCCAGCCGAGGTGACCGCGAGGAGGAACCCGTGTGAGTGCAGCAGGTACCCTAACGGCTTCTGCTCTGACCGATCGGCAAAAGCGGGCCATGTTCTGGGCAAGCAGCATCTCCCTCATAGCCACCGCGATGAGCTTCGCAATCCGTGGCGATATCCTAGGCGATCTGGAAGGTGTGCACGAGCTCACCAAGACGCAGGCCGGAAGTGTCGGCAACGCGTGGGCGTTGGGGTTCGCGCTGTCCATCCTGTTCGGTGGCGCCCTCTGCGACTTCATCGGCATGAAGCGAGTCATGTATCTCGCGGTCGTGGGGCATAGCGTAGGCTGCGCCGGGATCATATTCGGCCCGTCGCCGAACTTCTCGATCCTGTTCGCCTCCGTCCTCGTGATGGGGATCGGCAACGGGATGGTGGAGGCGGCCGTCAATCCATTGGTGGCCACCATCTACCCGAAGGAGAAACTGGCGAAGCTGAATGCGCTCCACGCTTGGTTCCCTGGTGGGATCGTTATCGGCGGCGTGATCAGCTACCTGATGACACAGACCATGGGCGGCATGTCTTTCGGGGCGTTCAGCCTGTGGCAGATCAAGATGGCCGTCATCTTCATCCCCATCATCGCCTACGCCGTCATGTTCGCGACGATGAAGCTGCCGGCAACGGAGCGCGTCGCCTCTGGAGTGTCAAACCGGGAGATGTGGTTGGAGTCGGTGCGTCCGGCTTTCATCCTGCTCTTCTTCTGCATGGCGCTGACAGCGGCCACTGAGCTTGGCCCGAACACGTGGATCCCGAACATCATGACCAAGGCGATCGGCAGCGGCATCCTGGTGCTGGTGACCATCAACCTGGTGATGGCCATCTGCCGGTTGTTTGCCGGACCCATCGCGAACGCCGTCAGCCCAGTGGGCATGATCTTCCTCTGCGCCGTAGTCTCCGCCATCGGGCTCTTGGCTCTAAGCGGCGCCCACGAGGCATGGAGCGCCTACCTCGGCGGCGCGATCTTCGGTCTCGGCGCGTGCTTCCTGTGGCCAACCATGCTCGCGATAACCTCCGAGCGCTTCCCGAAGGGGGGCGCTGTGCTGCTGGGCCTCATGGGTAGCATCGGGAACATCGGCGCCTTCCTGGCCGCCCCGATCATGGGGCGGGTGCAGGACTTCAACCTGGCCAAGGGGCTGGATGAGGTTGAGGCGGGCATGCTGTCGCTGCGTTACGTCATCGTTCTCCCCATCGTCGTGGCGGTCATCTTCGGAGCGATCTACCTCTGGGACAAGGCGCACGGCGGCTACAAGATCGTGGAGCTCGATGCGGCCGAGGGTCCGACGCCCACGGAGGACGCCGAGGCCTAGGCCTGTTGCTCGCAGTCTAGAGTCCGTGCGCCCGCCGCGCCATCCACGTGGCGGGCGTGCGACGTACGGAGGGGCCCCAGTATGCGCGTGTTCATTGCCGTAGACATCGAGGGCATCAGCTCCATGGTGGACTGGCGTGACCAGTCGGACTTCGAGGCACGGAGGTGGATGACGGAGGACGCCAACGCGGCTGTGCGTGGCGCCTTCGAGGGTGGAGCGTCGTACGTCTGCGTCCGCGACTGCCACGGCCCGGCCCGAAGCATCATTCCAGAGGCTCTCGACGAACGTGCCGAGCTGTGTCGTGGCTGGGATAACCTCCACGGCATGGTGGACGGCGTTGAGAGCGGCTTCGACGCCCTCATGCTCGTAGGTTGGCATGCCCGGTATGGAACGGAGTCGGGTGTCATGGCACACAGTTGGTCGGGCATCATCCGGAACATCTGGGTCAACGGAGTCGAGATGGGGGAGGTCGGGCTGGCCGCCGTGATCGCTGGTGCGGCAGGCGTGCCGGTCGCGATGGTCTCCGGCGATGACGCGCTGGCGAAGGAGGCGCAGGCGCTGCTCCCCGGTGTGCGCGCCGCCGTTGTGAAATACGGCCTGAACCGGCTGGCGGGCCGCTGCCTGTCGCCGAGTCGGGCGCGGCGCGTGATCGAGGACACCGCGCGAGCGGCCGTCGCGGAGCAGCGAGCCGCCGCCTACGGCACCCAGTGGCCCGCCTCCATCGAGGTCCGCTACCAGCATCGTGGCCAAGCCTCGTGGGCGGCGAGGGTGCCTGGAGTGCGTCGCGAGGGGGACTATGGAATCGCGACCGAGGTGGCCGATGCGGCCGCGCTGAAGGACATTCTGTTCTGCTGCAACCGGCTTGCCTATGCCTGCGATCTTTACTAGAGGAGTGGATAGCATGAAGGTCTACCTCGTGACCGACTTGGAGGGCGTAGGTGGCGTGTGGGACTGGGACCACGGCCAGTGGTCACCAGAGGAGCGCGCGCGGGCACGGTCGCTCCTCACCGGCGAGGTGAACGCCGCGGTTGAGGGGTTCCTGCTGGGGGGCGCGAGCGAGGTCATCGTCAATGATGGCCACGGCGTGGGGTACAGCATCGATATCGAGGATGTGCACCCCAGAGCCCGTGTTATCCACGGGCAGGATCGGCCCATCTGGCTACCGCTCTTCGACGGCACGTTCGCCGCCACGGGCCTTGTGGGCGCTCACGCGAAGGCCAATACGGCTGGCGCGAACCTGTGCCACACCATGTCCTCGCTGAGCATCGACGGTTACTGGGTGAACGACGTCTCCATTGGCGAGATAGGCCTTCAGGCCATCACGGCAGGGCACTTCGGGGTTCCCTTCGTCTTCCTCTCGGGCGACGAGTACGCCTGTCGCGAGGTATCGGAACTCATACCAGGGGTCCGCACGGTCGCGACAAAGCTCGGGCTGTCCACCCGCTCCGCCTGCACGCTGAGCCCCGCCGCATGCCGTGAAGGCATCCGCGAGGGCGCCGCTGCCAGCATGGAACTCATCGGCACAGTAGAACCTCTAACCCTAGGGTCGCCCCTGGTGTTCCGCGAGCGTCGCCAGAGGCCCGACTTCGATGGGCGGGTGCCCGGAGAAGGGGAACGGATCCTGAGTCGCTGGGAGCGCGAGATCAGCGCAACGGATCCCATCGACCTCACATGTAAGCTGTACGGCTACAGGCCTCCAGCGTAGAGGCCTTCGGCGCGCCGGCACGTAAGTAGTAGGTGTGCGCCGGACCCAGCGCGGGTCCGGGAGGGAGGACCACCATGGTACGGTCAATCCTAGGCATCCGGGCGTTGGCCGCCCTTGTCCTCGTGGCAAGTCTGGTAGTGGCGCCGGCAGCGTTGGCGCAAGGCCTGCCTGAAGTGGCCATCGAGCAGCCTCGCGATGGCGCCGATGTGGCCACTCTCGGGATTCCGCTGACGGACATCCCATTGACGGTGAGCTACAAGTCATCGGCCGGGGTCGACAAGATCGAGGTCCTGGTGGATGGGGCGGTGCAGTTCGTGGACCGCTTCAGCGCTCCCGAGACAGAGGGGCGACGGTCCTACCTCTGGGATGCGACGGCTCACGGCCCCGGCAAGCACACCATCAGCGTCATCGTGTTCGCCGGCGCACGATCGGCTGGAGCACAGGCGGTGGTCGAGTACAAGGCGGTTCCGTCGCCAGGAGAGGTCCAGCCCAGGGCGACTCTGGCGGTCGTCAGCCCAAGCCCCGGCGCGGTCGTGTCTGGTCTCGTTCCCCTGCGAGTCGAGACCACGGGGGCGCGGCCGCACTGGGTGCAGTTTTTCCTGGATGGGCGTGCGGTGGGCCACAGCCTGAGCGAGCCCTACGCGATCTCCATCGACACCTCGCTCTACGCCGACGGTCGACACGTCGTCTACGCCGCGATGAAGACAGACCGCGGCACCGTCACAAGTGACACGCTCCACGTCAACTTCATGAACCTGGAGATCCCAGAACCACAGGGCGAAGGGGTTGTAGAGCCACCCGGTGAGGACCCGGGGATCGAGGGGGCTGGCCCCGAGATCGATGTGGCCCCGGTCGAGGAGCCCGTGAAACCGGACCCCGGACCGGCCATCGCCATTCCCGCGGCGCCGATCGAGCCCCTCACGCCGCCAGTGCCGTCCCCCGCGGACCCGCTCAACGTGGGTGTGGACCCCCAGGGGCAGCCACCCCTGGAGGTCGTGGAGCCTGTTGAGCCGGTCGAGGCCGATCCCGGGACTATGACGGACCTACCGCCCGACATCGCCGGCGCCGGGGAGTGGCAGCCCGTCGGTGTGGGCGAGGAAGGCCCAGCGATGGTGCTTCCTGTGGAGGTCGCGCCGGATGAGCCGCCGCCCGGAGAGCCTGTCGTTGAGCCTCCGACGCCTGTGGACGCCACTATGCGGCCGTTGGACACGGAGTTGGCGGGCCCGGATGGGCTCGGCGTCCAGGCTCCGTCGACCCCGCCGGCCGAGCCGAGTGTCCCGCCGGCGCCGGATGTCACAGCACCGACCGAGGAGCCTGCGGTGCCGCCGCTGGAGCCGGTTGAGCCCGACGTTCCCGTTCTGCCGGAGCCGCAGAGCCCGACCCCGGAGGAGGTCCCGCCCCCGCTGACACCGCAGCTGGTAGAGATCGACGAGGCTTCAACAGGCTCCGTGAGTCCGCTGCCGCCTCTTGTGCCGTTGCCAAGTCTCACGGGCCCCGCTGATGCGGCGTTGCCCGACCTGCCTCGGACCGGTCCTGTTGGGCTGCCGTCACCCGAGAAGGCGCCATCCCCAGAGGAGAGTCCGGCGGCACCTCGGTCCGAGCAGCCGGTGGAGCCGCTGCCTGCAGCGGTCGAGGAACTCGCTGGTCCGGCGGAGGTCGCCGCGCTCGGCGCGTTGCCGGAGCCCAGAACTCCGGAGGAGATCCCCGTGGTTGAGGCGCCCACTGAGCCAGCGCTTCCCGGTCCTGCCGCGCCGCCGACTGCCGCTGAGGCTGTGGCCGTCGATCCGTTACCGAGTTCCAGCGACGATCCTGTGCCGGTCATCGGCCATACCCCCCTGCTCACCAGCCCCACGGGCGGCCCCGCCCCGGATGCGGCTACCGAGGAGACGGGTCTGGTTGTGTGCCTGGACGGTGCGCCGATGGAGGGAGTGCGGCCAGCGATCATCCAGGATGGCGCTGTCTACTTGGCCCTCCGCGACCTGCTCATTGCCGTTCGCGGCTCCATGACCTGGGATGCCCCGTCGGGACGCATGTCCGGTCGAGCCGGCACTGCCAGCTTCGCCATCACTGCTGGCGGCGACAAGGCAACGCTACGTGGTGGGGAGATGGTCCTTGATGCGCCGGCTCTGGTCATAGACGGCACGCTCATGGTGCCCCTCGGCTTCGTGGAGGAACTCTTGGGCCTGCAGTCTGTCCAGGATCCTGCCGCTGGTACTCTGGAATTCAAGGGCTCTAGCCAGTAGACTAGCCGCGGCCGGCGATGCCGGCGTAGATGGGTCAAGGCCAGAAGCGCCGTCGCGGTCCGACGGACCGGGCGGCGCTTCTGACGTATGGCCATCTGCCGCGCTCTGAGGCGGACGGGGAGGATCGGGCTTTGCTGTTGGGCACACAGCGGGTACGGGAGGACGGCCACCTGGAGATCGGTGGGATTGCGGCGGTGGAGCTTGCCCAGCGCTTCGGCACCCCCCTCTATGTGATCGACGAGGCGTGCATGCGCGATCGGTGCCGCCGGTACCGGGAGGCCTTCGGTCGCGCCTATCCGGGCCGGACAGCCATCGCTTACGCGAGCAAGGCGTGCCTCTCAATGGCCATCTGCCGCATCGTGGAGCAGGAGGGGCTACATCTCGACGTTGCGTCGGGAGGAGAGCTACACGTCGCCCGGCAGGCGAGCTTCCCGGCCCCGAGGGTGGCCATGCACGGCAACAACAAGTCCGAGGGCGAGTTAGCGGCCGCGATGGATGCCGGAGTCGGCTACCTGGTGGTCGATTGCCTGGAGGAGATCGAACGCGCCGAGGCGCTGTTCCGTGCGGGCCACCCGCGTTCCCGGGCCCTACTGCGGATCACGCCAGGCATCGAGGCTCACACCCACGAGTACATCATGACAGGCCGCGAGGACTCCAAGTTCGGGCTTGGCCTCTGGGAGGGCGGGGCGATGGAGGCAGTTCAGCGCCTGCTGGCGAGCCCCGCGCTCGACCTCATCGGGTTTCACTGCCATATCGGGTCGCAGCTCCTGACCGTGGACTGCTTCGCTGACGCGGCTCGCCTGATGCTTGACTTCTGCCATCAGGCCCACACGGAGATGGGAGTGACAACCCAAATCCTGAACCTCGGTGGCGGGCTTGGGATCCGGCACACTGCGTCGGAGGACCCGGCGTCCATTGAGGACCTCGCCAGCACTATAGGCGGGACCATCGCGTCGGGCTGTGCCGAACGCGGGATGGAACTGCCGATGATCATGGTGGAGCCGGGCCGCTCCATCGTTGGTGAGGCGGGAACGGTCCTATACACGGTCGGGGTGGTGAAGACCATTCCCGGCGTGAGGACCTACCTCGCGGTCGACGGGGGGCTCTCCGATAACCCCCGGCCGGCGCTCTACGGCGCGAAATACGAGGTGCTGTTTGCGAGCAAGATGGGAGCGCCGCCGACCCAGGTCGTGACGGTTGCGGGCAAGCACTGCGAGACCGACAATCTCTTCATGGATGTGCCGGCGCCTGACGTGGAACCCGGTGACGTGATAGCCGTCCCCGCTTGCGGCGCGTACACCTTCGCCATGTCGTCGAACTATAACCGGCTCCCGCGTCCTGCGGTCGTCCATGTGCTGGAAGGACAGGCGGACGTGGTCGTCGAGCGCCAGACCTGGGAAGACCTAGTGACCCAGGAGCGTGTGCCCGAGCGCCTGGCTCGGGACTGAGGGGCCCGCTCGACCGTGCGGGCCGAAGTGGTGCAATGGACGTCATCGTTGGTCACTACGGAACCGACTTCGACTGCTTGGCCGCCATGGTGGCCGCCAAGAAGCTCTACCCGCGTGCCCAGTGTGTACTTCCGGGCAGAGTGGATCGCAACGTTCGGGTGTTCCTCGAGCTCTACGAGGACCAATTCCAGGTAGCCAGGCCGAAGGATACCCATCTGGATCGCGTCAAGCGAGTGATCCTCGTCGACAACGCGCGGCCGCGACGTCTAGGCGAGGTGATGCAGGAGGTCGTGGAGCGCCCTGGCGTCTACGTGATCGTCTACGACCACCACCCGCCCTCCCCGGATGACATCGAGGCGGACGAGGCCTATGTGGAGAGGGTTGGCGCGACGACCACGATCCTCACCCGGATGCTCCTAGACCAGGAGGTGCATCTGACCCCGGTGGAGGCTACGTTGCTCGCCTTGGGCATCTACGAGGACACGGGGAGCCTTTCGTTCTCGTACACCACCGTCGACGATGTGCTCGCGGTAGCCCACCTCCTGGAGTGTGGAGCTGATCTGGATGTCGTCTCTCGATACATACGATATGACCTGACCCAGGAACAGCGCGAGGTCTTCAACCAGTTCGTTCTGTCCATCGAGCACACGACTCACGCGGGCGTCACGGTTGCGGTGGCCCAGGCTCGGGTCACCGACTACATTGGCGACATCGCCGTGCTGACGAGCCGGCTCTCGGTGGTGGAGAGCGTGGACGCTCTCTTCACCCTAACGGAGACCGACAGCAACATCTACATGGTGGGCCGAAGTCGGGGCGCCGCCCTGGACGTTTCCGAGGTGCTCGCCTACTTCGGAGGCGCAGGGCACCACGGCGCCGCCTCGGCCGTTGTGAAGAACTCGAATCTCGAGGAACTGCGTGGCGAGTTGCTCGCGCGCGTGGCGGAGTGTGTGCGCCCAGCCCTCGTCGCACGGGACCTGATGTCCCACCCCGTGCGGGTTGTCGAGGAGGCAACGAGCGTTGATGAGGCCAAGCGCGTCCTGCTGAGATACGGCTACAGCGGTATCCTCGTGGCCCGGCAGGGCGAGTTAGTTGGGGTCGTGAACCGCAAGGATCTGGACCGCGCGATTCACCACGGCCTCGGCCATGCGCCTGTGAAGTCGTGCATGACGACCGGCGTTGTGTTCGCCACGCCAGATACCCCCGCTCCCGAGATACAGGACCTCCTGGTGAACCATCGCGTCGGCCGGGTGCCCGTTATCGATGAAAGCGGGGCGATCGTCGGGATCGTTACGATGGCGGACCTGCGGGCAGGCACCCATCGACTGCCGGGCACCGAGCACCACATGTACCACGGCGAGTGGTGTGGCGTTCAGGACGTCTCGGGGGTGCTCAGGCAGCGGACTCACGATGGGCTGGGTGGTCTACTCGCCGAACTGGGCCGCATCGCTGACGAGATGGGGCTTCCCGCATTCCTCGTGGGCGGTGGCGCGCGGGACCTTCTCCTGGGGGCGGACTCGGTCGATGTGGACATACTGGTGGAGGGGAACGCCATCGAGTTCGCCACAGTGGCGGCGCGCCGAATGGGAGCGAGGCTGGTCACCCACGAGGAGTTCGTCACTGCGGTGATGTTACTGGCTGACGACCAGAAGATCGATGTGGCCAGCGCCCGAACGGAGTTCTACGAGGCCCCTGGAGCCCTGCCCGAGGTCGAGGTGGAGCACTCCTCCGTGAAGGAGGACCTCTACCGCCGCGATTTCACCATCAACGCCATGGCCATCCGCATCAACGAATCGGACTTCGGGAGGCTCTACGACTTCTTCGGGGGCCGAGCCGACCTGGAGCGCGGGATCATACGGGTCATGCACAGCCTGAGCTTCGTCGAAGACCCCACCCGCGTGTTCCGCGCGGTGCGCTTCGAGCAGCGCCTGGGCTTCTCCATGGATGCTCAGACAGAGCAAGCACTAGCGTACGCTCTTGAGAGCGAACTCTTCTCGTCCCTCTCGAGTGAGCGGATCAGTGATGAGCTGGTTCTGATCCTCTCCGAGAAGGACCCGATCCCTGCCGTGCATCGGATGAGCCGCCTAGGCCTTTTGGAGCACGTGCATCCGCGCATTGTGTTCGATCTGCATACGCTTGAGGAGATGCGACGAACTCGGGAGGTGCTGGCGTGGCTAGCGGCTCTGGAGGAGCCCGTGCTTCCAACGCCCTGGCTCATGTACATCAGCCCCCTGCTGCGGGCCATGGACTACCAGGAGATCCGGGAGTGGGCTCGGCGCCTGCGGCTAGCGCGGGATGACGTGGAGGAGCTCGCGATCGCGAGGGAAGTCGTGGATATGACGCTCTCGGCGCTGGAATCTGACGAGAGCCTCCTGCCCAGCCAGATCTTCCGCTTACTAGAGCCCCAGACGCCCCTCGGCATCGGTCGGGTCCTCGTGATGGCGCAGCCGGGTGGGTTTGCGGAGCATCGCGTCATGTCCTACCTCAACCAGTATCGGCACGTGAGGCTGCGCGTTGGCGGGGATGATCTCAAGCGACTGGGCTATGCCCCCGGACCGGGCTTCGGACGGGTGCTGCGGACGCTGCTCAACGAGCGCATCGATGGTATCATCGGGGAGGCAGAGGAGGCTGCGCGCCTTCGCGCGATCGCCGAGCAGGTCTTCTCCGATGGAGCCGACGACTCCGGCCGAGGAATGGACTGATCCATTGCTCCTCAACGCGCTGCAGACGGGCTTCTCGCCCACGGCGGTCAAGGTCCTGCTGGCCTACCTCCTTAGCCTCATCATTGCGATCACGCTTCACGAGGCCGCGCATGCGTACACGGCCCATTGGTGCGGTGATCCCACTCCGAAGAAGCAGGGACGGCTCTCCCTCAACCCCCTGGACCATCTCGACCCGATGGGCAGCCTGTTCATCCTCCTCGCGGGCTTCGGGTGGGGTAAAGCGGTCGTGGTGAACCCGTACAACTTCCGCGACCTCCGGCGTGACATGATGCTCACCTCTGCTGCGGGCCCCGCCACGAACCTGATGCTCGCGGGCATCGGCGTCGGCTCATGGCATGCGGCCCGGTACGCCCTCGGCGTAGCGCCGGACGTGTCTCCTAACTTCGCGTTCACCCTGCTGCTACTCATCCAGGTATTCGTGACACTCAACCTGACACTCATGCTATTCAACCTGCTGCCTATTGGCCCCCTCGATGGGGTCAAGGTTGTGCAGTGGTTTCTGCCCCAGCGGCTTGCCGAGGAGTACTACGCCTTCAATGCCCGCTATGGGGGCCTGCTCCTGATCGTTCTGGTGATGCTCATGTACTCGGTGCCGCAAGTGGGGCAACTGCTGTTCTGGCCGATTGAGCGCATCTGTGACATCGCCCTGGCCCTGGCAGTGCCGGCAGGGATGTGGTAGGGGCTATGTGGGGGCCGCCAGCACCAACGCGGGGCCGCGTAGTGAGCGGGATGCGTCCCACGAGCCGGCTGCATCTGGGCAACCTGGAGGGTGCGCTGCGTCTGTGGGTCGACCTGCAGCGTCGTGATCAGTGCTTCTTCCTGCTCGCGGATCTGCACGCGCTCACCACAGGCTGTGATGCTGGCGGTGATCATCGGACCCTCGTCCGTGAGATGCTTCTCGATTGGCTCGCCGCGGGTCTGGACCCGAACGAATCCGTCATCTTCGTGCAGTCCGAGGTGCCCGCCCACGCCGAGCTGGCCCTGCTGCTGGCGATGATCACCCCCGTCCCGTGGCTGGAGCGGTGCACGACATACAAGGACTGGATGGCCACGCCTGATGTGGCCCGTTCGGCGGGGCTGGGCCTGCTTGCCTACCCAGTGCTCCAGGCTGCCGACATACTCCTGTACCGTGCAACGACAGTGCCCGTGGGCCGTGACCAGGCCCAGCACGTTGAGTTGACCCGGGACATCGCCAGCCGCTTCAATGCCCTCTTCGGGGAGGTCTTTACCGCACCGGACGCGCTCTACTCGGCTGCGCCGGCGTTGAAGGGGACCGACGGCAGGAAGATGAGCGCTGTGTACGGCAACGCCATCTACCTAGGCGACACAGCCGGAGTCCTCGAGCGCAAGGTAGCCGCGATGTTCACCGACCCTGCCAGGGTGTTTCGTGGCGATCCAGGGCATCCGGACCGATGCCCAGTCTATGGCCTGCACGGCTGCTACAACGTGAGCGAGGTTCAGGCGATTGGGCAGGATTGCGGCACCGGTCATCTAGGTTGCGTGGATTGCAAGTCTGTCCTCTCAAAGTGCATCAATAGCGCGCTCGGGGGCCTGCGCGAGCGTCGCGCCGCGCTCCAGGCGGAGCCGGACCTGCTGAGCGACATTCTGCGCGATGGAGCAAGGAAGGCCCGAGCCGCCTCTGAAGAAACGTTAGCGCGTGTTCATGAGGCGATGGGCCTCTGACGTAGGTCCCGATGGGGGGTAGATCGTTGCATTCGGCGCTTGCCGGAGACGAGAGAGAGCCATTGAGCAGCCTGGGGCCGCTCGTCGAGGCCGAGACCCTCGATGAGCTGAGGCGGGAGGCCGCAAGCCTCCGACCCTACCGGGTCCGCCTCTCCATCTACGAAGGTCCCATGGACCTCCTGCTCTTCCTGGTCGGGCGGCGCGAGGTGGATGTTTACGATGTGCCCCTCGCTGACATCACGGAGGAGTACTTCGAGTACCTGGTTCTGATGGAGGTGCTCGATATCGAGTTGGCAGGGGAGTTTCTCGTCATGGCGGCGAGCCTGATGGTGATCAAGGCGCGCACGCTACTGCCCGTCGAGTCCAACGAGGCCATCGATGAGGCCGATGACGACAGCGATGGACTCGACCCCCGCGTGGAGCTCCAGCGTCGCCTGGCTGAGTACCAGCGCTTCCGCGAGAGCGCGGAGTATCTGCGGACCCGAATCGCCCACCAGGACATGGTTCATGGTCGAGAGGGGGGCGAGGCCGAGGAGGCGCTACAGGGCTGGGTGCCCCTTGAATCGGTTTCGGTGTTCGACCTGCTGAGCGTATTCAAGCAGATGCTATTGAGGGCGGTCGAGGACGCCCCGGCGGTGCTTGAGAAGCGGGAGTACACCGTTGCCGGCAAGATGGTCGAGGTGGTCAACACCCTTCGCCTGAGTTCACACGGGCTGAGCTTCTTCCAGACGGTGTCGGAGCGCCCGACGCGGCTGGAGGTAGTCGTCACGTTCCTGGCGATCCTGGAGCTGATTCGCCGGCGCGTCGTGACCGTCGAACAGCGGTCTGTAGGGGCCGAGATCCGCATCTACGCTGGACCGGAGATGGATGCCAGTGGAGCTTGAGGAAGCCAAACTAGCTCTGGAGTGTCTGCTCTTCGTTGGCAATGAGCCCCTCCCAGAGAGCCTCCTGATGGATATCATGGAGGTCGACCGGAAGATGCTTCGTAAGGCGATCGACGCACTCAGCGCGGACCTGGAGGGACGCAGCCTGCAACTCGTAGAAGTGGCAGGAGGGCTGCGGATGATGACGCGGCCGAGGTTCCACCGCTACGTGGAGCGCCTCTTCGAGCCCCAGCCGACGCGAATCAGCCGCGCGGGGCTCGAATGTCTCGCCATCGTCGCTTACAGGCAGCCTATCACTCGCCCTGAGATCGACGCCATCCGCGGCGTGAACTCCTCGGGCTCCATGGAGAGCCTCCTGCGCAAGGGGCTCATCAAGGAGGTCGGCCGAAAGGACGTGCCGGGCCGACCGATCATGTACGCCACCACCCAGACCTTCCTGGAGGTCGCGGGGCTGAGCGACCTGAAGCAGCTGCCTGCGGCGGATTCGGGCATCGGGTCGCACCTCTTGGAGGGGTTCCCCGTGGAGCCCGATCCCAACGTTGAACTGCCCTTCGACCAGGAGGACTCGGAAACGGAGGACGACCCGCAGTGAGGACCTTCATTGGCGTGCTCGCTTGCTGTCTCGCCGCGAGCGCGACCTATGCGGCGCCGCCGCCTGAGGTATCGGCGAAGTCCGTCGTGGTCATGGACGCGTGGTCGGGGCAGGTGCTGATGGAGAAGGACGCCCACACGCCCCGGGCCATCGCGAGCGTCACCAAGGTCATGACGGCGATGGTAATCCTCGACCGGTGTCCCCTCGACCAAATGGTCATCGTCTCCAAAGAGGCCGCAGAGACAGGCGAGTCGAGTTGCCTGCTCAAAGAGGGCGAGCAGCTGTCCGTACATGACCTGCTCGAAATGGCGCTCATGCGGTCGGGGAACGACGCCGCAGTCGCCCTGGCTGTACATGCTGCAGGCTCTGTGCCGGCCTTCGCCAGCATGATGAACCAGAAGGCGGCGGAGCTTGGGCTCAAGGCTAGCCACTTCACCAACCCCCACGGGCTGGACGAGGAGGGCCATCACCAGTGCGCGATGGATGTCGCCCTGCTATGCCACCGTGCCATGCAGAACGAGACGTTCTCCCGGATCGTAGCTCAGCGGGAGCGAATGATGCAGAGGCCGGCCTTCCCCGAGGGCTATAAGGTGGTCAACACGAATCAGCTCCTGCGCACGCGCAATGACTGCATCGGGATCAAGACCGGATGGACGGGGCAGGCGGGATACTGCCTTGCCGCCGCCGCTCAGCGCGGCGCCCGGCGGTTCATCGTGGTCGTGCTGAACTCCGAGCGCCGGTTCGAGGAGACGGGGCTACTCCTCGACTGGGCGTTCGACACCTACGTGGAGCGCGTCGTGGTGGCTGGTGGCCTGCCCATCGGGGACGCTGATATTGAGCGAGGAGCGGCCGACTCGGTGCCTGTCGCGGCGGCTGAGACCCTGGTCGTCGTGGACTCGATAGATCGGATCATGCCAGAGGTGCAGTTCCGGCAGACTGTCTTCAGGGCGCCCATTGAGGCGGGGCAAGAGATAGGCTACCTGGAGTTCGAGGTGGGCGGCGAGCACATGGCGGTTCCGGCCGTTGCCACGCGGTCGGTCAATCGTTCATTCCTAGCTACGCTCTTCGATTGGCCCAACGCCATCCTGCTGCTCGGATGCCTGGGCTCCGGCATGCTGATGGTGGGAGCGGTCTCCGGCACTGCGGCCCAAGCCGCTCAGGCGAGAGGCCGCGCTAAAACTCGAACATACCCATCGCACCGGCGTTCAGCAGGCTGAGCCCCTGAGGGGGCGCCTCTGGCTGGATCCGGACGACGGTAATCTGCCCCCTTCGCAGCACCGTCAGCTCAATGACTGCATCGCCACGGGCCTGCCCTCTGAGCGTCTCGGCTGTGGCGACTTCGCCGTCCACGAGGGTAATGACGTCCCCTGGCCGCAGACCAGCCACCTCAGCGGGGGATCCCGACATGACGGCCGCAACGCTGAGCGCCTCGGCCTGGAGCCCCAACTGCTGCGTGAGGGACTCGGATACAGGCGTCACCGACACGCCAACCCACATAGGCGGCGCCTCTTGTCCGGGCATCCCCGGCAGTGGCACCGTAGCGGCGCCCAGAATCATGGTTGTCGCGCCGCGCACCCCTTGGCGGAGGTACTCGAGCTCCAGCGCCTCGCCCGGGCGGGACAGGACACGGCGCATCAGGGCCGCACCACTTGAAAGAGCCACGCCATCGACCGACAGCAGCACATCGCCGGGCCTCAGTCCCGCCGCCTCGGCGGGACCGCCCTCGGCGAGGCTCAGCACCACGGCGCCGGCTGCGTCCTCCAGGCCGTAGTGGTCCACGAGATCCGTAGGAGTCGGGCCTACAGACAGGCCGACCCTTCCCCAACGCACCTCGTTCGAGGCCAGAAGCTGGTCGCTCACGTACCGGAGAGTCTCGCCCTCGGCGCAGAGCACCAAGGGGTTCGCAACAACGACGGGAGGGCCACTGCGGCGCTCGGCGGGCAGGGACTCGGGGAGCAGGAGGTTGTACGCGACAAGCCCTCCGCCATCGAGTGGCGAATGGGTGGTCCCTGGCTCCGGAAGCGTGGAGATGAGCACAACCCCCAGCAGTGCGCCATCATCTGCGAACACGGGAGCGCCGCTCATGCCCGGCCCTGCATCCGCGGACACCTCGAAGGCGGCGGACATGGCTGGCAAGCCCTCATCCATGAGGGTGCGGTCCAGGCCCGAGACGATTCCAGGCGACAGCTTACCGGAGAAGCCGTAAGCGGTGCCCACGACTGCTATCGGCTCACCCAGTGCGGGGTTGCGGCACGCCGTCAGGTCGAGGACGGGGCCCACGTCGTCGGAGGTGCGTAGCAACGCTAGCCGGGCTAGGCCATCCCCGCCGACGAGAGCGGCCTGGAAGCGGCGGCCATCGCGGGCCTCCACGTAGAGGTCATCGGCATCAGCAAGCACGTAGCTGGAGGTGAGGACGCGGCCGGGTGCTACCACAAGGCCCGTCCCGACGTGGCGTCTCCATACCCCAGGGTCAGCGGTTCCGATGAGGGCGGTTACGGTGACCACGGACTCGCCGTGCCGCTTGAGGACTTCGGCCCACTGGGCACTACAAGCAGTCGCCAGCAGCACCATGGCCGCCAAGCAGCCGATACCTCGTGACAAGAGTGAACACGTGCGCCGTGCCATTGCCGCGATCCCCCGTGATGTCGCTCCGTCTAGTGAAGACGTAAGGGGGGCACGCGATGGCTCAGTGGATTCGCGGACAAGGCGCTAGCGGACCTTCTCACCGTTCTCGACCGGTCGGTCGAGGGTCACGAGGGCCACGGGATCCTTGCCGCCTGCGGCCAGGATCATCCCCTGGCTCTGCACGCCGCGGATCTTCGCCGGCTCCAGGTTCGCAACGATGACGAGCTGTTTGCCCACGAGCTCTGCCGCAGGGAACGCTTGCGCTACGCCAGCAACTACTTGGCGCACTTCACTGCCGAGATCCACCATGAGCCGGTAGAGCTTGTCTGCGCCCTCCACGGGCTCCGCGCTCAGGCATGTGCCCGCGCGGAGCTCCAGCTTGGCGAAGTCCTCGTAACTCACCGTAGCCGCCTGCTTCTCTGACTTCGCGGCCGGCTGCGTCGGTGGCGCGCTGGTCTCGGGTTTGACCTTGGGGACCTTGATCCGAGGGAAGATCGGCTTGCCCCACGCGATCTTGACACCAGCCATGCGCGCATCCCCTGCGAGCTCCTCCGAGATGCTACCCGACACGACCGGATCGAGGCCGAGCTGGCTTCGGATCTCCATGGCGGCGTGGGGGATGAATGATATGAGGAGGACGCTCAACCGGCGGATCGCCTCACACGTCGTCAGGAGGCAGTCCTTGGCGGGCTGTAGGTCCGCCTCCCGCACGAGGTTCCACGGCGCGCGGGTGTCAAGATACTTGTTCAGCTTGCCGATCGACTCCCAGATCGCTTCCAGGGTGCCTCTGAAGTCGAAAGCATCGACTCGCTCAGTGGAGAGTCGGGCAGCTGCCTGTACCGACGCGGCGATGTCGGGATCCAGCACGCCATCGGGGATCACGCCCCCGAAAGAGCGCTCGATGAGGGGGAGCGAGCGGTTGAGCACGTTCCCCAGATCGTTGGCGAGGTCGGCGTTGAACCGCCCCCATAGGGCCTCCCGCGAGAACTCCGCATCCTGGCCGAAGACCATCTCCCTCAGGGCGAAGTAGCGGACGGCATCGTACGCCACATCGCGCTCTACCTCCACCATCGATGTAAGCTCCTCGGCGAGCTCATCGACGGAGACCAGGCCCCCCTGGGACTTGCTGATCTTGCGGTCCTTGCTGAGCCAGAAGCCATGGGCGGCTATCGTCCTCGGCAGTGGCACGCCGAGGGCCATCAGCATGGCCGGCCAGAGGGTGGCGTGGAAGCGAGGCAGGATGTCCTTGCCGACGAGGTGCACATCGCACGGCCAGAGGCGCTCGTAGTTAGCCTCGTCGTCGGGCCAACCGGTAACGGTCAGGTAGTTGATGAGGGCGTCGAACCAGACGTAAGCCTGCTGGCTATCGTCGCCGGGGAACGGCACTCCCCAACCGTTGCTTGAGCGCGAGATGCAGCAGTCGCGCAGCCCTGACTGGATGAACGAGAGGACCTCGCTCTTCCGGAACTCGGGCCTGACGAAGTCAGGGTGGCGCTCGAAGTGCTCAAGCAGCCGATCGCCGTAGGCGGAGAGGCGGAAGAAGTAGGCTGGCTCCTTGCGCCGCTCCAGTGGCTTGCGGCACTCGTCGTTGAGGCAGGTGGGTGTCTCTCCCTCGACATCAGGGAAGAATGTTGCGCACGAGACACAGTACCAGCCCTCGTACTCGCCCCGGTACACGTCACCCGTCTCCATCATGCGCCGGATAACCTCGGTCGTCGCCCGATGGTGGCGTGGTTCCGACGTTCGGATGAAGTCGTCGTAGGTGATGTCGAGGCGGGCCCAGGCGGCGCGGAAACCGTCGGCCAGGCGATCCGCGAAGTCGAGGATTGGTACGCCCTCACGGCCGGCCGCCTCTAGAACCTTCTCGGCATGCTCATCGGTGCCGGTCGCGAAGACAACCTCGCGCCCACGGGCACGGTGGTGGCGCGCCAAGGTGTCCGCCACGATGGTGGTGTATGCGTTCCCGATGTGAGGTAAGGCATTGATGTAGTAGATAGGTGTCGTGATGTAGTACACCTTGCTGTCGCTCACGCTGGGAGCCGCCCTCTCGCGCCTTGGGGTGTCGCCCCAGGCCTGAACGAGGGGAAGGTAAGGGCGCTATAGGCAATTGTCAAGTAACAGCAGTGCGAGCATAGCGTCGGGCCACAATGCGGAGTACAATGGGCATGCAGGACGTCTGATCTATTGAAGCCCCGAACCGGAGGTGCCACATGCCGAGGGTGCTCGCGGTAACTCTGTTTGCATTGGCCGCCCTAGGTCTGAACCTCTCGGGCTGCGTGTGGGGGTTCGAGGCATACGACGGCGGCTACTGGGACGGCAGAGACACGGGTGGCTGGTGGGACGACAACGATGACCACAGCAACTGGTGGTCCCCGTCGAGGCCGCCTTCCTCCGATGATGGCAAGGACTCCTACGATCCGTGGGACGGGGACCAGGACACCTGGCAGCCGCCGAATGACGATCCCTTCGATGACGACGGCGGCGGATCCAACGTGCCCCTCTCTACCGGCGTATCGACCAGCTAAGCATCTCTCGCTGCCGCCAGAGCGGCCTCGTAGACCTCCCTCAGGGGAACGCCGCGCTCTGCGGCGATCTGAGCACAGTCCTCGTACTCCGGGGTGACCCGGTGTGAACCGTCCGGCAACAGGATCAGCTTGACGCGCAGCGGACCGAACGGTGTGCTTACCGTGCTGGCCTCTCGCGACAGGCAGAAGCGGGAACACTCGTGGACCCGAACGCCGATGGTCGAGGTCTCGGCCATCAAGATCAGCGCTAGCTCGTGCGCGCGGCTCGGAGGCGCGATGACGGTGACCGAGGTGCCGGGGCGCCCCTTCTTCATGGTGACAGGCGATAGGTACACGTCCAAGGCGCCAGCATCCATGAGCCTCTGCGCGGCGTACGCGAGTACCTCGGGCGTGCAGTCGTCAACCTGGGTGCACACCTCGGTCACCCGAGGAAGGGAGCCCAGCGCATCGACCTCGCCGATGAAGAGCCGCAGGAGGTTGGGGTAGGGGTCGAAGTCCTTGCTCCCGGCGCCATAGCCGACTCGCTCTACGCGCATCGCCGGCATCGGGCCGATGCTCTGGGCCAGTCCCTTGATGATGGCTGCCCCCGTGGGTGTGACGGTCTCCCCTGAGATGTCCACCGCTACCGTCGGCAGCCCCTCCACGAGCTTGGCCACAGCGGGCGGCGGCACGGGCATAGTGCCATGGGCGCACTGAACCCAGCCATGGGCCAGGGGGATGGGCCCGGCGGACACGCTCTCGACCCCCAGCATTTCCAGCCCGACGGCGACACCGCAGATGTCAATCAGTGTGTCCACACCGCCCAGCTCATGGAAGTGGACGGCCTCCAGGTCTGCGCCATGGACCGATGCCTCAGCTTCACCGACACAGCGAAGGATCGCGAGAGAACGCTCTGTAGCTAGGTCAGAGAGACCGGCATCGAGGATCGCCGCGCGGCAGTCGCTGTAGGAGAGCCCATGGTGGTGATGGTGAGCGGGCTCATGCGGATGATCGTGCGGATGGTGGTGACCGTGGTCGTGACCGTGACCGTGACCGTGATCGTGGCTGTGGTCGTGATGCCCGTGCTCATGATCGTGGAAGCCATGGGGGGCATGGTCGCTGTGCGCGTCGTCGTCCGCCGTGACGACCACTCCCGTGCCCTCTATACCAGACCGCACGACGCGTTGCGGGGCGATACCGATGTGGTGTCGCAGGCCACTGAGCGCTTCTACAAGCGCTACAGGATCGACGCCCAGGTCGATCAGCGCGGCCAGGGTCATGTCACCTGAGATACCAACGAAGCAGTCAATATGCAGATGCCTCAACGTCTATGAGTCCCCTCGTCCATTCACCAGGCTGGCGAATACTGCGGCGCCAAACCCGTTGTCGATGTTCACGACGGCCACGCCACTAGCGCAGGTGTTCAGCATCCCCAGCAACGAGGCTAAGCCACCGAAGGCCGCCCCGTACCCTACGCTCGTCGGCACGGCGACAACAGGGCATCCCACCAGCCCGCCGACCACGCTGGGCAAGGCCCCCTCCATGCCAGCCACTACCACCAGGCAACGGGCCGCCATGAGCAGGTCGAGACTGCCGAGAAGCCGGTGGAGGCCAGCGACGCCCACGTCGTAGAGCCGTTCGACACGGTCGCCGAGGTAGGTGAGCGTCACAGCGGCCTCGTCAGCCACAGGTAGATCAGCGGTTCCCGCGCTGACAACGGCGACGTAGCTCCCGTCGTAGTTCGGCTTCCTGACCAGCCGCTCGGGACCGGCTACGAGGATCCGAGCGGAGTCAAAGTAAACGGTGTCCTGAACGGCTTCGCGCACGACGTCCAGCATCTCCGGCTCAGCACGAGTAGCCAACACGGGTGCGTCGCCCTGCTCATAGAGGCGAGCCACGATGTCCCTGACCTGAGTTCGGGTCTTCCCGGAGCAGTAGACGACCTCAGGCACACCCGTGCGGACGCCGCGGTGGTGGTCGAGGCGAGCGAACCCCAGGTCCTCGAAGGGCAGACGCCGCAGCTTCTCCACGGCTTGGTCAACGTCCAGCGTGCCGTTACGCACGGACTCCAGGATCTGACGGGCGGCGTCAGCAGTCACGCGGCGGTTCCCTCTCGCTCCGATTGATGTCCTGCGCGCGCGGCAGGGCCAGGCGCTCCTAGAGGGTATCATAGATGGAAGCGGAATCCCCCCAGGGAAGGGATCACGCCAATGTGCCGTCGCCATCTGACATGCCGCCTGAGCGCAGCTGCCCTCGTAGCCCTCGGTATCTCGCTTGCCGCCGGCTGCTCGCAGTCCACCGCGCCCACGGCCGGGGCTGGGCCCGTTGAGCCGACCCCCGCCGCCTCCGAGTCGGAGGTCATCCGCGTCGAGCCTATGGTGGCCCTGGGCGAGCCTGGTCCGGCCAACCTGGTGGTGACACCGACAGACGAGGACTCCTCGGAGTTTGTGATCAAGGAAGAGTCGGGGCAGGTTCATAGTGGGGAAGTGACCGTCGACAATGACGTCACCGCTGAGGATCTGGACCTGCCTGTCCCAGAGGGCGCGGTCCGGCTCGCAGGCGCTGAGGTCGAGAATCTCGAGTCAACGAATCCGGTAGTGGATCCGAGCCTTTCGGGCAGCTTAGCTGTTGTGTATGAGAGCAGCAAGCCCGTCGACGAGGTCGTCGCGTTCTACGCGGACCACGAGTCAGGCCGATTCACGGAAGTAGAAGCCGATCTCCTGGGCCAGGCAGGCTGGCGTATGCTGTTCGATGGTGAGTCCGATAGGGTCATCGGGGTGACTAAGTCCCCGTCGGGAATGACCCAGATCACGCTCCTCGATATTCCAGCCGGACCCTGACGCGCCGGCATGGCGACGGACAGGCGGATGGGGGTTTCTTGAGGCTGACTGCCGGTGTAGTGCTGCTCGTGGTCGCGTTCCCTGCCATTCTGGGGGGAACGGGGTGTCGACGCTCGGCTGGTGCAGGGGTATCATCCGCCGCCCCAAGCCCGACGCTGGGCACATCCGCCCAGCCTGTACCTGCCGTGACCAGGGGCTCATCGGAGTCTGAGCCCGAATCGGCAATGGCGCCCCCCTCGCACAAACTCGACAAGGCCCAACTGGACGCCAGGGTGGAGGAGTGGCGGCGGCTTCATCCTGAGGAGGCCGAGGAGGCAGATCGTGAGGACGCGCTGCGCGATGGCGATGGCCCAGAGGGCGGCGCTGCAGGGTCTGACCTCGGTCTCTTCGGGCCCGGAGGTCCATCCGGGGTTTACAGCATCCTAGGCCTGATAACCGGAGGCAGCGATTCCCAGATACATGGCGACGACGAGAGAGGCGTCATCACGACGAGCTACCAGGGTACGACAGTGGACTACACCTACTTCGCGGCGACGGGCGACACGCCTGGGCCGCGGATGTCGCTGCCGTATGCGTTTCCGGAGCGTACGCGCTTCGCGATAGAGGGGACTATGCCTGAGTCCGTTCTGCGTCGCATTATCGCGGCAGGCGGCGGGTTGCCTCCCTCGAACATACCCGAGTCACGACGGGCGGTTGTGATTGATGCCGAGGGGGTTTCCCTTCGGGGCTCCCTGGCCGATGTGCGTAGCAGCATCGAGGAAACCAGTGGTTCCTTCCTGAACCTGGTCCCGCAGGACGAACGGGGCACGCTCGTGTACCAGGACGCGTCAGACCATCGCCATCTCCTGTGGTTGCAGGATGGGCCCGGTTCCGGGAGGGTCCAGGCAACCCTCGTCACCGTGAGCGCGCTTCCGGAGCCTCTCGAGAAGGCGCTCGCGATCCTGGCCGTTGAGTAGCCGCCCTTCGCCCGAGGCGGCAGCTATGGAGGAGATATGCCCGCAGCACTCGTTTCGAGCGTCTCAAGCGAGGAACTGGCCCAGTTCTGCCGCGAGTTCGCAGTGATGCTGGCCTCGGACGTCAAGCTCATGCCTGCTGTTGTGACGCTCAGGCAGCAGACCGAGAACCCGTACTTCCGCGAGGTGCTGCTGGAGGCTCAGGGTGACCTGGAGAACGGCCAAACGCTTGCGGCGGCCTTCTCGCGGCATCCCGACGTGTTCTCTCCCTTCCTGATCCAGCTCGTGCGGCAGGGCGAACTTGAGGGTGCGCTGCCCGAGGTGTTCCGCAAGCTCGCGGAGCACTACTCGGGGGGGATGGACAACGAGGCATTCGGCGCCGGCAATCCAGTGGTTGTGAACCTCGACATCAGCACCATTGTCGAGGTTCTGCGACCGCTTCTGGTCATGCTGCCCACGGCCCTCGCCTTCGTGGGCTTCGCAATCGCAGGGATCTGGGTGGCGATGGAGAAGAACTGGCTCCCGAGCGAGCAGGCCGGGCCGACGATCCTAGCCACTGCCGCCCTATCCTTCCTCCTGGTCGGGGCCGCCTTCAGCCGGTTCCGCCCCCGTCGGGTGTCTACGTGCGCCTTCTGCGGCAAACTGGATACCCAGGTCGACGAGATCGTCACATCCAGGGGGGTCTCTATCTGCAACGAGTGCGTCGAGACGATGGTGCAGCAGATGCGCCGTAGCAAGGACGTGGTTGCGCCCCCGCCTCCGCCCGCGGCCGCGCCACCGCCGCCGAGCGAGAAGCCCGAGAGGACTCTGAGACCCGATGTCGCGTATCTGTTGCGCGACCCGGCCGAGCCGGTGGACCTGGATCAGGAGTTCGAGTAACGCTTTGAACGCTTACTCCTCTTTGAGAAGTCCGTGGTAGCGGGCCATCCAGTAGGGGAGCAGGTACGCGGCGCCGTCATCCTCGGCGTACCCACCGCCGCCCCGCCTGAGTTGATACGGGTTCCCGTTCCACTTGAGCATGCCGTTCTCGCTGTACGGCAGCACCGGTATGCCTTCCACGTTGCCTCCGCGGTCAGATGTAGATGAAACTGCCACATCGTGGCGATCGCTGTTGTCCACGTCGTACTGAATGCGGTCAGTTGGCATCTCGCAAAGCGTACGGACGGCGTCTGAGATCCCTTGGTCGCGACCCAGGGCCAGGCTGCCGATGAGGTTCCAGAGGGGGTTCCTCTCAGGCCGCTCCTCCGCCATGGTCCGCTCCATACTGAGCCGGTAGACCGCGAGCAGGTCGGGGTCGCGCTCGTAGAGGAACAGAGGGTAGTAGGCCAGGAACGAGAGTTCGTCGTCGGAGTGGTTCACCTCCGCAGGCATGCGGATCTTCTGGTCGATGGTATTCAGGGCGAACTGATGGTCACGGCAGAGGCTCTCGTAGGCTTGCTGGTAGCGATCCACGCCGGTCATCGCGTGGGCGACGCGGAGGAAACTGAGCATGCTGAGACTGTTGAGACCGCGTTCCAGGATCCATTCACTGGTTTCGTTCAACAGATGGGGGGTGAAGACCGCCCAGCGCGTCTGCTCACCATCCGTGTCGATGAGGCGGAAGTCGTTGTCCAGCAGGTGGTCTGTCACGCGCCGAATCGTGTCACGAATCAGCGCACGCTCAGCCTCATCGGCCACAAGCTCGTAGTAAACGGGAAGCGCGAAGTAGTGGCCGTTCAGCTCGTCTGAGCTCGTGTCACCCTTCCAGAACCACTTGCCACAGGGACTGGGGTGCCATTCGCCCTCGGAGCGAACGACCTCCGGCTCATCCACATGGACCACCGCCCGCGCGGGGAAGCCTGGGATACCGGTGACTTGCTCCAGGCGTACCAGAGCCTCCATGGACTCTCTCGCGCGGTCACGGGCGGCTGACTCCCCGGTACAGGCGTACCGGAAGCACTCCGCCGCCAGATAGATCGCGGTCCAGAGCCCGTCGTTGTCGGACGCGACGTAGGTCCACTCCGATGTGTCGCCCGGCCGCGTCAGGTTGCAGTCACTCACATAGCCGTGCCGCCGATGGCGCTCATCGATCGCGGCCTCGATGGCTTCCGCCTTGGCCGCCAGCGTCGTCTCCACGGCCCGTATGCCCCCTACGGACCCGTCGGCACAGAGCACCGCCACGGTGGCCTCATCGATGGCGACCAGGTCGACGACGTCGTCGCTCGGGAGCCATCGCTGGCCACGGAACAGGCTCCACTGGCCGCCACGGAGGCGAACCAGCCCCCGAGCCGTCGCGAACCAACGATCGCCGTTGGGCGCCAGAAGGATCCGGCGCACATCGATCGACGGCATGCCGGCATCGGCGCCGAGATGGACCCAGCCCGCGGGCGGAGTGTGCAGGCACACGCCACGGTCGGAGGCGATCCAGAGGGTCCCCTGGGCATCCTGCATGACGTCCCTGATCTGGCGGCCGGCCAGGGGGCTATTCGCGTGAGTCAGGAGGGCCACAGCGTTACCAGTCTGCCGGACCAGAGCCGCGCCGTCCTCGGAGATGCTCCACGCGGTCCCCGCCCGGTCTAGCAGGGGCCAGTCCCTCCGGCTGCAGACGTGGACGCCTGCAAGCTCATCCGACCTGAGCTTCTCATCCATGGAGAACGCCGGCACCGAGATGCTCGGTAGTTTGGCGCGGGTCGGCCAGATCATGTCATCAGCTCCTTTGGGCTGAGATCGGTTTCCCTCGGGGCCGTGGGGAGACCTCCGGGACAGCTTCTCTGCGGCGCGATCACGTGATTCGGGCAGAGGAAGGCGTGGGTTGCAGGGGGAACCCACGTCTTCATGGTCGAGGCGGGGCGATTCCGCACCTCGGATCCATCCAGGAAAGAGAGCGGTGACAGATGGCGCGACACCCCTCGGACAAGAAGGTCAGACGTGCGATCGAACGCCACAACGAGAGGGTGGCGGAGGCTGCGGCAGAGAGATTCGCTGAACTCCCTCGCGGCGAACTGGCGCATCACGCTAGCTCCCTGCTGGCGCCCTTGGGGTGGGTTGAGACGCACGAGACCGCCGCAGTGTCTGACGGCCTGTCGATGCGAGGGCGGGTGACCATAGGGGTCACCTCTCTTCCGGCGGCCGCCCTTATTCTGACGACTGGGGCAGAGCTGACCGGCGCGCGGCTCGATGCTTTCCTGGCGACCGTTGCCCCCGAAGTACATCTGGCGCACGTACTCTGCCTCGGGTCCATCTCCCACCCGGCCCGGGAGGCAGCGACAGCGTCGTGGCCGCTGGTGCTCATCCACGACCGCTCAAGCATCCTCCGGCTGATGCTGGAGGCTCGGACTCTGATGCACGAGGTGGCGATGCCGCAAGCGCTTGCGCTACAAGAGGCCAAGAAGCCTGCCGTCCGACCTCGCACCACCAGTAGTGGGCGTGCGGACCGTCGCGGACGCGCGGCCCGCCTGTTCCGCTGGCGTATGGAGCCTCGCGAGGGCAACCGCTATGCCCTGCACGGTGACTACATACCGGACCCGAGCCAGAGTTTCATGATCGAACGCGAGCTAGTACCGCCCGACGGCGACTTCGTCCCGGCACGACGCGAGCTGCACCAGGCTGTGTGCAGGTGCCTATCGACGATCTTCCCCGAGCTTCCGGCGAGCCGGATCCGCACCAAAGCGTGGGCCGGAGTGCACAAGGTCTACCGAGCCAAGACCTACGGCCGCCAGCAGGTCAAGGACTAGCCGCGCACCACCGCGGAGACGGCGACCTCGGGCCCGATACCCTCGGGCACCTGCCATACCAATGGTTCGCCCTGGCCCGTGACCGCCTCTTGGCGCAGCGACTGACCCGTGACGGGGTCGAACCATAGCAGGTCGCAGGGACGATCGCAGAACCCGGCGACACCCAGGCGGCTGCCGTTACGCGTGTATGCCGCGCAGCGAACGCCTGGCTCAGCCAGAACCCACTCCGCGTCAGCCAGGGCCAGCTCATCGTGGGGCGACATGCCACTGAACTGAGCGGCTTCCATGAACTCGATGATGCGTCCGCAGTCCTGCATATCGGAAACGGCAGTACCCGCGATATCCATCGAGAGGATCATCACGTGCGCCCCCGCCATGGCGCAGGCCCAACTCATGTGGCGGGCGTGCTCGCCGGTCCCATGGCCACTGCATTCGGACATGTTGAGACCGTAGCGACCTCGGGCGCGTCGCCATGCCTCTACCATCCCGGAGTGCAGATCCTCCGGCGTCGGCACGTTGTACTGAACCGCGAACTGGTCGATGTTGGGGTCATCCGCGTAGGGAGTGAAGTCGATACCGTGGTTGAGGTGAACCGCCACGGGATGGCCCGAGCGATCCCATCGCTTGATCTCGGCCGCGACGCGGCGGATTCGTTCCGGGCTCAGTGCCTCTTCGGCCTCCTCGGCCACGCACCAGACCAAGTGGTGATGATGCTGAAAACGCTCAACCACGCCTCGGATGTAGGCTAGCTCCTGCTCTCCGACCTCGTCACCTGTGTCCCATATCCGAACGCCGTCGTCGTACAGGAAGAAGTAGATCACGATCCCAGCATCATCCATGGCCTGGAACCAGGTATGCCACTGGTCCAAGACGGCCTCGTTCAGTGGCATAGAGGGATCGTGATCGACGAAGGGGTTGTGGGTTGCCTCACCATCCCCGCCGTGGCTGCGAATCCCCATGAGGTAGATGCAGTTCGCCCCGGTCGCCGCCAGGGTGTTGATGAGTTCCATCTGGTCACCGTCGCGCGTGCCGTCGGGCCGCAGATCGCCGCGATAGAGGAACCCTTCAGGGTCGCCCGGACCGCACATGAAGAGCGGCTCTCCGTTGGGGTGCCGAAGCCACAGAGGGGGCTGAGCCACCGCAGTGTCAGACGCGGACACATCGGCTGCGGCAGCAAGCAGCGCGAGGGCCTGGTTCTCCTCCTCCGGAGTGTCGATGGCGGCGTCATTCCAGCTGACGACCATGTCGAGGCCGGGGAGTACTACCATGGCGCGCGGCCCACCGTGGCCGAAGGCGCCGAAAGCGTCCCTTGGAGCGTCGGGCCAGTGACGTCGACCGTCGCGGTCCACCCCGTTGATCCACCAGAGCCAGCTGTAGCTTCCCAGGTGGTCGCACTGGTTGTCTGGGATCTGCCGTGAGCCGTGGGACCGCTGCCCCTCGATCATCTCCGCCTCGGCCCCGGTCGACTGGGGTACCTCGGGCGGCACGGGTTCCGCACGCACCATCAGCGCGTGCTCGCGCGAGATCACCTGGTGGTCTCTCCAGAGGCCCTCGCGAAGGTACAAGAGGCCGAAGCGCGCGAAGTCCCGGGGGGAGATCGCCAGGCGACCGGGGCGGTCCTCGGGACCAAAGGCGAGTAGGGTAGGGGAGTCCTGACACTGCAGCACGTCCGTGAGCAGCGGCTGCAGCACGGCCTGGTCTACGCTGTCCAGGCCGACGCCGTAGGCCCCATTGAAGAGCGTGTCCACGAGGAGCGCCATGTGGTAGTCGTTGTAGTTGAAGGCCTCTCCCGGCCTCTCGGCCACGCCGTAGCAGGAGGTCTGGTGGGCCATATGGCGCCAAGTGATCTCCCGGTCCTTATGCCCGAGGTCACTGTTGAGAGCCGCCAGGCGAGGCTCCAATGCCTGGACCGGGGCATCGAAGCTCTCGATAAGCCCCTGCTCCACGGCGTTGATGATGAAGTGCGCGTAGACGGGCTTGGCGGCTGAGGCTACATCGCCTCGGCGGGAGATGTCGCCCCACGCGTACGCCATCCGCCCGTGCCTGACGACGCACCCACGCCCCCCCACAAGCTCCGCGAACTGCCGGAGGAGGTCCGCATCCAGGCCGACCTCATGTGGCGCCACGATGCTCCATTCTTCAGCAGGGTAGGCTGGCTGGCGCCCATCGCCTTCCTGCTGGCCTTGGATCATCGCACCCGCGCATAGAACACACACAACAAGGCGCCACATCTGCTCAATCATCCTTTCGCTGTACCACCGGCCCGAGACTGGACATACCAGGCTTGAGACACGCAGCCGATTCGTTTGTGGCGGCCATCGGAGGTGAGAATTCAGTGTTCGCGCCGATCGCGGCGCTCCCTTGGCCTGGCGGGTCTATGCGTATGATACAATGTCGCGGACCCAAACGCCCTGACAAGAGGGGACCGCCCATGGACGCTGTTACCGCACGGATTGTGGAGCTCGCCAAAGCGCTACACAGGCGCATCGTGCTGCCCGAGGGACTGGACGAGCGCACCCTGGAGGCCGCGCAGTTGCTGACTCAGCGGGGTATCGGAGAGGCCGTGCTGTTGGGGCCCCCCGACGCGATCGCGAGCCTGGCGAAGGAGCGCGGCGTTGACCTTAGCGGTATCGACGTCATCGATCCCGCCGTCTCGCCCGATGCTGAGCGCTACGCGGTGCAGCTCTACGAGCGTCGCAAGGCCAAGGGCATGACCATGGAGCAGGCGGTGGAGACTGTTCGGAAGGACGCTCTCTACTTCGGAGCGTGCATGCTCTCCACGGGGGACGTGGATGTCAACGTCGCCGGCGCAGTAAACGCAACGAGCGACGTCGTGCGGGCCCTTATCTTCTGCTGTGGGACGGCGCCCGGTCTAAAGACGGTCTCGAGCAACTTCATCATGGTCAGCCCACACACGGAGTTCGGCGAGCAGGGCGGGCTGCTCTTCGCTGATGCTGGCGTAGTGCCCAACCCCACCGCTGAACAACTGGCGGATATCGCTATCACGACTGCGGACAACGCCCCCCTCTATCTTGGCGCCGAGGCGCGTGTCGCCATGCTGAGCTTCTCCACGAAGGGGAGCGCCAGCCATCCTGACATTGACAAGGTACTCGCCGCGCTGGCTATGGTGCGTGAGCGTCGCCCGGACATCCTGATTGACGGTGAGCTGCAGGGCGACGCCGCTCTCGTGCCGTCTGTGGGCGAGCGTAAGGCCCCGGGCTCACCCGTTGCCGGGCACGCCAACGTTCTCGTCTTCCCCGACCTCGACGCGGGCAACATCGCCTACAAGCTGGTGCAGAGACTGGGCAAGGCCGAAGCATACGGCCCGCTCGTGCAGGGGCTTGCCTATCCCGGCTTCGATCTGTCTCGGGGTGCGACGACCGAGGACATCATTAGGGTCTGCGCCTGCGGCGCGCTCAACGCGAAGCCCAAGGACTCCGTCTAGGGCGGCGGCAGCAGCGACTGCCCGATCGCGTCCGCCGCGTTGAGGATGACGGCGGGCAAGAGAGCCAACCCTAGGACTCCGATCCCCGCCGCAGCCATCACCCAACTGCCGCTCTGGGTCGGTATCCAGGTCTCCCCGCTCTCTCCCGCCTCGGGCTCCCACATGTAGCTGTAGGCCACCGGCCGGAGGTAGTAGTAGGCCGAGATGGCGCTATTGATCGCGGCTATGATCACGATAGCCCATACCCAGCCCGCCCCGCTGCTGAGGGCCGCTGAAAACACACTCAGCTTGCCCCAGAAGCCGGCGGTAATGGGAATTCCTGTCAGGGAGATCATGAACAGCGTCAGGCCGGCTGCAGCGAAGGGTCGATGGACGTGCAGGCCCTTCAGGCGATCGAGGTCGACGTCTCCGAGGTCGCTGGGGCCCAGCTGCGAGATGGCCGCGAATGCGCCGAGGTTCATGAAGGAGTAGGACAAGCCGTAGAAGACGATGGCGACGGACGCCGCGGCCCAGTCGTCGGAGCCCTTCGCATACAGGACGCCAGCGCCGATGACCGCCAGCAGCATGTACCCCGCATGGGCGATGCCCGAGTAGGCGAGCATGCGCTTGCCCTGTGGCTGGAGCAGCGCGCCCAGGTTGCCAACCGTCATCGTAAGGACCGCCACAACCCCGAGCACCGGCGCCCACCACTCCGCCAGTCCGCCGAACCCGACCAGCAGCACCCGGTAGAGCAGGCCGACCGTGGCGACCTTCGGCCCAACTGAGAAGAACGTCGTAACCGGCGTGGGGGCGCCCTGGTAGACGTCGGGGCACCACATGTGGAAGGGGACCAGGGCCGCTTTGAAGCCGAGGCCAACGATGATCAGCCCCAGGCCGACGAGCGCCGTTACCGACGTGAAGGGGCTCTCGGCCAGAGCGGCCCCCGCCGCGAGGCGACCATCGGCCATGGCGATGATGTTCGTTGTGCCTAGAGCGGCGTAGGACAGGGCGATCCCGAACACCAGGATCGCGCTCGAGACGCTACCGATCATGAGGTACTTGAGGCCCGCCTCGTTTGAGAGCCGGTCGCGACGGGAGTAAGCGGCCATGATGTACAGCGGCACCGATAGCAGCTCGACGCCGAAGAAGCCCACGACGAGATCCTGGGCTCCGGCCATCACGGCCATGCCGGCCGTAGCCAGGGCCATCAGGCCGCAGAACTCGCCGGCGCCATGCTTCAGAGACTGCAGGTAGCGTAATGACAGCAGGATCGACAGCAGGCCAGCGACGGCGCACGGGAGCACGAGCCCGTAGGTGAGGTCATCGAGCACATAGCCGGAGGCGAAGCCCTCGGCCCGTTCGCCCCGCCCAAGGGATATCGCGCAAACCGTTCCGGTCAGGATGAACCCCACCGCTGAGATCCATGCCGACATCCCCGTGCCTTGGCGGAACAGGCTGCCGACGAGCAAGGAAGCAAGGCCGAAGAGGACCATGATCAGGATGAGCAGCACGGCTCCGAGGTCTGAAGGTTGTACGATCTCGAAGCCGCTCATTGCTCATCGTCCTCCGAAAAAACCGCAGGCAGTTCGGTTCCGCCAAGAGGCGCCACATCCGGGGCCAGGTCGGCGAAGGGCTTAGTCCGCGGTACGTTACCCCGGCTGACCTCAAAGCGGTTGACTACCGCCACGGCGGCTGGCTTGATGCTCCGAAGTACCGGGGCCGGGTAGACTCCAAGCCAGACGATGCCCGCCAGGAGCATGACGGCGGCCGTCGCCTCGATCGTGTTGATGTCCTTCATCGGGCCATCCCTGTGAGGTTTGGGCTCGCCGTAGAAGACGCGTTTGTACATCCAGAGCAGGTAGCATGCGGAGATGATCACGCCGAGGCATCCCAGGATGGCCCACAGCTGCGCCTGGACCCAGGCCGAAGTGAACGTGCCCATGAGGGTCAGCAACTCACCTACGAAGCCGTTCAGACCCGGCAGGCCGATGGAGGAAAGGGCCACCACGAGGAAGATCCGGGAGTAGACGGGCACCTCCTCCCACAGACCGCCGTAGTCCGCGATCATCCGGCTGTGCCGGCGCTCGTAGATCATCCCCACGAGCAGGAAGAGCGCGCCTGTGGATAGGCCGTGGTTGACCATCTGGAGCACGGCGCCCTGGATGCCCATGGGGTTGAGGGCGAAGAGGCCCAGCATCACGAAGCCTAGGTGAGAGACGCTTGAGTAGGCGATGAGCCGCTTCATGTCCGTCTGCCACATCGCCGCAGCGCCGCCGTAGATGATGCCGATCACCGCGAGCCACATCAGGACCGGCCCGAAGACCTCCGTGCCCACAGGGAAGAAGCCGATGCAGAGGCGCAGGAAACCGTAGGCGCCCATCTTCAGGAGGACGCCGGCGAGGATGATGCTTCCCGACGTCGGCGCCTCCACGTGAGCATCGGGCAGCCATGTGTGGAAGGGGAAGAGCGGCACCTTGATGGCGAACCCCAGGCCGAACAACACGAACAGCGTGAGCTGGAGTGACCCGTCTAGCTGGGGCGCCCTCGCGAGCAGTTCAGGGATCGAGAACGTGCGGTCGGGCTCGGGCAGGGCGAAGTACAGAATGATGATGCCGGCGAGCATCAGGACTCCACCGACGAAGGTGTAAAGGAAGAACTTGATCGCCGCGTAGAGGCGTCGCGCGCCACCCCAGACACCGATGATGAGGTACATCGGTATCAGCATCGCCTCCCAGAAGACGTAGAAGAGCACGAGATCGATGGCGGCGAAGACCCCGAGCATCGCCGTCTCGAGCAGCAGGAGGCAGATGAAGAAGGCTGAATCGTGCTTGGTGATACTTGTCCAGGAGCCGAGAACGGCGATCACCGAGAGGAATGTGGTCAGGAGGAACAGCCATAGGCTGATGCCATCCAGAGCGACGTGGAAGTTGATACCCAGGGCTGGGACCCACGGCACCTTGGGGTCCTCGAGTTGGTAGTCGGGAGAGGCCCCATTGAACCCTATGGCGAGAGCCACCGAGAGCACCGCGGTGAGGATGGTGAACGCTAGGCTGATAACCCGAGCGCCCTGGCCGCCGGACCTGCGAAGGACCGTGAGGAGCGCCGCTCCCACAGTCGGCAGGAAGATCGTGATGGTCAACCATGGCATGTGCTCGAGTCCCATGGCGTGCTGTATATCCCCCGATTCTCTCTGTTACCGCCCCAGGGCGATAAGACCAAGCACGAGCAGGAATGCGCCGGTGAGTATAACCAACACATAGTCGCGAATACGGCCCGTCTGCGTGCGGGTCTGCCTCTCCGATCCCCAACCCACTGCCGCCGCCACTCCGTTCACGAGTCCGTCGACAACACGGGGGTCGAATCGGTCGCTCACCGCCTGTGCCAATCTCGACAGGGGCGACACGACAACGGCGGCGTAGACCTCGTCCACGTACCACTTGTTGGCCAGCAGCGTGTGGACTCCGCCGAGGGCCTTCCGCAGTCGCTCCTCGCCCTGTGCCCCTCGCACCCTGAACAGGCTGGCCGCCGCGAACAAGCCTCCGATAGCCAAGGCGAGAGAGATGCCCATCAGTGCCAGTTCGAGCCTAGCGGGCATGTGGGCCGCGCCGTGGGCGTCCGGAAGAAGCGGCGCGAGGTATCCCGCTAGGAAGTGGGGCAGGCCGAGGCCAGCCGGCAGGCCGAGCAGCCCTCCGAACACCGCCAGCACCGCAAGCACGACCAGCGCGAAGGTCATGCTCGGTGGCGACTCATGGACCTTCTCCCAGGCCTGGTCCCGCATGCGGCGTCCGCTGTAGAACGTGAGGAACAGCACGCGCCCCATGTAGAAGGCAGTTAGGAGGGCGCAGGCGATCCCTATCACATAGAGCCCACGGTTCGCCTGGAAGGCATGGGCAAGGATCTCGTCTTTCGAGAAGAACCCGGCCAGTGGGAATACCCCTGCGATGGCCAAGGTCGCGGCGAGAAAGGTCCAATGGGTGGTGCGCATCTTGTCCTTCAGGCCACCCATATTCATGATGTCCTGCTCCTCGTGGCAGGCATGGATCACGCTGCCGGAGCCGAGGAACAGGCAAGCCTTGAAGAAGGCATGGGTGACCAGGTGGAAGATGGCCGCGACGTACGCGCCGATCCCCGCCGCGAGGAACATGTATCCGAGTTGACTGACGGTCGAGTAGGCCAGCACACGCTTGATGTCCCGTTGGCCAACAGCGATAGTGGCCGCGAAGATGGCCGTCAAGGCTCCAACCCACGCGACAAGCACACCCGCCGACTCGGGGTGGTGAAAGAGAGGATGCATGCGCACGACCAAGTAGACGCCGGCGGTCACCATGGTCGCGGCGTGAATCAGAGCGGAAACCGGGGTCGGGCCCTCCATGGCGTCGGGCAACCAGACGTAGAGGGGCAACTGCGCGGACTTACCCGTAGCGCCCACGAAGAGCAACAGGGTGATCCACCGGACATCGACCGCCGTGGCGAGCTCCAGGCGCTCGAAGATCTCGTGGAATTCAAGGGTCGCGAACACCTTCCAGCACCAGAACATCGCGACAAGGAAGCCCGCATCACCGATGCGGTTCACGGCAAAGGCCTTGAAGCCCGCTCGTGAGGCGCTCTCCCGACGATGCCAGAAGCCGATGAGCAAGTAGGAGCACAGCCCCACGCCCTCCCAACCCACGAACATGAGTGGGAGATTCGACGCGGTCACGAGGATGAGCATCGCGGTAAGAAACAGGTTCATGTTGGTGAAGAACCGCACGTAGTCCCGGTCGTGGGCCATGTACCCGAGACTGTAGACGTGGATCAGGAACCCGACGCCGGTAACAGTCAGGCACATGACACTGGAGAGCGGATCCAGACGCAGGGCGAAATCCACCGTTAGGTTACCGGCTTGGATCCAGGTGAAGTAGGACGCCCGGACGATCTCCTGGCCGCTGGCACCGAGTGCGATGTGCTGCAGTATGGCAACCACAAAGGCGAAACCGGCGGCCACGCAGGCGATCACGCCGTGAGTCACCCGGCCACGGAGCCGCTGAGGCCAGAGCCCGTTGATGAGCGCGCCCAGGGCCGGGCCCAGCAGCACAAGCCAGAGGGTATCCAGGGGAGACAAAGCCCGCCTATCCCTTCAGATCGGACATAGTGTCGACGTCTACGGACCGTCGGTTATGGAACACCGCAACAACCAGAGCCAGCCCAACGGCTACCTCAACGGCGGCGAGGGCTATCAGGAAGAGCGCGATCACCTGGCCGTTCACATCGGTGTGAGCCCGGGCGGCGGCGACGAACACCAGCGACGCCGAGGTCAGCATGAGTTCAACGCACATGAGCATCACGAGCACATTGCGGCGGGTGCAGAAGCCTGCGGCGCCGATGGTGAAGAGAAGAGCGGCTACGAGGATATACACCTGCAGGGGCACGAACTGCATCCTACGCCTCACGCTCCCCTTCCGTGTCCCCGGCCTGGCTATCGTATCGGAGGCCCTTAGCCAAAACCATCACTCCGACCATCGCGGCGATCAACAGTATGGATATGACCTCCAGGGTTAGCACGTTCTCGGCAGAGAAGAGCGCTTGGCCCACGTTCGCGGGGCTGCCAAAGGGGTGGGCCGACGCGATCACATCGCCCTGGGTCGGCGAGGGTCTTGCTGGCGGAGGCGCGGTAGGTGCTTGCCCCCATTGGAGCTGGGGAAGATCGCCCGAGAAACCCGCCGCGACGAATAGACAGAGGAGGCCGAAGGCCACTGCCACGCTCGCCCATCTGCCAGGACCGGCGTTCCTGAGGGAGGCAGGCTCCTTACCAGCGGCGAGCAGCATGATGACGAAAAGGAAGAGCACTACCACGGCGCCGACGTAGACGAGCACCTGGACGACGGCGATCAGGTCGGCCGCCAAGGTGACAAACAGCACCGCGACCGCGATCAGTGTCATAACCAGCCACAGCGCCCCACGGACCACGTCCCGTCGCGTGACCATCATCATCGCGCTCACAACAGCCAGCAGCGAGGCGATAGTGACGATGACGAATTGGGGGGCTGACGCCCACTCAACTAGACTCATGAACGCGCCGCTCCTCCGATGTCCTTCCGGCTTAGTGGCTCCTGGGGTTCGCGAAGTCCTCGGCCTCGCGGTTCTCGATGGGGCCCCACTTGTGGTTGCAGTCATACATCCAGGCGGACGGATCCTGGGCCGCCCCGTAGGCGTTCTCGAGCAGCATCTCCTTGGTGAACACCATGCCCGTCCGGGAGTAAAGCGCCAGATCGTAGTTCCGGGTCATGCGGATAGCGTCCTCCGGACAGGCGAGGACGCAGAATCCGCAGTAGATGCACCGGTACATGTCGATGTCATAGACCGCAGCGTGCCGCTCTGTCGTGTTCACCGGGTTCGCCTCGGTGGTCTCCTCTGGGATGACCGTGATGGCGCCGCTTGGGCACGCGGCGGCACAGAGGGAACAGCCCACGCACAGCTCCTTGCCATCCGTGCCTCGCGCGAGGTAGTGGATGCCACGGACGCGAGACCCGTGAACCGGCCGCTCCTCGGGGTACTGGATCGTCGTGGGCTTACGCAACGCGTACTTCAGCGTTGTGGCAAAGCCGCCAGCGACAGCCCAGACATCCTGCAAGATACCCATCAGTGCAACGTCCTCTGTCCTAGTCCCAGCGAATCCGCCGGGCTGCTACCGCAGGAAGGTCTTGAGCGCGCCCATCAGGAGGGTCACGCCCAGTGCCGCCGGCAGTAGGCCTTTCCAGCCGAAGCTCATGAGTTGATCGTACCGCAGCCTGGGCAGAGTGCCCCTGACCCATACGAAGAAGACCATGAACGCGGCTGTCTTTATTAGGAAGTAGGCGCAACCCAGTATGAACCCCAGGACTGGGCTGCTGCTATAGAGATCCTCGACTCCGGGGCCTCCCCAGCCGCCTAGGTAGAGCGCCACCGTGAGCGCCGCGATGTTCCACATGGCGGCATACTCCGCCATGAAGAACGTCGCGAACTTCATGCTCGAGTACTCGGTGTGGTAGCCGCCCACCAGCTCCGACTCGGCCTCCGGCAGGTCGAACGGGCTCCGGTTCGTCTCCGCGTGGGCGATGATCACCATCATGACGAAGGGCAGGAGCCCCAGAGGGAAGTAGTGCATGGCGTGCCAGTTCAGTACGCCGCCCCTCTGGTTGTTCACGATCTCAACCATATCGAGTGAGCCGGCAAGCAGCGCTGGGATCAGGGCCACGGTGGCCAGAGAAAGCTCGTAGCTGACCATCTGCGCCGCCGACCGGAGCGATCCCATCACTGGGTACTTCGAGTTCGATGACCAGCCGCTGAGGAATAGACCATACACTTGAACGCTGGAGATGGCCAGAACCAGCAATAGCCCCACGGAGAGCCGGGTCACGTAGCCATGCGGGCCGATAGAATACGGGATGAGCAGCATCCCCATGAAGGCCGGCACCGCCATGAGGGCCGGCGCGAGCAGATAGAGCCCGCGGTCGGCACTCAGCGGCGCGATGGTCTCCTTCATCGCGAGCTTGATGGCATCGGCAAAAGGCTGGAAGAGCCCGAGAGGCCCGCAGCGGTTCGGCCCGTAGCGCTGCTGGAGTCTGGCAACCACTCGCCGTTCGGCCCAGATCATCACTGGGACGACGCCCGCGACCACGAACAGGGTGGCCACGATTACCTTCGCAAGCATGATGAGGATCTCGATCAACACATTGGCACCTTTTCGGCCAACATTCGATCAATGCTCACAATCCGTCGGGGCCCGCGTTAGATGGCCCTACGAGGCTATCATCTCTCCCTGCTCCCCGATGGGAGCTGCCCATGGTCGCAGCGTCTCCGCCGTCTCGGCCATAGACCGTCGGACTGCGTCTGCGGTGAGTTCGCCGTGCCACAGCCCAAGGGCCGCACACAGCCGCCCAACTACTCGCAGACCCGGCATCGTGCATTCAATAGGTTCGTTTGTGGGGATCGACTGCTGGAGTCGTCCCTCGAAGTTCACGAAGGTGAACGGCTCCTCAGCGAAAGATGCCGAGGCGAGCTTCACCGTGGCGAGCTCGGATGTGGCATTGCGGTTGGTTCCCAGGTACACAAGGCTGGAGAGTCCGCGAACGGCCTCCACGAGTTCAGGCGAGGCGTCGCATAGGGGATCGCCGCCAACCACGATCAGAGCGTTGAGGTCTCCCGCAAGCAGAGCCTGCCGCCAGGGCCGTGTCTCACCCGAACCGCGTGCGTCTGCGCGCGGGGAGCAGCCGACGAGACGCAGCCCCCTAGAGTTGGCCCCGCCCACCAGAATGCCAGCCTTCACGGGCATCTTCCGGTCTGCCTGGAGTGACCGGGTGAGCCTGTCCAGCGCGCTTCGCGCAGGAGCGTACTCACCTGTGGGCAAGGCCCCCACGATCAGCGCCGGCCGCTTGGCGGCACTGATGCGCTCCACCAGCCCTCGCAACCACTCGGCTGGGATGCCGGTCTCGGTGGATACCCGCGTGAGTGTGCTCGCGTCCGCGGAGGCCACCAGATCGGCCATACCGTTCAGGAACGCCACCGCCTGCCCTGGCTGGAGATCCGCATGGTCCGTCGCGAGGCGCTTGAGGTCCGGCGCCCAATCGGGAGCCCCGATGGCAACCATACTCAGTTTGCCCTCCAAGGCCCGGCGGTTCAGGCGGAGCCACAGGATCGGCTGATCCTCGAGGATGTTGGCCGAGACCAGTATCACCGGGTCGGAGTACATGAGGTCCATGATGGTCCCAGGGAAGGGCCCCGCGAGATCGAAGTCGTCCTCCACGTAGATGCTCGAGGCCTTCAGGCCATCACTCATGAACCGTTGGAGCAGGAAGCCCGTCTCGCAGGGCGTTGCCGGGTCGACCACCGCGGCGATGCTCTCGATGTCGGCGAGGGCCGACACGGTCCGCTCGACCGCCGTCTCCCATGGCACCCGGACACCGTCCACCTCGGGCGCAACCAGACGGTCATCCTGCACCCAGGCGTAGTCATACCGACCGCGATCACAGATCCAGTTGTCGTTGACGTAGTAGTTCGTGCGAGGCTGCACGCGGCAGAGGGTTCCGAGCCGTCCCCCTAGGGTCAGGCTGCATCCCACCGCGCAGTGCGGGCACACCCCGGGGGTGTCCGCCAGTTCCCACGGGCGCGCAGAGAATCGGAAGTACTCACTGGTCAGCGCGCCGACGGGGCAGAGGTCGATCGTGTTGCCCGCGAAGCGCGCCTTCCCTATAGGCTCCTTCAGGGCGGGCTCGATGACGCTGTGCCCACCGCGTTCATGGAACTCGAAGACCTGTTCGGAGGCCCACTCCGAGAGGAAGCGAGTACAACGGTAGCAGACGATGCAGCGCTCCTGATCGAGCACGATGGAGGCGCCGATGCGCCGTGCTTTGTCCTGGTTCAGGCGAGACTCCGTGAAGAGCTGGCGACCGGGGCCGCACAGCATCGTCATTTCCTGGAGTTCGCACTCGCCGCCCTTGTCGCAGATGGGGCAGTTGAGCGGGTGATTGGCGAGGATGAACTCAATAATGTTCGCTCGCCCCTGGAGCACCTTCTCGGAATCGGTGACGATCTTCATGCCCTCGGTGCATTCCAGGGTGCAGGAGGTTTGCAGGGTCGGCATCTCTCGGTAGACGGGCTCGCCCGTCTCGTCGTCCTTCACCGGCTCGCCTGTCGCGCGATCGATAACGGGGTTGAATGCTTGGACCAGGCATACGCGGCAGGCGCCGAGCACGGATAGCGATCCGTGGTAGCAGAAGCGGGGAATGTGGATACCGATAGAGTCGGCGGCGGGCATCACGCGGGTGCCCTTGGGGACGGTGAGCTCCTGCCCATCGATCGTCAGCTTCACCATGCTGTTAGCCGACATGGCTGTACTCCTTCGCGCCGATGGGGCAGGAGCCATGCTCAATGTGGTACTGCCAATGCTCGGGGAATAGCGCGAGCGAGCTGTTCACCGGAGCCGGAATACTCTCCCCCAGCGCACAGAAGCACTTGCCCTTGATACCATCGGAGACGTGGCGCACGAGCTCGAGGTCACCCTCTCGGCACTGTCCGTGGGCGATCCGCTGGATGACCTTCCGCATCCACTGGCCTCCCTCGCGACATGGAGTGCACTTGCCGCAGGACTCGTGCTCGTAGAACTCGACGAGATTCAGTGCGAGGTCGACGGGACAGGTCTGGTCGTCGATGAAAACGACCGCCCCACTGCCCAGCATGGAGCCCGCATCGGCCAGCGTTTGGAACGTCAGGGGGATCTCGAAGTGCTCGGGCCCGATCATGGGCGCGGAGGAGCCACCCGGGATGACGGCACGAAGCTCGAGGCCTTCCCGCAGACCGCCGGCGAGGCCGAACAATGCCGACATGGGGGTACCCATGGGCACCTCGAAGACCCCTGGATTGTTGAGTTTGCCCGACACGCTGAACACGCGGGTTCCAGGACTGTCGGGACCGAAGCCCGACGGGGGACCACCGGTTCGTGCGGCGGCGTCTACGGCGGGATTCGGCGCTCCGACGGAGCGGTACCATTCGGCGCCATGCTCAACAATCAGTGGTACGTTCGCGAGGGTCTCTATGTTATTGACCACGGTCGGGCAGCCGTAGAGGCCAGCCTGGGCTGGAAACGGCGGCTTGAGGCGGGGCTGAGCACGCCGACCCTCTAGCGAGTCCAGGAGGGCCGTCTCCTCGCCGCAGATGTACGCGCCGGCGCCGCGGTGTAGAGCGATATCGACGTCGAAATCCGAGCCTAGGACGCTGGCGCCGAGGAGCCCCGCCCTGCGGGCCTCCTCGATCGCCGTCAGAAGCCGCTCGCGGCACAAGGCGAGCTCGCCGCGTAAGTAGATGTAGGCCTTGGCCGCGCCCACCGCGTGGCAGGCGATCAGGATGCCTTCAATAACACGGTGCGGCACATGCTCCATGATGAACCGGTCTTTGAACGTGCCGGGTTCGCCTTCATCAGCATTCACGACGACATACTTCGGAACGGGCGATGACCGGTCAATGAAGCGCCACTTCATGCCTGTGCAGAAGCCGGCGCCTCCGCGCCCCCGCAGGCCGGACCAGTAGACCTCATCGGTCACTTCCGTAGGAGTCATCTGATGAAGGGCCTTGCGCAGGGCCTCATACCCGCCATGGTCGCGGTAGACACCTATAGAGGCGTAGCCAGGTGTGTCGTGACCCATTAGGACCCGAAACTCTTGCATACGCGTCGACCTAACTTCCATGGGTGGAGAGCAGGTGCCCGTTCCCGTGCCTCGCAGGCACATGCACCTACCGAAAACCAGAGGCACCTATTCTGCCCTGACGGGTACCGTCCTCCCCTGCTTCGAACTTCGGCGGGCGTGCACGCCCTCAGCCGAGCTTGTCCGGCCCGGCGGCGCCGTGCTATCATGCGGGGCCTGGAGCGATCCCCTGATGAAGCTGTTCACGGGCAACGCCAACCGTAAACTAGCCGGAGACATCGCGGACTGCCTGGGCATTCCTCTGGGCGACGCGGATGTTCGCCGTTTCTCCGATGGCGAGTGCAGAATCACTATCAAGGAGTCGGTGAGGGGCCGCGATGTGTTCATCGTGCAGCCCACGTGCTCTCCGACGAACGATCATCTCGTCGAGCTGCTGATTATGCTGGACGCCTGTCGGAGAGCCTCGGCGTCGCGGATCACCTGCGTTATCCCTTACTACGGTTATGGGCGGCAGGACCGCAAATGCGGGCCGCGCGAGCCGATCGCGGCGAAACTCATCGCCGATATGCTCGTAACCGCGGGGGCGTCCAGGATCCTGTCGGTCGAGCTCCACGCCGATCAAATCATGGGTTTCTTCAACATTCCGGTGGATCAGCTGAGCGTGGGAGGCTTGTTCGCCGACTATGCACGCACCCATGTGTTCACGAACGGGGGCACCGACGCCGTCGTCGTGAGTCCCGACGTCGGCGGCGTAGCAGCGGCCCGTCAGTTCGCGGATCGTCTGGGCACCCAACTCGTGATCGTGGCGAAGCGGAGGAAGCAGGCCAACGTCTCTGAGGCGATGGAAGTCATCGGCGATGTTGAAGGCAAGCTTTGCATTTTCCGCGACGATATGATAGATACCGGTGGTTCGATGGTCGAGGGAGCGTCCGCGCTCATGAAGCGTGGCGCTGGGCGCGTCATGGCCTTCGGCACCCATGCGGTGCTCTCTGGCCACGCGTCCAAGCGCCTGGCAGCCTCGTCTTTCGAGAAAGTGGTTGTCTCGGATACCATTCCGGTGCCGGCAGAGAAGCGCTTCCCGCAGCTTGACGTGCTGTCGGTAGCGCCTCTCTTGGCGTCGGGGATCCGATGCATCCACGAGGGCCGCTCCGTGAGTGGCCTCATACGCTAGCGAGCAACCGAGGAAAACGGCGGCCGAATGCCGCGGAGGTCGAGGCTGACATGGCGAGACTGGAGCTGGAAGCGAAGGTACGGGACGAGTCTGAGCTGGGGAGCGGCCCGGCGGGCAGAATGCGCAAGGCTGGGGAGTTGCCGGCTATCGTCTACGGGCTTCACCGCGACTCGGTGGCCGTCAAGGTGGGGGAGCGTGACTTCGACGGTCTGCAGCGGCAGATGCGCGGAACCGCCGTGATCTACCTCCAGGTGGGCGGCATCGAGGAGCCGGTGCTGCTGAAGGAGATTCACAGGCATCCTATCAGCTTACAGCCCTACAACATCGACTTTCTCCGCGTTGACATGACGAAGCCGATTCAGGTTTCCGTCCAAGTTGTCATCACGGCTCGGCCCGCCGAGTTAGGGCCCGAAGAGGCCTTCACGCAGCCGACGGTCGAGGTGCAGGTAGAGAGTATGCCGGGGGACATTCCCCCCGTGATCGAGGTAGACGCAAGCGGGGTAACCTACGAGAAGTCCCTGTACGTGTCCGACTTGGAGGTCCCGAAAGGCGTCACGATCCTGACCGATCCAGAGACAGCGGTTGCCACGGTCGTTCGGGCCGCCCAGGTGCTCGTCGAAGAGCCCTCCGAGGAGGAGGCTGAGGGTGAGGGTCTTGGCGAGGTGGGCGAGGAGACCGAAGGCGGCGAGGCGCAGGAGGAGAGCGAGTAGTAGCCCCAGCCACAGGGCGTGGCCTCAGGGTGGAGTTGCTTCCCTGAGGCCACCCACCAGTCCCGCCCATACCCATGAACCTCCGGAGGGGTGATTGGACATGTCCGGGCGGTCCCACACCCCGACCATCCAGAACCGTCGCGCACGTCACGAGTACCACATTGACGACACCATCGAAGCGGGCCTGGTGCTACGCGGGTGTGAAGTCAAGTCAATACGCGCAGGCAATGCTAGCCTCTCTGAGGCCTACGCGAAGATCGACGCGGGCGAGGTCTGGCTCGTGGGGATGTACGTGCAACCCTACCCTCAGGCAGGGGACAGCAACCCGGCCCCCACCCGCGACCGCAAGCTCCTGGTGAAGCGATCCGAGATCCGACGACTGCGCAGGGCCACGGAGCAGCGCGGGTACACCCTCGTCCCCCTGAAGCTCTACTTCCGCCGCGGACTAGCTAAGGTCGAGGTCGGGTTGTGCCGAGGGAAACGGCTACACGACAAGCGTGACGCCATCCGGGAGCGAGACCTGGACCGCCAGGCCCAGAGGGATCTAGTTGGGCGCGGCGACCAGTGACCCCGGCGGATGGCGGATAAGCCTCGGCGGCCAGCCAGCCCCTCTGACACTTGCTCCCTACACTGGTGACGAGGCCCTACCGGCGGTTTGGACCTGCCAGCCGTCTCGGCGCCGGATGCGCGCCCGCCGCAGAGCGCGACTCACGCTGCTTGCCGCCGACCGGCGGATAGTGTACAAATGCATATCCCGGTGGATGCGCCCCTGTGGGCGCGTACCACGCTAACGCGCCCCGCCGCCCCCACAGGCGGCAACGCGGCAATCCGTTAGGAGAAGGCGGATGGCAATGAAGCACAGCGGGTCGTTTGTGTTGTGTACGACAGTGGTCCTCCTGGGTCTTGCGCTGGCACTCACGGTAGGCTGCTCGTCCAAGTCGGGCGACGGCGGCGGCGCGAACCTCCCCACATCTGCGGCGGGCGGCGGAGAGACGTCGGCAGCGGGCGCGGGAGGGGCCGTCAGTGGCGAGGTGCGCGTAGACGGTTCCAGCACCGTGTTCCCCATCACCGAGGCGGTCGCGGAGGAGTTCGGCATCGAGCACCCCGAAGTCCATGTGGCTGTGGCGTTCTCGGGCACTGGCGGGGGCATGAAGAAGCTCATCGCGAAGGAGATAGGGCTGGCCGGAGCCTCGCGCCCCATCAAGGCCGAGGAACTGGAGGCGACCAAGGCGGCTGGCGTGGAGTTCATCGAGTTGCCCGTGGCCTATGACGCACTCGCTGTTGTGGTTCATCCGGAGAACACATGGGCTGAGTCCCTAACCATCGACGAACTGCGTATCGCATGGGAACCCGGAGCTCAGAATGTCGTGAAGAGCTGGTCGCAGATCCGCCCCGGCTTCCCCGATGAGCCCCTGGGCCTCTACGGTCCCGGCGTCGATTCGGGAACCTACGACTACTTCACGGAGGCAGTCTGCGGCGAGGAGGGCGCTAGCAGAGGCGACTTCCAGGCCAGCGAGGATGACAACGTGCTGGTTCAAGGCGTATCGAACGATCCCGCCGCTCTAGGGTTCTTCGGAATGGCCTACCTGACCCAGAATGAGGGCCTGGTCAAAGCGGTAGCCATAGACGACGGCAACCCAGACAACGGCGACGGTCCACAAGCGCCCACCAAGGACAACGTGATCAATGGCGTGTACCGGCCGCTGTCACGTCCCCTGTTCATCTACGTGAACGTGGAAGCGGCGGCCGATCCGGCCGTGGACGCTTTCGTCCGCTTCTACCTCGACAACGCGGCGGAACTGGCGACGGAGGTCGGCTACGTGCCCCTTCCTGACAGTGTGTACGATCTCGTCAGGGCCCGCTATGCTGACAGAGTCGTCGGTTCCATGTTCGAGGGGCGGGGCTCCGTCACGGATGCCTCCCTCGAGGAGATGCTGGGCCAGTAGTGGACCAACCCATTGAGAAGCGACGGGCGGGGCGCACCCTCCGAGGCGTCTTCGAGTGGCTGATCGAGCGTGGTCTCCAGGTGTGCGCCCTGCTCTCCGTCGCGACAACCATTGGCATCATTCTGGCGCTGCTGTTGCAGAGCGTTCCGTTCTTCCGCGAGGTATCGGTCAAGGACTTCCTCACGGACAGGGAGTGGACGCCGCTCTTCGCCCAGAAGCACTTCGGCATCCTGCCCCTGGTCGCGGGCACGATGCTCGTCACGGCCATCGCCATGGCCGTGGCGTTGCCTGCGGGACTGATGATCGCGGTATACCTCAGCGAGTTCGCTCGACCACGCATTCGGCGGATGGTGAAGCCCGTTCTCGAGGTCCTGGCCGGGGTCCCCACCGTTGTCTACGGGTACTTCGCGCTCAGCTTCGTGACGCCGGCCCTGCAGACGTTTATCCCTGGCCTCAAGGGCTTCAACGCCCTCGGGGCCGGACTCGTCATGGGGGTGATGGTGCTGCCGCTCGTCGCCTCACTGTCGGAGGATGCGCTGTACGCCGTGCCGCAGAGGTTGCGAGAGGCCTCCTACGCCCTGGGCTCGACGCGTCTGCAGATGGTGTTCAGGACCCTGATCCCCGCCGCGCTTTCAGGGATCGCCGCTTCCTTCATCCTCGGGGTATCCCGAGCGGTTGGCGAGACGATGATCGTCGCGATTGCGGCGGGGTCACAACCCACGCTGTCTCTGGACCCGCGAGTCCCCATACAGACCATGACCGGCTACATCGTGCAGATCAGCATGGGGGACACCCCCCATGGCACCTTGGAGTACCACACGATCTTCGCTGTCGGACTGACGCTGTTCATCATGACTTTCACGCTGAACTGGGTGAGCATGGCGCTGCGGAACCGATATGAAAGGGCCTACCGATGAGTGAACCGTCGATAGGGCCGCAGGTCGGCGCCCCGCCGGCCACGGATATTCAGGGCAACGCGCGAGGCCGCGGATGGATCAAGGAACTGGGCTTCGAGGCCATCGCTCTCGCGACGGTCTGTGCGGCACTGCTGATGCTCGGCGTGCTGCTCGTGGACATCGTGCTCGACGGCTGGCCACGGCTCGGCATGGACTTCCTGAAGAGCCTACCGTCACGGAAGGCCGAGCAGGCTGGCATCTGGCCCGCCTTCGTGGGAAGCCTCTACTTGATGGTTATCACAGCCTGTGTGAGCTTCCCCCTAGGGGTAGCGGCCGCGATCTATCTGGAGGAGTACGCTCCTCGTGGATGGCTTTCACGCTTCATCGAGCTGAACATCTCGAATCTCGCGGGCGTGCCGTCCATCGTCTACGGCCTCCTCGGCCTGGCTGTGTTCGTGCGAGCCTTCCAACTGGAGCGAAGCCTGATCGCAGGCGGCCTGACTCTGTCCCTGCTGGTGTTGCCCGTTGTCATCATGTCGAGCAGAGAAGCGTTGAGGGCCGTGCCGCCGTACGTCCGCGATGCGTCCCTGGCGCTGGGTGCTACGAAGTGGCAGACGGTGCGTCGTCAGGTGCTGCCCCTCAGCCTTCCTGGGATCATGACCGGCACGATACTCGCCCTGAGCCGCGCCATCGGCGAGACGGCGCCCATCGTGATGATCGGCGCCTTTGGGTATATCAGCACTGTCCCCACTGGCCTCAAGTCGCCCTTCACGGCCCTGCCGATCCAGATCTACAACTGGGTCTCGAGACCCCATCGAGCGGCTGATACCGGCATCACCTTCCAGACAAACGCGGCGGCGGGCATTCTCGTGCTCCTCGCCATGCTCCTCACCCTGAACGCTGTAGCCATCTGGCTGAGGAACCGAGCCCAGAGGAGACTGAAGTGACCGCACCATACCAAGAGCCCATAGCGGACTACCTGAGCGCCACGACCCAGCGTCCCGTGGACGATGGCCTCAATGGCGCTGGCGCCGAGGTGGCTGGCCCACCTACGGGGTGTAGGGTCCGCAGTGAGGACCTACACGTCTACTACGGCCCCGTTCACGCCCTGAAGGGCGTCACGATGGCGATCCCAGACAGGGACATCACCGCCCTGATCGGGCCGTCCGGCTGCGGCAAGTCGACCTTCTTGCGCTGCTTCAACCGGATGAATGATGTGATCCCCGATGTACGCGTCGAGGGGCGAGCGCTGCTCGGGGAGACGGACATCAACGGCCCCCGGATCGATGTAGTGGCGCTGCGGAAGCGCGTGGGGATGGTCTTCCAGCAGCCGAACCCCTTCCCGATGTCCATCTATGACAACGTGGCCTACGGCCCTCGGATACATGGCATCAGGAGGCGATCACGGCTCAACGAGATCGTGGAGGTCTCCCTACGCCGCGCGGCGCTGTGGGAGGAGGTCAAGGACAAGCTCCGAAAGTCAGCATTCGACCTCTCGGGAGGGCAGCAGCAGCGCCTGTGCATTGCGCGGACACTCGCGGTCAAGCCGGAGGTCATCCTGATGGATGAGCCGTGTTCAGCGCTGGATCCGCAGTCGACCTTCCGCATCGAGGACCTGATGGGCGAGTTGAAGGAGAGCTACACGGTCATCATCGTCACGCACAACATGCAGCAGGCCGCCCGAGTCTCCAGCATGACGGGGTTCTTCCTAATGGGCGAGCTGGTCGAGTTCGATGCGACTCGAAAGGTGTTCCAGAGCCCCGCGGACGAGCGCACAGAGAAGTACGTGAGCGGCCGATTCGGCTAGAGGGCGGGTGAGGTCAATGGCTGCCAACAGCAGATCCCTCTTCAGCGCCGACCTGGCGCAACTCAAAGTGACCCTGCGGCAACTCGGTGAATGCGCGATCGAGATGCTCGAAGGGGCAACGGAGGCGCTCGTCAATCAGGACTACGACCTTGCGGAGCAGGTTCGCAAGCGGGATAACCTAGCCGACGCCCTCGACGAGAAGGTGGACGAGGACTGCGTTACGCTGCTCGCGCTCCAGGCGCCAGTCGCAAGAGACCTCCGCATCATTATGGGGTCAGCACGCATCGCGACGGATCTCGAACGAATCGCCGACTACGCCAAAGACATCGCCAAGGTCGCTCGCAAGCTCAGCAGCGAGGACTACTTCTGGCCCCTCGAGGACATTCCGTCCATGGCCCACAGCTGTGCCGCCATGGGTCGGATGTCCTTGGCCGCTCTCGATGACGTGGATGAGGACATGGCGCGCAAGTGCGCGGGCATGGATCACGAGGTCGATGCGCGATGGAAACTGGTGCGCGAGCAACTGATTCAGCACATGGAAGCGGACCCCAGCAGGGTACGCCAGGCCGCTCAGCTTCTGCTCGTCGCGCGCTACTTGGAGCGCATCGGTGATCATATCGTGAACGTCGCCGAGCGCGTCCACTACATGGCGACTGGTGAACTCCGTCGGCTCGACGTCGAGTGACTCGAGGGCGGCATCGGGCGCCCCCACCCCTGCAGGACGGGCCACCGAACGCGCGAAACCATGGGCAGACCAAGCAGCCCATGGAGGTTGACTGTGACGACCCATCGCCGCGCCGTGTCATGGCCCCTGCTCGTAGCGATCCTGGCAGCCCTCGCATCCACATCGGAGGCTGAGCCGGTGCTGACCGACGTCGCACTGACGCGGCTGGGCGCGTCAGCGACCGCAGAGTCGCAGTGCAGCGACCTCTACGGCGGCCCCAAGGCGATTGACGGAACCGTTGGGTACGGCTCCGTGGGCTGGTTCGCCGCTGACTCCGTCGCGCTGCCTTGCTCCCTGAACATCGACCTGGGTGCCACCCGCATCGTTCACAGCATCGTGCTCTACCAGGCAAGCTGGGGTGGCAGCATGTACCACAGCCGTGAAGTGCGCGTAGAGGGCCGCCTTGAGGGAGAGTGGGTGGGGGTGGGGGAGGCCGTCCTGCCCGACGTGAGCGAGCACAGGACGGAAGTGCGTCTCGGCTCGCCGATGGAACTTGACGCGGTGCGCATCGTAGTCCTGAGCGGGTACATCGAGCCGCAGATCTGCGGGCTCGCCGAGGTCGAGGTGCTGGCGTCCGGGGTACCCACCTGGGGCGAACCAAGGCTCCTGCTCGATGGAGAGCCCGCTCCCGACCTGGTGCATGGCACGTGTGGCCTGGCCATGGCGGCGCGCGCGAACGGCCCCCAGGTGCTTCTGTCCTCCGAGCCTCCGGCAGTGGCGGCCGTCCTCGACGGTGACGAGAGTGCGGCCATCGGTCTGGATCTTGCCAGCATTCCCGATGGAGCCGCCATCGAGTTCTCTGCCAGGAGGGTGTGGGGAGGGCCGGGCCGTGTGATCGTCAGCGGCTCGTGCGGTGGGGCCGTGGAGTCGGTCACCGACACCGCCTGGGTGATCCGCGTGCCTATCGGCGCCGGGGACGCGGTGCCCGTGACGATCGAGTTGCATGCCGACGGGCGGGCTACGGCCGTTGAACTACGCTCGCTTGCGCTGGTGCTCCCCGGCCTGCCGCCGCTCGCGATGTCCCCGACGCCATCTGGCCCTTCGCCCCTTGTGCTCCCTCCGCCCGCGGCTCCGGTCCTCCGGGAAGGCATGGAGCGGCTGCTTATCGAGTGGGATTGGCGGATGCAGGATGGCATTGCCACCCCACGCTTGCCAGTCAGCTACGAGCAGGCCTGTGACCGCTTGGTAGAGGGGGGCAACCGGCTCGCGAAGGGCCTACGGGGTGGATCGGATGCCCCGAAGGCCGCGCTCGCGGACTGGCGTGAGGCAGTGGACGCCTGGAGGGGACTCCCGGAGAGCAGCCGCGGTGGAGCACTCGCCGAGCGTGCTTGGCTCGATCTCCACTGGACGCGGCGGTCGCTCATGTTGGCGCACCCACTCATGCCCCGTGAGCCCATCCTATTTGCGAAGCGGGTCCCTTCCGCGTTCAGTCACCAGCTCACCCAGTACTACGGCCGCTATGCTCGCCCTGGGGGAGGGATCTTCGTTCTGCCCGAGCCGGGCCGCTCCATGGCATGCCGCGACCTAACGGGCGGCCATATGCCTCTGGGAAGCTACCTGCATCCCGAGGTCTCCTACGACGCTGATCGAGTCCTGTTCGCCTTCTGCGAGACCGACTCGGCGCCGACGGATAGCTTCGCCGGTAGCCCGGGCCACTACTATCACCTGTATGAGATGCCACTGTCGGGAGGCGTGCCGAGCAGGCTGACCGAGGGCGCATTCGATGACTTCGCCCCACGGTACCTGCCCGGCGGGGACCTCATGTTCATCTCCACGAGGCGGCTCGGATGGCACCGCTGCGGCACCCCCGGCTGCGAGAACTACACCCTGACACGGTCAGGTCCCGACGGGAGCATGGCACGCCCCGTGTCCTTCCACGAGACGCAGGAGTGGGATCCGGTCGTCCTTCACGACGGGCGGATCGCGTACACCCGCTGGGACTACGTCGACCGGCACGCGGTCTACTACGAGCAGCTATGGTGGACCCATCCAGACGGCGGCAACCCCAGCGCCCTGTACGGCAATAACACTTTCAACCCCGTCGGAATCTGGGAGCCCCGGCCGGTACCGGGCTCCGACCTCATCATGGCCACGGCTGCGGCGCACCATGCTATGACGGCAGGATCCATCATCCTCGTAGACCCACGTCGGGGCGTGGACGGGCCCGAGCCCATCGTGCGCCTAACGCCGGACACCCCCTTCCCCGAGAGTGAGTCCGTGGTCTCCGGCACGTGGGTGGCTACCGCGGTGGGATGCGGCATCAGGACATCGGAGGAGCAGGAAAGGTGGCCGGGGCATTGCTACCGCTCGCCGTACCCGCTGTCCGAGGATCTCTTCCTCGCGTCCTACAGCTTCGAGCCCCTTGTTGGTGAACCGCACGCGAACTCACCGACGATGTTCGGCCTGTATCTCGTGGATACCAATGGAAACCGGGAGTTGCTCTATCGCGACCTGGCGATATCGAGCCTCTGGCCCATCCCCATTCAGTCACGTCTGCGGCCACCGCCGGTGGGTGCGGAGTTCGTGCCATCAGTATCTGGCGGTGACACGGGGACCTTCCTGGTGCAGAACATCAACCGGAGCTCGGTGGCACTGCCCGATGAGCGGATCGCGGCGCTAAGGGTCGTCCAGCTAGTGCCGAAGTCCACGTCCGGGGCCAACAACCCCATGGTGGGGCTGGCAAACGCCTCGCCGGGCAAGCAGGTGCTGGGCACGGTACCCGTCTCGGACGATGGCTCCGCCTACTTCGAAGCGCCTGCCGGGATTCCCCTGGCGTTCCAGGCCTTGGACAGCCGGGGCTTGGCGGTTCAGGTGATGCGGAGCGTGACGTACCTTCAGCCCGGGCAGAACCTGGGCTGTATCGGGTGCCACGAGGACAGGACCGAGGCGCCCCCCAACCTCGGTCTCGCCGCCACAGGGCGCGAGCCCGCCAAGCTGCGCCCCGCCCCCGATGGCGCGAGGCCGTTGAGCTACCCCATACTGGTGCAGCCGGTTCTGGACCGCAACTGCGTTAGCTGCCACGGAGCCGATGAGCCTGCCGGCGGAGTGAGGTTGACGGGAGAGCCTGAGGGGGCCTTCTCCGTGTCCTACAACCAGCTCGCGCCGCGGGTCAGCTTCTCCGCCTGGACTGGCGCCGCTGGCTTCGAGGAAACGAATAGCGAGCCTCTCAGCACACCGGACTTCTTCGGCGCTCGAGGTAGCGCGCTCTGGCAGTTGCTCGAGGGTGGCCACTACGACGTCGACCTGAGTGCCGAAGACACGGAGCGCCTGGTGACCTGGATGGACACCAATGCGTTGTTCTACGGGACCTTCGACCCCGCCGACCAGGCGCGACAGCAACGCGGCGAGCGGATCGAAGGGCCGGCTATCGAGTAGGGTGACGCGGCTCAAGCTGTTTGATGCAGACGATGGCCTTGCCTAGAATGGCGACCTCGTCGGGGTACAATGCCTCCATGGTCGGGTTCTCGGGCTGCAGACGTACGCGACCGTCGTCGCGGAAGAAGCGCTTCACGGTGGCTTCCTCGCCATCGACGAGTGCGACGACGATGTCGCCATCCTCGGCATGGGCCTGACGGCGCACGACGAGGGTATCCCCGTCATCCAGGCCTGCGCCGATCATGGACTGGCCCCGAACCTTGACGGCGAATGTGTCCTCATCGCCCAACAGGTCCTCGCCGATGGTGATGTAGCCTTCGATGTCCTGTTCCGCGAGGATCGGCGCACCGGCCGCCACCAAGCCAACGACGGGAACGGCTCGCCCCTGTCGTGACGGCACGGAGTCGCCCACCACTTCGAGTGTGCGCGCCTTGCTCCCGTCCCGCCGGAGGTAGCCCTTCTCGATGAGCACCTCGATGTGCCGCTGGACGGTGCAGCTCGACCTCAGACCCGTGCGCTCGCCAATCTCGCGAACGCTGGGCGGGAAGCCTTTCTCGGCGATGTGCTCCCTGATAGCCTGCAGTACGTCCTTGCGTCGTCCGGAGAGGGGATCCATGTGATAGTGCTCCTCCCTGGCCCCACGGTTATCAGCGCCAGCCTGATGTCCACACGACACGTTGGCCGCGGCCAGTGGTTACGCGAATGTACGTTTGATATAGTTCCCTCGGCACGCGATTCCTGCAACAATGAGGTCGTTCCCACTCCGGGGCCTGTTGGGCCCTCTCTCGAAGCGAGGAGCAATACGTGCATCCCGAAGACGTGGCGGTCCTGGCCAACCGTATGGCCGACGAGATCGAGCGGGTCATCATTGGCAAGGGGGATGTCGTCAGGCGCGTGCTAGTCGGCTTGCTGGCCGGTGGACATGTCCTCATCGAGGACATCCCTGGCGTCGGTAAGACGATGCTCGCACGCAGCACGGCGAAGGTCATCGGGGGCGTGTTCCACCGCATCCAGTTCACTCCGGACCTATTGCCGGCCGATATCACCGGCATCTCAATCTATAATCAGCGGACGCAGGAGTTCAGCTTCCGCCCAGGGCCGGTCTTCGCGAACGTCCTACTCGCCGATGAGATCAACCGGGCCACTCCCAAGCTTCAGTCGGCCCTTCTTGAGTCGATGGATGAGCGCCAAGTAACGGTGGAGGGAGTGAGTCACCGTCTGCCCGATCCATTCCTGGTCATCGCTACCGAGAACCCCATCGAGTTCCGCGGCACCCATCCGCTGCCAGAGACTCAGCTCGACCGCTTCCTCCTCCGCATCGATGTGGGCTATCCCTCGCGGGATGCCGAGGTCGAGATCCTGAAGCGACAGCGAACGGCCCACCCCATAGAGGCCGTGGAGGCGGTCACGAGTCCGGAGGAGATGATCGAGGCCCGAATCGCTGTGCGCCAGGTGCATATCGACTCGGCGATTCAGGAGTACATCGTTCGACTCGTGGAGGCTACGCGCACGCATCCCGAGGTCATCCTGGGCGCGTCGCCTCGTGGATCGCTCGCCTTGCAGCATGCCGCCCAGGCCGTCGCCGCGATGCAGGGGCGAGACTACGTGATCCCCGACGACGTCAAGGGCATAGCGGTCGCATGCCTGGGCCACCGCGTCATCACGGGCGGCGGTGGGTCGGATGGGGTCCGCGGTCTCCTGGCCGGGATGCTGGAGGATGTCCCTGTGCCCGAGGTATCGGCGCGCTGACGGGACTTCACCCCCGGTATGCTAGAATCATCGTATCGGAGGGGATAGCCCAATGCTCTACTGGGGGCTGGCTGCCTCTGCCGGGGTCTTGTCCATCATCGCTCTGATCTACGACCTCGAGCAGATGTACTTCATCGCCATCACTGTGGTAGCTCTCCCCTGGCTATCCCGTTGGCTGAGTTCAGGCGTTGACGGGTCACTGCGCGCCGCCGTCCAGACCTCTGGCGAGATCAAGCTTCATACGGGCGACCCAGCCTGGGTCAGGATCGCCATCTATAACGCGGGACGGGTACCCCGCGCACTCTGTCGCGCTAGTCTGGATCTGCCCCGCGGCCTGGTTGTGTTGCAGAGCGAGATCGATCAGGCCGACACCCTCGGACCCGAGTCCGCGACCCATCTGGATGTTGGGTTCACGCCCGTTAGCCGAGGCGTGTACACGGTGAGCGGGGCTCGGGTGCTCACGACGGACTTCATGGGTGTCTTCGAGTTCACCGTCCGGGTGCCGAGCGTGGATCTGATGGTGACAGCATGGCCGAAGCTCTATCCCGTGAAAGGGATCCCCTGGCTCGAGAACCAGTCCAGCAACCTAGAGAGCTACGATTCCCACGCTCTGGACGACGGCGCGAGCCATGGCGAGGTCGCCACGGACTTTTACGGGGTGCGTCAATACCACCCCGGTGATGAGATCCGCCGAATCCACTGGCCAAGCACAGCGCGACACCAGGAGTTCACGGTCATCGAGTACGTGAGCCAGCAGCGGGGGTCAGTCACGATCTACCTCGATCTCGATGCCTCCTCGTACCCATCTGTTGGCGACGACGATGCCTTCGAGACGGCTGTCTCTCTGGCCGCTACCGTGGCCGCGGTCGCTATACGGCAGTCGATCCCCGTGCGGGTCGTGGCCCAGGGGGCCGAGGATCACTCGCTCGTCCCTACTGAAGGGATAGCCAGCCTCGAGGTCGTCCTGGACAGGCTCGCCCTAGTGGACCGAGACGGCACCGTACCCCTGGATGTGGTGGTGCGTCGAACCGCGCGGATTGCTCACGAGGGGGACATCATACTCGTCACCGCCAGGAATGATGGGGTTCTGAAGCGTGCTCAGGCCGCCGCTGCCCTAGCCAGCACCAGCAGTCGCACTCTCATCGTAGACGCGGCAAGCTATGCGGCGGGTGGCGCGGCGCGGCGGACGGAGCCGGTGCGTGGGCGTAACGGAGCGCTCACGTTCGCCCGCGGCGATGATCCCGTGGTGCTGCTGGAGCAGGCGCAATGAAGAAGCTCTCGCCGACACGAGGAGTGTACGACCTGGCTGGGGTGGAAGGGGCCGCAGGGCCGGTCCAGTTCTTCGGGGCCTTGGCCTGCCTTGCGACGGTCATCGTCGCGGCCGTCACCTTCCGCCATGGACCGTTCTCCCTGTATTCGGTGACCTTCCTGCTCATCGCCCATGGATTCAGCCGCACGGTGCGAATGCGGGTACCCTCTGTTGAACGACGGCTTGCGCTGAGCGGCGTGATGCTCGTCGCCCTCTTGGCGCTGACGCTGGCTGTCCCGCCGCTGCGTGACGCGGCGATCACCCCGGACATGCGTCAGGATCGGGACTACGCCCTCGGCGGCATTCTGATGTGGATCGCGCTCGCGGGCCAGACCTTCGCCTCGGCCCCCGGCGTCCTGATCTTCCTGCTACTCCCTGAGCTCGCGTCGATGGCGGTGTTCGGCCAACTCAACGTGAACGTGGAGATGCCCGCCAGTTTCGCGCTCTACCTGGCCTCGGCCCTGGGGCTGCTGGCCTACGCGAACTTCCTGCGTCGGCCCCTGGGAGCGCCGGTGGAGCGCTCGGTCGTATTGCCTGGCGTCCGCGACATGATGTTCTCCATATCCACGCTCTTCCTGCTGCTCGCTCTCGGTGGCGGTTTCCTTGCGATCGTGCTACAGGCCATCATTCCCTCCGCCTTCGCGAGACCGTGGCTGACAGGCTACTTCTTCCAGAGCGATAGGAGCTCGCGCGGGGCCTACGACGACTTCGCTAACGAGTTGGACCTGGGTGTGCCTGGATCAAACCTGCAGACCGCGCCGGTTCTCTCGGTCACAGGCGCCAATCCGATGCTGCTGCGACGGCGCGTCTACCAGAGATACACCGGCGATGGCTGGCTGCCGAACCCGCGCCCGCCGCGCCGTTGGTGGAGGCAGGGCAGCCAGAGTGTGGCCAGCGGGCAAGTTCCGGGCCGTCCGGTCGTCGGCGTGGAGCTCGACCACGCGGTCCTCCTCCACGTTCCTATGAGGGGAGCTGTCCCCGTCGCCGGCATCCCCTACGACCTGACGGTTCCCAGCCACCTGACGATGGTCGTCGACATGGACGGCGTCGTCGCTGTGACTGGTGGGCTCGATGCCGGAATGACCATCGGCGTCCAATCAATCGAGTGCCCTGGCGATCTGCCCATACTCGACGAGTCAACCGCAGCTTACCCTCTCTGGGCCATCGAGAGCGACTACCTGCAGGTGCCCCCTCAGGCCCTCCCGCTGATGTCGCTAGCTCTGCAGATAACCGAAGGAGAGCGGTCGGTGATCGGCAAGGCGCGTGCCATCGAGCGCTTCCTCGAGATGGAGTACGTCTACAACCTCGACGCTACTCCTCCCGACCCCGAGGCGGACGCGGTCACGGACTTTCTCTCCCGGCGACGCGAGGGCATCTGCACCGACTTCGCTTCCGCCATGGCCATCCTGTGCCGACTCGTGGGTGTTCCCTCCCGGCTTGTGACTGGATACATGGCGGCCGAGCCCGATCCCCTACGGCCCGGCTACCTGCTCTCGCGTGAGAAGGACGCGCATGCGTGGGTGGAGGTGCTTGTCCCTGCCGCGGGTTGGGTGACCTTCGATCCGCAGGCGGAACGCGAGGCTAGTGGTTCGTCCCTCACCCGGTTCATGCAGCAGATGGAGAGATGGTGGACCGGCGTCAGCAGGATGATCAACACGAACCTGCTCCTCATCGCGCTGCTGATACCTCTGGCGTACATCGTGGTGTACCAAACGCGCAAGCATGGGCCCGCGCTGGGTCGTGGCGGAGGCGGGGCGGGGACGGGGCTGCGGTCACTGGTGCGCGGCCTGCAGCTCGTGGCTGGGTGGCGCAGCCCTGGCACCACGCCTCGGGAGTACGTCGAAGCGGCAAGGGGCTCACTGCCAGACGAGACATGGCAAGAGGCCAGCGATCTGGTCACTGAACTCACCGCCACATGCTACCGGCGCGAGGAGCCGGATGCTGCCGAACTGAGGAGCGTGCTGTGGCGGGTGAGGGGGCTGGTGTGGCGTCTGAGGAAGATAGCGACGGCCCGCTGGCTCAGGTCACTGAGACCAGGCAAGCGGGCCGCCGGCCAGGATTCATAGCGCGGGCTCAGTCGCCGAAAGCCGCGTTGAACGCCTTGTGGAGTCGCGACTTGCGCCGCGCGGCGTTGCGCCGATGTATCGCGCCACGGGACGCCGCTCGGTCCAGGTGCTTGATGGTAGCCTTGAGCCGCTTCTCTGCCTCGGCGCGGTCACCCGCGGCGATGGCCTCGCGGGCGCCGCGCACACGGGTCTTCGCCTCACTGCGCAGGGGACGTCGCCGCGTGCGGTTACGGTCGTTGATCTTCTGTCGTTTCAGAGCCATGCCGGTAAGGGGCATCCGGTGAACCACCTCGCTATACTCGCCATACACGCAGTTCCGGACGATGCCCGGAAGAGCCGAAACGGGAGTATACCCACCATACCAGCCTCGCGCAAGCCCCGCGGCGACTCCAACCTGGCTCTCGCTGGCAGGTTAGCCCGATCTGTCGCCGAACCTCCGAGGGGCCGATGAGGAGGGTTTCCATGTCGATGACAAGCATCGAGCGCATGCAGGCGACGCTCGAACGCCGGCCAGTGGACCAGACCGCCGTGGCCGTTAGCCCATGGGGCGCAACGGTGCAGCGTTGGCGCGACGAAGGGCATATTGGCCCCAATGAGGACGTGGCTGAGCATTTCGGCCAGGACTTGCGCAGCGGCGGCTGGCTGAACTCAGTCGTCGATCTGGACTTCCAAGCCGTCACCATTGAGGAGACGGAGGAGACCATTCTCCGTCTGGACGGGAACGGTGCGACCCTACGAGCGCATAAGCTCCACGATAGCACGCCCGAGCACGTGAACTTCACCGTGCGCGACCGAGCGACGTGGGAGGAGTTCGCGAAGCCAAAACTGCTCGGCGTCGACAGGCGCAGGATCCCCTTCGAGAGCTACCGATGGGCCAAACAGTATTCCGCAGAACGGGACCTCTTCTACTGCTGGGGTGGCGTGGCCCCCTTCGAGCAGATGCACCCGCTGTGCGGCCATGAGTACATGCTCATGGGCATGGCCCTTGACCCAGACTGGGTCCGCGATATGGCTGACACCTACGCGGACCTGACTATCCAGCACTTGGAGGTGCTCTTCTCGGAGGAGGGAGCCCCGGATGGCTTCTTCTTCTACGAGGACATGGGCTTCAAGCAGCGGCCCTTCATGTCGCCGGCCATGTACGCGGGCATCCTGCAGCCGGCTCACACCCGCCTCTTCGAGTACGCCCACGACAACGGGTGCAAGGTCATCGTGCACTCGTGCGGGTTCGTAGAGCCGCTGGTTCCGGGGCTGATCGAGGCGGGCATGGATTGCCTTCAGGCCATGGAGGTCAAGGCGGGGATGGACCTCCGCGAACTCTACGCGAAGTACGGTGATCGCCTGTCGTTCTACGGGGGCGTCGACGTGAGATGCCTGATCAGCAACAACCGGGCCCTCATCGACGCGGAGATGGATGCGAAGATCCTGCCCGTGGTCCGTGGCGGCGGGGGCTACGTTCTACATTCGGATCACTCCGAGCCCCCAGAGGTGGACTACGAGACGATGATGTACTTCGTCGAGCGCGGGCGCAAGCTTGGCCGCGACGGCGCCTGAGACGAGGAGCGAAGCCTTGCGTAGAGCACGCAGGTCATCGGACCTGCCCAAGTTCGGCTACCACGTCTCCGCCCAGGGTGGGCCGGCACTGGCGGTGCGGCGGGCCGCGGAGCTAGGTCTCGACTGCATGCAGCTCTTCACCACGAGCCCGCGGACATGGGGATTCGGCGAGCTGAGCGACGAGGCCGTTGCCGAGTTCCGTGCCGCCAGGGCGGAGTTCGGCATCGCACCCGCCGTCGTCCATACCATCTACCTCATCAACTTGGCGTCCGAGGACGAAGAGATACGGAGCCGCGGCATCCACGCAATCTCTGAGGACCTCCTCAGGGCCGACCGCCTTGGCTGTGAGTATGTGGTGACCCACCTCGGGTCAGCGCGCAACCTGCCTGACTGGCAGGCTCGCCGGAAGTGTGCGCTCGGCCTGAACCGGGTCCTCCGACGGGCTGAGGGCACGTCGCCGATGCTCTTGCTGGAGAACTCCGCGGGCGGCGGCCGCGTCATCGGTCGGGACTTTGCGGAGCTTGTACGGATCGCCTTGGACTGCCGATATACGGACCGCATCGGCTTCTGTGTCGACTCAGCGCACTCCCTCCAGGCGGGGCACGACGTCCGCACCGTAGCTGGTATTGACGCCTTGATCGCGCCGATTGCGGACGACATGGGCCTCGAACGCTTGAGGGTGGTACACCTGAACGACTCTCGCACGGCGATGGGGTCGAACCATGATCGGCATGAGCACCTAGGGATGGGCGCGTTGGGCCGCGATGGTGTTCGCGCATGGCTTCACCATCCAGCCCTTCGCCGACTCCCGTACATCCTCGAGACGCCCATCGAGGGTGAGGGCGATGACGCTCGGAACCTCCGCAGAGCGCGACAGCTCGCTCGTTAGTCAGCCGAGGTAGATCGCTGCGGGCCGCTGGAAGTCGGGTGCGACCACTCAGAGTGTCGGACGTCGAGACATGGGCCGGTCGGTAGCGTCAACGCGCACGCGAACGTATGAAGAGCCGGAAGGCCCTACCCCTGGGGCCCTCGAACAGTGGTGGCAGCGTCGGTCTTCACGGTCGCGCCATATGACACAGGAGAGGTGTTGCACCCATGTGGAACCGCCTCAAGATGGTATTCCGGTCCCTGTTCGGTTGGATGATCAGAGGCATGGAAAACCCCGAGTTGGTGCTCCGGCAACTCATGGATGACATGCGCCAGAAGCTGCCCGAGCTGAATGTGAAGGCCGCCGAGGTTATCAAGTACGAGAAGCAGCTCGGCATGCAGATCCAGCGAAGCGAGCAGAAGATCGCTGACTACCAGGCGCAACAGGCCAAGGCTGCGGAACTCGGCAAGCAGGAGGCCTTCATGGGCATCTCCCGCGAGCTGAAGACCGAGCAGGCCAAGCTCGTGGAGCTACAGAGCAGCCTGGAGGCCGCGACGAAGGCGTCCGCCACCGCTCGCCGCGCCCGGGACCACTACAAGCGCGAGATGGACCGGAAGATCAACGAGGCCATGCGCCAGCTGGCTCGCCACAAGCAGGCGCAGATGAAGCAGGAGATCGCCGGCTTGCTTTCCAGCTTCGAGGTTGGCGACCAGGATGACACCCTCGAGCGCATGACGGCACGCATCGACGAGGACCTGGCTCGAGCGGACGCGCGTCTCGAGTTGGCGTCGGACTCATACGAGGGCGAGATGATGGATCTCGAGGCCGACGCCGAGGAGGCTGCCGCCGCGCGGGAGTACATCGAGATGCGGCGCCAGATGGGCCTGGAGCCGCCGGAGGAAGTGGCCCAGCGGACTCTGGAGCCGATCGAGGAGACCGTGGCCGAGACCCCGCCGACCGAGACCGAGCAGAATCCCTAGGCGCGCTACGCCTTCGCCTGTAGATGGGAGCGGGCCTTGGCCGAGGACACCCCCGGCATTCCCTCACAACCCCAGCCGCCAGCATCCGGTCCCATGCGATGGCCCGAGTGGGCTGAGGACATCCGCGCAGTCTACCAAGCGTCGGCTGCGGTGCAGTTCCTCATCCACGGCGAGCGGGACGTGGTCCGCTTCGGCGATCGATGGCTTCCTATGCGCGACTTCCTCTACCGTGCGTTCTGCGCGGGCAAGAAGGTCATCTACTACGATCTCAGCCAGGGCATCACCTGGCCCACCGAGCAGGATTGCGAGGACTTTCAGAGGTTCGCGGGGATCTACGCCCGGCGGCAGGGCCTGAAGGCGCCCAGCATCCCCATCGACCCGCGCGAGGCCATCCCGATGATCGAGGAGTGGCTCGTCACGCGCGCCAACGCTGTCGCCATCCTAGATTACGTAGAGAAGTTCCTTCCGCAGAAGGCGGCAGCGTACCTCACGAACGATGAGAAGCGTGCGCTGATCACGGTTCGTCGCTGGGCCGTTGACCCGCGGATCCTGGCACAGAACAACTGCGTGTTCCTCCTGACCGACGCCCTGGCGGAGGTCAACCAGGAGGTATTCGAAAGTACCAGCCGGGTGCAGGTCGTGGAGGTCCCTCTCCCGGACAGGGCCGAGCGCCTGCGGTACATCCAGTACCTGCTGGCGCTCCCGGCCGAGGAGTTCCCCCAAGCCGCGCTCGGTCCGGGGGAGGAACTGCGGGACATCAGCCTGGATATGCCGCCTGAGCTGCTGGCCAAGATCACCAACGGCCTCTCTCGCCTGAAGATCGCTGACTGCCTGCGACATGCGCGCCATACCCGCACAACCGTGGATCACGCGTTGGTGGCCAAGTGGAAGAAGCAGTCCATAGAGGCTGAGCTTGGCGACCTGGTGGAGTTCGTGCAGCCTAAGATTGGGCTCGAAGCCGTCGGCGGGATGGATCAGCAGAAGGCCCTACTGATGCGTACGGCCGAGGCGATGCGCCAGGGCCGCACAGAGGTCGTGCCTAAGGGGATCATGCTCCTCGGTCCCCCGGGCTGCGGCAAGACGTTCTCCATGAGCTGCTTCGCCCATGACTGCGGCATCCCGTTCCTGCAGATCAAGAACATCTTCAACAAGTACGTGGGGGCGACCGAGGCCAACCTGGAGAAGCTGTTCCATTACCTGGAGGCGCTGTCACCTGTATTCGTCTTCGTTGACGAGTTTGACCAGACTTACGGACGGCGAGTGGGTTCCGATTCCGACAGCGGCGTGTCTCGGCGCGTGTTTGCCATGTTCAACGCCTTCTTGTCTGACGACGCGCACCAAGGGGAAATCCTGTTCGGCGCGGCCACGAACCGGCCTGACCTGCTCGACGCGGCCACCCTGCGCGCCGGTCGCTTCGATCTGAAGCTGCCTTACTTCCTGCCCGACGAGCCAACTCGGCGCGCGATCCTTGAGGTCACATTCAAGAACACCAGAACGGATCACGCGGTCACCACCCTAGACAATGCCGTCGCGCGCACGGGCGGTTACTCTGGAGCTGATCTGCGGGAGATCGTGATCACCGCGCGCCGTCAGGCCGGTTTGGAGGGCCGCTCCGTCGTCAGCCAGGAGGATCTGGACTGGGCGGTGAGCGACTACATCCCTCCGGGCAAGGCTGATCCGGACACCGTTCGGTACATGGAGCTCTTGGCCGTCTCGCTGACTACGTCGCGCTCGCTGCTGAGCGATGAGCATAGGGCATTGGTCGACTCTGGGAAGCTGCAGGAGACCTTGGACGATCTCCGAACGCGGATCCGCCTCAGAGAGCTGTGATCGAATCCAACATCGAGGGCCCGCGCGCTCAGCGGCGGGCCGGAGGAGCATGTAATGGCACACGGACATGGGCACAAGCTGTGGATCGTCCCGGATGGATACCTCGCAAGCACCCCCGAGGGCTGCACGGGTCCCACCGGTTACTTCTCACATGAGAGTGTCTGCATCCTCAACGATGGGGATGCGGAGGTGGAGTGCGTGATAGACGTCTACTTCGAGGACCGCGACCCCATCAAGGGCATCCGCTTCACCGTGGGAGCGGAGAGGTCCCTGCACTTCCGCATGGATCGGGCCACCGACCACGATGGAAGCCTCCTGCCGCGGGATACTCCGTACTCCCTGCGTCTGACCGCCTCGGCCCCCGTGGTCGTTCAGCACTCGCGGCTCGACGTGACCCAGCAGAACCTGGCGCTCTTCTCCGTGATGGCTTGGCCACTCGAGGAATAGCCCCTGCGGCTTCCGAGCGGCGTCAAGCATAGCCACTACATTATGGGGCCGCACGCCCGGGGCACGTTGCGGATTGGCCTACGCTGCGGTTACCCTGGGCCGCATCAAGGCCCGACAGGAAGGTACACCTCCATGTCCAGAGCACTCGCGCTCGTCGCGGCGCTGATCGTTGGCGCACTCATCCCGTACGAACCAGTACTTGCGGCAGATCCAACCGGCCTCCGGTGCGAGGGCACAGTCAATCCACTCGGCATTGACACTGACGCCCCGCGCTTCTCGTGGCGGATGGACGATGCCCGCCAGGGGGCGCGGCAGACGGCCTACCATCTCGTTGTGGGACGGACCCCGCAACCTGCCCGTGCGCCCGTCTGGAGCACCGGGCGGGTTGACTCCGATGAGTCCGTGGGCGTGCGGTACGCGGGCGCGCCCCTGCGGCCCATGACCCGCTACTACTGGACGGTCCGGATATGGGACCAGGATGGTGAACCCACGGGTTGGGCGGAGCCAGTCTGGTTCGAGACAGGACTCATGGCGCCAGAGAACTGGGCAGGAGAGTGGATCGCCCCAGTGGAGGAGTCGTCCTCCAGCATTCGGGAGGCTGAGTGGATCTGGCACCCGACGACCCGGGGCGATCGGGAGACCGTGTACCTGCGCACGGAGATCGTTGTGCCCGATCAGCCCATCGAGCGGGCCGAGGTGCAGGCCAGTGTTGACAACATCTATAGGCTGTATGTCAACGGCGTTGACGTCGGCGGGGATGATACGTGGCAGACCCTAGACACCCACGAGGTCTCGACTCACCTCGTCCCGGGCGCGAATGCCATTGGTCTGGAGGTCGTCAATGATGGCCCGGGTGAGTGTGGCGCAATAGCTCTGCTGAGCATAGTGTTCGCCGATGGTGAACGGCTCCAGGTAGCGACGGACGCCGCGTGGCGCGCCTCCGACCAGCTGACGGGAGGCTGGACGGAACCGGGCTTCGACGACAGTCAATGGCAGGCTGCCGACGCGATCGCATCCTATGGGGCGGGTCCATGGGGCGACATTGGCGGCGACGGCGTTGCTTCGTGCATGCTCAGGCGTGAGTTCACGCTTCCGGCAGGCGTCGATCGGGCTCGAGCCTACGTCAGCGGTCTGGGGCTCTATGAACTGTACATCAACGGCCAGAGGGTGGGGGAGGACCACTTCACTCCCGGCTGGACACACTACGGCAAGCGCATCCATTACCAGACCTACGACGTCACCACGTTGCTTCGCGAAGGGCCGAACGCTATCGGAGCGATCCTAGGCGGAGGCTGGTGGGCCCAGGGGATGGCCGGGGACTGGCGGAAGGGTCCCCCGCGCTTGATCCTGGCCCTGGCGTGTGAGACCGAGACGGGCGACAGGTTCACTCTCGGGACGGACGAGACTTGGCGCTGGAAGCCCTCGCCGGTGGTCTTCGACAGCTTCTACCACGGCGAGACCTACGATGCGCGACTGGAGGTCACTGGCTGGAGTGAACCCGGCCTGGATGACTCAGACTGGGACGGCGCGGTGGCGACGGGGTATCCCGTTGATCTGCTGGTAGCGCAGGAGGGCCCGTCGATCCGCGTGACCGACGAGCTGCCTGTGAAGACGATCTCTGAGCCCGCAGAAGGCGTCTATGTGTTCGACTTTGCGCAGAATCTGCCGGGCTGGGTACGCCTGACGGTCGAGGGTCCGGCAGGCGCCGAGGTCAGGATCCGCTTCGCCGAGGAACTCAATCCAGACGGCACCATCTATACCGATAACTATCGCTCCGCCAGGGTAACCGATACGTACATCCTGAGCGGAGCCGGCACGGAGGTGTGGGAGCCTCGGTTCACCTATCGGGGCTTCCGGTATGCTGAGGTGACAGGGCTCCCCGCTGAGCCAACGATAGACACGTTGGTTGCGCGAGTTGCACATACGGATGCGCCTTGGACGGGCGAGTTCGCGTGCTCGAGCGATGTGATCAACGCCGTGCAACACAACATCCAGTGGGGCCAACGCTCGAACATGCACAGCGTGCCGACGGACTGCCCCCAGCGGGACGAGCGGCTGGGCTGGATGGGCGACGGGCTCATCTTCATGGAGACGGCCTGCTGGAATATGGATTGGCAGGGCTTCATGGAGAAGTGGACCACAGACATGGCCGACTCGATGACGCCCGAGGGAGCCTTCACCGACGTGGCGCCCTCAGGCCCTCGTGGCCCCGCCGCTCCGGGGTGGGGCGACGCCGGGGTCCTCACGCCGTACGTAGTTTGGCTCTACTACGGCGACGAGACCATCATCGAGCGCAACTACGAGTCGATGAGGTCATGGGTCGAATACATGCGCCAACGCGCCCCCGGAGATCTCTACGAGCGCGAAGGATACGGCGACTGGATCGCTGTCGTGGGCTCCCCTGCGAAGCCGATCGGCGCGGCGTACTACTACTTCTCGACGCGGCTGCTCGCGGAGATGGCGGGCGTGCTGGGCAGGACTGATGATCGAGCCGAGTACACCGCCCTGGCAGAGGACATCAAAGCCGCCTTCCATGCGTCGTACTACGATCCCGAGACCGGCTCGTACCCTGGCGGCACTCAGACCAGCTACGTCCTGCCACTCTACCTTGGTCTGGTCCCGGACGACGTGCGCCCCAGGGTGGAGGCGAACCTGCTTCAGCGGATCGCCGAGGACGATTACCATCCCACCACTGGCTTTCTTGGCACGTCCTGCCTGCTGCCGGTTCTCTCTGGCATGGGCGCCTACGACGTTGCCGCGCGAATGGCCACCCAGGAGACCTACCCCTCGTGGGGGTACATGGTCAGCAAGGGGGCGACGACGGTCTGGGAGCTGTGGAACAGCGACACGGCCGGCCCTGGCATGAACTCGCGCAATCACTTCGCCCTTGGATCAGTCGGCCGGTGGTTCTACGAAGGGCTGGCGGGGATCCGCCCAGACCCCGATGCGCCAGGGTTCAAGCGCTTCTTCGTGGCGCCGGAGCCCGGAGGGGACATCACCTGGGCGGGCGCAAAGCACACGTCGCCATATGGCGATATAGAGTCACGTTGGGCCATCACCGGCGACGTCTTCGAGTTGACCGTGACCGTGCCGCCCAACACCACGGCTACCGTGCGAGTGCCCGGTGACAATCCCCGTGGAGCCACGGCGGGGACAGATGGGGTGTTCGAGGTTCCGGCTGGGCGCTGGACCTTCACATCTGAGTGGAGGCGCTAGGGCCTAGCCACCTACCTCGGTGAGCAGTTCCAGGGCCGCATCCTGGAGCACCTGCCCCGCGGCCGGCTCAAACGGCAGCAGACCATAGTAGCGGGCGGCTACGTCCAGCTCGTAGCCGCCCGTCGCGAACTCCTCAGGGGTGCCGATGTACCCGACCACCCTGCCGGTGCAAGTGACGGGCATGATGATAGGGACGGCCTTATGAGCTTTGAGCGCCATCCCGATGGCGCACAGGGCCTCGCACGGCAGGAAGACCATCGCGATGTCGCCGAGGCGTATGGCGGTGATCTCACCCCTGGGGTCATCCGGCAGGTCTCCGGACCGGATCGCGGCCAGCAAGGCCTCTGCCCACTCGATCATCGCGCCGCACTCCCGCCGAGCGAGGGTGTCATGGAGGGTGTCGAGGCGTGCGCGCTCCGCCGTGGCGTAGTCGGCTAGCCAATCGACATCGATCTCGCGCCGGAGGGGGAACGCGACCTCACGCGACGCCACGCGAACGGGGCTGAGGGAGGCGGGACGAAGCGGGTGCGCGTCTACCGCCTGGACGGCGAGGGCCTCGCCGGTCACTATGCGCGCCTCGGGCCCTCGGCCGACAGGGTTGAGGTCGCCGCAGCAGCCGTTCAGGTAGAACGCGCCATCTCCCGTTCGATCGACGACAGCCCGCCGGAATGCCCCGACATAGTCGGCGCTGATGCTCCGATTGTCGCTTCCGAGACACACTGGATGGCACTGCCAGTTGACAAGGCGGAACCTATGTTTGTCAGGCGTCTCGAAGAGAACCACAATGGCTACGTCGTCGATGGGGCCGTCGGCACGCCGCCGGTTATGGCTGACGTCGGGAACCCGAGCCCGGGCCCAGTGGGCCTCCATCGGCACCGCGCGCGCCATAGCCTCGCCTGCGGCGGTGACCGCCGCGGCGGTGACCTGATCGAGGTAGGCATCGCTGGCCCGCGCCATGCCGCAGTACTTGTGGAAGGACGGCGAGGCGTGGGTATGCACCGAGTGCCATACGATGTGCGTCGCGGGGACGCCCGTAGCCTCGCTCACCGCAGCCCGCAGCGCCTCGTTGGCTGGCCCATCGGAACCCACCAGATCGGCCGCGATGACGACTGCGGCGGTACCGCTTTCCTCGACGGTCATCGCCTGGAGACTGAGGGGGTCCAGGATCCCCGTGCTCGGGGGCTCCCTGTGAATGTAGCCCGACAGTGACTCGCCAACGGGTGGGGTGATATCGCGTCTCGCGATGCCGATCCGGGTCTCTTCAGGCAATCCAGCGCCTCCTAGGGTGGTAGTTCCGTGCCGATCGAGGCAGCGCCGTCGCTAGCGTCGGGCCGCCTCCGCGACTTCCTCGGCAGTAAGCGCGCGCGCATAGAGGGCGAAGTCGGCTAGGTCGCCGGCGTAGTGCTCATTCTGGCCCGTATAGTGCGGGTTGCCGCCCAGGGCGAAGTCCTGCGCCATGGACAGACACCATGCTGGCGCGCGCACCGTTGCCGCCTCGGAGCCATTCAGGTAGAGGGTGAGCTGGGAGGCGGCCTTCACGACGGCCACATGACACCATTCTCCCGAGGGGAGGTCGATCCCTGGGGTACCGGCTCCCTGCCCATTGGCTTCCCAGCCGGCGATCAGCTGGCCCCGCCGGAGATAGACGCGCAACGGATCGTCCATCGGCCGGCGCCATGCAGAGAAGATCTGGTGCAGTCGGTCAGCGGAGCAGTCGCCCGGGCGCACCCAGACTGCGAGGGAGTAGTCCTCCTCGGGCCAGTGGGGCAGAACGTACCGAAGCATCGAGGCCGAGCCGTCAAACCGGACGGCCCCGTCCAAGCTACCATCAGGTCCCTCGCATGGCTCGATGGCTTCGGCGGCGAGGAGCTCACCATAGGAGGGTGTGCCCGATCCGGTGAGGGGCGCGCTGGCCAGCACGCCGCCAGGGCCCGTCGCCAACTCGCGCACCACCGCAGTCGGATCGGGCGGCAGGGACGGATCAACCGAGAAGCTCCAGGGCCCGCCCTCATTCACCCTGGAGGAGACCGTGTTCGTCGCGGTGACACGCCAGTAGTAGGTCCCGGCGTCGGATGGGGCATCGGGCAGGATGGCTCGCGCACGGGGCAGCGACTCCGCAGCGGCGGCGATCTCGGTGAACTCCGGGTCGCGGGCAATCTCGAGCCTGTACGCGACGCCTTCGCCGGGTCGTGGGAAGCCGACCCACTCGAACCGCGTGGGCGCAGCAGGCACGATAGACCCTGGGAGCGGCCGCACCAGATGGAAGGGCGCCGGGGGAGCGTTCACCGCAGGAAGCCATGCCGCGTAGGGTGTGCCGTGGGCGCCGGCCGAGGCGTAGTCGATGAGCGTCAACGGGGCGCCATCGGCCGCTACCACGCGGTAGGCGGCCATAGGCTCAAAGCCGGAGGTGTCAATGGTCGTCGGTTCCGGCGCGAGATTGGCGCAGTCGATCGCAGGCAAGTCGGGCACATCGAGATCGTTCGTGCGCGTGTCGAAGGCCATGAGGAGCGGCCCCCGGTAGACGGCCGCATGGCCCGAACGCCCCAGTTCGCCCGGCCACACCCGCCACCCCATTTCGAAGCTCAGGCTAAGGGAGTCGTCGGGCGTCCATACTCGGGTCAGGCGGCAGTACTCCCCGGGGCGAACAGCCGGCTCTACGGGTGAACCGTTGAGCAACACCTGAGGGTCCTCCGCCCACGAGGGTATGCGCAGGGCGAGAGTCAAGGCAGCGCCCCGGGAGTCAACAGTGATGTCCATGTCGCCTCCGACGGGGTAGTTGGAGTCGATCTGTACCTCTGCGCTTCCGCCGCCTGGCAGCGGCAGCGCAGCAGCCACAGGTGCGTATGTATTGACAACGAGTCCATCTGAGGCAGTCATGATGGCCCACTCGGTGAGCATCCCAAGGCCTCGGGGAGCATTGACGGAGCAGCAGTTCAGCTCGGGTGTCCCCGCGCGGGCCTGGAACACGATGTGGTGGGCCGAGGCGTGACGGCTCCCGTTCATGGGGGTGTCGTACGTCCACCATCGTCCACTAGGATGCTGGGCGCCAAGGATCACGTTCCAGTAGGCGAGGTCCAGGTACTCGGCGGCCTCGGGGTCGCCCGTGAGGCGGAGCATGTCCTGAGTCAGGGCCATCCACGCGATCGTGCAGCAGGTCTCGATAGCCCCTTGGCTATAGGGGTTCCCCACCGCCTGCTCGCCTGTCGTGAAGCCGCCGCTAGGGTGGATGTCGCGGTGGGCGATGGAACGCCACGTGTTCACGAAGGCAGTGCGGTAGGCCTCATCACCGGTGATGCGGTAGAGCTCGACCAGGCCCTGGATGTCGTGGAGGCTCTCCCAGCGGGGTCGTGGCGTGAGGTGAAACTCCACGCCGTTCAGGCCGGCGCGCACGTAGTCGCCCGCCTGCTCGAAATCGGTCTCGATGTGACGCATCATGGCCAGGTAACGCGGTTCCGTGGTGAGGCGGTACAGCCATCCCAGGGAGTGGATGATGGCCATGTTCATCTCGTGCGAGCCGGCGTCCAGCACTCGCCGGCCGGTGTCGAGATAGGTATCGCAGACGAGATCCGCCATCCGCCGACAGGCGTCGAGAGCCGCCGAGTCACCCGTGCGCTCATGCCACATCAGAAGCGCCAGCATGACGTGGTAGTGCCCCCAGAGGTCCCACTGGCCCAGGAGGCGCTCCTCTCGCGGCCATGGCCCCAGGTACCCGTCGGCATCCTGCATTGTGAGCAGCTCGCGGATGATCGCGGACGTTGAGGCCTCGAGGCGGGGATCCTCGCTCATCCGCAGGGCCTGTATGGCGGAGAAGAGGTACTTGCCAACGAACTCGCCGGCCCAGGGCACCAGATCGGGACGCGGTTGCCGGTCCCGCCGCTGGAACATCCCGAGCATGCCTGGGTTCGCCCTAGGCGCCGTCAAGAGCCAGTTCTCGATGTTCGCCCCCGAGCGCTCGGCGGTGATGCCACCGAAGCGAAACTCCCCGTTGTTGACGAAGTCGTAAGTCAGTTCCCCCGCCTCCTCAGCCGAGACGGCCGGCCACGCGACCAGGGCGAACAGAGCGGCTACCCAGAAGCGGGGCGAGCTCGCTTGCGTGGCCATGGATCGGACCCCCTCGGTTGGTCTAGTCGTCATTGCGGCCGCGAGGGGCTTCGCGGGGAGGCCGCGCAGGACCTCGCGACCTGTTGACACCCCTTCGATGTGCGAAGATAATCGTCATGGTAGAGTGCGGTTGAGGAGTACCACTGTGGAGATGCCAACACAGGCAGTGCCGACCCCGTCCGTTGTTAGCGTAGCCATCAGGAGGGCTGCGGGGTAGAGCGCTGGCAGGTGTTAGGACGACGCAGACCCCGCGCCCTCGGGCAGCGGGGTTTTTTCGTGCCTCTGTACAAGCATAGAGAGGCGCGGCGGACATTCGAGAGAGAGGGATGACCAGATGGATGACCTCAGAGACCGCACCGCGTACGATCCCAAGCCTGTGGAGGCTCGGTGGAGCCGTGAATGGGTCGACGCGGGCGTCTTCACAGCGGGCCAACGGGATGGCGAGCCGCGTTCCATCGTCATTCCGCCTCCGAACGTGACCGGAGTCCTGCACATCGGGCACGCGCTGGACAACACCATCCAGGACATCATCGCCCGCTACCACCGCATGAGGGGCCGTGACATGCTCTGGCTGCCCGGAACCGATCATGCGGGGATAGCAACTCAGGCTGTGGTGGAGCGGAACCTAGCCGCCGAGGGGCTCCGGCGCGAGGAGATGGGCCGTGAAGCGTTCCTGGAGCGCGTGTGGGCGTGGAAACATGCCAGCCATGACACCATCACGAGTCAGCTCAAGCGCCTCGGCTGCTCGGTAGACTGGACGCGAGAGAGGTTCACCCTGGATGAGGGGCTCTCCCGAGCCGTGCGAGAGGCCTTCTGTCGGCTGTATGAGGAGGGGTTGATCCACCGCGGCACCCGGATCATCCACTGGTGTCCGCAGGACAAGACGGCACTCTCCGATGAGGAAGTGGATCACGTCGACCGCCACAGCCACCTGTGGCGCCTCCGCTACCCCCTCGAGGACGGCAGCGGCTTCGTCGTGGTGGCAACGACGCGTCCGGAGACGATGCTCGGCGACAGCGGCGTGGCGGTGAATCCGCGGGATGAGCGATACGCGGGCCTCGTGGGGAGGAGGGTGATCCTGCCGCTCATGGAGCGCCCCATTCCCATCGTGGCCGATGAGCGGGTGGAGTTGGGCTTCGGCACCGGAGCGGTGAAGGTCACGCCCGCTCACGATCCGCTGGACTTCGACCTCGGCGAGACGCATGGGCTCGAGCACATCACGGTCATCGGGTTCGATGGCCGTATGACCGACGAGGCTGGCCCATATGCCGGGCTCACTCGCGACGAGTGCCGCGAACGGGTCGTGGCCGATCTCGAAGCGTTGGGCCTGCTGGAGAAGACCGAGGACTACGACCATGCGGTGGGCGTCTGCACACGCTGCGGCACTGTGATCGAGCCCCTCATCAGCCCTCAGTGGTATCTGAAGATGGAGCCACTGGCCAAGCGGGCGATCGAGGCCGATGCCTCGGGCGATGGCCCTCTCTGGGTGCCCGATCGCTGGCGACGCGTGTACCTGGACTGGCTGGAGAAGCTCGGTGAGTGGTGCATCAGCCGTCAGCTCTGGTGGGGACATCGGATTCCGATCTGGAACTGCGCGGGCTGCGGGCATCAGGAGGCTCACCGCAATGATCCGTCCACCTGCCCGGCATGTGGGGCGTGCGACTATACCCAGGAGGAGGACGTGCTGGATACCTGGTTCTCGTCCGGTTTGTGGCCGTTCTCCACGATGGGCTGGCCCGACGAGGATGCGAGTGACCTGAACCGCTACTTCCCGACCACGGTCCTGGTCACGGGCTACGACATCATCTTCTTCTGGGTGGTGCGCATGGTGACCATGTCCCTGAAGATGACCGGTAGGGTGCCTTTCGGAAGGGTGTTCATCCACGGCTTGGTGCGAGATGAGCACGGCCGTAAGATGAGCAAGTCCCTCGGGAACGCCCTGGATCCGATTGAGGCGATGGACGAGTACGGCACCGACGCGCTCCGTTACGCCCTCACGTCTCTGGTGACGGGGGGGCAGGATATCAGCTTCACGCCGAGTCGTCTGGTCGGCGCCCGTAACTTCGGGAACAAGATCTTCAATGCGACGCGATTCGCCCTGCTCAACATGGAGGGCTTCACCCCCACGGATGAGCCTCCAACGGCGGCGAGCGACGGGGAGAAGTGGATCCTGAGCAGGACGGCACGCGCCATCGACAAGATGACCCAAGCCCTGGAGGAGTTCACCTTCGCCGATGCCGCCGATGCCGCCTACCACTGGTGGTGGGACGAGTTCTGCGACTGGTACGTGGAGATGGCCAAACCTGCCCTGTACGGGACCGATGAGACGCTCCGGCAGCAGACTCAGCACGTGCTGCACACGGTACTCTCGATAGGGCTGAGGATGCTGCATCCCATCATGCCCTACATAACGGAGGAGCTCTGGCACCTACTCCCAGGCAGTGAAGGGTACATCGGACTTCAGCGATGGCCAGAGCCGAGGCCAGACTGGATCGACGCGGTCGTGGAGGAGCGGTTGGCGTTGTTCCAGGGCGTCACCACCACACTCCGACAGCTTCGTGCCGAGAGGGGTGTAGCGCCGTCGAAGAAGGTGAAGATCGCGGTGCGGCCGAGCGATTCGGGCGATGCCCCCATCCTCGAGGCCTCGCGACGCCTCTTCGAACAGCTCGGCAGCGTGGAGGCTCTCAGCGTGATCGGGGCCGAGGAGCCAAGTCCGACGGGGACGATCGCCGCGGTGGCGCCCGATGGCAGCGACATCTACCTGTTCGCCGAGGGCGTCATCGATATGGCGCAGGAACGGCGTCGACTGGAGAAGGAACTGGAGCAGACGCGGAAGCGCTTGGAGGGTACGCGCCGGAAGCTCGCCAACGCTGACTTCACGGGCAAGGCGCCTGCGGACGTGGTGGAACGCGAACGCCGGAGCGAGACCGAACTCGCGGAGAAGGTCGAGGCGCTAGAACGGGCTCTGGCGGCGATGTAGAGGCGACTACCGGCTCACGGAGCCGAACGCGGTTACGGTAGGGAGGAGTGAAGACCTATGCGAGCAGCCTGTCCGACCCGGAAGTGGGCAGCCCTGATTGGCATCCTGGCGTGCCTCACAGCCCCCGCATGGGCGTGGACACTGGACGTGGAGGAGACCACCCTCAGCAACGGCATGCAGGTCATGGTTGTCGAGCGGCACCACGTCCCACTGGTCTCCTGCCAACTGTGGGTCAAGGCCGGGTCGGCGAACGAACGACCGGGCGCGACCGGCTTGGCGCACTTCCACGAGCATCTCATGTTCAAGGGCACACAGGCCATCGGCACCACTGACTACGCGGCAGAGGCGGCACTGATGGAGCGTCAGGACGCCTTGGCAGAGCGCCTAAGCGCCGAGATGGACAAGGATGTTCGGGCTGACCTGGAGCTCATTGGGGAACTCCGAGAGGAGATCCTGCAGCTCGAGCAAGAGCAGCGGGAGTACGTGGTTCCCTCCCATCTGGACGCGATCTACGCCGACGCCGGCGCCGACGGCCTCAACGCGGGCACCAGCTATGACCTGACCATGTACACCGTCACTGTGCCCGCGAACCGGCTCGAACTGTGGATGTGGCTGGAGTCGGACCGGTTCAGCAGTCCGGTCTTTCGGGAGTTCTACTCCGAGCGGCAAGTCATCCAGGAGGAGCGGAAGCAAACCTTAGAAGACGATCCCATGGGTCCGTACAACGAACTGCTCGACATGGTGACCTTCCCCGAGTGCACCTACGGGCGGGAGATCATCGGCACCATGCGGGACATCTCAATGCTCACTCGTTCCGATGCCTACTCGTTCTTCGCGGAGCACTACGTGCCGAACAACATGGCGCTCGTGCTGGTGGGGGACGTCGAGGCGGAGGACGTCTTCGCCATGGCGGAATGCTATTTCGGGCGCATCGCGCGCGTCAGCGACCCAGAGCCTAACCGCAGCCGACAGCGGCGGGACATCGGAGAGCGTCGCGTGCGCCTCACGGCCCAAGCGCAGCCCAGGGTGGATATCCGTTACATCACCGACACCTTCGGGTCACCCGACGACGCGGTTCTGGATGTCATCGGGGGGATCCTGAGCGGGGAGAGCGGACGGCTCTACAAGCGCCTGGTCATCGACGAGAAGATCGCCTTGGGCGCCAGCGCCATGGCACACGGTCGAATGGTGAGCGGGAGCTTCAATCTGTCGGCAGTGCCCGCCCAGCGCGATGGCCACGCGGCGGTCGAGACGGTCCTTGTTGACGAGCTGCGACGGCTGGCGAGCGAGCCGGTTGCGGCGGAGGAACTCGAGAAGGTGAAGAAGCAAGCGCGCGCCGGCCTGCTCCAGATGGTGCGGGGCAATGACATGCTGGCGACGATGATGGGCTACTACTGGGTCTATACCGGCGATTGGCGAGAGCTGATGGCGACGGTAGATCGCATCGCGGCTGTGACTGCTGATGACATTCAGGAAGTGGCGCGCCGGTACTTCGTGGACTCGAACCGCACCGTAGGCTGGCTCGAGGCTGAGGAGGTGGCCGAATGACGCGCAGAGCGCAGTTGCTCGCCGCCCTGGTGACAGTCATGCTCATGACGTCACTGGCTGCCTGGGCTCAAGATCCGCCCATCGCGGCCTCACCGGCCGACATCGTGTATCCGCCTCTCGAGTTCGAGCCACCAAGCCCCGAGGAGTCGAGGACGGAACTGCCGGGCGGCATCCCTTGCTTCGTGGTGGAAGATCACTCCGTGCCCGTCGCCACTCTGGGATTGAGCTTCCGGGCCGGTAGCTTTGATGATCCCGCGGGCAAGGAGGGGCTGGCGTCTGTCGCGATGCAGCTCCTGCGCATGGGTGGCACCCAGTCAATGTCGCCCGATGAACTCGCGAGCGAGCTCGAGCGACTAGCCATCGACGTCGGCGCCTCAGCATCATCCCGCACGCTGACGGTTTCCCTGAGCTGCCTGAGTGAGGACCTACCTCGTGCAGTCGAGATCCTCGCGGAGATGATCCGCTCCCCTAGGGTTGACGAGGGCCGCCTGGAGCTTCTCAAAGCCCAGACCCTTGAGGGACTGCGCCACCGGTTGGACTCACCCAATCAGGTGGCCCAACTCTATGCTGAGCAGATCCTCTACCGCGGCCACCCCGCGGCACGGATCGTCACCGCCGAAAGTGTGGCGGCCATCACCGTGGACGACATCCGGGACTTCCTGTCGAGCGCCCTGGATCCTGACAGCCTGGTTGTGGACATGGGAGGAGACGTCAGTAGGGATCGAGTGGCGGAGCTTCTGGCGCCCCTGCTGCAGGGGTGGGAGCCTACGGGGTTCCAGCCGGCTGCGATCCCAAGCGATCTGGACCCCCTAGTCCCGGGTGTCTACGTGATCGACGTGGCGTCAAACCAGGCCGTCATCATTGCGACGCAGCCGGGCATGTCCCGCCATGACCCCTTGTACGAACCTGAGTTCTACGCGCTCAGGGTTGCCAATATGGTCTTAGGTGGGGGCTTCAGCTCCAGGCTGACCCAGCGCATCCGCGTGCAGGAGGGCTTGGCGTACGTCGTTGGCGCGCAGGGGAACTCGAACGTGGGCTACCCAGGGCAGCAGGCGATGGTCGCACTCGTGGACGCCCAGTCGGCGGCTCGCGCCTGCCAGATCATGGCGGAAGAGCTGACCGCCATCAGCACGACCCCGCCCTCTCCCGAGGAGACGCGGCGGGCCAAGCAGGGCCTCTTCGGGACCTGGGTTGGCTTCTTCGAGAGCCCATCGTCGATCGCCCGGGACTACGCTGCCCTCCTGCTGGACGAGATGCCACTCGACTTCTACATCACGTGGTATGAGAAGACGGAGCAGCCCGAGCCAGAGGTGGTCATGGAGGTTGTGGCACGGCGAGCGCCCGCGAGCGAGATCCGATGGGTGATCGCGGGGCCGGCGGACATGCTGACCGCGGAGCCGGGTGAAGGGCCGAGCCTAGCGGATCTCGGGCCGGTTACCGTGATTAGGCCTGGCGACCCCACCGGCCCGGTGGCACTACCGGAGTAGAACCGCGCGCGGGGCGGGTCCCGCGAGGCCCGCCCCGCTGCCCGTCTAGACCAACCTTCCGGGCGCCAGCACACCAGCGGGATCGAAGACCCCTCCGAGTCCTCGGATGAGCGGATCCGACGGCCGAGTGGCGTAGTACGCGGCTCGGAGACCTGGGTCGGCGCGAAGGTCCAGAATCCAACCGCCGAGGGCATTCAGATCGCTGTGCAGAGCCTCGAGTAGGGCCGCGGTCGCTTGTTGCGCCTCCACCAGGAGGTAGCCGGCTCCCACGTCCGCGTGCACGAGCTTCGCGCCCAGGTGCTCCCCCGCGAGGGCCAGAGCGGACCCCTCGAGGGTCGGCGCAACGGCGAGTTCCACCAGTGTCCCCGTCCATGGATAGGTGTCCTCGGGTGCCGCGTCCTCGATGAGATCGGCCGAGCCCCGCCCTCCCAGGACGGCCATCGCGTCGGCGGCGAGTCGGTGTGTCGCCGCGGGGAGGCCTGCGAATGTCAGGTCCACCCGAGCCGGACCTGGGCCCGAGACCCGAAGCTCTAGGGGCTCCAGAACCGCAGCGAACAATTCTGCGGCTACGTCAATGGCCTCCGCCGCAGTACCGAAGGTGGCGCGAAGGGTGACGCGTGACGCCGGCCTGGGCGCCAGCCGAAGGGTCGCATCGCTGATGGCGGCGAGGGTCCCGCGAGCGCCGACGAGGAGGTGGGTGAAGTCATAGCCCGCCACGTTCTTCATGACGCGCCCACCGAAGGCAGCGCGCTCACCGGTTGTGAGTGCGGCGCCGATGCCCAGGACGCTATCGCGCAGGGGGCCGTAGCCCAGGCGAGTGGGGCCAGTGGCGGCGGTGGCGATGAGGCCCCCCAGAGTCGCGCGTTCGCGGTGGGGCGGGCTGAAACGGAGGGAGAGATCGGCCTCGGCCACGACTTTCTGCATTGACTCCCAGGTGCAGCCTGCCCCGAATGTAGCTGTGAGGTTCTGCGGACGGAACTCATGCACCTCACGGAGGCGTTCCGTGGTAACGAGCACCGCCAGACCGCGCAGGGGGGGCCCCCAGCTGTCGGCGGTGCGTGCGCCCATCACTACGACGGGAGCCCCGCAGGCGGCCGAGACTGCCAGCACCTCAGCCAACTGGGTGGCCGATGCGGGCGCGCATACGTGAGCGGGGCTGTGCCCATCCACGGCGTCATCGTCGGTGCCGGGTCGCACACCATCGGGGCAGGCGCGGTCCAGTAATGGCGCCAAGTCACCAGCCGCCGGCGCTACAGGGGCACTGGCTGGCGCGTCGAGCGCCAGAAGGATCTTGTCGGGGTTCGACAGCTCAGTTGGGTCAAAGAGGAGCTTCGTGGCTCGGTTCAGCCTGAGGGTAGGGCGGTCGAGCGACCAGGGCATGGCGTGGATCTTCTCGGTTCCCACGCCATGCTCGCCGCTGATGGCTCCTCCAAGCTCGACGCACATGCGCATGATCTCAGTCGATGCCTGGAGGACAGCTCTGAACTCATCAGGCACATCGGCATCGAACAGCAGCTTGGGGTGCACATTGCCGTCACCGGCGTGGAAGGTGTTCGCCATGGGGATGCCGTGTCGGTCTACGATCTCCCGGATCCGGTCTAGCGCCTCGGGCAGCACGTCGCGGGGCACCACGGCATCACACACCATCATCCCGGTAGCCGAACGGGCCAAGGCCGCGTAGCTGGCCCGCCGCCCATGCCAGAGCTTGTCGCGTTCAGCGGCGTCGCTCGTCGACTGCACGGAGCGGGCGCCGCAGCGGCGGCACTCCTCCTCGGCCGTATGCGCTTCAGCTAGCACGGCCTCGCGAACCCCATCAATCTCTATGAGGAGCACCGCATCCGCATCGGGCGGGTATCCGGCGGGGAGAACGCGCTCCACGGCGGCGATCGTCTCCCGGTCCATCAGCTCCAAGGTCGACGGGATGATCCCCGAGGCGATGACAGCGGAGACGGCGCGGCCGGCGTCGCGCTCCTCGTCGAAGATTGCGAGCAGGGTGATGGAGTGCTCCGTCACGGGCGTGAGCTTGAGCGAGACCTCGGTCACAGTGCCCAGAGTCCCCTCACTCCCGATGAGCAGGGAGAGCAGGTCTGGCCCGGAGCGCTCCTGAGCGGGCCCACCCAAGCGGACCACCCGGGCGTCGGGCGTGACGAACTCGAGCCCCACTACGTGCTGCGAGGTGACGCCGTACTTGAGGGCATGGGGCCCGCCTGAGTTCTCAGCGACGTTGCCGCCTAGGGTGGAGACCTTGTAGCTTGAGGGATCGGGCGCGAAATGCAGGCGGTCCGCCAAAGCGAGCTCGTTGACGCGGTTGTTGTAGACGAAGGCCTCGACGGTGGCGCGGCGCTGGCAGGGCGAGTAAGCCAGGACTTCGTCCATCCGCGAAAGGTGGCAGATGACACCTCCATGAGGCGCCGTCGTCCCGCCCGACAGGTTGGTGCCAGATCCTCGGGGGATGAGTGGCACCCTCAGCCGGTAGCAGAGGTGGGTCAGAGCGACGACCTCGTCCGTGGACTCGGGGAAGACCACGGCGACCGGCCTTCCCCTCTCCATGGAGGCGTCGTACGCGTAACTCTCCAACTCGATATCTGACGAGAGGACCCTGTGTGGCGAGGTGATGGCAGCCAGCTGGTCGATCAGGGTATCGTCCCGCGGGGTGGGTTCCGAGTAGGGGGCGAAACGGTCGGTGGCCATAGAGCAAGATTCGCCGACGATCCGGGCCGACCTTTCCGTCCGCGACTGCGTCCGGCGGCAGGAAGTCAGCGAGGAAGCCCGTAAGAGACTACGGTGTCTGGCCCAGGTTGACGCTCCAAAAGGGCCATGCCTACAATACCTCAGCCTGCGGCGGGCGGCTGCGGATGCGGCTCGGAGAGGCCGCCGCGACTCGCTTGGCGCTCAGCGGGGTCGGGCCACCGGGAGGACTGCGGTTTGAGCGAGCAGAATGCGGGCAACGGCAGAGACGAACTGCTGAGCCAACTCGAAGACGCTCGGCGCAAGGTCCGGGACCTGGAACGGCAGATCGCGGAGTACGCCGATCTCGAGGCTCCTGCGCTGACCCCTGCTGCGGCCCTCCACAAGACCCTCGCCCGTGTGCTGAAGAAGGCGTGCATGATCCTGCAGGCCGAGAAGGCCCTCCTGCTCATATACCAGCGGGAGACGGGCGAGTTGGTGGGTCAGAGTCCGGCAGTGGGCATCCCCGATGACCAGGTGCACGGCCTCCGATTGCGCGCCACCGAGGGTGTGACCGGGAAGGTCTTCCGGAACAACGAGGCGGCCATCGTGGCTGACGTGGGAGAAGATCCCGCTGGGGCGGCTGAGTTCCCACAGCCCATCGGTTGGCGCAACGCTCTGATCATCCCTCTGATCGTGGAGACCAAGGACAACGACCAGGTTGTAGTCGACCGCACGACCATCGGTGTCATGGTGGTCTTCAACAAGCGGCGGGGCAAGGAGTTCTCGAACGAGGATCTCCGGCTGAGCCGCGTTCTGGCGCGAAACGCCTCGGCGATCATCGCGGAAGCCCGCCTGTTCTCGGACGTGCTCGAGCGCAAGACGCTGCTCGAGACGAGCCTGGAAAGCGTTCATTCGGGGATTGTGATGGTCTCGAGCGACGGCGCGATTCGCCTCATGAACAAGGCGGCACGAGCGCTGTTCGATATTCCTCCTACAGTTGACCCTATCGGAAAGAGCTATGTGGAGGTCGTAACCCACCCTGATGTGATCGACTTCGTATCACGGAGCCTCTCGGAGCAGCGCGATATCGACAGCGAAGTGACCATGGAGGACGCGAGTCGGTTCTACCACAGCCAGACGGCTGTCGTGAGGGACTCGGGGACCATCAGCGGCATCGTCGCGATCTTCACGGATATTACGGAGATCCGGAACCTTGAGCGGCTGAAGGCGACCTTCGTGACCACCATCAGCCATGAACTCGGGACGCCTCTGTCCTCCATCCTCGGTTTCACTCGGACGATGCTGGAGGACACGGAGGGGTTTTTCACCCCCGAGGTTCGCAACGAGTTCCTGCAGATCATCGAGAAGGAGTGCCGCGGGCTCAACCGCCTCGTCTGGGACCTGCGGAACATGGCGCGGATCGATGAAGGGCGCGCCATAGAACTCCATACCGCTCCGGTCAACCTGGCGGAACTCGTGCGTCGCGTCGTGGCTGCCCAGCAGCCCTACGCCCCCCACCATGAGTTTGTTCTCGAGCTGACGGACGAGTTCGAGCGGGCACCCGTGATCGCTGACGAGGACAAGCTCGACCAGGTGCTCGCCAATCTGGTCAGCAACGCGATCAAGTACGCACCCTCAGGTGGCGAGATTCGCATCACAGGCGACACAACAGACCGCGGGGTCCGGATGTCGATCGCGGACCAAGGCCTTGGGATCCCTAAGGACCAGCTAGACAAGGTCTTTGACCGCTTCCACACCGTTCAAGGGCGCGAGGGTGCGACCATGGAGGGCCCCGGTATTGGGCTGTACATCGTGCGTCATCTGGTCGTACTGCACGGTGGCAGCATCAGCGTCGAGAGCGAGTTCGGAGAGGGATCCACCTTCACCATCGATCTGCCCCTGGTGCCGCCCAGTCGCGAGGCTGCGGTCGGGGTAGGCGCCAAGGCCCGACCGGAGTAGGTTCACGCGGCCCGACACCACGGGGCATCGATCCTCCAGTGAGGCGGTTGATATGAGAGTAGCCATCGCGTTCGACCATGCCGGCGTGATCCTCCGTCCCGTGGTCATCGAGACCGTTGCCGCCTGTGGCGGCGAGATCATGGACTGTGGCACCGACTCCACCGAGCGCGTGGACTACGTGCCCTATGCCTTCGCGGCTGCGGACGCGGTCTCATCGGGGCAGGCGGACCGTGCGATCATCTGCTGCGGCACCGGCCTGGGCTCCTGCATCGCCGCCAGCAAGGTCAGGGGCGTGCGTGCGGTCACAGTCAGCGACACCTACTCGGCTCGCATGTCCCGGCTCCACAATGATGCGAACTGCCTGTGCCTAGGCGGGCGCGTGGTGGGTAGTGAACTGGCGCGGGATATCCTCACACTCTGGTTGGAGACCCCCTTCTCCGATGAGGAGCGACATCGCCGCCGGATCATCGAGGTCATGGCCCGGGAGGGTTAGGCATGGACTCAAGACTCGCGGCCTTGGAGCAGGTGGATCCTGAGATCGCCCAGGTTCTCGGCTCAGAGCGGCAGCGACAGCTCCAGAACCTCGAGCTCATCGCCTCGGAGAACTTCGTTAGCGAGGCCGTTCTGGCCGCTCAGGGCAGCGTCCTGATGAACAAGTACGCGGAAGGCTATCCTGGTAGGCGCTACTACGGCGGCTGTGAGATCGTGGACATCGCGGAGGATCTGGCGATCACCCGCGCCAAAGCGCTGTTCGGCGCCGAGCACGCGAACGTCCAGCCTCACTCGGGCAGCCAGGCCAACATGGCCGTCTACTTCTCGGCTCTGAAGCCGGGCGACACCATTCTGGGCATGAACCTCGCCCACGGGGGACACCTCACGCACGGCTCGCCGGTGAGTTTCTCGGGGATGTTCTACCGCGTGGTGCCCTATGGCGTGGATAGGGAGTCGGAGCGGATCGATTACGACCAAGTGCGCGACCTCGCGCTGGAGCATCGGCCCAAACTGATCATCGCCGGCGCCAGCGCATACCCCCGCTTGATCGATTTCGCGGCCTTCGCCGAGGTAGCGAGGGAGTGTGGCGCACTCCTCATGGTGGACATGGCTCACATTGCCGGTCTCGTCGCGGCGGACGTCCACCCCTCGCCGGTGCCTCACGCGGACTTCGTTACGACGACGACGCACAAGACTCTGCGCGGGCCGAGGGGAGGCATGGTTCTGTGCCGTGAGCAGCATGCCAAAGCCCTCGACAAGCTGGTCCTTCCTGGCATACAGGGAGGACCACTCATGCACACGATCGCGGCCAAGGCCGTGTGCCTGCAGGAGGCCTCGACGGCGAGCTTCCGCCGTTACGCCCAACAGGTGGTTGCCAACGCCGCCGTCCTGGCGGAGACGCTCATGGAGGCCGGGCACCGGCTCGCATCCGGCGGCACCGACAATCACTTGATGCTCATCGATGTGCGAGGGGTTGGGCTGACGGGCAAGGAGGCGGAGGCGATTCTAGGTCGCGCCGGCATCACGGTGAACAAGAACACCATTCCGTTCGATCCTGAGAAGCCCTGGATCGCCAGCGGCGTGCGGGTGGGCGTGCCCGCGGTGACAACTCGAGGCATGGGGCCTGTAGAGATGCGTGAGATCGGCAGGCTGATTGATCGCGCGCTCCGCTCGGGCGGGGATGGGAACGAGTTGGAGGGGGTTCGGCATGAGGTGTTGACCCTCACGAACTCATTCCCCCTGGTGGACGAAGAAGCCCGAGGCGAGTAGCCATGTCGCCTGAGGCGCTGGCGAGGTGCGGGGGCGCACTGGTCATCTCGCTGGCTGTTGCCTGGGCGGTGACCCCTCTGGCTCGGCGTCTGGCGATTCGCCACCGCATCCTCTCGACGCCCACCGAGCGTGGGGTCCACAGGGAGCCCATACCGTATCTGGGGGGCATCGGCATCCTGGCAGGCCTGCTTGCAGGGCTGGCGCTGCTGCCGGAGCTTCGCACAGGCACGGTTGGCCTGGTCATCGGGGCCATCTGTGTGAGTGTTGTTGGAGCCTGGGACGACGCGCGCGAGATCCGCTGGGTGACCAAGCTCCTCGCTCAGTTTGGCGTTGCCGCGCTTGTGTGGGCCATGGGCGTGCGGATCGAGACCTTCAGTCCTCCCTTCAGCAACGTTGACATCGACTTCGGGGTATGGTCGGCTCCCCTCACTGTCCTGTGGCTCGTCGCCGTCATGAATGCCATCAACTTCATCGATGGTCTCGACGGACTGGCTGCTGGCGTCAGCGGCATAGCCGGGGCCAGCTTCCTGGCCATCTCCATCGCCTGGATGGCGGCGAGGGGTCCATCGAGCCCTCTCTACGACGACTATCTGGTCGTGGCGGTGCTCGCGGCCGCTCTGGTGGGGGCGTGCCTGGGTTTCCTCAGGTTCAACTTCCATCCCGCATCGATCTTCATGGGTGACTGCGGAGCTCTCTTGCTCGGTCTGTGGCTGGGCGGAGTGGCGGTGCTGGGCGCGTTCAAGTCCACCCTGTTGTATCTATGCCCCATCGTGCTGCTAGGGCTGCCGCTTTCGGATACGGCGTGGGCGGTGTTCCGACGGTTGCGTGCGCGCCAGTCGCCAGCTACTGCTGACCGCGGGCATATCCACCACCGCGTGCTCGATCGAACGAGCGGCCAGAGGGCCGCGGTCCTCGTTCTCTACTCCCTCAGCCTGCTGCTCGCCATCGTGGCCACGTGGTTGGGCCGCCCCTAGGAGGCGCACCGTGAAACGGGATGACCGGACCGTAGGGACTCCCACTCGCGAGGGATTAGCGAGGGTGCGGATGCTGGTTCTCGACGTAGATGGCGTCCTGACGGACGGCCGGATCACCTTCGTTGGCGCAACGTGTGAGGATCCTCAGGAGATCAAGAGCTTTCATGTTCGCGATGGATTGGCGGTGAAGTGGGCTGGCCGCATGGGTATCGTCACGGCGATCATCACCGCACGGCGGTCGAGTGGCGTGGAGCGCCGGGCGCGAGAGATGGAGGTCCGCCACCTGACCATGGGTGCAGAGGCCAAGCTGTCCGCGCTGTATCGCCTATCTGAGCAAGAGGGCATTCCTCTTCAGGACATCGCGTACGTGGGTGACGACCTCCCAGACCTCGGCCCGATGGCTGCCGTCGGACTGCCGATCGCTGTGGCCGATGCCGCCGCCGAAGTGAAGGCCGCGGCGGCCTACGTGACGGAGCGAGTCGGCGGAGATGGCGCCGTGCGCGAGATCGTGGAGCTGCTTCTGGAGGCGCAGGGCAAGTGGCGCGATGTGGTCGAGGGCAACCGGGGGGAGCCGTGACGGCTTGGCCGGCCTGACCATCGTCCATACCAGCGATCTGCATGGGGACCGCTACGGAGCCCTCGATCGCGCGGGAAGGCTGCTCCGTCGGATCCCTGGGGCCGTGTGGTTCGACTCGGGCGACGCGCTGAGGGCGTGGAATCTCACCCTGGGGCTGACGTGGGAGCGGACCTTAGCGCGGATGACCGAGCTGGGCTGCTCGGCCATGGCGATGGGCAACCGCGAGTTCGAGCCGCTGGTGCCGTGTCATCGGATGAAACTCGCCGCTGCGGGCTTCCCTGTCATCTGCACGAACCTCGTTCATCCCCGGCCTCGATCCGTGCCGGTGGTGCCCGAGGTCAGGTTTCGGGCACCGGATGGTCGCCGGATACGGGTGTTCGGGGCACTGCGGGACATGCTTAGGTCATCCGTATCTCGGCGCCTCAGCGCCTACCGATTCCGTGACCCGCTCGAGCCGCTGAGCAGGCGCTGCGCCACGGTGGAGCCCGACGAGCTGGTGGTGCTCCTGTCCCATCTCGGGGGGGCCAGCGACCGTGATCTGCTCGCCATGCTGCCTCGCCTCGACCTGATCCTCGGAGGCCACGACCACCAGGGCCGCTGCGAGCGCAGCGGCAGGAGAGCGATTGTGGCGCCACAGGCACATGGACGACAGTTGGCACTCATCACCGTGCGGCCAGACGAGCCTCCCATCGTGCGCTTCGTCAGCTCCCCGTGGGAGGAGGCGGACGCCATTGCCGAAGCAACCGCCGGCCCGTAGGCGAACCCGTCCCGATGTGTCGGTGGAGCTGACTCGGCGCCCCTCGCGAAGCGAGATCGTCCTTGTGGCATGGGCCGTGGCGGTTGTGGTGCTCTTCCTGCTGCAGCCGAGCACGATCGACATCCTGCTGGCAGCCGTCGCATCGCTGCTGGGAGGTGGCGGCTGATGCTCGCGTGGGTAGGACTGGTCTGCGGCCTGCTCCTCGTGGGGATGTGCGCTGGTGTTGGACGCCTCCTCCTCGGACGTTGGGTCGCTGACCGCCTCAGCCTAGGCGAGCGCTGGGCGCTCTTTGGCTGGACGGGCATGACACTCCTAGCCTACGTCGTGCTCGCTCTGGGGCTGCTATCGCTCCTCGAGTGGCGATGGCTGCTCGGAGCGGTGGTGCTCTGGACAGGCCTGGGGGCGCGGGGGCTTCTCGCCCTAGTCGCCGAAACCCGGCCTGGCCCCTTGCGTTGGTGTGGCTGGCGGACGATCCTCTGGGTCCTGGTGGGCGTCTGCATCCTGTTCGCGGCCACAGGCGCTGTCCATCCTCCGGGAACGAATGAGTACGACAGCCTAACATACCACCTCGCCGCTCCGAAGCTCTACCTCGAAGCGGGCGAGGTATACCGCATCGTTCACGACCACCACACGAACTCGCCCTTCAACCTGGAGATGCTCTACACCATCGGGCTTGGCCTCGGCTCGGAGGCCATGGCCAAATCCTTCCACTTTGCCACGTACCTTCTGCTCATCGCTTCCGTCGCCGGGGCGGCACGGCGCTACGCTGGCCGGGAAGATGGCCACGCGCCGGCCTTGGCAGCGGTCCTGGTGGGCACACTCCCGCCGATTGTCTGGGAGGCGGGCACCGCCTATGTGGACCTGGGCATGGCCCTGGGCATGTGGCTCGCATTGGTCTGCCTCATTGAGTGGCGCTGCGCCGACCAGGGCGGCCACCGCTGGTTGTGGCTCTGCGGCCTCTCGTGCGGCACCGCTCTGGCAACCAAGGCACTGGGCGGCGTCGCTCTGCTGTTCTGCCTCCTCGTGGCCCTGGCTACCGTCATCAGGCGGGGGCGCTTGGACTGGCGCGGCCTAGCCGGGTTCGCTCTGCTGGTCGGCCTTGTGGCAGCGCCATGGTACGCGCGGTCCTGGGCGTACACCGGCAACCCCGTATACCCCTATGCCTACGGACTGTTCGGTGGCGCCGACTGGGATGCGGAGTGCGCGGAGAACTACCGGCAGGACCAGCTGCGGTACGGGTTCGGGCGCGTGTCGGAGGCCGCCGCGCACGGTGCGTACCGGCCCACCGTCTTCATCGCGACAGCGGAGTCTCCTCCGCCCGGTCCTGTGACTAGGATCGTCAATCGTCTCTTCCACAAGGGGCGGCCACCCGCATGGTGGGGTCTTCCCCTAGTGCCTTTGTTCGCGACGTTCGACGGCGCCGTCTTCTGGGAACGCCCGATGGTGATTGGGATCATTGGGCCGCTCTTCCTCGCGTTCCTGCCAGCCCTCTGGCTGCGGCGTCCCCTCGGCGCTCCTCTGGCCCTGTGCCTCGGCTTTGCCCTATTCGCCCTAGTTGTGTGGTGGTTCACGACCCAGCTCACACGCTACCTGATCCCGGTTCTCGTCGCTCTCGCCATCCCCACGGCGCTGGGTGCCTCGCGGCTCTCCTCCGCGCCAGGCGGGCTGAGCCGCGTGGCGCCCATTCTGGTTATAACTGGGTTGGCCATCAATGTGCTCTGCGGATTCATCATGTGGAGCGGGCAGGCCCCCTTCGCCTTCGGGCGGGTCAGCCGGGAAGAGGCCGTACGGGCCTGTTTTGAGATGATGCCGCTGTTCGACACTGTGAACGCCACATTGACAGGCTCAGACAGGGTCGCCCTATACGGCGAGCCGCGTGGATACCACCTGGAGGTACCCTATCTATGGGCTGACTACGGCTACCACACACTGCTCCCGTACCGTCAGATGGCGTCCCCCGAGGATCTGCTCCGGGCCTACCGACGGGTGGGCGTTACTGCGGTCCTCATCAACAAGGCGACGGCTCGGAGCACATACGAGGGCACGGATCCGGCAGGACGCCTCATTCAGGGACTCGTCCAACAGCGCGTGCTTAGACCCCTCGCGGAGACGCGGCAGGGTATAGTGTATCGACTCTCCACGCCGGATGGGGTAGACGAAGAGAGCACTCGAACAAGGGGACCGGATGACGATGACATCGAAGGAGCGTCTGCTTAGCATCATTCTCACCGATGCCTACCGCGAGGGGGAGTTCACTCTGCGGTCGGGCCAGAAGTCGGACTACTACATCGACCTGCGCGTTGTGGCCCTCTCGCCTGAGGGGGTTACCCTCATGGCGGATGCCCTTCTCGATGAGTTGGCTCGGTCTGAGGCGTCGGCGGTAGGTGGGCCGACGGTCTCATCGGTTCCGATCCTGGGGGCGATCGCCGTGCGAGCCTACCAGCGAGGACTTCCCCTGACGACTTTCTTCGTTCGTGATACCGAGAAGGGCCATGGGACGGGCAGGCGGGTGGAGGGGCCCATGCTGCAGCCGGGAGAGAAGGTCGCGGTTATCGATGACGTTGTCAGCACCGGCGGGGGCGTCCGCACGGCGATCGCGGGCACCGAGTGGGTAGGGGCCGAAGTCGTCGATGTGCTGTTCGTTGTGGACCGCGAGATGGGCGGGGCCCAGGAACTCCGCGATGCGGGCTACCGAGTCACGAGCCTTTTCACCGTCACTGAGTTGAGGGCCGCACGAGCCGCCCAGCGGAGGGAATAGGAGGTCCACGCTGGCCTCCTGCACCGCGCATGTGGCGACGCTATAGCCCCTGCGAGAGGGCTCGCCGACCAAGGGATTCGCCTGCGCATGGATGACAGAACCCTCGACAAGCTGGAGTTCGGCGCCATCCGGTCCGCGCTGGCGGCGGAGTGCGCCTGCTCGCTTGGCCGTGAGCGGGCTGAGGCCCTTCAGCCTGAGGGTGAGCGAGAGACCGTGACGATGCGGCTGGCGGAGACGAGCGAGGTTCGCCGGTTGGTTGACGCGTCCGGGCCTCTGCCTCTCGGCGGCGTCTCGGACATCCGCAGCCATCTCAAGCGGTGCCGACTGGGTTCCGCGCTCTCGGGGAGCGAGCTCCTCGCGGTGGGCGACTGCCTCCGAGGCATTCGCCGGGCTAAGGCGGCTGTCGAGGCAACCCACCCGGAGGACTACCCACTGTTGCGCGATCTCGCTGCCCATCTGGGCGACCATCGCGAAGTAGAGGAGCTCATCGAGAGCGCCATCGGGCCCGAGGGCGAGGTTCTCGACAGCGCCAGCCCTTCGTTGAGGCGGCTACGGAGCCAGATCGGCATCCTCCGGAACCGCATCGAAAGCAGTATGAGGGAGTTCATAGCCCGTCACACCGATGGCTCGAAGCTGCAGGACCGCCTCGTGACGACCCGGAGAGGGAGACCCTGCGTTCCCGTCAAGGCCTCGGCGAAGAGCTCGATCCCGGGGATCGTACATGACGTGTCGAGCAGTGGGCAGACGCTGTTCGTGGAGCCGCAGGCCGTAGTGAGCCTGGGCGACGACTTACAGCGCGTGCTGAGCGCGGAGCAGGAGGAGGTGGCGCGCATCCTTCGAGAGGTCTCCGGCCAGGTGGGTGAGGTCTCGGAGGATCTTCAGCGCTCGGTGGCGGCTATAGGCATCCTGGACTTCGTCTTCGCCCGGGGCAACCTCTCCCGCCAGATGGATGCGAGCCGTCCGGAGATATCAGACGACGGGGTCCTCTGCCTGAAGAAGGCGCGTCACCCGCTCATCGCAGCCGACGCAGTGGTGCCGATCGACGTCTCGATCGGCGACGAGTACACCGTCCTGCTCATCACGGGACCCAACACGGGCGGCAAGACGGTGACACTGAAGACCGTTGGGCTTCTCTGTGCCATGGCGCACTCCGGGTTGCACATCCCCGCTGACATGGGCAGCACCGTGCCGATGCTCTCGGGGATCTACGCGGACGTTGGGGATGAGCAGTCCATCACCCAGAACCTCTCGACGTTCTCCAGCCACATCAGCAACATCGCGCGGATCTGCAAGGTAGCCAAGCGTGGGACCCTGGTGCTGCTCGACGAGATCGGGGCGGGGACGGATCCGGGTGAGGGGGCCGCGCTTGCCCAGGCGATACTGCGCTACCTGCGCGATCGCGCGTGCCTCGTCCTCACGACGACCCACTACAACTCGCTGAAGGTGTTCGCACTGACCGAGCCCGGCATGATGAACGCCTCCGTCGAGTTCGATGGTCAGACTCTCGCGCCCACCTACCGGTTGCTCATTGGGGTGCCCGGCAGCTCGAACGCTATGAACATCGCTTCCCGGCTGGGCCTGCGCACGGAGATCCTTATGGAGGCCAGGGAACTGGTTGGGGAGGACGCGGTGCGCGTCGAGCGTGTCGTTACCGACTTGGAGCGCAGTCGCCGCCGCTTCGAGCGCGAGAAGGGCGACCTAGCCCACGCACGCAGTTCGGCAGAGCGGGAGTTGGAGCGGCTTCAGGAGGAGCGTGAGGAGCTTCGAGCTGAGCGGGAGAGGATCCGCAGGGAGGCGGCCGCGGATGCGCGGGAGGTGCTGCGGCAAGCGCGGGAAGAGGCGCAGGAGATCCTGCGTCAGCTACGACAGCAGGACCGTGAGGGTAGGGCCACACAGGTTGCACGCGATCGCCTACAGAGCCTTGAACGAGATGTCGCGGAACAGCTCGGGGCGCCCGCTGAGCCCAGCCTCGCAGACGAACCTGGGCCGCAGGCTAGGGCGGAGCCACTCGAGATCGGAGACACCGTCGAGCTCAAGGCGCTTGGCGGCAAGCGCGCGGTGGTCGTCGACACGGATCGGGGGGGAGGCAAGGTGCGCGTCTCCGCCGGCGGGCTTCAAATGGATGTGGATGCCGGTGAGCTTACGCAACTGGAGCCCGCGTCCGACCGCCAGATTCGCGACCAGGTAGGGGCACTCAAGGTCACGAAAGCATTGTCGGTTCCGACCGAGATCGACCTCCGCGGTCTCACCGTGGGCGAAGCCATCGACCAGGTGGAGAAGCTCTTGGATGATGCGGCTCTCGCGGAACACACGGAGATACGGCTCATCCACGGCAAGGGAACCGGGGCCCTGAAGCAGGGGTTGCGCCGTCACCTCGCAGAGGTGCCCGTAGTGCGAGCCATGTATGACGCACCCCTCAACGCTGGCGGCTCCGGCGTGACGATCGTCGAACTGTGAGTCCCTCTATACTTGACCAGTCCGCCGAAGCAGAATGTAACGGTTCACGGCCTCAACAGTGAGGCGATCGGGGGCTACATCCATCACTGTCGCTCCCCGATTGCGAAGCTGAGCGAGCGCCACGTCTCGGTCGTAGATGACCTGCTCTGCCACGGCCCGACGGTACACATCCCGCACTTGGTCGATGGGCGCCGCCGAGGCCTCCTCGAGGGACTGGTCCCTGATGCTGATGAGGAGGGGAAGGTGTTGGCGGGTGATCGCTGACACGTGTCCGATGAGCTGGGCGCTTGCCTCTGAGTCGATGAGGTCGGTGAACATAATGATCATGCCGCGCTTGCGGTGCTTGGACTTGAGGTAGCCGAAGGCCCGCGGGAAGTCGGGCTCAACCAGTCGGACCTGGACATCATAGAGAGCGTCCATGAAGCGACTGATCTGCGCCTTGCCGTGCGCCGGGGGGATGAAGACGAGAGGCTCATCGGCGAAGACGAAGAGCCCAACCCTGTCCTTCCTCTCCGCCGCGACCGTCGCGATCATCAGGGCCGCGTTGATGGCCCGATCCAGCTTCGTGAGTCCGTTCGCCTCGGGGGCCATCATGCGGCCGGCATCGATGAGGATCAGGATGTCCTTGGACCGCTCTTCCTCGTAGTTGCGCGCGATCAGCCGCCGGCGCCGTGCGGTGGCCTTCCAGTCGACCCGCCGCGCATCGTCGCCCGGCACATACTCACGGAGGCTCTCGAACTCATCGGCCCGCTGAGCGATCCGCATCCGCTGAGGTCCCTCTCTCCGCAGCTTGATGCGGGATTCCAGGACGAAGCGGCCATAATCGACGTAGGACGGGTAGACTCTCGCGGTGCGCGCATCCACGGCTGGCTCAATCCGCCTCTGGGCGAGCATCAGGCCGAGGGGACCACGCCATCGTAGGCAGATCCAGCCTAGATCCACGGCCCCCCGACTGCGCGGATACACGGCGTACTCAACCGAGGCCTCCACGCCGGCCGCGACGACGGTGGAGACAACCTCCGGCTGCGGCTGGAGCCTCAGGGGCACCTCGTCGCGCACCTTGACCTCAACGGGACGGTCGGAGGCGTTCGAGACGACAACCCGCACTCGGTTGCGCGCACCCACGCCGAGCCGCGCCGGGAGTTCGCGGCGGGCCGTCAGGGCGGCGCCAGGGACCATCCAGAGCGTATCGAGCAACGCCGCTCCGAGGATCAGGCCGACCACGACCCAAGGAAGCCAGGCGGCGAATCCCACGGCCACCAATGGACCGCATAGGAGCCCAGCGGCGGCGATGACGATGCCCAAGCGCGGCGTCGGGATATACCGCAAATCGAAGCCTCCTACCGGGGCACCGGCACTGAGTTCACGATCGAGTCGATCGCCGCGTCAGGCGAGAGGCCATCGACCTCCGCCTCCGGCTGCAGGATGAGGCGGTGACGGAGGATAGGCACGGCCGCCTCCTTCACGTCATCGGGCACCACGAACCCACGGCCTGACTCGGCGGCCGCGGCCTTGCTAGCAATCAGCAGAAGCGCTGCTGCCCTCGGGCTTGCCCCCAGCAGGACGAAGGGCGACTGTCGGCTCGCGCGTACGACGTCCAGCACGTACTCCATAACCGAGGGGTCCACGGTCACGGCGGTGATCTCCTGGCGGGCTGCGTCGAGCTCCTCGGGCGCGACAGCACACTGCACCCCCAGGGACTCCAGACTGTGTGGATCGACTCCTCGGTGGTGCATGTCGAGCACCCGCCACTCCTCCTCGCGGGATGGGTAATCAACAAGGCACTTGAAGAGGAAACGGTCTAATTGCGCCTCGGGCAGGGGGTAGGTTCCCTCGTGTTCGATCGGGTTCTGCGTGGCGAACACGGTGAAGGGGTGGGGCAGGGGGTACGCTTGGCCATCGACGGTGACACGGCGCTCCTCCATCCCCTCCAGCAGAGCGGACTGGGTCTTTGCCGGCGCCCGATTCACCTCATCCGCGAGCAGGAACTGCGTGAAGATGGGACCTCGTCGGAACTCGAACTCGCCGCGCGCGGTGTTGAAGACGCTGACACCGATGATGTCAGCGGGCATCAAGTCAGGCGTGAGCTGGACCCTCCGGAACTCGCAGCCCACAGCATGGGCCAGTGCCTTGACGAGAAGCGTCTTGGCTGTGCCGGGCACTCCCTCGAGCAGCACGTGACCACCAGCCAGGACCGCCCGGATGCACTGCCTGACTACTTCCTCCTGACCCAGTACGGCCTTTCCGACTTCGGCCGCCAGCCCCTCGGCGATCTCCTGCACGGTCCTCACTGACATGGTAGCTCCTTCTGTTACCTCGGCCGCTCGCCGGGTGTTGGTTTCGATGGCTGACTGACCCGAGCCAGCCGAGCTGCGGCTCGAAGCAGCGTGATGTCGTCGTCACAGCCGCGGTCGAGGAGGTCTCTGGCCTCATCGAGGGCCTCCTCGATGTCCCGCGCCGTCATGCCCACCCGACCAGCTGCAAGGCGCGCCAGCTGGGCGTGATCCGGATCGCCACTGGCTCGTACCGCACCGGAGAGCCGGCGGATGGCGCCTTGGTACAGTCCCCCGAGAGCGACCTCCCGGGCAGCGGCGTTGCGGTATAACTGGGCGACGGAGTCAACGTACTCGAGCTGCGAGCGCCTGGGGGGCACGTACGGCTCCTCCGGACGACCGAAGCGGGACCCCACCGCCACCAGAACGAACAGCACACCGATGGCAATGGCGCCCAGCACACCCAGTGCGCGGGAGCGCTGGATGAGACCGACAGGCCCCATCGGCCCCACGGAGAAACCGTGATGGTACTCATCGAAGTACACGGCCCCCTCCGCCATCCCCGCGATGTTGCACGCTAGCACGATGTTGTCGGCCTCGGTGCATCCTGCATTCGAAACAATGTCGAGATCGGCGATGGCGAGGATCACTCCATCCCCGAACAGGCGGCCCGCGAGCACCGTCCCAGCCTCACCGCGGGCAAGAGGCACATAGGCCGGTGCGAGTTCCATGGTCCCGTTCAAGGGCGCGAACAGGAGACGCACGTTCTGGAGGACTCCTTCTTGTGTCAGCGGGAAGGCGTAGGAGCCCTTCTCCGGGGTGATAGCGGTGGTCACCGCGGCGGCCGTGAGGTCCATGGCCGGCCGGGCCTCCAGCAATTCAGGGAAGGGGGACGCCTCCGGCGCTTGCAGCCACGTGGAGTAGGCCGAAGCGAAGGGGAGGAAGCCGCTGTACCCGACGACGAGTTGCCCGCCGGAGTGAACCCATGACTGCAGTGCGTCCATCTCGTTGTGGGCGATTGGCTGGGTCGGATTCATCAGCCACAGTTGAGCGCAGTCCGCAGGCAGCTCCGTGAGCGGAGCCTCATGGCGGCGGACATCCATCCCGAGCCTGCGGAGAGTATTGAACACGGCTCGGGTGCCCTGCCGCCCACCGCGGTAGCTCGAGAAGTCCGGATTGCCTTCCGCCGCTCCCCTGGACTGCACCATCGCCACCACTCCATTGGCGACGACGAGCACCGCCGCGAGCCCGAGCACCCACTTCCATGTTCGAGACACCTAGGCTCGCCCCCGCTCTGCTTCCACCAGAGGGGCAGCTCGGAGCACCAAGTCCTGGAAGGTATCAGCCGTTGCCGGCTGACCTCCGTACCAGCAGCGCTCAAAGATGCGGATGGCGCCGGAGAGGATCCTGCGCCCCTCGGATCCAGCGGGCAGTAGCCGCTCGTACTCTCGGTTCGTCCGTCCCAGTTCCACCTTGTAGTGGCCCTGCTCGGCTAGCACCAACAGCAGTGCCCAGAAGGCGTACCGCAGCGCTAGCCTGAGGTCGCCCTGCTGGTCCGCGCGTCTGGCTGCTCGGAGCGCGCGCAACGCGCTGAGGGTCAATAGCTCGTGATCGCCGGATCCCGCCACCGACGTTCGCCTTACAACGCCCTCCAGGGCGGCATGGCGGCTGGCTCGCACCCGACGCAGAAGCCAGTAGACGATGGCACCCGTCAGCAGAAGGGCGCCCAGGACCAGAACCACCTGGACGACGCTCTCGATGACACCCATCCTCACGCCGAGGGCGCGCAGCCCACCAGCAACCCGGTCACCCAGCCACTGGATGACCGGCGCAACGCTCCTCAGGAGGCGCATAGCCAAGGCTCGCAGCAGCTCGCCCCGAGCGCGCTCGTCCCGCTGGAGCGTGTAGGTCCCTTCATCGAGTTCCGCGCGGAGGGCTGTGCGGGCGTCCTCCGGGGAGGTGGGCGCCGCCATGGCGACCTGGAGCCCTGAGGCAAGAACCGACAGAACGAGGAGTCGGGCTAGCAAGGAGTCGTCATGCCCCCTCAGCGCTGGGCACCCGCACTTGCAGGTCGAAGGCCTCCTGCCGGGCCCGCGCATCGAAGTACATGAGGGTGCGGAACACCATAAGCAGTGGCACGTAGACGATGGCAGCGAGAGGCCGCAGGCTGGTTGCCAACACGCTGGCCAGCGCCGAGCCTTCGGGCAGTATGAGGCCGAAGATGGCGCGGCAGAGCACATCGACGGCTGGTTCGAGGCCCGCCTGGACGCCCACGACCACGGCGTAGGACACGAGGTACCACCAGACAATGCGACCGTAGTCCCGTCCGATGAGTCGGAACACCCGTGGGAGGGCGTCTACAGCCCCGCGCTCTTCGAACATGACGACCGGCACTAGGTAGACGAGGAGGGGCATGATGAAAGCAAGGCCGATCCACAAGCATGAGGAGCCAGCCATGTAGGCCGCGCCGTAAACCATGCCAACGGCCACCAACTGCCAGTAGTTGCGCCGGGTGGCTCTCCACGCCTCACGCGGATCAGGCTTCCGTCCCAGGTGGGTCTGCATCGTCAGTACCGCGGCGACTCCCCATAGCCATGGGTACGTGAGCCAGAGCACTCCATAGAACAGCATGTTGCCGATCATCACGAGCCCGTAGGTGCCGACATCCAGGGTGTTCTCGCCAACGAGCAACGGGCCTAGCTGGCTCAGCTCCCCCGATGTCACACCCTCCCAGAGCGTCCCCAAGGCACCTGTGTCCCCTGTGATGAGGGCGATGAGGTTGGGGTTCATCCGGTACTGCGCCCACATCATCAGCGCCAAGGCGAGAGCCATCGGCACGTGGACCACGGTAGCCGCCAACAGGAGGTCGCCGAAGTTGCGCTTCAGGATAGCGAAGGCCCGATCGAGGCACTTCGGGAGAGTCATGGGGCCCAGGTCCACGCCACCGGACCCTGGCATCTCGATGGGGCCCACTGTAGGCGCGGGCACCGGGACTGTTACCGGGGAAGCCTCCTGGCATGTAGGCGGCGGAGGGGCGGGGACAGCCGACGTAGCCGCCACTTCTGCCGCTCTGAGTGAGCTTCCGCACAGCCGGCACTGCGCCGCAGTGGCAAGGTTCGGCGCTCCGCAGGCAGGGCAGCTGGTGAGTGACGCTCCCGGCGCCGACTCCGTGGTAACCTCATCCGCGAGCGGCCGCCCGCAGCTCCTGCACACGCTGAATGTCAGGGCGTTGATGGCGCCACAATGGCGGCATCGTTGCGCGCCGTCCATGACGGGGGCCTCAGTGACGTCCACGGTGCCCTGCCGCGGCTTTGTGAGATCAGCCCCACAGTAGACACAGGACGTCCTCGGCTCACGGCCAGGCGCCGCTTCAGGCAACTCGTGTCCGCATGCTGGGCACTTCAGAGCCGTGACTCCTCACTCCGCATAGTCCTCATCCTGCATCGACGTCCATCGCGCCCGAAGGACACGCGCCCGTCATCTCGCGAGCACTCGCTCCGGCACTCGACCTTCCCAGGATTCGGGCGCGGAGATCCCCATCAGCGCCAGCACCGTTGGCGCCGTGTCGATGACGCTCACCTGGGTCGGGATGACGTAGTTCTGATGCACTCCCACGCCGGCCACGATCCAGGGGACCCGCATGATGGTCTCGACGTACACATCGTGTCGATTGGCCTCGCCGCCATGGTCCGAGGTAATGACCATAGCGGAACGATTGGAGAGCCCGAGCCGGCTGATGGTAGTGAGCAGGCGACCGATCTGCCGATCCACCTCGAGGACAGCGTTCATGTACTGCATGGAGCCCCAGCCGTACTGGGCCCCAGCGCGCTCCAGGTCCGGAAGATGGATGAAGTACAGCGACGCGCGCAGCTCAGGGTCGCGGAGATGCTCCAGGGCGGCACTCATCACAACCTCATCGGTCTGCCCGAAGCTGAGGAATGTGCCGAAGACGCCTGCGGGGGCCAGGTGCTCAAGCTTCCGGGGCCCTACGAAGCCAGCGCAGCTTCGTCCCGCGCGTCGCGCCTCGGTGAAGATACTCGAGACGCGCATGGCGCCGAGATCGGGCCGCCATTCATCCCAGTCCACGCTGTGTCGCGACGGCGGGAGTCCGGAGACGATGGAGGCCGTCGCGGGCAGAGTCAAACTCGGCCGAACCGTGAGGGCGCGATCGGTGGACACCCCCGCCTGGACCAGACTGCGAATGTTCGGCAGGTCGAGCCTCTGTAGGTAGCGAGGCGCGCAGCCGTCGACGATCACCAGGAAGACGTGGTCGGCAGGCGTCTGCGCGGCCGCCGGGCCACAGAGACATAGCAGCGTGGCCAGCACCCCGACGTAGGTACGCGCGTGCATCTATACACCCCTCTCGGGGGACACAAGGGAACCGCATCAGCAGATTCATGCCCGAGTGGCGCAGGTCCTTGGCCCCGCGACTTGAATCTAGCACATCACTAGTGTATCGGAGCCGTGTGACGGTTCATCATTGCCAGCGACACCTGGAGAGGAAGCGCGATCTTGGCCAAGGCGAAGCTGAAGGTCGGCATCATCGGCACGGGGGGGATCTCGTGGGCCCATATTGCCGGGTACAAGAAGCAGTCCGAGCTCTGCGAGATCGTCAGCATCTGCGATATCAGGCCCGAGGCCCTGAACGAGAAGGGCGATCATCTAGGGATCGACCCTTCACTACGGTTCGGGGACTACGAGTCAATGCTGTCCAAGGGTCCCAAGCTGGACCTCGTGTCGGTGTGCACGCCGAACAACTGCCACTGTGAGCACACAGTAGGGGCTCTTGAGTCAGGGGCGCATGTGCTGTGTGAGAAACCGATCGCCGGGAACGCCAAAGACGGCGAGACCATGGTGAAGACCGCGAAGAAGACGGGTAAGCGGCTCATGGTGGGGCTGCAGAACCGCTGGAACGCGGACTCCCAAGCGATGAAGGCCTTCGTAGACAAGGGGGCCCTCGGCACCATCTACCACGCCAAGGCCAAGGCTACGCGCCGGAGGGGGGTCCCCACCTGGGGTCGGTTCTACGAGAAGGCCTATAGCACCGGCGGGCCGCTCATCGACATCGGCGTGCACATCCTGGACCTCACGATGTACGTCATGGCCGCCCCGAATCCGGTGTCCGTCGTGGGCTTTTGTTACGATCACATCGGCACCAAGAAGGCGGCGCGGTTTGGTCCCTGGGGCCCGTGGGACCACAGGAAGTTCGATGTGGAGGACTACGCTGTGGCGCTCGTGCGTTTCGAGGGCGGGCTAAGCCTTCTGCTCGAGGCTTCCTGGGCCGAGAACCAGGCGGACGAGCAGTTCAACTTCCAGCTCTTCGGTGACAAGGGCGGAGTCCAACTCTCCCCACCGAGGTTCTACAGCGAGTTCCAGGGCTACCTGACTACCACTGAGCCCATGCTGCCCGCCTCCGAGAACGGCCATGAGGAGGAGATCCGGCGGTACATAGAGGCAATCCTCAAGGGGGACAGTGCACCGACGCCGACCCCCGGCGAAGATGCTCTCAAGGTGCAGCAGATACTGGACGCGATCTACGAGTCGAGTGCCAAGGGTTGTGAGGTCAAGCTCTGACTAGTGTCGATGTGACTGCCTGACGACGTGACCATTGCCTGCATTTCCCGCGCCTCGTGGAGTGGTTGTCTGGAAGGCCTCGGACGTGAACGGTACGGGGAGGAGGCACGGCGATGAGTACGGGAACGACGGACCCGGCCAAGAATCGGCCGGGAGGCACAGCTACCAAGGCTCCGGAGGTCAAGAAGGACGATCTACCGAGCCCCTATATGCCGATCGACCAGAGCATCTTCGAGCACCAGACAGGCGAGACCGAGGACCGTCTGGAGAAGCGCCGCAAGGAGAAAGAGGAGCTTCAGCGCCAGCAGCACATCATCACTCTCGTGGCTGGGATCGTGGTGGCGCTGGTGGTGGTGGCCGGTATCGTAGCCATCATCGTCAGCTCCACGCGGTGATCGGGACAGGACGCGACGCGAGCGGGGGCCCGGCATAGATGCTGGGCCCCTGAGCTGCGTGGTATGGCCCGATGGTCAGAGGCTCAGGGCAGCCTCGATGGCCTGGAGCTCGTCGTCGGCGAAGCTGAGACAGTCGAGGGCGGCCACGTTCTCCTCGATCTGGGTCACTCGGCTGGCGCCCACAAGAACGCTCGTCACGCGCACATCGCGAAGGCACCACGCCAGAGCCATCTGCGCGAGGGACTGTCCTCGGGCCTTGGCTATCTCATTGAGCGCCCGGACCTTGACCATCACGCCCTCGGTAATCTGGTCGCTGCGCAGGAAGCCGGTAGGCTTCGCCGCGCGCGAGTCCTCGGGGATCCCGTCCAGGTACTTGTCGCTCAGCATGCCCTGTGCTAGGGGCGAGAAGACGATCACGCCGATATCCAGGCGGCCCGTGTGTGGGAGCAAGTCACCCTCAATCCAGCGGCTCAGCATCGAGTAGTTGGGCTGATGGATCGTGATGTGTCCATGCTGGCGCTCGATGATGCGCTCGGCCTCCACCGTGGCTGCACCGCGGTAGTTGCTGATCCCTGCGTACAGGCACTTACCTTGCTGCACGAGCAGTTGGAGAGTGCCAATGGTCTCCTCTAGGGGCGTCGCGGGGTCGGGGCGATGGTGGTAGAAGATGTCGACGTAGTCCAGCCCGAGCCGTTGGAGAGACTGATCCAGGCTCGAAACCAGGTACTTCTTCGACCCGTGATCGCCATAGGGTCCGGGCCACATGTAGAAGCCTGCCTTGGTGGAGATGATGAGCTCATCCCGGTGGGAAGCGAAGTCCTCACGCAGGAATCTGCCCACATTCCGCTCCGCGGAGCCTCCCGGCGGGCCATAGTTGTTAGCTAGATCGAAGTGCGTGATGCCGAGATCGAACGCGCGGTGGAGCATGCGGCGCGCCTCATCCAGATCGTCGCCGTCACCGAAGTTGTGCCAACACCCAAGAGAAACCGCCGGCAGCATCAGGCCCGAACGGCCGCACCGGCGGTAGGTCATGCGCTCGTATCTATCCTCCGCGAATGCCATGTGTGGATGCCCTCCTTATCGGACATCCACACATGGTAACACGCCAGCGAGGCTGCCTCAGGCCTCAGCCCACTGCTGGTTGAGGAAGGCAACCGACTTCGGGATCTCCTCCATCGGGTCGCCATCGCAGCCGCACTCCAGGCTGCAGTACTCGGTGAAGCCGATCTCCTTGAGGCCACGGAACCCGTCCACGAAGCTCCGTTCATCTTGGCCGGGGAGGACTCGCCGGCGCGACGCCAAGTGAACGTGGCGCAGGTACTCGCCGGCCGAGATGAACGCGCCGCGGTCGCTCGTCTCCTCGATGCCCATGTGATAGAAGTCGCCCATCATCCGGACGCCTTCACTGTCCACGTCTCGGCAGATGGCGGCTGCGTCCGCGAGTTGCCGAAGGAAGTAGCACTCGCCGCGGTTGAGGGGCTCCAGCAGGACGCAGGTTCCCACCGAGGCAGCGTGCTCACCGACCTCGCGGAGATTGTCGATGAGGATGGGCCGGGCCTCTTGGCTGGACAACTCTGTCTGCCCGTGAAATGCCGGCACGACGATGAGGCCCGTGGATCCGATAGCCCCAACGGCATCAAGTAGCGTCTTGATCGTGTCGATGGCCTTCTGGCGCTCTGCCTCATCGTGGGAGATGATGCAGCCCTCATAACCGGCGCACACCGCGCTCACCGAGACGGGCGTACCCTCCAAGGCTTGCTGGTACTCCTCGACCCGGTTGCTCAGGCCGCCACCGTGAGGCTCGATACCTACGAAGCCCCACTCGGCCATTCGCTGAACCTTCTCTCGGAGGCTCTCCCCAGGGATACGACCTTCCTGGCTCGATAGCTTCAGCACCACGTCCTCCTGCCCTCGAACCTGCCCTGCGGCAGCGCCAATGGCGAGGCCCGCCAGTCCGGCGGACTTGATGAAACCCCTACGATCGATTGACATGGCAGCACCTCTCAACTCAGGCTTGCGGTGTCTCTAGACAATCGTCCCCGGTCTCGGTGTCGGTCGCGGTGAGAAGGTCGCCTGCAGGTCATAGTCCGTAGGCCCGAGGGAGAGATCGGACTCGATCATCTCCTCCCACGTGCGCCTGCGACCGGAGTAAGCCGACTCACGTCCCATGATGGCCGCTAGTGTCGAGTAGGCGAGGTCTCGCGCCTCATTCAGCGGCTGCCCCGCACGGATGCTATCGACCAGGTCGATGTGCTCCTGAACGTAAGCGTAGCCCTGGTTGCCATCCATCGACCAGACGACGTTGTTATTCTGGTCGCGGATCTCCGCCCCGCCGCCATGCACCCTGCACTCGCCGAGGCTACCAACGATCGCCTCCGAGACATCGCTATCACAGTCGGGCTGCTGACGGGCCATGCTCTGCATGTGCACACCATCGGCGAACTCGAAGTCGACGCAGTAGAAGTCGTACCCGTTCCCGTAGGTCTTCCGTGCCCGGTAGCCCATGCCATAGGCCGTGACCGGCCACTCACCCTTGAACCACATGCAGACGTCCGAGTTGTGGATCTGCTGTTCCACGATGTGATCGCCAGACAGCCAGGTCCAGTGCTGCCAAGCCCGTACCTGCTCCTCGATGGTGGGGGATTCGTCGGTGCGATCCCATCCCCCCAGAGGGCCGCCGCAGTGGTACGCCCGGAGAGCGGTGATGTCGCCGATAGCGCCGTCGCGTACACGCTGTAAGGCCTCTCGGTACGACTCCTGATGACGCTTGATGGTGCCGACTACAACAGCGAGGTTCTTGGCGAACGCTTCGTCGGCAGTGGCCAGGATCTGCCGCACACCAGTTGGATCGACGGCGAGCGGCTTCTCCATGAAGACATGCTTGCCGGCGGCGATAGCGGCCGCGAACTCGGCGGGTCTGAAGTGGGGCGGCGATGCCATGAGGACCACGTCGATGTCCGCCTCTAGAATCCTCTCGTAGCAGTCGAACCCCGAGAAGCACATATCGTCGCTAACGCTGATTCGGTCGCCAAGATTCTGCCGGCACTGGTCGATCTTCTCCGGGAAGAGGTCCGCTAGCGCGACGACCTCGGTTCCCTCAGGTCCACGAACGAAGTCATTGGCCGCTCCCGTGCCTCGGCCCCCGCACCCGATGAGCCCGGCACGCAGTGTATCGCCCCCCTGAGCGAAGGCCTTGGAGTAGCCGCTGAGTGCCGCTGCGGCGGTCAGCCCAACAGCAGCGCCCTTGATGAACTCACGGCGCGTCGTCCTGCTCGCAGAGCTGGTGTCCATTCGCAATACCCTCCGTGACTTCGGTTTGGGAGGTTGCTGGCGGCCCCCAGGGCCACCAGCAACCTGCAGCCTACATACGGTAGATGCCGGGGAGCGGGACGTCGCTGACCGGCACGTCCATGGGCAGGTAGTAGTCAGTGGGGCCCAGGCGCAGGGAAGACTCCATCACTTGGTTCCAGGTGATCTCCTGTCCCGAGTATGCCGACTCTCGGCCCATGACGGCCGTCATGACAGACTCGGCCACCCCGTGGGCGTCATTGAAGGGCTGCCCGCTACGGACGGCGTTCACCAGGTCGGTGTGCTCTTGCACGTAAGGGTTCGGCTGGTCTCCGCGGAACCGCCAGATGTCCTGGCCGCTGTGGGTGCGCAGCTCACCCCAGCAATTCGCGGTGCCGAGTGTGCCGACGAGCCACTCCGAGACGTTGCTCGCGGTGTCGGGCTGCTGGCGGCACTTGCTCTCCAGGTGCACGCCGTTCTCGAAGGTGAAGTCGACGCTGAAGAAGTCATAGCTATCACCGTACGTCTTACGAGCACGGAAACCCATGCCCACAGCGGAGACGGGGTGTGAGTTCATGAACCAGGTGATGACGTCCAGGTTGTGGACATGCTGCTCGACGATGTGATCGCCGGAGAGCCAAGCGAAGTGAACCCAACGGTTTCGGATCTGCTCCTCCACGCTCGTCGGGGCATCCGTGCGGTCCCAGCCACCCAAAGGTCCGCCATTCCAGTAGGCGCGCGCCGCGACGATCTCACCGATGGCGCCGTCCTGAACGCGAGCGAAGCACTCCTGGTAGGATTGCTGATGGCGGCGCTGGGTGCCGACCGCAACACACAATCCCTTCTCGTCAGCCAAGCGGGCGGTGGCCATGATGTCCCGGGCACCGACCGGGTCGACGGCGAGGGGCTTCTCCATGAAGATGTGCTTGCCCGTCGCCACGGCGGCTGCGAACTCAGCAGGGCGGAAGTGAGGCGGCGAGGCCGTCAGGATGACATCGACATCGGTCTGGCAGATCTGCTGGTAGCAATCGAAGCCCGTGAAGACCATGTCGTCGCTGATGGTCTGGCCCCGGTCATCCTGGAGCTGGTCCCGTGCGTTCTGAGCATTGTCGGGGAACAGGTCCGCGACGGCCACGACCTGAACATCCTCAGCAGCATTCAGGAAATCGTTGGCGGCGCCGGTACCACGGCCTCCGCAGCCGATAAGCCCTGCGCGCAGCGTCTCATTGCCCTGCGCCCAGGCCTTGCTGTAGCTCCCTAGTGCGCCGACGGCCGCTGCGGCAACGCCGGCCTTCTGGATGAACGACCTACGGGTTAAGCTGGAGTTGTCTCTTGGTGCCAAGGTCAATGCCTCCCATGTGGTCTGGAGTATCGTGGGAGCCGTGGGGCGCAGGCACAGCCGTGACGCACCAAGCGGCCTGTCGTAGTATTCACTGTTGCGCGCGCCTTGGCCTCCACCGGACCGACAGGGCTTGGACGCTTGGGGTAATGCGAAGGCTCCCCGGCGGGACCGATACTGGGTAGTCTTGCCTATCGCCGCGCCAATGCGGGCGCAAAGCCGGGGATCCCCGGTATGGAAGGGAAGTGCGACCGAACATGAGCAGACCCGCTGCGCTCGCCTTGATTGCTGCGCTAAGCATCTGTCTGGCTGTCTGCGTATCCTGTGGTGGCAAGCAGGCGGAGGCTCCATCTGCTATGGCGCCAGCCCCGGCGACGCCAGCCCCTCCCCCGGCCGCAGAGGCCCCGCCCACCACCCGCCAGCAGGAGGCGCTCGTCGGCGAGGTCGGGTTCGTATCCGATGGTCACTTGCGGGTGGTAGACGTGGCCTCGGGTAAGGTGCGAGACCTGGTTTCGAGCGGCGCCGTCCAGGGCTTCGACTGGTCGCCCGATGGCTCCGAGGTCGCGGTCGCGACGTCAGGCTACCCCCCGGTCATCAAGCGGATCCCTGTAGAGGGTGGGGAGGGCGAGGCCGTCGGCCAAGCGGGTCTGGGCGGCACGGACCCACGGTGGTCGCCGTCAGGAGACGCTCTGGCCTTCGTGGTGTACGACCCGGACGTTGGTAGCTCGGTCCATCTCGTCTCACTGATCGGGGAGAGCTCGGCGCAGAGCGCGGCCGAGAGCGAAGCCTCGCCGCTGGCGCCTGAGGCTCCCACCTTCCGTGTGGGCACCAATCCCGTATGGTCGCCCGATGGCCGATGGCTAGCGTACGAGCGCGAGGGGGCCATCAGAGTGCTCACCGCTGACGGGTCACGAGAGGCCCAGGTTAGCCTCGGGGTCACGCGTTGCGCGCTGGGCAGCTGGTCGCCCGACGCCCAGCGGGTAGGCTACTCGGGCCTGGACCGAGCGGCCACGGGTACAAGCATCTTCGCGTCGAGCGCGAGCGACGGTGCGCGGGGCCAGAGCGTGACGCGGGGGAGCGGCGATGATGTGCTCCCAGCCTGGTCTCCGGACGGTGCTGCCATCGCCTTTCTGCGCCCGATCCTGGCGCACGAGGCCGCTGCCCCAGAGAGCGCTCCCGGGGAGAGCGAGGCCAAATCCGAGGGGGCGGTCCCCAGCCCGGAATCAGAGGAAGACGCTACCTCGCCCCCCATGGCGCTCTGGGTGGTGGACGTAGGCTCGGGTCGCGAGAGGCAGATCTCCGAGGAGCCCGTGCTTCTCGTCCAGCCACATTGGTCGCCCGATGGCGGATGGCTAGCCTACATTGCGCCCGGTTCGAGCGAGACGACGCACCGGCTGATGGTCTGCTCCCTGGACGGGACCGTGGTCAGGCAATTGGCCGAAGCCCCGGCCATCCGAGGCATGAGTTGGCGGCCAAAGACAGGGGACGGCGCCGAGGAGTAGCGAGGCGCCCTTCAGGGCCTCTCTATGATGACACGGCGGAAGGGGTCCCGGCCGACGCTCCGCGACACGAGCCGGTGCGCATCGGCCATCTCGTGCTGCATCTTCCGGATGTGACGGCCCTGAGGTCGAAGCTCGATCGCCTCCCCATTCGCGAGAACCCGAAGCGAGGCGCTTCGCGCCTCGGCTAGGGCCTCCTCCTCGCCGGAGACGGTCTCACGGCTGAAGGCGCTGCGGAGACAGCCATACACCTGGGAATAGGTGTTACTGCGCAGGTAGAAGACAGGAGCGTCGCTTCCCGCGCGCTGCCGCCCGGTGAAGCGACGCTGGTGAGCACGCAGCGTCATGATCATGTCCGCCTCTTTGGGGTCCTTCGTGATGAAGGCTGGGAGGTGCAGCTCCTGAATAGCGCGCTGCACCCGGTCCCGGCTGATCCCGTAAGGGAATACCCGGTGTACCCGGTCCTCCTCCTTGGGCATGGGGAGTGATTGCTGAGTGAAGTGGAGGGGTATCTCCGGGCGTTCCCCACGCTCATCGGGGTCCTCCTGCCGCTTCTCTACGGTCCCATCAGTAGTGCGCGCGCGTATCTCTCGCGCCGGCTCCAGGCCACGTAGCAGCACGTCGACCGAGTCGGCCACATTGTGGTGCACGGCGAGCTTGTCCATCTCGAGGATCTCGACCACTACATCGAAGGTGGGCGGCGCTTTGCGCTCGAGGACCGTCTTCTGGGTGCCTCGGCGCCGAGCCTCATCGTCTCCCAGGGTAACGGCCTGAATACCGCCGACGAGGTCGGCGAGGGTCGGGTTCATCAGCAGGTTCTCGAGCGTCGTGCCGTGAGCCGTCCCGATCAGCTGGACGCCACGTTCAGCGATCGTTCGGGCCGCGAGAGCCTCCGCCTCTGTCCCAATCTCATCGATCACGATGACCTCAGGCATGTGGTTCTCGACTGCCTCGATCATCAGGGCATGCTGTGCCGCGACGTGTGGGACCTGCATCCGGCGCGCGCGACCGATGGCAGGGTGGGGGATATCTCCATCGCCACCGATCTCGTTCGATGTGTCGACCACCACCACTCGCCGCCCCAGTTCCGAGGCTGACACTCGGGCCATCTCGCGCAGCATGGTCGTCTTTCCGATGCCCGGCCGCCCCATGAGCAGGATCGACTTGGTGTCCTCAACGATGTCGCGGAGGATGTCGATGGTGCCGAAGATGGCCCGGCCGACACGGCAGGTCAGCCCGACGATGCGGCCCGTGCGGTTCCTGATCGCCGAGATGCGGTGAAGGGTGCGCTCGATGCCGGCCCGATTATCATCGCCGAACTCGCTGATGCGCGATACCACGTGCTGGAGATCGTGCTCGGTGACAGCATCGGGGCATAGCTCATGCAGGCCAGTGGAGCCTCGAAAGCGGACCTCCGGCGTGCGGCCGAGGTCCAGAACGACCTCGAACAGCTCAGGCTGGTCGGGTCCGCGCTTCTCCAAGCACTCCCGGATGTGCGTGGGGAGAACCGATACTAGGAGGTCGAGGTCGTCCTGTGCCGCATGCATGGGTTCGGGTCACGCCCCGGAACAGATGGCCTCCGTCTGCCGGGCGATGACCAGTTCCTCCTTCGTGCCAATCACGAAAGCCACGCAGCGGGAGTCCGGCGTCGTCAGGAGTCGATCGCCTCGTCCATTGTTGTTGGCATCGGAGTCGACGTGCACGCCGAGGAACTGCAGGTCCTCGAGAACGTACGAGCGTACCCGCGCGTCGTTCTCGCCGATGCCAGCGGTGAAGACGATCGCGTCGAGCCCCCCCATGGCCGCTGCGTATGCGCCGACGTACTTGCGTACACGATAGCAGAAGACCTGGAAGGCCTCCTCGGCGTCCGTGTTGCCCTCGCGGACGGCAACCTGGATGTCACGCATATCGTTCGAGACGCCGCTCAGTCCGAGGAGCCCGCTCTCCTTGTTCAGGATGGCGTCGATCTCGCCGAAGCTGAGACCGCGGGCCTGAGCGAGGAACGGGATGATCGCTGGGTCGATATCACCCGAACGCGTGCCCATGACGCAACCCTCAAGGGGGGTGAGACCCATCGTGGTATCGATGCACTTGCCCGCCTTGACCGCGGCCATGGAGCACCCATTGCCGAGGTGACAGGTGACAATGCGAGCGTTCGCTCCGTCACGGCCCATGTCGGTGAGCATCTCGGCGGCCCGGGTCGCCACGTAGAAGTGACTAGTTCCGTGGAAGCCGTACCGGCGCACACCGAGTTCCCGGTAGAAGGAGCGAGGTATGGCATAGAGGTAGGCGCGGCGCGGCATGGTCTGGTGGAAGGCGGTGTCGAACACCGCGACATTGGGCTTGTTCGGCATCACGTTCATGCAGGCGCGGATGCCGTCCAGATTGGGCGGGTTGTGGAGTGGGGCGAGGCTCGAGTTGCGCTGGATGCACTCGATGACCGCGTCGTCGATCAGCACGGAGGTAGCGAAGTCCTCGCCTCCATGCACGACGCGGTGGCCGATGGCGCCGATCTCGTCGAGACTATCGAGAACCTTCCCGTCCCCCTCGCAGAGAACCCGTGTCATCTCCTCCGCGGCTACCGTGTGGTCGGGGATCTCCATGTCGTAGTGCATCTCCGCCCGTCCCTGCGGGCGATGGTGAACCACGGCATGGCCGCCGTTCTGCCCGATCCGCTCGATGAGGCCGGAAGCGAGCGATTCCTCTGTGTCTGTCTCGAATAGCTGGTACTTCAGGCTGGAGCTACCGCAATTGACTACTAGCACACGCATTCCCTAGACACTCCCCGCATCGGTCCCTGACTCACAGCAGGGAGTCGCCCGGAGAGGCGCCCGTTGCGAGTCGGTGTACAGCGCAGTGGTCGATCAAGCGAACTGACGGAGGTACGCCAAGCCCCTGAGGAAACCCTCTTCACGTCCCAAGGCGCCATCCTCGTGCTCGATGGACAACACGTTATTGACGCCATTCTCCCTCAGTGTGGCGATGTACTGCCCCCAGTCTATCACTCCGTAGCCAGGAATGCAGTAGCGCCACCAACCGCTATTGAGGTTCCCGATACGCCGCAGGGTGCGCTCGTTGATGTCCGTGTCCTTAGCGTGGGTATGGAAGACACGGTCCGCGAAGAGCTCCACAGGCTCATGGTGGTCGCAGCCCTGATGGACCAGGTGCGATGGGTCGTAGTTGAGCCCTAGGCATGGGTGAGGACACGACTCGAAGAACCAGATGAACTCCCGGGTGCTCTGAAGGAGAGTAGCGAAGTAGTTCTCAAAGGCGATCTTGACTCCCTTGGACTGGGCGTACTCGGCAAGGGGAAGCCAGACCTGAGGCGCCCATTCCTTGATCATGACTTCCTTGGACACCCCAGAGGCCGACATGCCAGCGAGACAGCAGACCACATCAACGCCAATGGCGCTGGCTGAGTCGATGGCGCCGCGTATCGCTGAGACCACGCCTTCGTTGATCGACGGGCCTTCGGCGAAGACGTTCGCGTAGCACGCGAAACTCGATATCTCCAGGCCAGCGTCCGTAACGAGCCTACTGACCTCCTGGGCAGCTTTCGCGTCGCCCTCGGTGACGTCGCAGTGGGCACTCCCGCGGCCCGTCGCGATCTCCAGGGCGTCGAATCCCGCGTCCGCCGCGAACCGCACGGCCTCAGCGAGCGGCTCGCGCCCGAAGGGCGAGGTGAGCATACCGACTTTCATCGTCTTCCCCTCTGTTCCAGCAGCAGCGTGCTGCGGTCTCCTACTGGGCGAGCGCAATGGCTGCGAGCAGAGCTCGCTTCGTTCCCGCGATGATGAGCTCGCTGGACTCCCCCGGGACCGGCTTGACCTCGAAGGTGAAGACAGGCTTGCCGGTGGGGAGATGCTTACCGAAGTAGCCGACGTCATCGAGTACGCGGATGAACTCGGCGAGATCATCCACATCGTTCATGCTACCGGGGTAGCCGAACCTCGGATGCTGGTCTCCGTAGGCCGGATCCTTCGGGTCTCTCACGAAGGCGTTGCCCGCGTGGATGTGAATGAGATGCGGAGCGGCCGCTGTCAGGCACTGACGTGGGCTCTCCTGCAGTAAGGGTAGATGGGAGAGGTCGATGAGCAGCCCTACGTTGTCGTGGCCCTCCGCCTTGACCCTCTCCATCACCTCAACCGCAATGGGCGTGGGCCCGACGAGCGCCTTCTTGTCGACATCACGGTCGAAGGCCTCCAGCGAGATCCACACGGGCTCGTCCGCTGGCACGGCTTTCGCGTATTCGCAGGCCTCACAGAGGGATCGGACGAGCTGTTCGAGGGCGTTGGCGCGATCGGCCTCGCCAGGATCTGGGCCGGTCAGTATGGCCGCATACCGAGCCCCGATGGCGACTGCCTCGTCCACGGAGGCCTTGACGCAGGCGACGGCCTCCATGCGGGCCCCCTCGTCGAGCGCGTTGATGTCCAGCTTGCCCTGCAGCAGCGGCGGCTGACCGGAGATGATGGGCACGATCCCGCTCTGAGCGATGACATCGGTGACGCGATTGCGGATCTCCTGAGAGATCGTGGGACGAATCTCGATAGCGCCGAAGAAGGGGTCAGTCGCGATGCGCTCGATGGTCTCCACGACCGGCCCCTCGCCCGTGCCGGTCTCGGGGAAGATCATGGGGTGTACGATGCCAACGTGCATCTTGTCCAGCAGGCTACTCATTGTGTATCTATCCCTCCCAGGCTCCCAGAACGCGCGACGGATGGTGGGCTCCACCGGTATGGTTGGCTGGCGTTGGGCCATCTCCCTCCATTCGGTGTCCACTCTACTTGAGCATAGGTTCTACCGCCTTCACCCAAGCGTGGGCTGGATCGTCATGGGGACGCATCAGCCGACGCGGTCCCGCCAGGACCCACAGGTAGTACAGCCGGTATCCCGGGGCCGCCGCCACGGGATGGTAGCCTCGGGGGATGAGCACCGTGTCCCCTTCGCGCACCAGCATCGCCTCGTTCAGCGAACGGTCCTCCGTATAAACGCACTGGACCCCGAAGCCGCCGGGCGGGTCGAAACGGTAGTGGTAGACCTCCTCCAGCACCACCTCCTCGCCGGGGATCTCGGTATCATGCTTGTGAGGCGGGTAGCTCGACCAGTTGCCAGGGGCGTTGATCGTCTCCCCCAGGAGAAGCGTCGAGGCGGGCACCTTGGCTAGGATGTCCTGGACACTCCGACGCCAGTTGCCGCTGCCCACATCACGCACGGTGACATCGTTGGGCGCGATCAGCGTGATGTCCGCGCCCTCGGGCGCAGGTGCCTGGCACATCGCAAGTTCGCCGCCTAGTTCCCCCGCGCCGCGGACCTCGAACGCGGTGCCCGGCGGCATGTATACGGCGGTGGCGGGGCCTCCGAAGACGTTAGCGCGCTGCCCCAGTGCCTCCCAGGCATGGCTCCCGGCCTGCACGTCCACCTGCCCCCCCATTACCACTAGGCACAGTTCCCGATCCTCTGATGAGGACGAAAAGGCCTCCCCTGGCGCTAGGGTCAGAAGGTCGAGGCGCACCCTCTCGAGGTCGTGGGTGGACGGCGAGGCGATGGAGCGCTGCCCCTCAATCGGTTCCATTGCTGGGATGTGGAGCGACACGGGCGTTCCTCCTAACGGTATAACCTCGGCTTTCGGACCGAGTACATGAAGCGATTAGCTGCAGGAGGACCTTCGGCTACGGAGAATCGTACCCTTCGTGTTCTCATCATGCTTCCGAAGGGGAGGTGGACCGGCAGCGCTGCTGACCGGCCGCATCCATGCGGAATCTCTCGGCTATCATGGAGCAGTCGGCAAGCGTCGAGCCCATGGAGTGCTCCCGGGCGGTAGTAGCCAGCCTGGCTCAGGGTCTCGAGGCTATGGCTGCGTGGCTGGGGCCCCAAGCTCGCCTGGTAGGCCTCGGCAACCTCGACGATACAACGCCCGGCGACTCCGACGGCGGTCCTGGACCGGCAGTCAGGCTCCTCGCGGGACCTGGGGTAGCCATTACGCTGCTTGCTCAGCCGGACTCGGAGCCGCCGACAAACGGCGAGCCCCGGTACAGGGTTGCCCTTACGCTCTCGGCCTCCGCATTCCAGGCGACGGTTCAGCATCTGCTTGATGATGCGCATGCCCCCCTTACGCAGGAGGAAGCCGCATCTCTTGACGAGCTCGCCGCCCTGGGCCCGTTCAGCGACACTGACGTGACGCTGGCCGCGCGGCTGCTATCGGACAGCCACCGCGCCGCGGTAGAGGAGATGGAGGCAGCGCGGGAGAGGGAGCGCGCTCGTATCGAAGGGCAAGCCAAGCTGGCCCAGATCCAGCGGAATCGCGCTTACTTGGGGCTGGCGGAGGGCCTGGGGCACCATCACAACAACCGGCTCGCCGTCATCATGGCCCGTGCGGGCCTTCTGTCCCACATGCGCGATGACCCGATCGTCATCAGGTGCGCGCGGGAGATCGAGCAGGCGAGTCTACGTTGTACTGACTTCATTGAGCGTTTTTCGAGCTACGCGTCCCGGACGCTGTCCAGCCCTGTGGCCGCTCGGGGTGTGCTCGATGACGTAGTCAGGCAGGCCTTGGCGTCCGTTCAGCGTCTTATCGAAGCCTCCAACGGTACCGGAGCCATCACGGTGGCGACCAATCTGGAGTGCTCAAGCACCGTCGTGGTTCCGCGCGATGATCTGCAGAGCGGCATCGAGGCGATCATCACCAACGCGATCGAGGCCATGCCCATGGGCGGAGCCCTGACGATCCGGACGCGCCAAGAGGATGCCTGGGCGTTCCTCGACATAGAGGACACAGGCATAGGGATGCCCCACTCGGTGGCGAGCAAGGTCTTCAACCCCTTCTTCACCACGAAGGGCCCCGAGCGCGCGGGTCTCTCGCTCGCCCATATCCACGCCTCCGTGCTGCAGCATGGGGGCTCCATCGATGTCGAAACGGCGGAGGGTAGGGGAACCATCTTCCGTCTCCGGCTCCCGCGTTCGGAACGCCATCCAGAGGACCTAACCGGGTCGGAGAGGCGAGCCGGGGACGGGCCGATAGTGGTGGTTGAGGACGAGGATGACGTCCGACGTGCCTTCTGCGACCTGCTCCAGGTTATGGGCTTCGAGGTGGTTGGGGCACGTGACGGGGACGAGGCCGAAGAGGAAGCGCGCAGGCGAGAGCTGGGTCTTGTCCTCACCGATGGAGGGGTGCCGGGCCTGAGTGCCTTCGAGCTCACGCGGAGGTTGCGAGCACTGGGCGTGGAGGCCCCGGTGGTCTTGTTGACCGGCTGGGTCCGAGATGTGGATCCCGCCGCCGCGCGCGAGGTGGGCATCGACCTGATCCTCGCCAAACCGATTAGCGCGGAGGATCTAGCTGGGTCACTGCGATCCTTCGGCGTTCGGGAGCGGTGACGCCGCGTGAGTCGTGCTCCACAGAAGGAGCCGACTCGGCGGTCCTCGAAGTCTGGAAGGCAAGCCAGGTTGGCCCATAGGCGGGCCCGGCGGGCACAGTTCCCGGAGGGGGGCGAGCACCATCGCCGTACGAAGGGTGCACCTGACTTTCCCTGAGGACCAGGTAACCGAACCCGTGATCTGGGCGATTGGTCACGAGTTCCAGGTGATCACGAACGTTCGACGCGCGAACATCTCCGATGGCGCTGGTTGGATGGCGCTGGACCTGGAGGGCGATGAGGCACAGATTGATCTGGCCATAGCCTACCTCCGGGCGCGGCGGATCGAAGTGGAGCCCATCGAGGGCGAGGATGCGCCGCAGCGATGACCTTCGCCGAGTTCATGGAGGCTCAGACGAGGCGCGTCGACGCGTATCTGACCCGGGTTCTGCCCCCTCGGGATACGCCCCCGACACACCTGCATGAGGCGATCCACTACACGGTGTTCGCTGGCGGCAAGCGCGTGAGGCCCATCATGACTCTCATCGCTTGCGGTGCTCTCGGTGGGGACACAGAAGCCTGCCTGGCGGGCGCGGCAGCGATCGAGATGATCCATGTCTCCTCGCTGATCCACGACGACCTGCCTTGCATGGACGACTCAGACACGCGGCGGGGGCAGCCGTCCTGCCACCGGAAGTTCGGGGAGTCGACCGCGGTGCTCGCCGGCGACTGGCTGCTCGTGTATCCCTTCGAGATAGTCGCGCGGGCCGCTGAGGAGGGCGCGTTCACTCCCGACGTTGCTGCTCGGGTTTGCGCGACGATCGCCCGCGGTGTCTGCACCTCGGGGATTGTGGCCGGCCAGGTCCTCGATCTGGAGGCGGAATCCCGTGACGTCACGGCCGCGGAGTTGCGCCGGATCCATGAACTGAAGACTGCCGCCCTCATGGAGGCCTGCGCCCGCGTGGGCGCCGCGATCGCAGGGGCTCCGGCTCAACTATCGGACACCGCTGCTCGGAGCGCGCGCGCACTAGGGCTCTGCTTCCAGGTGGTTGACGACATTCTGGATGTGGTGGGTGACGCGGCGGTCCTCGGCAAGCCTACTGGCGCGGACAGTGAGAACGCCAAGAGCACCTACGTGAGCCTCCACGGGCTGGACCTCGCCCGCGACATGGCGGCCCAGCTCGCGGCGGAGGCCCGCGACGCGCTCGATGCGCTGCCTGATAGCGAGTGGCTCCTGAGAGGGCGCCAGCTTATCGACTATGTTGTCGGCCGCTCGTCCTAGGTCGTCGGAGGTCTGCCGTGGTCCGTGTGCGCCCGATGAACCTGCGCCTTGACGGCGAGGCCGTGCTAGCGCTTCAGCAGGAGACGTACTGCGCGAACTTCCCCGGCTTCCAGTACGGCATTGAGTTCGAGCGGGAGTTCAGCCGCCAGCTCCGTCATGCGGAGCGCCCCGACCGTGAGGAACTATTCGTTGCCGAGATGAATGGCCAGGTGGTGGGTTTCCTCTGGATGGGGACCCTGTTGGCTGAGTTCAGCCCCGAGCCAGTTCAAGCCATTGTGAAGAACGTGTCGGTCGCCCCGGAGAGGCGGAGACAGGGCATCGGAAGGCTGCTCATACAGCACGGCGAGTCATGGGCCATGGCCCAAGGTGCGCGGAGGGTTCGGCTGCAGGTGACGGTTTCGAACGCCGCAGCCGTGGCTCTCTATCACGATCTGGGCTATTCGGTGGATCGGTATGAGATGACGAAGCCGTTGGGGTCGGTCAGCGAATCAGGAGGCTTGACACCGAACGGCTGAGTACCTACCATTGCGACTTGCCAGTTGGCCACGCCGAGGTGGCGGAAATGGCAGACGCGCTAGGTTGAGGGCCTAGTGAGGGCTTACCTCGTGGGGGTTCAAGTCCCCCCCTCGGCACCATAGTAGGCCGACGGAAGCAGGGCGAATAGCTCAGCCGGCCAGAGCGCCTGCTTCACACGCAGGAGGTCGCTGGTTCAAGTCCAGCTTCGCCCACCAGCAGTTTTCGCTGAACTTAGAGGTATTCCAGGAGTGTTCGGCGAATTGACAATCGATAGAGGGCGGAAATAGCTCAGTTGGTAGAGCAACAGCTTCCCAAGCTGTGGGTCGCGGGTTCGAGTCCCGTTTTCCGCTCCAATGCAAGCGGAAGTAGCTCAGCTGGTAGAGCATCACCTTGCCAAGGTGAGGGTCGCCGGTTCGAATCCGGTCTTCCGCTCCAATGATCTTTCACACCCGGCCTTGTGCCGGGTGTTGCCTTAGTGGGGCGGCGTAGCCAAGTGGCTAAGGCGGCGGTCTGCAAAACCGCTATTCACCGGTTCGACTCCGGTCGCCGCCTCCAGAGTACTAGCGGGCGGCCTCCACTGAGGTCGCCCGTTTGCCTATGTGCCCAGGTGGTGGAACGGCAGACACAGGGGACTTAAAATCCCCTGGCCCTCGGGCCGTGCGGGTTCGAATCCCGCCCTGGGCACCAGGGCGCCAGACCTCTAGTCGCTGACCCGACCGCCGCGAAGCCGACTGCGTGCGAGCCGTGCACCGGCCGCAATCGCCTGCCCCAGTCCGAGCATCTGCAGCGCGAAGACAGACAACACCACCGCGAAGGCGGAGCGCAGAGAGCCCGGTGGGACGGCGGCGGCAAGCATGGACCCCGCGATGGCGCCCGCGATGGCGCCGGGTGCGACGTGGAGAGCCACATTCCAATCGGGCTTGCGCTCCGGGTCATCCCCCTGCTGGGCCCGCAGGGTACCGGCTACAGATGCCGCGAGCACGATCACCAGAGAGGTCGCATGGGCGTTGTGCTGGTCCAACTGGAACCCCAGGGCCAGCATCGGCACCGCTAGGAAGCCACCACCGACCCCAAGCAGACCTGAAGCCATGCCCATCAGTACGCCACAGGGGCCAGCCACCCAGAGCGGCCACGGCGCAGACTCCGACGGTGGCGACCCCGCGCCGAACCATCCCAGCATCCGTGACGCCACCAAGAGTAGAGCTAGCCCGAAGATCCGGCGCAGACTCTGGCCTCTCAGACGCCGTCCGAGGGGTATGCCGAGGAGACTAGAGCCCAGCACGGCCGCGGGGGCGAGGAGCCATACCATGCTCCACCGCACTAGCTCCTGACCGTGGAGATGGGCCTGGAACTCGTATGTGAGAATACTGACGAGGGCGATCACCTGCATGGCGGCCAGAGAGGTCACCGTGGACTGGTGGATGGGCCGGCGGAGAAACAGCGTGAACAGCGGAACGAAGACGACGCCGCCGCCGAGGCCGAAGAAGCTACCAACGATGCCCGCCGCGAGGCCGATAAGCACGAGGCTTAGGGGCGATGAGACCCGAGATATCGAGGATGGCGAGGGGGGCGGCTCCATCTCACTGGATCATACTTTCGGGGCACTGGTCTGACAAGGCAGCGCGCGCGGCTGGGGCATCACGGAGGAGGGTGGGCGGTGCCACTCGAAGCCAGTTACCGCCTACTGCGTCCTGGCCTCCATGGCGCGAGAGGGAACGGACTGGCTCGTCGGGCGTCCCATGAACGTGGCTTGGCCGAGGGTGCGCATCCCCGCCCAATGACAGGTGGTTAGCATAGTGAGGCTCTATGACCTGTTCGTTGCTGGCGGGATCTGTATGATCCCGCTAGCTGCGTGTTCTGTAGCCGTCGTAGCCATCATCATCTGGCGCTGCATCGCCAACGCGAGGGTGGCCATGGACGCCGACTCCTTCCTCCGCGAGGTGGAGGAGGAGATCCGGCTTCAAGGTTGGGAGGTCGCCCTGGCTGTCTGCCGACGCACGCCGAAGCCCATCGGCTCTGTGTTCGCGACCGCCATCATTCTCCGGGAGCGCGACTCAGCCGCCCTGGTCGAGAGTGTGCAGGACTCGGCTGTGAAGCACAGCCAGCCGCTCGAGTGGGGGCTCAACACCCTTGGGACGATCGCGACCATCGCCCCCTTCATTGGGCTACTCGGTACGGTCCTCGGCGTTCTAAGGGCGTTCTGGAACATCGGACTCCAGGGCAAGACCGGCGCGGCTGTGGTGGCTTCCGGGGTTGCCGAGGCGTTGATCACCACGGTGGCAGGCTTGAGCATCGCCATTGTGGCCGTACTGGCCTACAACGCGCTGCTTGGCTGGTACAATCGCTATGTCGAGAACCTGCAGCTTGCTGGCGCGGAGATGGCTCGATGCGTCAAATCCCTGCTCCTCCGTAGTCAGGGGGAGGCCAGGCGGGAGGCCGTTCTGTGAGGCACAGCAGGCGGAGCGGCCGGAGCCAGATCGTGTCAGCCATCAACATCACGTCGTTGACGGACGTGGCGCTAGTGCTCCTCATCATCTTCCTGATTACCGCCACGTTCCTCGGGACCGAGGAGGGCGTTGAAGTGAACCTGCCTGGCGCCGCCTCCGGGGCCCCGCGAGAGGACGTCGGAGCCATCATGGTCGTAGTCACGCAGGAGGGCAGGGTCGTGATGGACGGTGTCGAGATAGCCGTCCCGCAGTTGGTGCCGGCATTCGAGGAGCGAGCAGCCACCGGCGCCAACCGTGTCGTCATCCGCGGTGACCGGTCGAGCAGCTACGAGGCGGTGTTCATGGTGATGGATGCCGCGCGCGTGGCCGGTCTGCGCGATATTGCCCTGGCGACGCGTTCGGTTGACGTCGCCTCCGGCGGGCAGCCGTAGACGCGATGGCCATCCTGCGCAACCTCAATAGAATAGGGAGGTCGCAACGCCTGGGCTGTCCTTGTTCGTCGCGACGCCTAGGCTTCTGGCCACGATGAGGATCCTGCGCTATGCCTGAGCCGGCACCTCCTGGTGGCAATGAAGGCGCGGGCCGTGCGGCCCTACATGCCGGCTTGGATGCCCGGCCCGTGTGGGTGAGAGCCGCGCGTATCGCCCTGGTGGTTGTGCTGATGCCGGTGGCGTTAGGCCTCGCCGCGTGGCCGATGCTGGTTGCGGGGGGATACAGACCCTACTGGATGGACTCCGCGGCCATGGGGCCGGCCATCCCGCAGGGCAAGCTCCTGCTACTGATCTTCCACAAGGAGGTCGAACCGGAAGTGGGGCGGGCCTACGCGGTGCGCGTAGGCTCACGCGAGGGGGGCCTGCCACTCCTGAAGGTGCGTCGAATCGTGGCTCTGGAGGGGGACACGGTCTCGCTGGAGGGCGGCCACCTGCGCCGCAACGGTGAGTTGGTCGCCGAGGGGTACGCTGAGATCACGCCCGGCGGAGTCGATCCGCTCCCTCACAGCGGCGGAGCAACGCCTGAGCGGATCTCCCTACACGACGGCTCCAAAGTGAGTGTGGATGTGGATGAGGCGGGAGTGACGATCCCGAAGGGCTATGTCATGACGCTTCCGGACGATCGGTCCAGGATCCAGTCTACAATGGAGCCCTGGCTCATCAAGAAGGGCCATATCTATGCGGAGGTGTTCGGGCATTGACGTCTAGACTCGCCTCGTTCGGTTCGCGGTTGCCTCGGGAGAACGGAGGCAACCGATGTGCTGCCCTCAGAGCTCTGGCGATTGGCGTCGCCATCCTCTCCCTGGCTGGAGTGGCGAACGCCGAGGTGCTCGAAGCGGAGTTGCGCCGTGACGTCCGTTACCTCGCTTCCGACGAGCTTGCCGGGCGGTTCACCGGCAGTGCGGGGCACTGGAAGGCCGCTCAGTACATCGCTGATCGCTTCCAGCGTCTAGGGCTAAGCGCCGTCGGCGGCGACGGGTACCTTCAGCACTTCGGCTTCCCACAGTCGGTCGCCATGGGGGACAGCACGTGTCTCACCTGGGGGGACGCGTCGTGGAGCCAGCCATCGGACGTGCTCCCCTTGGGCCACAGCGCTGCGGGGGGCGCCGAGGGCGAGATCGTCTTCGTGGGGTACGGCGCCGACACGCTGAACTCGGAGAAAGGGAGCCACGAGGCTGACCTCACGGGCAGGATCGCCTTGGTGCTGTCCGGTGCCCCTGACGAGCCCTCCGGCCGCGCGACCGGCGGCACAGGCACAACGTCCAGAGCGAAGGTTGCCGAGGCAGCCAACCAGGGAGCGGCTGCGGTCATTCTAGTCAGGACCAACAAGGATGGGCCAGACGACGTGCCGCTGCCTTTCGACCCGACCAGCAGGGGAGGTTCGATCCCAGCTGTCGCTCTCAGCCGTTCGGCGGCACTGGAGTGCCTCGGCGCTGAATGGGAGTCCGTTTTCGCCGAGGACCCCGACGCCATAGCCCAGCGGCTGGGCAAGACCGTGGGCCACGGAACGATTCATGCTGACCTTCGCGAGATTCGCACCGAGACGGCCAACGTTGCCGGCTTACTGCGTGGCAGTGACCCCGACTTGATGTGGGAGTACGTGGTGGTCGGCGCACACTATGACCACATCGGCATCGCGCGCGACGGACGCGTGAATAACGGCGCGGACGACAATGCTTCCGGCGTCTCTGGTCTCCTTGCCCTCGCTCAGGAGTTCGCGGCTCGTCGGGATCGGCCCCGACGGTCCATCCTCTTCATCGCCTTCAGTGGTGAGGAGCTAGGTCTGCTTGGATCGCGCCACTACGTAGCCAACCCTCTGGTGCCGCTCATAGGGACGCGCGCGATGATCAACCTCGACATGGTCGGGCGGCTGAGGAACAACACCGTGATGGTCTTGGGTGCGGATAGCGGCTCAGGCATGGCAGACCTGGTGGAGCACGCCGCCCTCGAGCGTGGGATCGATGTGACCTTCGGCGGTAGGGCGCCAGCCGGCAGCGACCATGTTCCGTTCCTTGGTTCGAGTATCCCATCAGTCTTCATGTTCACCGGGACGCACCCGCAGTACCACACTCCTGATGACGATTGGCAGCTCCTGAACTACGTGGGCATGAGCCAGGTATTGAACATGACGGCGGACCTCCTGGAGGCCCTGGCCAATGCGGACTCAGTGCCAACCTGGGTGCCCCCGCCTCAGCGAGGCTTTCTAGGTGTGGTCCCGACGCAGTCCCGTGCGGTCGGATTCACCATTGCCAGCGTCGTAGCGGGCAGCGCTGCAGCCAAGGCGGGGCTTGTGGCGGGTGACGTTATCAAGGAGTTCAATGGAAAGCCCGTCGAGAACGCCGCGGCTCTTATCCGCGCGCTGTCGCGCCTCTCCGCCGGCGCCGAGGTGAGTCTGGTCGTGGAGCGCGGCGAGGAACGCTACCAGTGTACCGCGACCCTGGGCCCAGCGCCCTAGCCCGTATCATTCATGAGTGCTCGTTCATGGTTTGTTTGCTGGCTGTGTAGCGGTCACCTGTCCGTTGCGTTGGTGGTGGTCCGTTCAGCGAGATGTGGCAGGCATGGAGGACTGGCTCGCCGTCGGCGGCTTGGCTGCTCTCTGGGTTCTGCCGCTCGCT
>DBQI01000053.1 GCA_002305165.1 Armatimonadetes bacterium UBA1398
ATCAGCATTCATGAATGATACGGGCTAGGCCGGTTTCGGGGTCGGTCCAGGTGACGGAGTGCTCGGTACGGTCCTCCAGTTCGCGCGAGGTGGAGAACCGGTCCCAACGGCCCAGTAGCTCGGCCGAGGGGATGCCGCCGTAGGTGAAGCTGAGGGGCGGGCCGGCGAGCCGCAGGAAGGGATCAAGCTGGTTCTCATCGAGAAACAGGGCCTCGCCTCCGGCCATCTCCAGACGCGCATCGGCCCAGTCGGCCTGATCGTAGGCCGCGCCATCCTCCGTGGCGTCCACCTTGAGGACCATCTCCCGCGCGCCCTCGGGCAGATTCACGCGCAGGGGAACCGGCGCGTCGCCCCCCCGGAGCACCTCGGTCCTGAAGAGTTCTACGCCATCCACCTCGACGATGAAGCGAACCGTGCCTCTCGCACCCGCCGTGTCGTAGTTGTTGTCCACGCCTACCTGAGCCGAGAAGGCTCGCGACGCCTCGGGCAGGGCGACCGCGATCACGCTGTTCGCGTGTGTGCCCAGGCCTCGCTCGAAGGACTCGGAGCCGATCCGCAGGGGCGTCTCCATGCAGGATTGGCCGTACCGCAGCACGTTGTGATCCTGCTGCCGGAGCTCGATATCGAGCCGGGGGCCGGGGCCCTCGGGCCGCTCGCCCGCGAAGCAAGCGCGGACCCAGTCGGAGATCTCCGCCACCTCGGCGGAGCCCGCCATGATGGCGTCCTCGGGTTCGGCGCTGGGGATATCAGCCTGCTGCATAGCGAAGCCTCCTGGGCATGTAGCGATGACGGCAGCGACCACGAGATGGCGCTGGAGCATGGAACCCATCCTCTCTGGGTATCAGGCGACGTCCACGGAGCAATTCGAGGCCGCCTGCCCCTTCCCTGCGACTGGAGGTAGTTAGCAAACGAGCGTTGCGTTTGGCAAGGGCCGGATGGCCCCTCTCTGCGAAACGAATCCACTCTCGCGAAGGTGAACTCCGTACAAACCAGGAGCCGTGGCTCCTGGGGCCACGGCTCCTCTATCGCTCGGATCCACTCTCGACGGCACTACTCGCTCCAGCCGTGAGCGTTTCGGACATCGATCATTGCGGCGAGGATCTGGTTCCACGTCGCCGGATCGAGCATGACGTCGTTCGAGAACATGCAGCCATCCCAGCAGATGTGCCGGAAGGCCTTGGTGAGCTTGCCGTGTTCGTCGCGCAGCCAGTAGCCCGCATGTCGCACGATGTCAAGCTTACCGTTCGGATCGAGGGGCAGGCAGTGCCGGCCTGTCTTGTCGTGGGAGCCGGTGCCGTGAACGGTGGCGTCGTTCTGGGCTACATGGAAGTCGATGGTCCAGGGCCGCAGGGCGGAGGTGAGGGTGCGCAGGCCCTCATCGAGGGCGACGGGATCGCTCCAGTCGAAGTCCTCGGGCACGATGCGCGCCTCGGGCGCGTTGGTGCCGAGGAGATACAGAAGGGTGTGGGCCATGTCGGCCTGGAAGCCGAAGTTGGGCCGGTTGACCCTCTGAAGGAGGTCGAGCATGTCCTTCCAGTTGTGCATGCCGCCCCAGCACACCTCACCCTCGGCGGCGACCTTCTCATCGAACTCGGCGGCGGCATCGCAAGCGCGGGCGATGGTCTCGGCGATGGCCTTGGTATTCCCCTCGGGATCGGCGGCCCAGGTGGCGGGGTCGACGGAGGAGTCCACGCGCACGACGCCGTAGGGCCGGACCCCGAGGTCGCGGAGGGCCTTGCCGATGCGCGCAGCCTTGCGGACCTGGGTCACGAAGGCGTCGCGCTCCTCGGCGGTGCCCATGGCCGAGCCGCCACCGACATTCCCCCAGACGGGGGCGACGAGGCTGCCGATGGCGAGGCCCCGGGAGCGGGCCTTCTCGGCCAGGGCCTCGAGGTCGGCATCGGTGGAGTCGATCGAGACGTGGGGGTCACTGAGGAAGAGGTCGACGCCATCGAAGCGCACCCCTCCCACCTCAGCGGCCGCAGTAAGGTCCATCATGGTATCCAGGCCGATGGCCGGCTCGGAGTCGGACCCCTTGCCGACGACCCCCGGCCAGGTCGCGTTGTGTAGCTTCGGATACAGCGCAGTTGCCACTTCATTACCTCCTTGGGGAGCGGTCCGCCGCTCGGCTCATGCGGTGTCGATGTCTACCCACTGGCCCGCGTCGGCGGACTGCAGGACGGCCTCACAGACCTTCTGGGTCTCGAGGGCCTCGCGGAACGTGGGCGAGCAGCTCCGGCCCTCGTGGATAGCGCTCAGGAAGTCGGATAGCTGGTGGACGAAGGTCGCGCCGTAGCCGACGGCAAGACCCGGCACCCACCAGTGGTCCATGTAGGGATGGTCGCCGCTACCATCGGTGACGTGGATGGAGCGCCAGCCACGCACGGCGCCCTCATCGCCGTGATCGGACCACTCGAGGCGATGGAGATCGTGGAGGTCCCAGCGGATGGACGCGTGCTCCCCGTTGATCTCGAAGGTGAAGAGCGCCTTGTGGCCCCGGGCGTAACGGGTGGACTCGAAGTTGCCCAGGGATCCGTTCTCGAAACGGCAGAAGAAAACGCAGGCGTCGTCGATGCGAACGGGCTCCTCGCAGCCCGTGACGGCGTGCATGCGCTGTTTGATGAAGGTCTCGGTCATGGCGTTGACTCGGGTGATCGGCCCGTTCTGCCAGAGCGCCGTATCGATGCAATGGGCGAGGAGATCGCCCGTTACGCCACTCCCCGCGACGGAGGCGTCGAGCCGCCAGGCGGCGGACCCACCCTGGGGCAGATCGGGCGAGATGGTCCAGTCCTGGAGGAACTGGGCCCGGTAGTGGAAGACGCGGCCTAGCCGGCCCTCGTCGATGAGCTGCTTAGCGAGGGTCACGGCGGGGACGCGCCGGTAGTTGAAGGAGACGAGGCTCGCCACACCCGCCTTCTCGACGGCGGCCACCATCTCGCGCCCCTGGGCGACGTTCATAGCCAAGGGCTTCTCGCAGAGGATCGCCTTGCCTGACTCGGCGGCGGCGAGGGCGATCTCGGCGTGGAGATTGTTCGGCACGCAGATATCGACGAGGTCGATGTCATCCCGGGCCACCACCTCCCGCCAGCTCGTGCTGTGGGACGCGAAGCCCCAGCGACGGGCGAAGGCCTGGGCCCGGGCGGCGTCGGTGGCGCAGATAACCTCCAAAGAAGGCTCGATAGGCGGGTCGAAAGCGCCGGTCACCTGGTGGTAGGCGTTGGCGTGGGCCCGTCCCATGAAGCCGCAGCCGATCTGGGCAACTCTCAGTTTGCGTTTCACCGTGTTCTCCTATCCGCGCCCTCGAGAGGCGGCGAGTCGTTACTCGATCACGAGGTCGGGGTTACCCGGCCCGAAGTGCTTCAGCATCACGATAGGATCCGACTTCGAGGGGTTGGTGATGACGACTCCCGCCTTGGCCGCGGCCTCGGTGACGAAATACTCATCATGGGTGAGTTGCCCGTAGCGGATCATAGCCGGGCTCTCGATGGGCCAGACCCCCATGGCGCCGTGCCCCTGCATCATTATGAGGCCATAGGCGCCAGCGTCCGTGATGGTCACCGTGGCGCCGGGGAGCACGGTCAGCTCCTTGGCGCTGAACTCGCTCGACCGGTAGCAGATCCAGTTCTCCACATAGCCCTCGCTCTTCATCTCATCGAGGGGCCGGACGGGCCGAGGCCGCATGAAGTGATGCTCCCGGAAAAGCGGGTCGACGTTGAGGTCCCAGTCCAGAATCTCCATCAGGAAGTCCACGTCGCCCATCCGGTTCTCGGGCGTGTTCTTCCAGAGAAGCTCCTCGGAAATGATGGACTCGCCGGTGAGAGACTGCCACATCCCGAAGACGTCCGAGGCTTTCTGGGGCTCATAGGTGCAGAGGCTCCCAGGCGCGTGGAGCACGCCAGGAGGAACGTCCCAACCCGTGCCGGGCTCGAGCCGATAGGCCTGTGCGAGGTTCGTGATCTTGTTGTCGCCCTTGGTGAAGTTGAGGAGGCACTGGCGCACCTGGTCTTTGGTGGTGCCCGGGGCGAAGCCGAAGAACGTATAGGGGAAGTCGCCACCGTGGTTGTTCACCTGGGGCGGGAAGTAGTAAGCCTCGGGCTTGCCCAACTGGCCGGTCAGGCGCGCATGCTCATCCTTGTGGTGGATGTGGTGGGGTAGGGCGCCCTGATTGTCGAAGAACTTGGCGTAGGCGGGCCAGCCGCCGTGACCGTCCCAAACGCGATCACCGACGATGGCCCCCTTGAGTTCGTTGATCGCCTCGGCCAAGAGGAACTTCTCGACGCGGCCGCCCTCCTCGATAACGATCATGCTCAAGCCCTCGTGCTCACTGGTGAGCGGGCCGTTGTCGGCGGCCGTGGTCGACGCGAACCATCGCTCGTCGATTCCACCTCGTGCGCCGCCCATGGCGTAGTAGTCGTCGGGGTGCAGCTTGATGCGCCGACCGGGCACACAGAAGGATCGGGGCACCCAGTTGGGCGCCAACCGAAGAACGCCTTGGCCCTGTTCCAGGGCTTTGCTCGCCAAGTCGCGTACGCTCATTCGTGTCCTCGCCTCCCATTAGTGATCCTCTGGATGGCCGTCCCCACCCACGTCCGGCCGCAAGAGAGTCGTTCCGCGTCGACGCTCGAGAACCTTGTTCCAAGGCGAAAGGTCGACTCGCGGATGCCCCGTTTCTGGTCTGAAGCAAGGCTCCGGGCGACCGGAGCCCGAATGAAGAACTAACAGAACGTGCAAACAGGAGGATACCCCATGAACACGCGTCTCGGCGCCGCCATAGTGGCGACGCTCACGGCATTGCCGGCCCTGGCCCAGACCACGGGCGTCGGAGACAACCGACTCACCGAGGCCGAACGCGAGGCCGGCTTCCGCTTGCTGTTCGACGGACAAAGCCTGGAAGGCTGGCAGGGGCCGGATTGCTGGTCCGTCGAGGACGGGATGCTCGTCGGCCGCAACGACGGCACCCTTCCGGCGAGCGTCTACCTCTACAGCGAAGAGACCTTCGACGACTTCGTTTTCCGTGCATCGTGCCGGCTCGATGGAGGCAACAGCGGGATCCAGTTCCGCACGGAGCGCGGGCCCAACGACGACCCCATCGGCTACCAAGCGGATATGTCCGATGAGAGGACGGTCGGCGCCCCGTCATATTGGGGATGCCTCTACGAGGCAGGCGGCCCCCGCGGGGTGATGGTGGACGGCTGGGCCGGGCTCGCGGAGACGGTGATACGTCGCGGTGACTGGAACGAGCTCGAGATCATCTGCCAAGGCGACCGGGTCGTGGTTCGGCTCAACGGCCTCACTACGGTGGACATCGAGGATGACGCCTACTCCGAGGGCCACTTCGCGATACAGATTCACCAGGGCCCCGCGATGGCGGCCTTCTTCAAGAACATCCGGCTGAAGCCGCTCGAAGCGGGCGAGCTGCCGCCGGCCCCTGAAGTGGGGGTGCCCGCGGGCTGGACGCCGCTCTTCACGGGCTCCGACCTCTCACAGTTCGATGTTGTCGGCGTGGCCGAGGGGTTCGCCATCACCGAGGAAGGGGTGCTCCGCAGCGAGGGCGGCCTGGGCGGCGACTGGCTGCGGTCCAAGGAGCAGTACTCGGACTTCATCCTTCACGTGGAGTGGCGCGTATCTCCGGGCGGGAACTCGGGGGTGTTCATCCGGTCGGCGACTGAGGGGGCGCCGTGGGAGACCGGCCACGAGTGCCAGATCTCCAACGAGCAGCCGCCGCGTGACGACCTCCACTGCACGGGCACCCTCTACGGGACCGTGGCGGCCAACCCGAGGCCGGACGAGACCCCGGAGATCTGGCGCACCTACGAGATCCATTGTGTGGGCTCTCGGATCTCCGTCATCGTCGATGACACCCGCACGGTGGATGTGGACGCGGGGGCGGTGGATGCAATCAGGGACAAGCCACTGGTCGGACACATCGGATTGCAGGACTCCCATACCGGGGAGGGTTACTGGGTGGAGTACCGCAATGTGTGGATCAAGGAACTCGAGCGCCCGGTGGGCCGGTAGCCCAGGGGCGGGAAGCGGAGCGTGCATCCCATGGCACATGGCAAGCTGACACGGCGCGAAGCGATCAAAGCGGGTCTCGGGGTCCTGGCCCTGCCGACGATCATCCCCGCCAGGGCCCTCGGGCAGAACGGGGCTCCTGGGGCGAATGACACCGTCAATGTGGGCATCATCGGCCTCGGCGGACGGGCGCGTTGGCTCGCGGAGTACACTCTGCGTTCGGTACCCGGGTTGCGGGTGGCCGCAGTGTGCGACATCCTGGAGCCCCGGGTGGACTCCTTCGTCAATGACCTGGCGGGCGACCAGACGTGGAAGCGCTACACGAACTTCCTGGAGATGATCGAGCGGGAGAACCTGGATGGGGTGATGGTCGAGACCACTACCCACACCCGAGCCTGGGTGACGGTTCTCGCGATGCAGGCGGGAATGGATGTGTACATCGAGAAGCCCATGTGCCTGACCATCGCCGAGGGCCGTGAGATGGTCAATGCGGCCCGGCGCTATGGGCGGGTGACCCAGGTGGGAACCCAGCAGCGCACCATCCCCATCAACAACTGGGCGAGCGACCTGGTGAAGAGTGGCACCCTGGGCAAAGTCCATGCCGTCATCGCGCCGAACTTCACGGGCCCGATTCGCTGGGAGGATAAGCCGGGGCAGCCGCTGCCCGAGGGAGCCAGCCCGACCTTCTGGGACGAGTGGACGAACCAGACGGTCCTGCGGCCCTACCACCCCGAACTCCACTATGGCTGGGCGCAGTGGTGGGACTACGACGGCGGGGGGATGTCCTTTGGAGTCACGGGCTGGGGCACCCACGCCTACGACCAGATCCAGCGGGCGCTCGGGACCGACGAGACGGGCCCGGTCGAGGTGGTTCTCGAGGAGCCCGTGGCGGTCAAGAGCATCTGGACCGACTCGGACGATATGAGCCTCGCGGGACCGCGGGCCAAGGTGACGATGCGCTACGCCGATGGCGTGGAGCTGCGGCTCCATCGGGATCGCCAGGGCAACACGCTCCACGGCCTCGGCGCCCGGTTCCTCTGCGACGCGGGCGAACTCGAGATCGAACGTAACGCCCTGGCGAGTGATCCCGAGGACATCATCGCCTCGCCCGACAACCCCGGGCCCAACCCCATGGATGAGTGCTACTACCATGTGCTGGATTGGGTCGAGTGCATCAAGAGCCGGCAGCGCTGCGCCGCGGACATCGAGTACGGCCAGCGGGCGACATCGCTCTGCTACCTTGTGAACATCGCTCGCGACGTCGGCCGGGTGGGCGAGGTCCTGCGATGGGATCCGGCGGCAGAGCGCTTCACGAACTGCGATGAAGGCAACGCGATGCTCTCGCGCGTGCCGCGCGAGGGGTACGAACTCCCGTAACACCCGCGACGGCCTGGCCGTCCGGGATCGGCATCTGGAAGGATGTGCGTGATGAAGGCGAGACGCCGAGGCGTCGGCGGAAGCCGGCGCGAGTTTCTGAAGAAGGCGGCGGCGTTTGCGGGCGCGGCAGCGCTGCCGGCCATCGTCCCCGCATCGGCCCTGGGCCGGGACGGGGCCGTGGCGCCGTCGGAGCGGATCGTGATGGGCGGGATCGGATTAGGCCCGCGCGGCTCCTACGTCCTGGGCCCCTTCTTGGATGAGCCCGATGTGCAGTTCGTGGCCACCTGCGACGTGCGGGCGGACCGGAGGGAGTCCATCAAAGCGCGCATCGACGGGCACTACGGAACCGACGGCTGCGCCGCCTACCGGGATATGCGGGAGTTGCTCGCCCGGGATGACATCGACGCGGTACTCATCGCCACGGGCGACCGGTGGCACGGCCTCGGCTCCATCATGGCGATGAAGGCGGGCAAGGACGTCTACAGCGAGAAGCCGTGCAGCCTGACCATTGCCGAATGCGAGGCTGTGGCCGACACGGCGCGGCGGTACGGCCGGGTCTTCCAGGCGGGCACTCAACGACGGAGCATCGCCAACTTCAAGGCGGCGGTCGATCTCGCCCACAGCGGGAAGCTGGGTCGGATCCACACCCTTCACGCCTCGAGCTACTATCCCAGCGTCACCTACGACTGGCTGCCCGAGGAACCGCTACCGGACCGCGATACCATCGACTGGGATCTCTGGCTCGGTCCTGCTCCGTGGCGGCCCTACAACAGCGCCTATGTGAACGGCGGCTGGCGCGGCCATTTCGACTTCGACTCGGGTCCGCGACTGCTGGACTGGTGCGCCCACACCATCGACCTATGCCAGTGGGCAAACCAGACCGACGACACCCTGCCGATCGAATACGAGACCCACGAGGACAACATCACCTTGCGCTACGCGAACGGCGTAACGCTCATCGTGGACTTCCTGCAAGAGCCTTTCGGCAACCGTGACCCGCATTACGGCACCTCCCGAGGTACCTGTCCCGTGCGGTTCGAGGGCGATGAGGGCTGGGTGGAGACCGGCGACAGCGGCGAGATCGCCGTCTCGCCCGAGTCCCTCAGGTCCGAGTTGGAGCCCGTGCCCCGGTTGGTGGGGACGGAGTCCGCCAGCCACTCCCGGAACTTCCTCGACTGCATCAAGACCGGCGCCCTCCCCAACGCCAATGCCGAGGTCATGAGGCAATCTCACACGGCCTCTTACGCGGCCGCCCACTCGTGGCTGCTGGGCCGGAAGCTGACGATGGATCCCGAAACGGCGACCTTCATCAACGATGACGAGGCGAATCGGATGCGTTCGCGCGCGATGCGTCCCCCGTGGCACCTCTGAAGGGGCGCCACGAGGTTTCTGCACGAGTAGCACGACCTCCATGGATCGAGGAAACGACGATGACACGGAATCGGCAGTTCGCAATCGCTCTAGCATCTCTGGCGGCACTCATCGTCGCGCCCGCGTGGGCCCAGGCGGGTAGCGTTCGCGACCACATCGCCGTACTGAGGTCGGATGCGGGGAACTTCGAGAAGGCTCGGGCCTGCCAGGAGTTGGCGATCCTGGGCAGCCCCGAGGCCGTGCCGGCCCTCGCGACTCTGCTGGCCGACGGGCAACTCGCCGCCTACGCCCGCACGGCCCTCGAAGCGATCCCCGACGGGAGCGCTGGGCAGGCACTGATGGCGGCCCTGCCTAGGCTCACGGGCACTGCCCAGGCGGGAGTCATCTCCTCCCTGGGCGCGCGACGCGAGCGGGCTGCGGTGGAGCCCCTCATCGCGTTGGTGAGCGAGCCGGACGCCGCGGAGGCGGCCCTGGTGGCCCTTGGGCGGATCGCTACACCCGAGGCCACGCGCTTCCTGGCGCGTTTCGTGCCGACGGCCGGGCCCTTCCTTCGGGGGGCTGCCGCCGAGGCTAGCTTGGCCTGTGCCGAGACGTGCGCGGATGCGGGCCGGCGGGCGGAGGCAATGGCACTGTACCAAAGCCTTCGTGGGCGCGGTATGCCGCCCCACATCCGACTTGCCGCCATTGCCGGCGCCATGGTGCTCCGGGGCGACGCTTCAGCACCGCTACTGGGAGCTTACCTTCGGTCGGGCGATGTAGATGAGGCGCGGATGGCGCTCCGCACGGCGCGGAAGCTCCCCGGCCCGGCGGTAACCGGTAGCCTCGTGCGCGCCCTCGATGGCGTCAGCGCGGACCGGAAGGTGCAGATCATCTCCGCTCTCGCGGAGCGCCCCGATGGCGCCGCCGGTGCGGCAATCCTTCGGATGGCGGCCGACGAGGACCCGGCGGTTCGGCTCGCGGCCCTGGAGGCATTGGGCACCTTCGACGATGACGTGCTCGTCTTCGTGCCCCTCTTCGATGGCGAGACGTTCCAGGGGTGGGAGGGCGACACGGCGACCTTCTTCCGCATCGAGGAGGGCGCCATCGTGGGCGGGAACCTCCAGAACCCCATCCCCCAGAACGAGTTCCTCTGCACGACCCAACGCTACGGCAACTTCGTGCTTCGAATGGAGTGCAAGACGGTGAACGCGAACGGAGGCATCCAGTTCCGCTCCGAACGTGTGCCCGACAGCCGCGAGGTCAGCGGCTACCAGGCCGACATGGACAGCTCGGGGACCTACTGGGGCTGCCTCTACGATGAGTCGCGCCGCGGGATGCTCGCGGAGACCGACCGCGAGGCCCTCGCTGGCATCGTGGATCCCACGGACTGGAACGACTATGAGGTCCGGTGCGAGGGTGCGCGCATCCAACTGCGGGTAAACGGGCACCTGACGGTCGAGTACGTCGAGCAGGACCCGGACATCGCACGGACCGGAATCATCGCGGTGCAGGTGCATGCGGGCGAGCCCAGCGAGACTTGGTACCGGAACATCCGGATCGCCGAGCTTCCGTAGGCTGGCCTCTGGTGACCTCTCAATGCGCGAGGAACCGACCATGACAGCATTCCGCGCTGACCTCAGGGCCGCCCTAGTGGCGGCCCTGGCCGTAGTGGCACTGTGCGCCTGGGGCGCCGCCGCTCGGGAGGAGGAGACCGGCATCGACCGCCACGCCTTGGTGAGCCGACACGACATCCGGTGGGATGAGCCGACGGGCGAGGTGCCTCTCGGCAACGGCGAGTTCTGTGTGAGCGTGGACGGCACGGGCCTCCAGACGCTCGGCGGCAATACCATGGCCCACTGGGCCTGGCACAGCGAGCCATTGCCCGAGGGCTTCTCTGCCGACGATGTCCCGGTCACGGGGACCATCGAGCGCGGGCCCATCGCCGCTCCCATGCAGGACGCCTCGGGCCATGGGGAGCTCGACCGGTGGATGTTCCGCAACCCGCACCCTGCGAACCTCGGCCGACTGCGCCTGGTACGCGCCGACGGGCTTGCCCTGGAGCCCACCGATGTGGACGCGTTGAGCCGGACCTACGAGCTGTGGACAGGGCTCCACACGAGCCGGTTCACGGTGGATGAAGTGCCCGTCGTCGTCCAGACCTGCGTACACCCCGACCTGCACCTGGTTGCGGTGCGCGTCGATTCGCCCCTCGTTCGCGCGGGCGGGCTCGCCGTGGCCTTAGAGTTCCCCTACCCGAGCTCCAATGGTTCGGGCCCGTGGGCGGGGGACTGGGACCGTCCGGGGTCGCACCGGACCCAGCCTGCCACGGCGGAGGGGGAGGACTTCGCTTGCCTGCGCAGGACGGCCGATGACCTGACCTACCACGTCAGCGTAGGGTGGTCACCGGTCTGCCGATTCGAGGGGAGCGCGGACGGGCGGGAGCACGCCTTCACGCTCGTGGGCGGCGCCGACGCGCCGCTCGAGATGGTCGTTGGGTTCGCGGAGGAGCCCCTCCCCGGGCTCCCCGGCTTCGATGAGACCCGCAGAGCGGCGGCCGCGGGGTGGGAGACCTTCTGGCGTTCTGGGGGAGCCATAGACCTCTCGGGCAGCGCGGATCCCCGGTGGATGGAGCTGGAACGGCGCATCGTCCTCTCGCAGTACCAGATGGCCGCCCACTCGTCCGGCTCCTGGCCCTCCGCGGAGACGGGTTTGCTGGGCCTCGATCCCTGGGCTAGCCAGTTCCACATGGAGATGGTCTGGTGGCACCTGGCCCACTACAGCCTGTGGGATCGCTGGTCCATGGCCACCGATGCGCTGGAGTGCTACCAGCGGTTCCTCCCCGTGGCACGGCAGCTCGCCGAGCAGTTCGAGTACAGGGGCGCGAAGTGGGGCAAGCAGGTAGGACCGGAGGGGCGAACGGCGCCGTGGATGGGCAGCTTCGTCCTGCACTGGCAGCAGCCGCACCCCATCTTCTTCGCCGAATTGGAGTACCGGCTCCGTCCTACACGCGAGACGTTGGACCGCTGGAGCGAGGTCGTATTCGCGACCGCCGAGTACATGGCCGACTTCCCGACGCGAGACCAGGACGGCGTCTACCACCTCCTTCCGGTGATGGCCGCATGCGAGCAGCCGACCTCCTACGACACCGTGTTCGAGCTCGCCTACTGGCGCTTCGGCCTGGACACGGCGCAGCGCTGGCGGGAGCGCCTGGGTCTACCCCGGCACCGGGGCTGGGAGGAGGTGCGGAACGGGCTGGCCCCGCTGCCGCAGAGCGAGGGGCTGTACGTGCTCTCGCCCGAGCGGCCCGACACCCACGGGGGCGACCATCCGGACGCGATAGGCATATTCGGGATGCTCCCGCCCATGGACGGCGTGGACCGAGCCACGGCGCGCGCCACCCTGGAGCACATGGTCGAGGACTGGGACTGCATCCGCTGGGGATGGGACTTCCCATGGGTGGCGATGGCAGCGGCGCGGCACGGCCTGCCCGAGCTCGCGGTGGAGGCTCTGCTGCTCGCCCATGAGCAGAACCGGTATGACGAACGCGGGGTCAACACCGGAGGGCCCTGCCCCTACCTGCCCGGGAACGGCGGGCTGCTCTACGCCGCCGCGATGATGGCCGCCGGCTGGGACGGTGCGCCAGAGGGTGAGGCTCCTGGTTTCCCCGACGACGGCTCCTGGGTCGTGCGACACGAGGGCCTGAAGAGGGCACCCTAGCGCGCTGGCCTAACGCTACGCTCCGTTACTAAAGGAGGCTCCACCAGTGAGATGGTCGATGGTCTGCATAGCAGCACTGGCGATGGCAGCGAATGTCCTCGCCGTCGAGATACACGTGGCGAGAGATGGCAATGACGCGAACCCGGGGACCAGGTCGTCGCCACTGCGAACGATTCAGCGGGCCGCGGACCTCGCTCAGCCCGGGGATACCATCACGGTCCACGAGGGCCTCTACCGGGAGCGCATCAACCCGCCCCGGGGTGGCGAGTCCGATGAGCGGCGGATCGTCTACCGCGCCGCTCCTGGGGAGCGCGTGGAGATCCGCGGCTCCGAGGAGATTCGGGGTTGGGTCCATCAGCAGGACGATGTGTGGCGGGTGACGCTGCCGAACAGCTTCTTCGGTGACTTCAACCCCTACGCCGACCCGATCCGGGGCGATTGGTTCGATGGGCGCGGGCGTACGCACCATACGGGCGCCGTCTATCTCGATGGCGACTGGCTCACCGAGGCTGCCTCGCTCGATGAGGTGCTGATGCCCGCGGGAGACAAACCGGCCTGGCTCACGTCGGCCAACACAGGGACCCTGCTGAATGTGGCGTGGTTCCGGCCCGCAGGTGGTGCGGACCGCGTCCCCGCAGTGAGCTTCGTGGAGCAGGCGGGGATTCAGACGGCGCCCTGCACCGAGGGTGGCGAGTGCATCGGCTGGATCGAGCATGGCGACTGGACACGGTACGAGGATGTGGACTTCGGCGCAGGCGCTGAGAGGATGGAACTCCGCGTGGCGTCGGCGACCAACGGCGGCGTCATCCAGATCCGCCTCGGAGGGCCCCAGGGCGAGGTCATCGGGCAGGGACGCGTCCGCTCTACCGGCGACTGGCAGCGCTGGGTCTCCATCACCCCCGAGATCACGCCCCAATCGGGGGTTCAGGACCTGTGCCTGCTGTTCCGCGCCGATGGCACGGATGAGGAGATCCTGCGTCAGCGGGGGCTGAACCCACAGCTCTGGTTCGCCGAAGTGGGCGATCACAACACGACCCTATGGGCCCAGTTCGAGGGCGTCGACCCCAACGAGCGGCTCGTGGAGATCAATGTGCGGCAATCCGTCTTCTATCCCGACGAACCCGGCCGGGACTACATCACCGTGCGCGGCTTCACGATGCGCCACGCGGCAACGCCATGGGCGCCGCCCACGGCCGAGCAGATCGGGCTCCTCGGAACCCACTGGAGCAAGGGGTGGGTGATCGAGGACAACGTCATCAGTCACTCCATGTGCACCGGCATCACCCTCGGGAAGCACGGCGACGAGCATGACAACACCTCGGCGAACACCGCCGAGGGCTACGTGGCGACCATCGAGCGGGCCCACGCCTTCCAAATCCCCTGGACCAAAGAGCGCGTCGGCGGGCACATCGTGCGAAACAACCGCATCTCCCACTGCGAGCAGGCGGGCTTGGTGGGGAGCATGGGGGCCGCTTTCAGCACCATCGAGGGCAACGTGATCCATGACGCCAACATGCGAGGCCTCTTCGGGGGCGCCGAGATGGCCGGCATCAAGATCCACGGCGCCATCGACGCGACCATCCGCGGAAACCATATCTACCGCTGCATTATGGGCATCTGGCTGGACTGGATGGCCCAGGGCACGCGGGTCACAGGGAACCTACTGCACGACAATCCCGGGCAGGACCTGTTCGTGGAGGTCAACCATGGGCCGTTCCTCGCGGACAACAACCTATTCCTCTCCGCGACGAGCCTGCTCGACATGTCCCAGGGCGGCGCCTACGCGCATAACCTGTTCGCCGGCCGCATCACCAACTCGCCGGAGCCACGCCGTGAGACACCGTTCCATCCGGCGCACAGCACCGAAGTGGCGGGTCTCAGGCGGATCGAGGGCGGCGACGACCGCTTCCTCAACAACCTCTTCATTGGTGATGGAGCGCCCGTGCCGGTAGCCCACAGGGGAGACTTGACGGAGATCCGCTGGATCAGCGGGCGCGGGCTATGGGGCTACGATGGTCGGCCACTGCCGTTGATGGTGGGGGGCAATGTCCATGTGTTCGGGGCCGAGCCCTCTGCTCAGGAAGAGGCGCCCGTCGTGACGCGGGGCGGCGACCCCGCCTGGGAGCTTATCCTTGGGGATGAGGCCGCCTACCTCAAGATCAGCCTGGACCGATCCCTCCGCCAGGCTTCGACGACGCTGGTAACGACCGAGGGGCTCGGGACGGCCCATGTGACCGGCCTGCCGTATGAGAACCCCGATGGCACGCCCATCACGGTGGATCTTGACTACCTCGGCATCGCTCGCAGCGCCTCCAGACCAACCCCCGGCCCCTTCGAGGCGCCCGGGGTGGGCACTGCTCTGATTCGCGTGTGGTGAGCGGTCTGCCAAGCCTGCGGGAGGGGAGTTGACCTATGGCTCGCAAGCCGATTGAGACGCCCAACGGTCCCTTCGAGGCGACGTGGGAGTCGCTGCTCGAGCACCGGCCGCCCCAATGGTACGTGGATGGCAAGTTTGGCATCTTCATCCACTGGGGCCCGTACTGTGTCCCGGCCTTCGGGAACGAGTGGTACCCTCGGCAGATGTATCTCCAGGGGACGCCCGAGTTCGAGCATCACCTGAAGACCTACGGGCCGCACAAGGAGTTCGGGTACAAGGACTTCATCCCGCGGTTCCGTGCGCAGCGGTTCAGCGCCGAAGCCTGGGCAGAGATCTTCGCCAAGTCGGGGGCTCGCTTCGTGGTGCCCGTGGCGGAGCACCATGATGGTTTCGCGATGTACGACTCCAGCTTCTCCCAGTGGTGTGCGACTCGGATGGGACCCAAGCGCGACGTGCTGGGCGAACTGGCTGAGGCGGTGCGGGCGCAGGGCATGGTCTTCGGCGCCTCGACCCACCGCGCCGAACACTGGTGGTTCATGAACGGGGGAATGGCGTTCGACTCGGACGTCCAGGATCCCCGTTACGCCGACTTCTACGGCCCCGCCAAGCCCGACAGCGTCCAGCCGAACCAGGTGTTCCTGGAGGACTGGCTGGCTCGAACCTGCGAGATCGTCGACAAGTACCGCACGCAGCTCATCTGGTTCGACTGGTGGATCGAGCAGCCTGTATTCAAGCCCTATCTGCGCCGCTTCGCCGCGTACCTCTACAACCGCGGTTGGGAGTGGGACCTGGGGGTGGCGATCAACTACAAGAACGACGCCTACCCGCCGGGCACCGCCGTGTGGGACATCGAGCGCGGAGGCCTGTCATCCATGCACCCCTTCTTCTGGCAGACGGATACGGCGGTCGCGAGGAACTCCTGGGGCTACGTGGACGGGATGGACTACAAGACCCCAACTCACATCATCGGCGACCTCGTGGACATCGTGAGCAAGAACGGCGCGCTGCTCCTGAACGTCGGTCCGCGGGCGGACGGCACGATCCCCCAAGAGGACCAGCGGATCCTCCGGTCGATTGGGTCCTGGCTGCGGGTGAATGGCGAGGCGATCTACGGCACCCGGCCGTGGCGTGTGTACGGCGAAGGCCCGACCCAGGTGCTCGAGGGCCACTTCACGGACACCAAGCGCGCGGGCTACACGGGCCAGGACGTCCGCTTCACCAGCCGCGGGCGCAGTCTGCTCTACGCCATCCTGCTAGGCTGGCCCGGGGAGATTGCCACAGTACGCTCCCTCGGGGCGGACCTGCGCCTCTGTGAGCGTCCCGTCCGCGAGGTCCGATTGCTGGGGTGCCGTCACCGGCTGGAGTGGGAGCGCCGACCGGAGGGGCTCCGTGTGCGTCTACCGGCCAAGCCGCCGTGCGACCACGCCTACGCGCTGAAGATCACGTTGTAGACGAGGTGATCACGCTCTATCCTCGCATCAATGCGCGGACCGTCTGACTCGGGGGGATGACGATGAGACGCACCTGGTTCTCGCTTGCCGTCCCCCTCGTTCTCGCAGCATCCGCTGGCGCCCTGGCGCAGAGGGAGGCGGAGGCAGCCTGCCGCCGGGCGACTACACCGCAGCCCTGACCGCCGGTGGACAGGTCATCAGTCGCAAGAGCTTCCGGGTCACCTCGTGGGCTCGACCTCGGTGATCTCCATGGTCATCAGCGAGACGGGGTGGATCCAGCCCTCGACCGTCGTGCCACCGTCGGAGACCGTCACCGAGTACAGCGTCTCTCCGCCCGAGCGCTGGGCCGTATCCACAACGGTGAACTCTCCGCCAGCGGGCACCTCGGTAATGGTGGGGGTGTTGGCATCGGAACCCGGCGATGGCTCGAGTTCGGCCAGCACGGGCACACAGCCCGAGGCGGTGTAGGTATGCCCGGGTTCGAGGCTGAAGGCGCGCGTATCAAGCGCGAGCGACCCGCCCTCCACCTCCCCCACCGCCGGCGGAAGATCGCCCGAGTGCTCCGGAGTCATGAACACCGCGACCAAGGCGATGCCCACCGCGATCACGCCGACCGCGATCACCAGGATGGCATAGCGAGAGGCCTTGCTCCGCGCCTGCGGCGTCCGAGCCTGGGCGAGGGCGGCCTCAACACTGCCGCCCGCCGACGCCAAGCGCGCCCGAGCCGCCTCCAGTGAGCAGCCTGCCGCATCGGCGATCCGCTTGAGATCCTCATCGCTGTACTGCTGAGACATCGGCGCAGCCTCCCGCACTTACGGAATCCAGTATCGCGTCGCTCGCATTTCGACGGCGGACGGGCCGGGGCCTCTCGCGGATCCAACCCGCGGGCAGAGTCGCAGTGGGCTGGACATCCTCCTCGGTCAGCGCCCGCCCGTAGGCTTCCCGACCCGCCGCGAGGACGGGGTACAGGGGGGGAGGACTCCCCGATGTAAAGTACATCCCGGTCGCCGTGGGCGAGCGGCTCTGTGCAGTCTGCATCTGGCCGGCCCGGGAGGATTCGAACCTCCGACCCACTGCTTAGAAGGCAGTCGCTCTATCCACTGAGCTACGGGCCGGCACGAGGGCGAGGGGCGTCGCCCACAGTGAAGAGGAGGCGCGGTTGGAGCGGAAGACGGGATTCGAACCCGCGACCCTCAGCTTGGAAGGCTGACGCTCTACCAACTGAGCTACTTCCGCTCCTGGTCGGGGCGATTGGATTCGAACCAACGACCTACTGCTCCCAAAGCAGTCGCGCTAACCAGGCTGCGCTACGCCCCGACGCCGTGCTCACGAGTATAGCCGGCCCAGCGGCGGTTCGGCAAGCCGCCCTATACCAGGTCGATCCCCTGAGCCTTGAGCTCCCGCCAGATGGTTGTGAGCACCTGGTTCATGACCTCCTGCCTCGCCTCGATGCGGTCGGTCCACATCTGCAGTTGGAAGCTCAGAGAGGCTGCGGCAAGCCTGGACATCCACACCTCGGGCGGCGGATCGCCGAGCACGGCGGGGTGGGAGCGTGCCGCGATCTGCAGGATCTCGGTGACTTGGTCTGGGTCAGCCTGCGGATCGACCTGCACATCCAGCGAAACGCGCAGGCGCCGGTCGAGCTGGTTTGCGCTGACCATCTGCTGCCCTACGAGGTTGCTGTTGGGGACGATCACCCGGAGGTTGTCCGGAGTGCGGAGGGTCGTGCAACGGATGTTGATCTCGACGATCGTGCCCTCGGCGGTCCCGATGGTCACGAAATCGCCGACGTTGATCGAACGGTCCAAGAGAATGATCAGGCCGCTGATGAAGTTCCGGGCGATGTCCTGGCTCCCGAAGCCGATGGCGACGCCGGCCACGCTCGCGAAGACCGTGAGGACGCTCAGGCCCAGCCCCGCGGCGAGCACGCCGCCCAGGATGCCGCCCGCCACAAGGAGGTAGTACGTCAAGGTGGCGGCGGCGAAGCGTGCCCCCTCGCTGATCCGCCCCCCAAAGGTCTGACGCTCGATCCAACCACGCAACAACCTGCCGATGAGGATCACGACCACGGCGACGGCCACGCCCCGGGCCAGGCTGAATGCCGAGACACGGACCCCCTGAACCGACAGGACGGGCGAGCTCAACCATGCGAGCGCCCGGTCGATGTGGTAGACGCGCAGGCCCCAGGCCCAGGCAACGGCGCATGCCGCAGCCATCCAAACGAGGATGATCGCCGCGGACATGAGCGGACTCCGGGCTGGGCGCTCCTCGCCGCCACGGGCCCCGTAGCCGCTCTTGATCCACTCGTCGAGCGTCAGGGCGAGCAGGATCGTGACGAAACTCAGGGAGAGAGCCGTCGCGAGGGCGCGGGCGAGGTTCATCCAGCCGAGCCAATGGGCGGCTGTAACGGAGATCGCTAGGGCAATGGCGACCGGACGCGTGGCGCCCTCGCGTTGCACGATCGCCTGCCAGTAGGGGACGGGCCAGCCTCCTACCGCGGCGAGTGTCCCGGCGGGCCAGAGCCAGACGGTGACCATAGTGGCCAGTGCCGTCCCGAGGACGGCTTCGATCTGGGCGACGGCAAGCTCCGCAGGGTATCCCAATGCTCGAAGGGTCAGAATGAGGGGCAGGCACAAGGCCGTGACTGCCGCGATGCCCTGGAGCCAGCGGCGGGTCCAGAGTCGGGCGTCGCGATCGGGGCAGTCATCGGGCACGGGGTAGCGGTGGAACAGGTCATGAAGGGTGAGGGCGGCCAGCGACAACAGCGCGGCGGTGGCGTAGAAACGGCCCGTGGCGGCCTGCAGGGCGAAGGCCTCGCACACGGCTCGAACGGCGGCCACGGCGGCCAGCCTACGAGCGATCAGGAGGGCGATCTCGGCGCCCGTGCTCGGGCTCCTCCCTGGACGGCGTCGGGCGAATGCGACGATGGCTAGCCCCAGGAGCCAGTCCAGGCCCGCGGCCAGGGCGACGATGCCGAGGGTCCAGGGCAGCCAGTAGGCCAGCACGTAGCTTCCTGGGCCTGGACGCCCGAAGGCCGCGGGGATGAGCTGTCTCAGGTCGTAGAGGGCCTGATCGGGTGGGCGATGGTAGACCCGTTCCGGTGACCGGTAGAGCAGAGCTCGTTCGGCTGCCGTGGCCACCACGTGCTGAATGGCCGCGATCGCCTCGGAGGCGGCCTCGGCGTTCGCGGCCGAGAGGGCCACCCCTCGAGAGAGCACATCCGCCAGGCGAGCAGCTAGCTGGGCGCGCTCCCGCACCTTGGCGAGGGCATTGCGCACGGTCGGATCGGATAACCGGGAGGCCAAGCGGGCCTCAGCCCGCGCGGCTAGGTCAGCGAACCCGGCTGCACGCTCCTGTGCGGCAAGTCGATCCTGCGAGAGGGCCTCGTAGAGCTCGTCGTAGCGCTTCTGCTCGCTCGCAAGCCGGGCGATCTCCTCGGTGGCCTGGCCGACGCTATACTCGCCGCGGACGACCCGCTGCGGGTACGCCCGGATCGTCCGTGCAAGGGCCGTCGCCTCCTGCTGGAGGCGCTGGAGCTCCAGCTCCGCCTCGGCCAGAGCCGTGCTTGCACTCGCTACTCCGAGCCGCGCCTCGCGAAGCAGCGTCTCCGCGAGGTTATCGGTGGCGCGACCAGGCTCCTCAGTAGGCGCCACCTCCGCGTCCAGGCGCTCGAGCATCTCAGCCAGCCGGTCTGGGGTGGCTAGGGCGGGGGGCAGAGGCACGTCGCTCCCGGCGTCCGCCTCAGCGGCGCCGTCGTCGTCCGCCGGGCCATCATCCTCGGGGACCAGGGGTCCTTCAGGCGCCTCGGCAGTCGGCGCCTCTGAACTACCGGCCTCGGCTGCACCACCCGTAAGCGGCGCCGGGAGCTGGCTGGGCTCCGCTGGATCCTGCGCAGGCTCGGGATCGGTCGCGGGGGCCACGGGAGCATCCGCAGGAGGCGCGGCCGGCTCCGGTGGGGCAGAGGGCTGCTCAACCGGAGGGCTGCTGGGTGGGTCGGGCGGTGGTGCTTCGTCTTGAGCGAGGGCTGGCAGGCACGCCCAGAGGGCCAGGCAAAGGGCGATCATCCAACGTGGCGGCAAGCTCGTCCACCTCCGGTAGGCGACGCGTCCGGTAGCCCCGTATGTTACCATCCCGCCGTTCGCTCTGCATGGCGACCGCCCGCCACGCGACGGGCCCATGCGGTCGATGGCGGTGACTCGAAGGGAACGATGACATGGTTCGGACTCGACTCTGGCTTCTCACACCCATGGCTCTGGCTATCATGGCAAGCGCCCCATCGGCCCAGGGTACCCTCCTGCTCAGGGATCCAGGCATCGGGCCCGACTCGGTGGCCTTCGTCTATGCCGGGGATATCTGGCTCGCGCCGCTCAGTGGGGGAGAGGCCCGCCGGCTCACGAGCGCCGCGGGGGATGAGTGGTCGCCACGCATCTCGCCTGACGGAGAGTGGGTCGCCTTCTCGGGCCAGTACGACGGGAATACCGATGTGTACGTGGTGCCTATCTCGGGCGGGGAGCCGAGACGGCTGACATACCATCCCTCGGGCGACGGCGTCAGAGGCTGGACACCCGACGGCAGTCGCATCCTCTTCGCGTCGGCGCGGGACGGGGCCGATCCCTATCCGACTACCCGACTGTGGACGATTGCCCCGAACGCGGAGGTAGACGAGCCCCTCCCGATGATGCGGGCCCACACGGGCTCTTTCTCGCCCCGCCGTGACCGGATGGCCTACTGCCCGTTCTCGGACGCCATCGGCTCCTGGCGAGGGTACCGGGGCGGGCGGACGTCACTCATATGGATCATCGACATGGAGGACTACTCCGTGGAGATGATCCCGCGGGACAACAGCAACGATCTGAACCCGATGTGGATCGGTGAGGACATCTACTTCCTCTCAGATCGCGCAGGGACGATGAACCTGTTCCGGTACAGCCCAGACGGAGCGATCGAGCAACTCACCCACTTCCGGGACTATGACATCAAGTCCGCGAGCGCCAGCAAGGACGCCATCGTCTTCGAGCAGGCGGGCGCTCTCCACGTGTATGACATCGCCGAAGGCAGCCAGCGTCGGCTCGAGATCGACGTTCGAGTGGACCGGGGCGACACACGGCCACGGTGGGAGAACGCGGCCTCCATGATCCGCTCCTATGAGATCTCCCCCAAGGGCGCCAGGGCGCTCTTCGAGGCGCGGGGCGACATCTTCACCGTGCCTGGCAAGAAGGGCGATGTCAGGAACCTCACCGAGAGCACGGGGGTCCATGACCGGCTTCCCACCTGGTCGCCCGACGGTCGGATGATCGCCTGGTTCTCGGATGAGGGGGGCGAGTACCACATCAAGATCGGCGAGCAGACGGGACTGGAGAAGCCGCGCCAGATCAACCTGCCCGAACCCTCCTTCTATAACTCGCCGCAGTGGTCGCCAGACTCGAAGACGCTTCTCTACGAGGACTGCCACCGGCGCATATGGACGCTCGACGTGGAGTCCGAGGAAGCCACCATCGTTCACTTCGCCCCCTATGGGCTCACGAGCGGCGGTGTCTGGTCGCCGGACTCCAAGTGGATAGCCTACGGGGAGAACGGCCCCAATGGGCTCTCCTCGGTATCGCTCTACAGCACGGAGACGCTGACGAGCACGGTCATCACCGATGGATTGGCGGCGGCGGTCAGCCCCGCCTTCGATCGGAACGGGAAGTACCTCTACCTGATGGCCAGCACCGATTACGGTATGCACGCCAATGCCGGAATGGATATGAGCTCTTACGAGCGATCCATCAGCTACCAACCCTACATCGTACTGCTCAGCGACGAGGAGCCATCCCCGTGGCTGCTGGAGAGCGACGAGGAGGAGATCGAGGAGCCGGAAGCATCGGAGGAACCCGGCGAGCCTTCCGAGGAGCCGAGCGGGGAGAACGGCGACGAAACATCGGGGGAAGCCGAGGAGGCCGAGGCAACAGCGGAAGAGCCTGCCGGGGAGCAGGGCGAGGGTGCTGAGGAATCACCGACCGATGAGGAGGACGAGGATCTCATCGATGTCGACCTCGAGGGTATCAACCAGCGTATCCTGCCCATGCGCATCCCTGGCGACCGCGACGTGGACTGGATGATGCAGGGACCCGCAGAGGGCACGGTGTTCTACTTCGCGGGCGGCGCCCTCAAGAAGTTCACCGTCGAGAGCGCGGAGTCGTCGACGGTGCTCGAAGGCGCCGACAACGTTGCCCTGTGCGCCGACGGCAGCAAACTGCTCTATAGCAGCGGTGGCTCGTGGTACATTGCCGACGCCAAGGGACGCATCAATGCCGGCGACGGGCGCTTGGATCTGGGAGGCATGACGGTCCAGATCGATCCCCGAGCCGAGTGGAGCCAGATGTACGGCGAGGCGTGGCGCATCCTCCGGGAGTTCTTCTACGACCCGACGATGCACGGCGAAGACTGGCCCGCGATGTATGAGAAGTACCGGCACTTCGTCGAGCATGTGGCGAATCGCGGCGACCTCACCTACCTCTTCCAGTTGCTCCAGGGAGAGCTCGTGGTCGGCCACGCCTACCAGGGCGGCGGCGACTACTTCGAAGGGCCTCCCTCGGTTTCCGTTGGTATGCTCGGGGCCGACTACTCCATCGAGGACGGCCGGTACCGCATCAAGCGGATCTACACGGGTGAGAGCTGGACGCCCTCGATGATGGGTCCTCTCGCCGCGCCCGGAGTGAAGGCGGACGAGGGCGACTACATCATCGCCATCGAGGGTCAGCAACTGCGAGGCTCCGACAGCATCTACCGCGCCCTGGAGAACAAGGTGGGGCGCCAAGTGAGGCTCGAGCTGAGCAAGACCCCCGACGGCGCCGAGAGCTGGACCGAGGTCGTATCTCCGACCAGCTTCGGCGACGAGTTCGGACTGCGCAATCGCGCCTGGATCGAGGGGAACCGGCGTCGCGTCGAGGAGGTCTCCGGTGGACGCATCGGCTACGTCTGGGTTCCTGACACCGGTGGGGGCGGCTACAGCGCCTTCAACCGCTATTACTTCGCCCAACAGGACCGGGACGGGATGATCATCGATGAGCGCTATAACGGAGGCGGGCACATCGCGGACCATATCGTCGACATCCTGGCGCGCGAAGTGCGTGGGTACTTCGTCGGACGTGACGGGCCGCCCACGATGACGCCCAACGCAGGGGTTCTCGGTCCGAAGGTCATGATCATCGACCGTTTCGCCGGTTCGGGCGGCGACATGCTGCCCTTCATGTTCCGAGCCATGAAGATCGGCCCCCTGGTGGGCACTAGAACGTGGGGCGGACTCGTAGGCATAAGCGGGTATCCGCCGCTCATCGACGGGGGCTCCATAACGGCGCCCTCCTTCGCCTTCTTCAACGCCGACGGCGAGTGGGACGTGGAGAATGTGGGCGTCGCCCCTGACATCGAGGTCGAGCAGTGGCCTGCCGAGGTCATCGCGGGAGGCGATCCGCAGCTGGAGGCGGCCGTGGCGGAGTGCCTGCGGCTACTGGAGGAGAACCCACCGGTGAGGCGCGAGCGGCCCGCGCCCGCCAACCGGACCGAGTGGAAGCGGACTCAACCGCCTCTGCCCTAGGGCCAGGTGCTCGCGCGGCGAAGCCCGAATGATGTATGGCCCGGCTCCCAGCAGAGCCGGGCCATATACGTTTGGAGGGCTTCCACATGCGCAAACGCGTCAAGGCGGGGCTGATCGGCTGCGGCGCTATCTCCCCGACGCACCTCAGGGCATTCAAGGAGAACGACGTCGAGCTGGTCGCAACATGCGACATCATCGAGGAACGCGCCGCTCGTCGTGCCGAGGAGTACGGCGACCCGAACACCCGGGTCATCATCGACTACCACGATCTTCTGGCGATCGATGAGATCGAGTTGGTGAACGTCGCCACTCCGCCGGCCCTCCATGCCTCCATGTCCATCGATGCCATGCGCGCGGGCAAGCATGTCCTCTGCGAAAAGCCGTGCGTCACGAGCGTCGTCGAGGCCGAGGAGGTGCGGCGCGTGGCATCGGAGACGGGCCGCCTCATCGCCTTCCTCGGATCGCGCCTCCGCTACGGCATGCATGAGGTGGCTAAGCGCTTCATCGACGACGGCGACCTGGGAGACATCTACCGGGTCAACGTGAAGTACTACCGCCGCCGCGGTCGTCCCGGGATCGACATCCTGGAGGGTATCCACTGGTTCCACGACCGCTCGGTGGCCGGAGCCGGCGTGCTCATGGACATGGGCGTGTACTTCATGGACACAGTCATCTGGTTTACCGGAGCGCCGCCCATCACGGCGGTATCGGCTTCGGAGTTCCGAGGCTTCGATCACAACCTCCCTCCCGACATCCCCTTCGACGTCGAGGAGCACGCGAACATCCTCGCGCGCACCGACGGCGACCTCACGTACACCTTCGACCTGGCCTGGATCTCCCACCACAAGCCGGTGCAGATCGTGGAGGTGCTGGGCACTAAGGGCGGGCTCGTCGTGCAGGACGGCGACCCACCCTTGACCTTCTACTGCGACAAGGGCGGGCCCTGGAACTGGATGAACACCACCACGGACGCCCGCCCCAGTGGCGATGGCATGGTGTGCGTGACGCGTGACTTCATCAAGGCCATGGCGGGCGATGACCCCGGAGTGGGAAGCACTCCGCTCCAGGCGCTGCGCATCACCGAGTTGAGCGAAATGGCCATCCTGTCCGGCAAGATGCGCCGCGAAGTGGCCGTCGACGAACTCCGTCGATACTGATCCCAGTGAGGAGATGCTCTCCGACCATGCTGACCGATCCCAAGGTGTTCCCCAAACTCAGGGGCATCCTCGCTCGCTACATGGAACTGCGCTACTACAAGGTGGCGGAGGTCGAGGCGGAGATGGTGCAAGTCACCGAGCACCACCGCTACGAGCCCTCGCAGCTGAAATGGAAGCCCGCTAAGCGCGGGACGAAGTGGGGCGACAGCGGCGTCACCGCGTGGTTCCGAGGTGATATCACGTTGCCGCCCGAGTGCGACAAACGCAAGGTGTTCATCCGCGCGAGCACTGGTGGCGAGTCGCTGTTCCTCGTGGATGGCCGTGCGAACGGCGTGTTCGACGGCAACCATCCCGTGGTCTGCCTGACGACGAAGGCCAGCCCGGGCACGACGTACCATCTGGCCTTCGAGGCCTACGCGGGCCACACGTTCCCCGGGACGCAGCCCTTCGACAACGGTCCGACGATCACGAAGAACTCCTGCGTCTTCGAGGGCATCGATGTCGTCCTAGAGCGGCGCGAGGTGACGGAGTTCTGCACAGAGCTGCTGATCCTTCTCCAACTCGCCCACACGCTGCCGGAGAACAGCCTGCGCCGTGGGCGGATCCAGGCAGCCCTGGCCAAGGTGTTCGCGGCGGTCGAGGCCATTCCGGACCCCGACTCCGAGTCCTGGCAGCCGGGGCTCCGAGCCGCGCGGCGCACCATGGGGCCACTGCTCAAACTCAGGAACAGCCCCACCACTCCGACGACGGGCATCATCGCGGCCAGTCACATTGACACGGCGTGGCTGTGGCCAGTGGCTGAGACCTGGAGGAAGTGCGCTCGCACCTTCTCCTCGGCCCTCAACCTCATGGAGCAGTACCCAGGGATGATCTGGCTGCAACCGGCGCCCTGCCACGCGGAGGTCATGCGGCAGGAGTATCCCGAGCTCTTCGAGCGCATGAAGGCAGCCGTCAAGTCAGGGCGTTGGGAGCCGAACGGCGCCATGTGGGTCGAGCCCGACGCGAACATGCCCTCCGGCGAGGCCTTCGTACGGCAGGTCCTCGTAGCGCAGCGGTGGACCCGGCAGCACTTTGGCTATACAGGCGACACCCTGTGGCTGCCCGATGTCTTCGGCTACTCAGCGGCCCTTCCCCAGATCCTGCAGCTCGGCCGCGTCGAGTTCTTCTGCACCACGAAGATGGCGTGGAACGACACGACGCGCCATCCCTACGAGACCTTCCGCTGGAAGGGCATCGATGGCAGCACCGTCCTGACCAACCTCAATGTTCACAACTCCTGGCCCGATCCCCAACGCCTCATCGAGCAGTGGAACTGGATCCAGCACAAGGACGTGGATGACCGCGCGCTGCTCGCCTACGGCCACGGCGACGGTGGCGGCGGCCCCATGGCGGAGATGCTCGAGGTAGCCGGCAAGCTGGCGGACCTCGAGGGCTGTCCCCGCGCCCGACACACGACTCTGAGCGACTTCATGAAGGGTATACGCGACGAGTACGAGCGGATCCCCGAGTGGTCGGGCGAACTGTACCTGGAGCTGCACCGAGGCACTTTGACGTCCATAGCGGGCATCAAGAAGGGCAACCGGACGGCCGAGATCGCCCTGCGTGAGGCAGAGTTCCTCTCCGTGCTGAGCCGGCTGCATGGTGGCGAGTACCCCTCGGAGCGGTTGCTCGACGCCTGGAAGCTCCTCCTGCTGAACCAGTTCCATGACATCCTGCCTGGTTCTTCCATCGCCCAGGTGAACGACGAGGCCATCGAGGACTTCGCCCGAGTGAGGGCGATGGCGACCGATGCGGTGGACTCGGCGCTGCGTGGCTTGGCTGGCCCCGAGGGACAAGACGCGCTCGTTGTGGCGAACAGCCTGAGCTGGCCGCGTACAGGCGAGATCGCCCTCCGCGGTGTGCCCGAGGGGCTTGCGCCGTTGCTCGATGGCGCCGTGCATCAGACCGTTGAGGATGTCTCGGGCGATTCACTACTGCTCCTCGGCAACCTGACGCTGCAGCCGCTGGCCACCACGGTCGTACCGCTATCGGTGGCGCCGACCGCGCCAGCCCCCTCGTCGCCCTTCCGCGTAACGCGCAACGGTGTCGAGACCCCCTTCGCTAAGGTGCGGCTGAACGCTCGCGGCGAGATCACGTCGCTGGTCGACAGGGCGACGGGTCGCGAGGTGATCGGCCGCGAGGGCGGCAACGTGCTCCTGCTTGGCGAGGACATCCCCGCCGCGTGGGACAACTGGGACATCGACGCCGACCAGGCGGCGAAGATGGAGGCAGTCGCCACATTGGTGCGCCGCGAGGTGGTAGCGGAGGGCCCGTTGCAGCTGCGGCTACGCTCGACGTATAGCCTGACAGATTCCTCCACTATCACTCAGGACATGGTCTTCCACTCCACGAGCCCGCGTATCGACTTCGAGACGCGGGTCGACTGGCACGAGAAGCGGAAGCTCCTGAAGGCTGCGTTCGATCTGGAGGTGCTAGCCGACTCGGCGCGGCACGAGATCCAGTACGGACACGTGGAGCGCCCCACCCACAGGAACCTTCCCCAGGACCGAGCCCGCTTCGAGGTGTGTGCCCACAAGTGGACGGACCTATCGGAGAACGGCTTCGGCGTAGCTCTCCTGAACGACTGCAAGTACGGCGTTGCGGTCCACGGTTCGTGGGTAGGGTTCAGCCTCATCAAGTCCGGCGTCCATCCCGACGATCGTGGTGACGAGGGCGTCCACCTGTTCACCTACTCCCTATTGCCCCACGCGGGAGGGTTCACGGTGCCCTCGGTGGTTCGCCCGGCGTACGAGCTGAATGTGCCCGTGAGCTGGACACTGGCGGCCCAGGGGGCCTCGGCGACCGAAGCCCCGGTAACGCTAAGGTCCGACACCGCGATCATCGAGACCCTCAAGTGGGCAGAGGATGGGGATGCCTTCATCGTGCGCCTCTACGATGCGGGCAAGACAGGCTCCAAAGTAAGGTTGAAGTTCGGCCTGCCGCTGAAGTCCGTCACGGAGACGAACATCCTGGAGGAGGACGTAGAGCCTGTCAGACTGAGCGGAGGCTCAGCTCAGTCCGTCGAGGTCTACCTGAGGCCCTTTGAGATCAAGACCCTGAGGTGCGAGCTGTAGCGGAGCGCGGTTGGGCCGCGGCCCAACCGCGCTCACCGCGTCGACTCCTCCGCCATCGCCGCCAACCTTGCTTCATCGACCTCCACCCCAAGGCCGGGGCCGCTCGGGACGTCGATGGTCCCGTCACTTCCAGGGACGAGAGGCTCAGTGAGCACCGAGCCATCCAGGAACTGGGGACCGTTCAGGGCTGCCGGGAACCTCAGCCCAAACGCCCCATACAGCGCCAAAGAGGCGGCAAGGGATAGGTCGGGGTCGGTCAGGCCGCTCCCGAGGAAGAGCAGCCCGGCATCCTCGAGAATCTCCAACTGCCGCCGCGCGGGCAACAGTCCCCCGACCCGGGCGGGCTTCATCGCCATCCCATCGAGCATGTCCAGGCGAATGAACTCCAGCAAGTCGTCAGGCGAGATCACGCCCTCATCCATCAGGATGGGGATGGGGCTCATCTTCTTGATCTCTCGGTAGGCGGTGATCCGGTTGGGGGGCAGTGGCTGCTCGAGCACGTCGACGCCCGCGTCCGCGAGCCTCGGAATCGCCTCCATGGCCGTGGCGGGGTCGTATCCGCCGTTCGCATCGGCCCATAGGAAGCCGTCAGGGACGTTCGCCCGGACGATGCGGCACAGTTCCACGTCGTAGGCCGGGTCAGGGGCGACCTTGACATTGAAGTTGCGGTATCCGCGTTCCCAGCCCTGCTGGATCAACCCCTCCGTCTCATTGAGATCCGCGGGGTTCAGGGTCCAGCTCATCGTGATCGGTCCGCCAGGGCTCCGCCCCCAGAGGTCGGCGAGGCGTATGTTGCTCGCCTTACAGACGAGGTCATGAAGCGCTGAGTCTATCCCCGCCTTGCAGATGGGTTGGCCTGTGGTGAAGCCGTTCGCGATGTTCGCATTCATGGCTGCATGGATGCTCTCGAGGTCGAAGGGATCCATGCCGATGAGGACCGGCTTGAGATACACCTCGATGGTGCTTGCGACCGTCTCGAGAGTCTCGTAGCTCCACTTGGGGATGGGGACACTCTGGCCCCACCCCACATGGCCTGCGGAGCCCTCTATGCGCACCACGACCGCCGCCCGGCCGACGGGCGTGCCTGGCGGCCCCTCGAAGAACTTGAACCGGCCGATGGTGGGGTACCGGATGGGGGTGAGATCGATCCTCTCGATCACGGCGCGGCCCTCCTGCATCGCGTCAGCGCGGCGCTCCATGGCGGCGGCCAGGCCCAGCAGACCCGTGCCGAGGCCCACGAGGAAATCACGGCGCGAAGTGCTCACGGCAGCGGCTCCCTTCCCTACTACGAGAGGAGTTCCGTCCACAACCCGAGAGGCCCCTGCGCCGACGGCACGAGGTGCGTACACTCCACGCGTGCATGTTCGCCGAAGGCGTGAGGAGTACGCTGGGATCGGGCGCCTGAGGCACGGCTCGTCTCATAGCGCGAGATGCCTCCCGCTAGTCCTCCTGCGACAACCGGCTCCCATCGAGCCTCTGGACCTGCCACACACGAATGGCGGCCGCATTGAGCGAGATCGACCCCGACGCCCTCACCGATCGCCCAGAAGCACCCCGTCGATCGCCTCGAAAGCGTGGATCACTTCGTCGACCGTGTTGTAGGCGTGGGGAGAGAAGCGCAGACCGCCGCCCCGGGTTGAGACGTTCACGCCGCGCGGGCGCAGTGCGTCGGCGATGGCCTGGTGATCGACTTCACCGAGGCTGGCGATGACGATGCCCGAGCGCTCCTCGCGCCGCGCAGTCGGGGTCAGCACCTCGAAGCCGCGTCGCTCGGCCTCCTCGATGACCACGTCCGTCAGCTCCAGGATTCGTGACGAGATCCACTCCACGCCCCACCCAGCAAGCATCTCCACCGACGCGGCCAGCCCCGCCGCGGGTATCGTCTGGGGCGCTCCCTCCTCGAACCTGCGAGCGTCGGGCCTGAGGGTGAGGTCGTACTCGGTGAAGTCCATCGCATCGGTCACGCTGAGCCAGCCGACATGGACCGGTTCGAGCGTGTCGAGCAGCTCGCGACGGCAGTAGACGAAACCGACGCCCTCGGGCCCCAGCATCCATTTGTGCCCATTCGCTGCGGCCATATCGATGGGGGTCCGGCTCACATCGAGAGGCATGGCGCCCACGCCCTGAATCACGTCAACGACGAAGGTGATGCCCCGCTCCCGGCAGAGGCTGCCGATGCTGTCCAGGTCGGTGCGGAACCCAGTCCCAAACTGGACGTAGCTGAGGGCCACCACCTTCACGGTGTCATCGAGGCCCTCGCGAATGAGGTCCACGGTGATCCGACCACCGATGGGGTCGAGGAACCTCGTCTCTACGCCCTTCCGCCGTAGCGCGAGCCAGGGGTACACGTTCGCGGGGAACTCCCCGCGGCAGACGACGACGCGATCACCTTCGCCAAGGGGCAGTCCATTGGCCGCGAGCAGAAGTCCCTGGGAGGTGCTCTTGATGTAGGCGATCTCGTCCTCGCCAGCGCCGATCAGTCGCGCGAAGGCGCTCCGCCCCCGGTCGCCGGCCTCCCACCATCGGGGCAGGTGCGTGGAGCCCTCCTCGCAGATGTCCCGCGCCGCGTCGACCATCGCGTCACGGCAGGGTCCACTCAGCGGCCCCACAGCCGCGTGGTCCAGGTAGATCCGGTTCTGGGTGATAGGCATAGCGGAGCGAGCGGTCGCGACATCCATGTAGTATCTCCTTCGCACATCGGCGGTAGGGAGTACGTTCGCACGCATGGCGCCGTTCCCTTGCGTGGGCGGCAGCTCCTATTTCCCGAGGCAGAAGGTGGAGAAGATGAGGTCGATCATGTCCTCTGTAGCCGATCCACCCAGGATCTCGTCCAGCGTCTCGGCGGCCTCCCTCAGGTCTTGGCACGCCAAGTCCACCGGGACGCCGGAGTCAGCCCCATCCACCGCCCTCTCGAGCGCTCGGAGTGCCCGACGGACACAGTCCGCGTGACGCGCGCTGGTGAGCAGGATCTCCCCAGGGTCGGCGGCTTCGGAGGTGAGGGCGTTGGCCAGAGCCGTTCCGAGGGGCTGAACGCCCTCGGGCGATAGGGCGCAGGTCTCCGCCGAGCCGAGGGGGGGCGCATAGGGCAGAGGGCCGAGCATCGAGGGCAGATCGGACTTGTTCCGGCAGGCGAGCCAAGGCCGCTCGTCGTCCCGGAGCGAATCGAGCAGAGCAGCATCCTCGGGCTGCAACGACTGGCTCGCGTCGAACACGGCCACCAGGATGTCGCTTCGCTCGATAGCGTCCTCGGTGCGCGCGATGCCCAGCCGCTCCACCTCATCGCCCGGCGCCCGGCGTAGGCCAGCCGTGTCAACCAGGCGGACGGGGATGCCGGCAAGGTCCAGCCACTCCTCGATGGTGTCGCGGGTGGTTCCCGGGACGGCGGTCACTATGGCCCGCTCAACACCCAGCAGGGCGTTGAGAAGGCTCGATTTGCCCGTGTTCGGGCGGCCCACCAGCGCGACGGTGACGCCGTCCCGGATACGGCGACCGGCGGACCATCCGTCGTGCAGGCGGCGCAAGTCGTTCAGGATGGGCGCCGCGTGGGCGGCCAGGTCGGCGCTGCCCAGGGAGACGATGTCCTCATCCGGGAAGTCCAGGGTTACCTCGATGGAGGCAGCAAACGCCAACAGGCGATCCCTGATCTGCCTGACGGGCCTCGACACCCCCCCCTGAAGTTGGCGCAGGGATGCGCGAGCGGCGAGTCGAGTTCGCGATCGGATCAAGTCGCAGACCGCCTCGGCCTGGGCCAGATCTAGTTTCCCGTTCACATAGGCCCGTTTGGAGAACTCGCCCGGCGCGGCTGGTCGCGCTCCCTGAGACAGCAGAAGCTCCAGCACGTCACCGACCACGACCCTCCCACCGTGGCAGACGACCTCGACCATCTCCTCCCCCGTGTAGCTTGCGCCCTCCGGGTAGCAGGTCACGACCGCCTCATCGACCGGCTCGGTCGCCTCAACGCTATGCAGCAAGCCGACCATGGCCGTTCGAGGACCAGCGAAGCGGCCGGAACGGGGACTGAAGACCCCCCGGACAGCCGCGATCGCTCCCGGTCCGGACACTCGAACCACGGCGAGAGCGGCTTCGCCGGGCGCCGTAGCGATCTGGGCAATGAGATCTGAGACCATGGAGGTATCTTAGCATTGACAGAGATGAACCACGGATGAAGGTCTAACCCGCCCGCGAGTCTAAGGGTACACTACAATGTGAGAGCGCGGCGGAGAGTCGTCGCCGCGCCGAGGCAACACGCGACCGCCCCGGGGGTGGATGCAGAGTGACACACAGCCTGCGCTACGTAACGGCCCTACTCATGCTGGCCCTAGCCGCCGTTCTGGGGGGGTGCCACCGTGGGAGTCAGGATGAGATCGTTCCCGAGCAGCCGCCTAAGCTCGATGTGACCTACATGAATGATCGCGGCATTACGGCGACGGGTTTCGAGGTTGGCGACTCGGTTTTCGCGTCGATCGGTGGACTCAAATCGCGCACATCCTACGATGTGGCACTCCACGGTCCGGTCACCCCTGCGGCTCCTCCCATCGAGCCTGCCGCAACCGGCGCAGACGGTCCCCCCGCGGTGCCGTCAGAGGCCTCTGGTTCCGCTTCGGCGCGCGGTACAGCGCGCCCGCCAGCCTCCGGTGCGCCGGAGGAGCTGTCCCCGGAAGAGGCCGGCACCTCGGACCCAGAGGTGCTCGACCTGCTAAGCGGCCAGAGCGATAAGTGGCCGGCCGGCCAGCCCTCCCCGACCGCTGACGGCATGGAGCCCGCACGTACCAGTCCCGCGCCGGTGTCGACGCCCACGGAGCCACCGGATCAGGGGCCCGAACCAACGGGCGGCGAGGAGACCGCCCCGGCCGCTGCCTCAGAGGAATCGGAGCCAGCACCCGCGCTTGACACCCCATCGGTGGAGGAGCCCATTGGGGCCCTTGTGGCGCAAGGAAGCCTCATCACTGACGGCGAGGGCAAGATACCGGCGACGGCCATCGCGCGATCCATCGGGGTCCTGAGCGGCTCCGGTATTGGGCAGTACACGCTCCTCGTCACCTCCGAGGGGACCGAGGTGGGCCGCTCGACATTCGTCGTCACCGAGGGGTCACGACCGCTCGTGCACGCCAGCGATGCCACTGGCAAGCCCGTGCTGCGCTTCACTCGAAACGGCGACACATCCGTGTGGGTCGCTGCCCGCAAGCTGCCGCCTAGCACCGAGATCTCCGTCTTCATCGTGCCGGACAGCCCCAGATGGAAGAACGGCGACGGGCTGGACCCCGCGAACGGTCGCGTCGTCGAGGGCACGACCGACGCGGGCGGCAAGCTCCTCGTGGAGGTCTGGCCGGCTCCTGATAGAGCCGGCGCCTACGACGTGGTGCTGGACCTGGACAACGATGGGCTCCTGTCCCCGGACGATGTGGTTACGGGCGTGTGGACGACGGGCTTCGTCGTTGCCGACGATCCCCTCGTCCGCGGCGAGGTCGATCTCGTGACCCGCCTCGCCTGTGGTGAGGATGTGTACGCGGCAGGGCCGCGGGGACAACTGGGGAGCGATGAGTCCCTCTTCGTGTTCGGGGCTCCCCCGGTTGACGGCGCCCTCACCGCCGTGGCCGGTAGCATCCACGTGGTGCCACACCGGGACACCTGGGCGGACGGGGATGAGTTGATCTCCCGTCGCGCCGGGGGCGTCAGCCCACCCGCGATCGATCCCGCAGGCTTGACTCGGGTGCTCGCATGGCCGGAGCCGATGCTGCCGGGGCGCTATGACATCGTGGTCGATGTGGATGGCAACGGTGTCTACACCAAGGGTACCGATCTGGTCGATAACATCAGCGCGGGCGAGGCCGGGGTCATCGTCTCTGATGCCGGCAATCTGGTGACGGTGCGAGGCACCGTGGTGGATGACGACGGCGCGCCGATCGGCGGAGCCGTGGTGTCCAGCGACGCGGCGGCGAGTGATGTGACAACAACTGCGGAGGGGACCTTCGCTCTCACCCAGGTTCTGCCGATCCCGACGACTCTTCGTGTCGTGGCCGATGGTTTCGCGCCCGCGACGGTCTCGGTCAGCGCCAAGCCCACGGAGGTCGAGGTGACGGTGCCTAAGGTCGTGCTCGCGTCGGGCGCGTCGGCCGGCAGCCCCTACTTCCCTCTGGTCGACGGCGCTGAGTGGAAGTACACCATCAACCGCACGATCACGCGAAAGGTCACGGTGGCTGGCCTTGCCACCGAGTCCGTGACGACCCAGAGTGGAACCATGGTCCGCGGCCTCGCGGCCAGCTCCGACGGAACCTATGTACTCACCGAGACCGAGACCGTGTTCGTTGAGTCGGCCGATCCCGATATGGCGGGGGAAAGGACGTGGACCCGATCGGTTCCCCTGGAGCAAGCCCCGGCGGGACTGAGCCGCGCGGGATCCGACGGCGGGCTCTGGTTGCCGGCGGAGGTAGTGGACGGGGCGGAGTACGTCGCCGGCCCCTTCGACTTTGGCGAGGCGAAGGTCTCGGGACGCGCGACGCTCGCCACAGGGGCTTCCGCGACCGCCGATTCGGGCCAGTACTCAGACTGCGTGCTGATCGAGATGGCGCCAGCCAGCGGCCTGGGCTTCGATCTCGGCAATACCACAGCAACGGGCACAGTGAAGCTGTGGCTAGCGCCGGAGGTAGGCGAGGTGCGCCGGGAGGCCACGGTATCGCTGGATCTCCTAGGCAAGACGCCCGTGGGCGAATCCATGACCGGCGCCGTCACCGTGACCGAGACCCTGAACCTCATGAGGGCGGACCTGTAGGCACGGCAGGCGCTATGGGAGGCTTAGTAGGTTGCAGTGGCTGAACGACTTTCTCGTCGCTAAGAACCGGCGTCAACTCACGCGCGAGGAGTCGCTTGGCGCGATACCGATACGCAACCCGGACGTGGACTGGGAAGAGGTCGATGGCGAGATGGGCGCCGAGGTCCTCCTCTCGGTGCCGCCTCCGAAGGGTGGAATGGTTCGTTACCTCCGGCCCATCCTCATGCTGCCCACCAAACCTCGGCAGCTTCAGCTCGACGTGATGGGCAGCCACGTGTGGCGGCTCTGTGATGGCGAGCGCTCGGTGCTTGAGGTCAGTGATATCCTCCAGAGGGAGTACAGGCTGAGCCATCGTGAGTCCATGCTGTCCCTCACGAGCTATCTAAAGACCCTGGGGAAGCGGGGCTTGATGGCATTCGCGGTCCAACGTACCGCCGAACTCGACGGCGAGGAGCAGGACGAGCCGTCCGAGGCCGCGAAGACAGAGGAACTGGCCGACGGGTCGGAGAATGCTCCATAGTTGCCGCTGTGGCCCGCAACGGCGTCTGTCGGGCCTATGGTGCGGTGTTCCCTCGGTACAGTCAGAGGAGTCGGTGGTGTAACCGTTGTCAGACCACTCGAAGTCGTGGAAGGTTGGGAAGGTCTCTCTCCCTCCCAGAGTAGCCCTGGAGATTAGCTGGAAGAACATCCAGGTGCGGTTTGGCAGGGCGATGATCACCGCCGCCGGCACCTGTCTGGGCATCGCCTTCCTCGTATCGGTGTGGGCGAACATCGCCATCGTGCTTGGCAGCGGCGAGCAGATCGACCCCGACGTGGAGATGCGGAACACCTGGTTGGTCATCATGTCCCTACTGGTGGCGGCCGTCGGCATCTCGAACTCCATGTTCATGGCGGTCACCGAGCGGTACCGCGAGATCGGGACTATGAAGTGCCTGGGCGCCGTCGACCGCTTCGTCGTCGAGCTCTTCCTAATCGAGTCCGGGATGCTCGGGGGCGTTGGGGCGATCATCGGCGGGATAGCGGGATTCCTCGTGATGCTCCTGGTGAGCCTCGTCAAGCGCAAGGCGGGGGATTTCTTCGGCATGGACTGGTCATACATGGGTGCCCATTTCGTGTATGCCATCTTGATCGGTATGTTCATATCCGTCGTGGCTGCGGCGTTCCCCGCCGCCCGGGCCGCGAAGCTGCCGCCTGCGGCGGCATTGAGATCTGACGTTTAGGTACGGGCCATATCGATTGCCGCCCCCGTGGGGCGGCGGAAGGAAGCGTGGATGGCAGCGGAAGCGGCTCGCGAATCACACTTCGAGGACTACGTCGTCCGGACGCGCAAGCTCACGAGGATCTACCAGATGGGTGACACGGTGCTCCGCGCCCTCGATGGTGTCGATCTGGATATCAAACGGGGAGAGTACATCTCCATCATGGGGCCTTCGGGTTCGGGCAAGTCGACCCTGTTCAACATGGTCGGGGGGCTCGACAAGCCCACTGAGGGCACTGTCTTCATCAACGAGACGGACATGGCCCAGTTGGACGCCGCCGAGCTCGCGTGGATCCGCTGCCGCACTGTTGGCTACATATTCCAGACGTTCAACCTGATCCCCGTGATGACGGCCCTGGAGAACATCACGCTGCCGATGGTCTTCGCGGGAATGTCCACGGATGAGCAGCTCCAGCGCGGTCGAGCGCTGCTGGAGCGCGTGGGTCTTGGCGATCGATTGCACCACAGGCCGTCGGAGCTCTCCGGCGGTCAGCAGCAACGCGTGGCCATCGCGCGCGCCCTCGCGAACGATCCGGATATCATCCTCGCCGACGAGCCCACGGCCAACCTGGACCTGCGCACAGGCAAGGAGATCATCGAACTCCTCCGCGAGATGAACGAGGAGCGGGGCGTCACCGTCATTTCCGCCACCCATGACCTTCACATGATCGACATCAGCGACCGCATCGTGTGGGTCCGTGACGGCGCCATCGAGAAGATCGAGGACCGCGCTTCCATCGAACTCACCGTCGGGCAGGTGGACTGGGAGGAAGAGAGCGGCCAGGCAGAGGAGTCGGAGTAGGGGCCCTCGCCTGAGGGCCGGAGAGGGACCCATCGTGAAGGCGTTTCCCGGAGGGCGGGTTCGCGGGGCGGAACTCGCCCTCCTTATTGCGATACTGACGGCTTGCGCCGAGGCCACCCCCCTTGTGCTCACTAGTGATCCGGCAGGGGCGGCCGTTACGCTGAATGACCAAGATGTGGGTGTCACACCGGTGACGCTCACCATCGCCGACACCTTCGTGGGCGCGGCCAGGGTGGAGTTCATCCACGAGGGCTATGTGCCTCTTGTCGTGGAGGTGGTCATCAGTCCCGGCCAGCAGATCACCCTGAAGGGCGTGCTGACGAGCCTGCAGCATCTGGTCTCGGCTCCGACGGGAGGCGGCCCAACCGACCTGGGACCCAGCCAGGTCTCCAGTCAGGTGCAGGAGCAGGTGCGCCAGGCGGTTGTCCGCTTCCGAGCCGATTGCGGCGCGTGGCCCGCGGTGCTTAGCGACGTCTGCGCTCGTGGGCCCGAGAGCCTATCGCGGCTGTTCAACAGTGCCGGTGAAACCATTATCGCCGGTGGCTACCGTGGCCCGTACCTGGACTCCCTCCCTATCGACCCATCTACTGGCGGCGTGGACTGGCTATACGACAGCGCCACCGGCGAAGTCGTCTCCCGCGGGACCAGGCCCGCTGATGCGACGATGCCTCCGGCCACCCTCGGGTCCGGGGCGATCACCCTCGCGGAATGGGTTGGGTTGCTCGTGCAGGCAGCGGGCATCGTCGCTCAGGGCGAGGCTTCGGCTCCATCGATTCGGCCGGGACCCGCCGTCGATGGTGGCACCCCAGGGCTCTCACGACCCGGGGTTGTCGACCCCTCGCCAGCCGGGCCAGCCTTGGACTGGCGGCCTATCGGCGGTTAGGTTCGCCGGCACAACGTCTCAGATACCCCGGAGGTGCTCTCCATGAGACACGTCCTCCCCGCTCTGCTCCTCTGTGTGTGGCCGGCGATTGCGCAGATCGCCGTCGAGCCTGGGACGGAGGTCGCCTTGAGCCCCGATGATACCCTCGACGCAGTGATAGCCAAGGCAGCGCGGGTGACGCCGAGCCAGCGCCAACTAGCGTGGCAACGCTTGGAGTTCACCTGCTTCATCCACTTCGGGATGAACACGTTCACCAACCGTGAGTGGGGCGATGGAACCGAGGACCCGGCCCTGTTCAACCCCACGGCGTTCGACGCGGACCAGTGGGCGGGGGCCTGCGTGGACGCCGGCATGACGGAGCTCATCCTCACCGCGAAGCACCATGATGGCTTCTGTCTCTGGCCCAGCGACTACACGGACCACTCGGTAGCGAGCAGCCCCTGGCGCGGCGGTGAGGGCGATGTGGTGCGGGAGGTCTCGGAGGCCTGCCGCAGGCACGGGCTTAGGTTCGGCATCTACCTGTCCCCATGGGACCGCCATGAGGCGTCGTACGGAGATTCAGCACGCTACAACGAGTACTTCCGCAACCAGTTGCGGGAGCTGCTCGGCAACTACGGCGAGGTCAGCGAGGTCTGGTTCGACGGCGCCTGCGGAGAGGGACCCAACGGCAAGCGGCAGGAGTACGACTGGGACAGCTACTACGAGGTGATCAGGGAGCTCCAGCCAGGTGCGGTCATCTCCATCGTCGGTCCGGATGTGCGTTGGTGCGGCAATGAAGCCGGCCATACCCGGGCCAGCGAGTGGAGTGTGATCCCCGGCGGAGTAGACCACACTGCGGAGGATCTAGGCAGCAGAGACGTCCTGCGCCAGGCGGCGGAGCGAGGGGCGTCCCTGAGGTGGTTCCCAGCCCAGGTGAACACGTCGATCCGGCCAGGATGGTTCTACCACCCCGAGGAGGACGACCGGGTCAAGTCACTGGACCATCTCCTCGACATCTACTACGGCTCAGTGGGCGGCAATGCCCAGTTCCTCCTGAACCTGCCCCCGGATCCGCGCGGCCTCATCCACGAGGCTGACGTCGCTCGGCTGCGTGAGCTGGGCCAGGTGCTGGGGGCAACATTCAGAGAGAACCTGGCCTCCGACGCCGTAGTGAGCGCCAGCGCCTCCGCCGCCGGCCATGCTCCCGAGAGCATCCTCGATGGCGAGGCGGCGACGTACTGGACGGCCGACAACGGCGTGACCAACCCGATGCTGGAGGTGACGCTCCCCGCTGCGCGCAGCTTCGATCGTGCCATGCTTCAGGAGCATATCCAGTCGGGGCAGCGGATCGAGGAGTTCGCCCTGGATGCCATGCTTGGCGGCGAGTGGCAGCAGATCGCCTCCGCTACCACAGTGGGCTACAAGCGGCTTGTTCGCTTCGAGCCCGTGACCACGGATCGTGTGCGCCTGCGCATCCTCTCCAGCCGCCTCGCCCCCACACTGGCGAGCTTCGGCCTCTTCCTCTCGCCGACCCTGCTACGAGCGCCCGAGATCTCGCGCGACGCGGCCGGCATGGTCTCCATATCAGGGCCTGAGGGCGCGGAGGTACGTTACTGGGTGAACGGCGGCCGGTCGAGCCGCTACACCGGCCCCTTCCCTCTGCCGGCGGGAGGCAGAGTTGATGCTCTCGCGGTGCCACCGGAGGGGAAGACCGTCGCTATCGCGAGTTCCCTCACCACACACCGCGAGTTCGGATATGCGAAGGCCGGCTGGACCGTGGTGGGCGTGGACAGTGAGGAGGAGCCGGAGGCGGGCGCCCGCCAAGCGATCGACGATGATCCCGCGACCTTTTGGCACACGGCGCCCAGTGAGAGCGCCGGCCACCCGCACTCCATCACCATCGATTTCGGCGCCGTCGTGGAGATCGCCGGGCTGACATACCTGCCGAGACAGGATGGCGCGGATGGCGGCATCGCTACCCGTTGCGAGTGGTACCTGAGCGCCGACGGGGAAGAGTGGGGCGACCCAGCGGCGGAATCCACCTTCGACAACATCAGGAGCAACCCCATCGAGCAGAGGGTCGGGCTGGAGGCGCCGCGTGAGGCGCGGTACGTGCGCATGGTCGTCCTGGAGACCGTCGAGGGCCGGCCGTGGGCATCAGCGGCGGAGATCGGAGTTCTGCCGGTCCTGCCGGAGCGAAAGCCTGAAAGGGCCGTCCCGACGGAGTGGGTCGACTATGCGATCGAGCCCGGCGCCGCGCTCCGCTCCTCGGAGTTGCTACCTCTCTCAGACCAGGCTAATGCTGGCGGGTGGGTTCCGTACGAGCCCATGTGGGATGAGTTCGAGGGCTATGCGCTGAACCGCGCCAAGTGGCATGACCACAACCCGGGGTGGCTGGGCCGCGAGCCCTCCTTCTTCTGGACGGAGAACGTCTGGCAGTCCGAGGGGCAACTGCACCTGGCCATGAGGGCGCAGGAGGCGCCTGAGATGCCCGAGGGCTACCACACATTCACCTCGGCCGCGGTCCAGAGTGTGGGCCGTGTGCGCTACGGGTACTTCGAGGTTCGGGCGCGCGCCATGGACTCTCACGGGTCAAGCGCCTTCTGGTTCTACGACAGCACACCCGACTGGTGGACGGAGATCGACGTGTTCGAGATCGGCGGCGGCGCGCCGGGCTTCGAGCGCCAGTTGTTCATGACCCTCCACGAGTTCCACACCCCAGCGTACAACGGACTGTGGAGCGTCGGCGGCATCTACCATGCGCCCGCCAACCTGGCCGATGACTGGCACGTCTACGGGCTCGAGTGGGACGAGGAGCGCCTCCGGTTCTACTTCGACGGCAAGCTGGTCCGCGAAGGACCCAACACCCACTGGCACCAGCCCCTGACGATGAACTTCGACAGCGAGACGATGCCCGACTGGTTCGGCCTGCCGAACCCCGAGGAGCTCCCATCGGTCTACAGCATCGACTACGTGCGCTCATGGAAGCGAGGGGAGTAGCTGGCTCCCTTCACTTCAATCGACCTCGAAGACGTCGAAGGTGACGCCTCCCCGGTGTCTCTCGCCCGCGAAGACGCCGTGCTCCAGTCGGGTTGTCATCTCGGTGTGACGCGTCGCCACGAGATCCGAGAACTCCACCTCGCCCTGAAGCCACTCGCCTCCGCGGGCCGGTCCGATCTCCAGGGCAATCTCATCCATCTCGACCTGGATGCGGACCGCCATGCGAACATGCTTCCACTCATCCGTAATGGGCGCCCGGAGGCGGTGCTGCGGTAGCTCGATGCCGCGGTGATACAGCCGCAGTTCGAGAGCCTCATCCCCGCTCGCGCCGCGCGCCATGCAGGAGAACTCCACGAGGTTGCCCGCCGCAACCTGTGTCAGCGGGCCTAGGGCCAAGGGTTGGCCGACGAACGTCCCGGCATCGGCTTGGACGAGGGGTGTCACGGCCACGTGGGCGCGGAATGGGACCAGATACACAGCGCCGGTCCACGAACCATCCTCTCTGATGCTCTTGATCAGGCCCGTTCGCCCCTCACCCGTGCCGAGGCTGACCACATCGTAGGCCTCCTCCCCGATGGCGACGGGGCGAACCTGGCCCGTGCCGCCGGTCACCCCAGGTCTGGGCTGGTCCTCCGCGACGAGGGCCTGGAGGGCCTCGGTGAGGGCCGCATTGAAGCCCTGGTCATGGCCTTCGGGCCATACCATGCAGTGGATGAACTGGATGCCGTGATCTCGCATGTAGCGCAGTTGTGCCAGCGCCTGCTGCGAGTCCGGGGTGAGGGACTGGTATTCGCCGACGAGCACGGAGTCGAAGCCCGAGCTGTGGGCGCCCTGAACCACGTTGTGCTCATCGCCGTACCAAACGCCGTAACGCGTGAACCCATAGCCGACGCCCGCGTTCAGCATCCAGTCGATCGGTGTCACGCGCTGGGCGGGCTCGCTGAAGGCCGTCAGGCTCGAGATGGCGTACAGATCGGGGATCTGATGGCATTTGATGGCCTCGGGCGGGAAGCCCGCTAGCAGCGCCTCGCGGTAGGTCCCCGCTACGACCCGGTAGATCACGTAGTCCATGTACCTCATCCACGCCATGTAGTAGGCGTTCTGCGATGAGTACTCATCCCACTCGCCGCGACCGAGGTTCCTTGGGGCGTCGAAAGCCTGGTCGGTGAACTCCGTGCCGAAGAGGGCATTCACCGTTTCCAAGTCGCCATAGAGGCTCACGAGATAGCGGTAGAAGCCGCGAATCATGTTCGGGTTGTAGTCGCCGTGGGTGTCCGGGCTCTCGGCGTTGATCTCCATCTCGTGGTTGGGTTCAACGGCTACGAAATGCTCCGGGTCCTGGCGGAACCGCTCGACCAACCCCTTCAGGAACGCGCGTTGAGGGTAGGTGTAGAGCGACTCGATGGGCGCGACTCCGGGCGCGTAGCTCCCCGTGACGAAGGCATCGGTCTGTCCGAACTCGCCGTAGGTGCCGATCCGGTTCTCCCGATCGACCAGAACGTACGCGGGGAGACCCGTCTCGGGATCCGTAGCCTCGGCCCACTTGCGGGCCCTGCCGTAGAACCAACGGTGAGTGAAACACGGCTCCCAGCAGGTCGGGTTGGGCCGATCATATGCCGAGAGCATGCCCCGGATAGTTGGCTGCATCGCCTCGCCGGCCCAGTAGTCAGGCTCCGTCCTGCTGAAGTCGGGGTCCTCGACGACGGGACTTGCGAAATCGAGGCGCAGGTGCTGGAACTCCGCGTGCTTCGTGTAGCGGCCCTCGCCGGCCTGGCCGTACATCCCGCTCGGAGTGAACCAGAAGACGTTCTCCCGCGCCCCCACGTTGATGGAACGAACCGCAGCTCCGTCCACACGCTGGAGGGTGGAGAGGTTGGGGTCCGCGCCGGTAACGGCGAACGAGCGGCCGTCCGCCAGCGGGTAGACGCCACCTGAACGCCGACCGATGCCCAAGGCCAGCGGAGTCGCCTCGCCTGTCCTCGGATCGACTCGGGCGGCCATGCCGGCGGCCGGCAGCGTGAACACCGCATCGTCCTGAGCCCGTACACCCGGGACGGCGGTCACCGTGACAGGGCCCGCCATCTCCTCGACCGACAGGGCGCCTGCGAGCAGCCTCTCGCCCTGTAATGAGTACGCCGCGTAGGGGATGTCCTCGCCCTCTCCTATGCGCGAGGCGACGAGGACCGCCTCGGCTCCATCGGGCCCGAACGCCCCGGTGGCGATGGAGAAGGGAGGCTCGATGCCCTCCACTGGGACCTCCCGGACTAGGTTGCCGTGTGGCGTGAAGACGCGGAAGGTGCGCACATCCACGTCGCCGATGGGGGTGGCTACGATGACCGGCTCGCCGTTGGCGCCGCCGGCCACCTCGACCTGCACTCCCCCCGTCACTTCCGGCGGGTATGCGAGGAACTGGGCTTCGGCCAGACCGTAACGATTGAAGACGCGGACCACGGTCTGGTTGCCGGCGAAGTCGCCCTGTCCGGCGACGATCGGTGGACCGAGCTCCACCGACGGCGGGACCTCGCCCATAGCCTCTTCTACCAGGGTCACCAGGTCCAGGTCCCGGCCCACGACGGCGGTCGCGGCGATACCGGATGCGCTCGTCCTTACGTGGCTCGCAGCCATCTCATCCCCGTCCATCGTGATGTTGGCCGGCGCCACAAGATGCTCAGCAACCTGCGCCCGAACCCGCTCCAACTCCATCTCGGCGATCCTCTCTGCCTCTCGCTTGGCCTGCTCCTCGTCGGCAGTCAGCCCACGAAGCCGCACATTACGGATCAGCACGACGGCCTCGGGGTCGTTCCCTGGGTCCAGCCGGAACTCGTGGATGGTCTCCCGCCACGTGGGGACCGTCGACAGGTCGAGCGCGAAGGCCGTCCAGTCGGCTGCCGGTGGCACGGGGCCTTGGCTCACCACCGTGTGGTTCCCCATCGGGGGGCCGAAGTAGACGGCGAAGCTGTCCAGGCCTTCGGGGCACACGTATTCGAACCCGATGACGTGCATCTCGGCATGATCGAACGCCTCCGGGGCTCCTTCGAGGACCACCCATGGATCGGGGCCATTCATTGTGAGGCGATAGGTGTCTGGCCCGATCCGCGCGACATCGAGGCTGTTGGTGGGACCTGTGGGGGTGAGAGGCGCCTCATCGCCTTGGGCCAAGACGTAGCCGGCCGCAAACAGCAGGGCGCTGATAGATAACACGGGCCGAAGTCCTCGGGGCATGTGCGTGTTCCCTTCATGGCAGCTTCGTCAGCCAGGGTTCCCACTCATCACGGAGTCCACCTTGCCCGCAGTGGCTCGGCAGGAGGAATCAGGGAGCGGTGTGAGCAACCCGTTGGAGCAGTCGCATGCGCTGTGGGAGGTTCGCTATGACACTCGGTTGGATGATCGTGTTCGCGGTCGTGGCGCCGCCGGCCGTCGTCTTGGAGGGAAGCGCCTTCTCCGGAGGGGCGGCCAGCCTGTACGGAAGCCATCAGTACGGCTGTGACGGAGTGGGCTATGTCTACTCTGCGGCTACTGCGCCACACGACGTCATGTCGGTCACCTTCGACCTACCGGAGTTGCGGGACGACGATATGCTGTATCTGGCCGCGATGGATGACGACGCCGCGTCCCGCTGCGCCATCGAGATCACTCTGAACGGAGTCACGCTGCATCGAGGCGCCAGCAACTTCCCTGACGGCCGCTGGATGGTCCGGCGGATGCGGCTCCCCTCGGGCACGCTCCGGTCGACCGCGAACGAACTGATCATCCGATGCCTGGAGGAGGAAGGCGTCGTCGGTATGCCCCCATGGTTCATGGTCGCCTACGCGGCCATCGCCGACGGCGGCTGGGAGGCGCCGGATCTCGCCGACACCCAGAGCCTCCATATCGAGCTTCCGAGGGAACTGGCCCCTCTGCCGACACCCCTGCGCCCTGGTGACTCGCCGGGCTTCCCTCTACGAGGCACCAAGGGCTGGCGGTGGACGACGGAGCAGTATCTCGCCGAGATTCCCATCCTCGCGGCCTACGGCGGCAACTACCTGATGAACTGCTATACCTCCGTGTTCAGCCACTTCCCCGAGTTCCACAACGAGTGGTGGCGGCCCCTGGGAGCCGAGCGCAAGGCCGGACTCATACGGGTGATCGAGAGTTGCCGTCGTCACGGCATCACCTTCTGCTTCGCCCTACATCCCCAGTTCGCATCGCCCCGACCGCTGGACCCCGAGAGCGACGCTGACTTCCATCTCATGTGGCAACACTACGCCTGGGCTCAGCGGCAAGGGGTGCGCTGGTTCAACCTCTCCCTCGATGACGTGACATGGGGAGACGCCGGCCCTGCGGTGGGCGGCTGTCGGCACGGGAAACTCGCCACCCGGCTCCTGCTGAGACTCCGTGAGCGAGACGCCGAGGCCCAACTGAGCTTTGTTCCCGTAGCCTACTGGGGGGATGGCACGAGCCCCGATCATCGGGCCTATCTGGAGGCCTTGGGCGAGGCGTTGCATCCGGACGTCTATCTGTTCTGGACCGGTGACGGCGTCGTCATATCCCGGATAACGCGCAGGGCCGCCGAGAGCTACCGCGCAGTGGTGAAGCACCGCCTGCTACTGTGGGACAACTACCCGGTCAACGATGCATGGCACGCCCTGCACTTGGGACCCGTCATCGGCCGTGCCCCGGACCTCTGCGAGGTGGTCGATGGGTACATGAGCAACCCCATGTGCGAGGAGAGTGAGGCGAACCGGATCCCGCTGCTGACCTGCCTCGACTACGCCTACAATCCGAGTGACTACGACCCCGACCGCTCCATCGGCCAGGCCATCGCTCACCTTGCGTCATCGCCCGTAGAGAGACATGTGCTGGCGCAGCTCGCGGAGACCTATCCGGGCATGTTGCTCACAGGAGGAGGCACGGGCACGAACAGCCTGCGCGACCGGTTCTCCCGGGCGACCTCCCCGGCCGAGGCGGCGGATATCCTCAGGCGGGCGCGCGGTCTGCTACGCGCAATGCGGCGCGAGTTGCCGAATCAGTACGTGCCCGCCCGACGAGTCCTCGAAGCCGACGTCGCCTGGATGGAGGAGGGGCTGACCCCTTAGGGCTCCTCATCCACCTGCAGGAGCAGGGTCTGACCGTGCTCCATCGGGATCGTGACCTCGGTCCCCTCCGCTAGCAGCACGTCGCCTGTCCGCAGGTCCGTAATGCGGCTGGGGTGGGGGAGGGCGAGGCGCTTCTCCCCCGTTGAGGCCGCGTGGAGTGCCACATACCCGCCTCCGACCATCAGAACGTCTTCGGTGTCGAGATAGACATGGCCCCCGGCTTCCCTGACGAGCTCCTTCAGTTCGGCCGCAGGCAGGACGCCCGACGGCACAAAGGTCACATTGCCCACTCGCACGACCGGTTCATCTGGGTGCTCTGACGCTACGATGCCTGGTTCCTGGCGCAGCCCACCATCCACAGTCGCCGATTCCGTCATCGCGAGAGGGGTTCCGATCAGGGCCTCCGTTCGCGCGATGTCCAGTCCCTCATCGGAGAGGATCCCCGGGGCATAGAAGAACACCACCGGCTTACCCGACTCGACCAGGCGCCGCGCGAGCTCGTATTCCTCGTCGGTCATGTACCAGGTATCGAGGAACACGATGAGTCGGTAGCGGTCGAGGTCCGCCTCGGCCATCTCAGTCGCCTGGTAGAGGTCGAAGGGCGCGCCACAGCGGCTCAGGGCCGCGAGCTGGTCGTTGATGAGCAGGTTCGATAAGTGCTCGTTGCCGCCCCTTCGGTCCGCCAGGTAGTGACCCGTCTCGTAGCTGGCGATGACGGCGATCTCGGACGAGCGGGTGCGCGGCCGGTCCAGCGACTCCCGGCCGATCTCCAGCATCCGGCGGAACGAGTCCCAGACAGCCGGATGTCGGTACCAGCCGCCCTGCTGGTCCATGTACCACAGGCCGCAGTTGTGCGTCAGGGCACGAGCGAAGCCCCGCCAGAGAACCTCGATGGACTGCTCCATGTTCTCCACGTGCGTGAAGGTCGGGTCGTTAGCCAGGGACGTGCGGTCGTCCTCCTCATCCACCCACAACTTGCCCAGTGCGCGCACCGTCTCGGGGAAGCTGCGCATGACAGCGTCGTCGCCTGGAGCCCTCCTCACGTAGGAGTGGGGGCTGGAGAAGGCATCGAGATACGGTGACCGGAGGACCTTGTGGAAGCTGAGATGGTCGCCCTCACGATTCCAGTTGAGGTCTGGAAGGTAGCCGTTGAAAGCGAGCGTCAGGCATCGGCCATCACTCTCCTCCTTCACCGCTCGGGCGAACTCGATGAGGGCGTCCGCCCCTTGCTCGTGGAGGAACCGGCTATAGTCGATGAGCCAGCGCGACTGTTCCGGATCGCGCAGAGCGCCCACCGATCCGATGCTGCGCTCCTCGATGGTGGGAACGCGCGGCTCGGGCGGGTCCTCTGGATACCGCTCGACCAGCCACTGGCGGTAGGCTTCCACAAACACCGGGCTGTTGTCCGGGTAGTGGATGGAGTTCCAGTAGTGCCACTCGCCATAGATGCCCGCCGCAATATGGATACCCAGGATGTTGTCGGCGTAGCCAGCCTCGCGCAAGTGCCTAATCAGCCGGCGCAGCGCCTCGGCGCCATCGCGGCGCCAACGCTCAGAGGCGAAGCTCGGGTGCCGAGGGCCGCTCATGCCATGACTAGTCCAGGAGGCCTCGTCGAGGTAGCCGGTGATCTCATCAGGGTAGGCATCCATCCATGACCCTGGAGCGACCATCATGACGCGCAGCAGCAGAAGCGCGTTCGGAGCGGCCTTGAGCGTCTTCGCGATGGCCTCATCCGTGTGTGTGTAGTCGTAGAGGTCGGGGCCGACCCAGCCATGGTCCGCACAGATCGTCTGGAGCACGTACCCCTCCTGGGCGCTCCGCTCGATGTCCTCGGGCACGATGGGAACGCTCATGAACATCATGGGGAAGGTGGGCTCGCCGTCCACGAACAGGCACGGCGCGCCGCCGTGAGATCGGACCTCGGCCAGCGGGAACTCTGCTGCCTCGCCCACGATGTCCACCCCTCCGATAGTCATGCCAGGATCGCCATCCAGCTCGGCGCCACATGGGCCCAGCGAGACCCGGTACCGGCCTGCCGGGGCGTGCTCCGGAACCTCAATACGCGCCGTCAACCGGACCCGCTGCCCCTGCTGCCATGTCTCAATCTCCGGTCGTGGCTCCATGAGGAGCCTCTCCATGGGTCGGTCTCCCAGCGAGAGGGACAGGACACAGTGGCGGGGCGCGGGCTGAGGTGTGCGCACGACGGCCTCGATCGTTGCCTCGATTGACCGATCCCTGACCTCGATTCTCGATGCCTCGTGTTCGAGCTCCAGTATAGGCCCCACATACTCGAGAGGCAGGTCGCCCCAAGGGGCGACCGGGGGAGGACCGATCACGAATGCCGGCTCCCAGCCAGCGTCGCTGAACCCAACCTCTGCGAAGTCGTCGGGCGCCTCCGTCGCGAAGCGCCATGTGTCGTCGGTCACGATGTGCAGCCGACCATCGGTGCTCTTGGCGTCCAGTAGCAGCCCGCCCGGACGAGCGGCGTTCCGGACCCTGGCCGCGAGCACGTGCGAGCCGGGGCCGATGGCCTCGATGACGTACCGGTTGGTGGTCAGCCACCAGAACCCGCCCGAGGCGACGGGCTCTCCGTCAAAGAGCAACTCGTAGCCATCGTCGCCGCTCATCTGGATCACCAACGCGTCGATGGGCTCGTCAACAGTGAAGCCGCGCCTCAGGAAGCCAGTCGGCGAGTCCTCCTGCCCCTCTCCCCAGATCCATTGCGCGCTCCAGGCTGGGGGACCGATGGGCTGGCCCGTGACTGACGCGAGAATGAGGGTGGCAATGACCAAAGCGCCGGCTCCTTACGAGTCCCAACAGGTGACCTTCGACGGAACCATGCTCTAGAGGCCCAACTTCCGGAGTGCCTGGTAGGCTCGGGCTGGGATGTCGAACCCCAGGCCCTCGGGTCCGGGCTCCTCCACGACGTACCACTTGGGACTGTGTAGGTCCTTGATGAGGTCCAGCATCACGGGCCAGTCCATCTGGCCATCGCCGATGGTGCCGCCCTCAGGCTGGCCGAACTCCTTGATGTGCATGGACCGAGCCCGGCCGGGGAAGCGGCGCAGGGCATCCATCGGATCTCCGCCGCCCTGCATGCAGTTGCCGATGTCCATCTGCATGACCACGGCATCGTCAGTGTTCGCGAAGAGGATGTTCCACGCAACCTCGCCGTCCACCGTCCGGAAGTCGAAACCGTGAGCGTGGTAGCCCGCCCACATACCCTCCGGCGCGAGCCGGTTGGCCGCGGCATTCAGAATCCCGGCAAGCTCCATGATGCCTTCGCGCGAGCTCATGCGGGGCTCGTCGGCAGAGATGATGAGGAAATCGTTCCCCAGGATACGATTCATCTCGATGGTCGTCGCTATGCGCTCATCCATGAGAGCGGCAGTGGCGAGATGGAACCCACAGCAGGCGAGACCGGCGTCATCGAATGCCGACCTCAGGTCCTTTGCGCTGGTACCCATCCACTCCAGAGTCTCACCGGTATACCCCCACGGTTCGGCGGCGGCATAGCCAATCTCAGCGACCCGTTGGAGGGTTCCCGGCAGATCCTTCTCGCACTCGCCTCGGACGGAGAACAACTGCAATGCTATTGGAGCAGGCATACTGCTTCACCTCACATCGTCGTGGTACGCCGCTATTCATGCCTGGCTGTGATGCGTCCTCCCCGGCGCTGGCGAAGGTCGCCCCCCACGCCCGGAGCGAATCATGAGTGCATGGCGGCGGATCTACCCAGTCCGGACGAGGTGCAGGCGCCCTTCGCCCACCTCGAGTTCAACCGCGTTCATACCAGGAGCGTGGCGCGGCTCGCCCTGTCGCTCTTCGACGAGACCGCATGGCTGCATGGCATGGGGGCCGCTGAACGGCGGCTACTTTGGCACGCGGCCCTGCTGCACGATGTGGGTCAGGGGATCGACTACGTCGGGCACCACAAGCACTCCATGGCGCTCATACTGGAGTGCCACGAACTCGCGCTGACGCCCTCGGACCTTCAGAGAGTCGCGTGCCTGGCTCGCTATCATCGCGGCGCCGACCCAAAGGGATCGCACCCGCTGTACGGGACCCTCCCCGAGCGCGACCGCGGGATTATATGCCGCCTAGCGGCGATTCTACGCATCGCCGACGGCCTCGATAGGGGACAGATAGGCCGTGTCGAGGATCTGCGAATCGCGCGCGGTGATGGGCGACCCATCACGATCTGGATCTACTCGGCACAGAAGCCGGCGTTAGAGATAGCCGCCGGCACGAAGAAGGCGGCCCTCTTCGTGCGGGTCTTCCATCGGCCCATACGCATCGAATACGCCGGTCGGCGACCCTAACTGATGTCGTAGCCCATCGCGCGGAAGGTCACCGCGGCGACTCCGAGCACCGTGGCCTGGTCCCCACACTGAGCTTCGGCAAGCTCGATGCCATCGAAGCAGCCCGGGAGGCACCGTTCCGCCGTTACCTCGCGGAGCCGGTCCATCATCAGAGGGCCCACCGCCTCGATCACGCCGCCTCCGAAGATGATGATCTCGGGGCTGAGTAGGTGGATGAGGTTCGCGGCCGCGTACCCGAGGTACCGCGATACGCGGTCGATCGCCCTCAGGGTTAGCGTGTCACCCTCTTGGGCCGCTCGCAGGAAAGCGCGACTGCGGATGCGACTATCTGGATCGTCGATCCCCTCGAGGCTCGTGCCATACCCTTTGAGATACCGCTTGCGCACCCAGTTCTCCATGGCGGTACGGCTCGCGTACGCTTCGAGACAGCCCCTGCGGCCACAGCCACAGCGTGGACCCTTGGGATTCATCACCATGTGCCCGATCTCGCCCGTGATGCCCGTCTTGCCACGCACCAACTCACCGTTGACGTAGATGGCGCCGCCGAGACCAGTGCCCGGGAACAGCCCCACCGCGTGCCGCCGTCCACGCGCCGCCCCTCGCCACACCTCGCCGACGAGTCCAGCATCCACATCGTTCTCTACGATGACTGTGGCGCCCAGGACCTCGCCAACGTCCGAGGCAATCTGCACGTCCACGAGCCCGAGGTTGGGGAGTTGGAACGCGAGACCGTTGAGGTGGTCTACCGGCCCGGGCACCCCGATGCCGACGGACTGGATCTCCTCCCACGGCACGTTGGCCTTGGCTACAGCCTTATCGGCCGCCTTCTTGACTGCTCCCACGGCGTCCGGCCAGTTCCCGTACGCGCCGTGCTGTTGACGAGCACTGGCGACGACGGCGCCTTCGTTAGTGACGACTGCCGCCATCACCTTAGTGCCGCCCAGATCGATGGCAAGTACGTTGGCCACGGTATACGCCTCCCCTGAGTCGCAAGTCGCCACGGGATTCCACGCGCCGGACCGTCAATCCTGCGGTGTCTGTGGCCAGTCGATAGGCCTCCTCATATGGCAGTACGGCTGGCTCCCCTTGCGCTGATAGTAGTCCTGATGGTAGTCCTCAGCCGGCCAGAAGGTCTTGGCCGGTTCCACCTCGGTCGCGACGTCCAAGCCCATCTTGCGTAGCTGCGCCACCAGCGACTGCGCCACGCGCGCTTGGTCCTCGTCGACCGTGTAGACGCCCGAGCGGTAGGAGTGGCCTACGTCGGGGCCTTGCCGGTTCACCTGCGTGGGATCGTGGATCTCGAAGAACAGCTTCGCCAGGGCCTCGAAGTTGGTGCGGACGGGGTCGTAAAGGACCTTCACGGACTCGGCATGCCCCGTGTCCTGACGGCAGACCTCTTCGTAGCAGGGGTTGTCAACATGGCCCTGCATGTAGCCAGACACCACCGACAGCACGCCCGGGGCCCGCTCCAGCCAGTACTCCACCCCCCAGAAGCAGCCGCCGGCGAAGTAGGCCGTGCCGTACCGCGCCTCTCCCTCGGGGACGAAGAGCATCGAGATGGAGTTGACGCAGTGCCGCGTGTCCTTGGGCGTGAGCCTCTCACCCAGGAACACGTGGCCGAGATGCCCACCGCAGTGGGCGCACACGATCTCGGTCCGCATTCCGTCCGCGTCGGGAACGCGCCGGACAGCACCCCGTATCTCGTCATCGAAGGCGGGCCAGCCGCAGCCGGCTCGGAACTTGTCCGCCGAGCGGTAGAGCATGGCCCCACAGCGTCTGCAGGTGTAGATGCCCGCCTCGAAGTGGTCGTCGTACTCCCCCGTGAAGGGCATTTCAGTGCCCTTGTGCACGATCACGCGCTCCTCTTCCGGGGTGAGATCGCGGTATTCGTCGCTCCCTGGCTCCTGGTCCACGCTGGTCGTCGCCTCCTCATCCGTCTGGTAGGACACGTCACACGCCTCGGGCGGCGGATCAGCCACGTCCCGAGCCTGGCGGTAGCCATAGCTAGCTCCAGCGCCCGCCGCAAGCAGTGCCGCAAGCATGGGCAGCACCCACCTGCGCTGCCGATGAATCTGAAACATGGGCGCCTCCCTGATCCTGATCCAGTATCGCATGGAGTTGTGACGCAACGGAACCAGTGGCGGCAGCGACTCGCCTCCGCAACTGACCGCTCGTCGTGCGGGCACAGTACGATGCACGAGGCGGCAGGTCCCGAGTTCTGGCAAACGAAGGGGCGGAAAAGGGCACAGGAAGCCCAACTCGAGAGGACCGATCACCATGGTGAACCTGATCGCTCAGATCGACGCCAAGCCAGGAGCCGAGGCCAAGGTAGCCGAGGCCCTGCGCGCTGTGGTTGGACCAAGCCGGGCCGAATCCGGCTGCGTCTCATACACGGCCTACCGCTCCAAGGACTGCGCTACCTCGTTCCACGTGGTGGAGACGTGGAAGTCGTCGGAGGCGCTCGACGCCCACACCAAGACGGCGCACTTCCAGGCCTTCAGCGCGGCCATCGCCGATGCGGTGGCGGGTCCGCCCAAGATGACGTTCCTTGAGGAGCTCTAAGCGCCGTGGGGCGGTGCGGTGAGGCTACGACGGCTGCTGTCGCCAGCGTAGGTGAATCGCGCATTCAGGCGGAACATATCATGGCACTCAGCGCGTCAACACGTGTGGGTTCGCACTAGACATCGAAAGCGGAGGATGACAGATGATGCGAGTAGGTCTCCTGATGATGATGCTCGCGCTCGTAGTGCTACCTGCTGCGGCCCAACTACCGACGTCAGTGGATGAGTTCGCCGAGAGTCTCGACATGTGGGATGATCCAGAGAGCGTCGCCCTGCTGTTCCTGACCGCCGTCTATGTCTACACGTACGCCGACCAGGACCTAGGCGCCGACCTGTTGGATCTCATCCTCATCGACTGCAGCCTGGAGTACGACATGCCCATCCTGGCAGCCGCCCTGGATGAAACCCCGTGGGTCTTCGACAGCTACGTCGAGGGGACGAGCCCCGGTAACGGGTACGCCGGTATCGATCCCGACGACTTCAGCATCGACGTGTGGAGCACCGAGACCGTCACGCCGACCGCCTTGGTGGACTCCGACCTGGCTCTCGTATACCTTACCTCAACGGGCGCTGACCAGGCGCGTCCCCTGATCCTCAAGGACGTCGAGGGCGCTTGGCGAGTCGCGAGCGCGACCCCCCTCGTGGCGGGCGTGAAGTCCGCCGATGGCAATCCAGGGGTGGACATCGCCGGGACGGCTACCCCCGACGGTGTTGCTCATATGTTCTTCGAGGGCGCCTACCTCTACTCCATGGGTATCGTGGATGAAGGTCGATACCTACTGGAGACTATCCTGTCGCCTGATGGGCATTCCGCCGACATCGACAAGCTGCTCGACGTGGTCGAGGAGAAGCCCATCAACGTTTGGGCCTACGCCCAAGGCAACTCACCCGAGTCGGGGTACTTGGACTTCGATCCCTTCGCCTTCCGTGTGAACATCACACGCAGCGACACGATCCGGGAGGACCTGATCAAGTACTTCATTGACTGCACCGGCGCGGAAAGCACGCGTCCCTTCCAGTGTCATCTGACCAGGCGCGGACAGCTCCGCATGTACGAGTTCTCCTCGCTGCGTCTTGACGTCCAGCCTCCCACCGTGGAGCGCTGGTAGCCGTCCGTCTGCCGCCGGCTCTCGCCGAGCCGGCGGCTTTCCATTGGTACCAGGCCCCAGGGGTCGCTCGGCAGTCAAGAGCCCGGCCCCGATGGGCTAGGACGTAGCGGTGTACAGTTGCAGCTCGGGCAGGAGTGCCGGGGCGGCTCCGACAGCCTGAGGGCGACCGCTCGGGGCGTCAGGTCGCCATCCTGAAGTCGATGGCCGCCGGAGGCGGGAACTCGCTTCGGACCCGCTCCCGAAGGTTGTCGTCCACGGGGATCCCCTCGGCGGCACTGATGCGCTGCTCATGCATGCGGTACCAGAGATCGCTGAGCGTGACCTCCCCCTCGCGCAGATCCTCGATCTCGGGGGCCGTACGCAGGATGGCGGCCACTTCATCGAGATGCCCGAGTGCCAGATGCGCTTCGCCCACCAGCAGCAGCACTCGGCCGGTCGCCGCCACTTCACTCGGGAAGTCCTTCGCCAGTTCGATCCATTCGCCAGCCCGGTCCGCCTGCAACAGGGCTCGCCCACACTCGACCGCCAGCGCCAGGCAGTCCGGCTGCATCCTGAGCGCCTCCGCGAGAAGGTCCGCCGCCTCATCCAGGCGCTTGGCCTCGCGAGCCAGCACCGCAAGGTTCCGCAGGGACCACGCGTTTCCGTGGAGGGTGAGAGATCGCTGCCAGGCCTCCCGTGCGCCCTCGGCATCGCCGGCATGATGGCGCGTCACCCCGAGGTGCAGCCAAGTGAGCCAGTCCTCTCTCGCCGCTCTGGCTGCGCTCGCCTCTAGTAGCTCGCGCCACTCCGGCTGGACGAGGTAGGATCGCGGGGCTTGGTGGCCATCGGAATCAGGGAGTCTGCCGGTGCGGAGCAGATCGAGCCATGGGAGCTGCTCGGCATCCATCGACTCCTCGGGGAAGGGCAGCTCAGACCCGGCCAGTGGGGCCTCACCGCAGGCGGCCCGGCGGGTCTGCTCGAGCGCGCCCCAGCCTGAGCCATAATGGAGGATCTCGGCAGGCGCGGTACGTGCCATCGACCGGGTACGGTCGAGCTCCTCATCGAGAACGGATCGGCGAATCAGCCCCTCGAGGCGTCCGGAGACCTCCATCCGGGCTGCATCCCAATCCTCGCCATGGGCCACGGTAGGGTCGGCTTCCATGAGACCGTAGGCCTCCAGCCACTCCCACTCAGCCTTGGCCGGCATGGGGAGATGCTCCGCCTGGGTGCGAGCGAGCCCCGCCTGCACCTCGATATACGCGAACCCAGGCACAGCGAGGAACTCCTGCCAGCGCCTGCCCCCCGGCCCGCGACCCCACAGGAACAACTTCCGCCCCTTCAGACTATCTGTGGACGTCTGCACGAGACCGCGCCCATCGCCCTCCAAGGCAGTGATCCAGGGCCTCTCCCCATCGGGGACCCGGTAGAAGTAGTCGGTCGAACGGTTCGTCCTCGATGGGTAGGTCGCATCGATGCCGCCGTCTATGGGCACGGGGGCACGGCGCAAGCCGCCAGAGTAGCCGAAGCGGTAGGCGTGATCGGCCGGGGCCAGCACCCGTGTCTGCTCAGTCTCCGGGACCGCGATGTTGGACCACCAGTACATCGGGATCTCACTATCGTGAGGGTTTGTGATCCGGGGACGAACGAAGAGCACCGGGGAACCCTCGGGCAGATAGGCGTCTACCTGGAACGCCACCCCGCGCACCCGCTCGTACTCATACAGCCGGAGGACTGGGGCGCCGCCTGGTCCCTCGACCCGGGCCGCGAATAGGGGAGAGCATGTGAAAGGGGAGTGGCCTACGAAGCCTATGTTCCACTCCACGCCGCCGCTGAACCATGCGTTGCGAATCGCGAGATTCGCCGCCTGAAACACGGGATTCACGGCGAGAAGCTCACGCCCTGACGGCTTGTGCAGCAGCGACCAGAGCCGTCCACCTAGTTCGAGGAGGAAAGTCGCGCGCAGAATGTCGTTCTCCAGGACCGCCGTGCGGAGCGGTCGCGGAGCGCGGCTGCGGTTGTAGCGGTCCTGCATTAGATATGGGAGCGGTGTGCTGACGCCTCCCCAGCCGACGTAACGCTGGTCCTCGGCCGGTATCTCGGGATCCATCGGCACGGAGGCGTGGAGATCGGCTGGCGGAGCGAGGGGCGGAAGAGGGTTCAGAGGGCCCAGATCACAGGCTGGCATCGTCCAATGGTCGAGTCGAAGATTGGTCAACGTCATCACCGGATGCTGGGTTCGGCCGCACTGGCCCGCGGCCCTTCGCCAGATGGCTGTAGAGCGAGCCGGGGCTCATCTGCCCGTGTCCGTGCTATGAGGGATCCCTGCAGGCGCGGATTCCGTCGAATCAGTGACTGCCGAATCGCTATGCAGGGAATAAGTAAGTGACGTACAACATATGCAGAGCGCCAACGTGAAGCCGGCCCGAGGATCGGGGGAGTAACATGAGAGAGATAGAGGTCTTCGCCCATACCGATACTCACGCCTGGTCGGCGCCAGACGCCGATGACGTGTTGTTCGCCGCCGCCATGGAGCGGATGCTTCTTCAGGACTGTGTCGACAACGGCCACTCCTTCGGCAACGTGTGCTACTTCGCCGAGGGCGCGAAGTCCATCGCCTCCACCGGCGGGCGCACCGCTCTCCACACCTTCGTCCGTTGGAGCTAGCTGCCGCTTGAACCATTGCACAACCGCCCGGCCAGTCCGTATGGCCGGGCGGTTCGCTGTGTGCCTATGGGGTCCGGGTCGGGGCGGGTCTGAGTGGCTTCGGTTTACACGGCGTCATTCGTGCTCAAACGACCGACCAGTGGCTCCTCCGTGGAACCAGCGGAGAGGCCATGCCGTATTGCCTCAGCCAGCCGAGGCTACAGGATGTAGCGAGTCATCTCGTCATCGCGCAGCACGTCCGAAAGAGCCCCTCTGACGTACTCCGCATCGATCGTGACGGTCTCGCCTCGTCGCTCCGGCGCGGCGAAGCTTATCTCCTCGAGTACCCGCTCCACCACCGTATGCAGGCGGCGTGCGCCGATGTTCTCGTGCCGTTCATTGACCGTCTTGGCGGTTCGGGCGATCTCCCGAATCCCATCCTCGGTGTACTCCAGCGAGACACCCTCTGTGGCCAGGAGAGCCTGGGTCTGCTTCAGCAGTGCGTTCTCGGGCTCCGTGAGGATCCTCACGAAGTCTCCCTCGGTGAGAGGGCTTAGCTCCACGCGTATGGGCAGTCGGCCCTGCAACTCCGGTATCAGGTCGGCGGGCTTGGAGATGTGAAACGCCCCGGCGGCGATGAACAGGATGTGATCGGTGGCGACAGGCCCGTGCTTGGTCTGTACCGTGCAGCCCTCGATGATAGGCAGAACGTCGCGCTGAACCCCTTCGCGCGATACATCAGGCCCCTGGCCGGAGCCCCTGCCCGCCACCTTGTCGATCTCGTCGAGGAAGATGAGCCCATTCTGCTCGACGCGCTCGATGGCCTCGCGCTTGATTTCATCGTTGTCCAGGAGGTTCTGCGCTTCCTGCTGTGCAAGCAGCTCTAGAGCCTCTTTCACCGACACGCGCTTGGTCTTCTTCCGGCTCGGGAGCATGGGGCCGAGGACGTCGCCGAGGTTCGGGAAGCTTACTTCCTCGAACCCAGCCTGAGAGGAGAGCACCTCCATCATGGGTTTGGTCGTCTCCTCGATGGTCACCTCGACCTCTCGGTCATCGAGCGCTCCCTCAGCGAGCTTCGCCCGCAGCCGCTCGCGGATGCGTTGTACTCGCTCCTGCTCCTCCCGCTCATCGGGCCCGGGGCTCTCGCTCTCCGCCGGTTGTGCGGCTCCGCCCGCGCTCATCCGCTCCAGGAAGCTCTGAAGCGGGGAGGCGGACCTTGCCCGTCGCGGCCCCGGCTGCAGGATCTCCAGGAGCCGGTCGACGGCGAGGTCCGCGGCGCGCTCTCGCACCCTCAGCATGTGCTCCTCGGTTACCATGCGAATGGCGGTCTCAACCAGGTCGCGAATCATGGACTCGACATCGCGGCCCACGTATCCCACTTCCGTGTACTTCGTCGCCTCGACTTTGACGAAGGGTGAGCGGGCTAGGTCCGCCAAGCGGCGGGCGATCTCCGTCTTGCCGACGCCGGTCGGACCCACCATCAGAATGTTCTTGGGCATGATCTCGCGCCGCAGGGGTTCCGGCACCTGGCGTCGCCGGTAGCGGTTTCTAAGAGCGACCGCCACGGCACGCTTGGCCTCGTCCTGGCCAACGATGTACCGATCCAGCGCGGCGACGATCTGGCTCGGGGTCAGTTCCTCGGAAATCGCTGCATCGCGCTCGCTCACGATTCAAGCACCTCAACTGTGATGGAATCATTCGTGTAGATGCACAGCCCCGCCGCTATGGTCAGGGATTCCCGGACGATAGCTTCAGCGGACAGCTCGGTGTGGGCCGCCAGCGCGCGGGCCGCCGCCAGCGCATACGAGCCGCCCGATCCGATGGCCGTCATGTCATGCTCAGGCCGGACGACCTCGCCGCCGCCGGAGACGAGCAATAGTTGCTCCCGATCACCGATCAGCAGCATCGCCTCTAGCCTCCGGAGGATGCGGTCGGTGCGCCAGTCCTTGGCGAGATGGTACACGGCCCGGGTGAGGTTGCCGCTGTGCTCCTCCAGCTTCTCCTCGCAGCGTTCGAGGAGGGTGAGGGCATCAGACACGGAGCCCGCGTAGCCCGCCACGACCTGGCCCTTGTAGAGCCGCTGGACCTTCTGGGCGGTCGCCTTCATGACTGTGTCGCCGAAGGTGACCTGGCCGTCGCCGCCGATGGCCAAGGTGCCATGCCGCCTGACCCCGATGATCGTAGTGCCGTGCATCGTGCTACCCGGGGATCCCATGGTGATCTCGCCTCCGGCCCCTCACGCGAGGGGATGGGCCCGATCATACGCCTGCTTGAGGCGCTCGGGCGTGATGTGTGTGTAGA
>DBQI01000009.1 GCA_002305165.1 Armatimonadetes bacterium UBA1398
CACCCCGTGGTCTGTGTGAGTTGGGAGGACGCGCAAGCGTACTGCGAATGGGCCGGGTTGCGGCTGCCGTCGGAGCTGGAGTGGGAGAAGGCGGCTCGGGGCACGGATGGACGGGATTACCCCTGGGGGTATGTATGGGACCCAACGCTCTGCCGGAACGGCGTCGACGACGGTTCCGCGCCGGTGGGCTCATACCCCGACGGACGCAGTCCCTATGGTCTGTTCGACATGGCGGGGAATGTGTGGGAGTGGTGCGCGGACTGGTATGACGCAGGGGCTTACGGGTACTACGCGCGCGGGGACCTGTCCGCGCCGCCCAGAGGCGAGTTTCGAGTGTTGCGCGGCGGCGGTTGGAACGACTACAACGACAACTGCCGTTCGGCGGACCGCAACAACTACCTCCCGGACCGCCGCGGCAACGTTAGCGGGTTTCGTGTCGCCAGGGCCCAGTAACCCTTTGTTCTCTTGCGCTCTTACCCTTTGCCGGGTTCGCGGCCGCAGGCCGCGAACCCGGCGCGCGAATCTGAGAGGGTGATCCCGTGAGTGGCGGAGTGACGAGGGCGCAGTCAGAACTGCCTGTCATTCAGAAGGCCTTCGACCTTGCGCGCGAGATGACACAGAGGACGAGGAAGCTCCCGCGTGATCTGAAGTTCGTGTTGGGGGACCGGATCCTGGAGACGAGCTATGACGTGCTCGACATACTGATCGAGGCGCGGTATGCCAGAGACCGGAGGCACCTGCTGGTTCGCGCGAACCTGCTGTTGGAGCGCTTGCGCTATCAGGTGCGGCTGTGCATGGAGGAGCGGCTGATCAGCGTCCGGCAGTACGAGCATGTGGCGCGGTTGACGGACGAGGTTGGCCGGATGGTGGGGGGGTGGGCCAAAGCGTGTAGGGCATAGGGTCGCAGTCGGTGGGGCCGCGCGCCTCGCGACTCCGCCGAGGTGATAGGGGTAGGGCCAACAACGGCGCCTCGAGTGTTGCGCGGCGGCGGTTGGAACAACAACAACGACAACTGCCGTTCGGCGAACCGCAACAACAACAACCCGGACAACCGCAACAACGATAACGGGTTTCGTGTCGCCAGCGCTCCCATTGCCGGAGCTCGGGGGTCCAAGGACATCCGAGGAGAGCGTGGGTGAGCCCAGGCCCGCTCCTGGTCGCGGCCCCACAGGCCGAGGCCGAACACACAAAACGGGCCGGGGGGCTGGTAGCCCGCGGGCGAAGGTCACCCGGCTCGGCCCTCAGACGAAGGGGCGGCCGCGTATGAAGCGTTACTCACGGCTCTTCGAGCAGATCGCGTCCTTCAACAGCCTCTTGAGCGCCGCTTACCGCGCCCGACGCGGCAAGCGGCTGCGGCCGGATGTGGCCGCCTTCCACCACAACCTCGAGGCGAACCTGCTCGCGCTCCGCGACGAACTACAGGCGCGGACCTACCGCCCCGGTCCGTACCGGGCCTTCGTCATCCATGACCCCAAGACCCGGCTCATCAGCGCCGCCCCCTACCGAGACCGGGTCGTGCACCATGCCCTCTGCCAGGTGGTGGAGCCGGTCTTCGAGCGGACCTTCATCGACGCCAGCTACGCGAACCGCAAGGGGAAGGGGACGCACAAGGCGCTGGACCGCTGCACCTACTGGGCGCGCCGCCACGCGTACGTGCTCAAGTGCGACATCGCGAAGTACTTCCCGAGCATCGATCATGAGATCCTGCTCGGCTTGGTGGCGAGGAAGATCAAGTGCACCCACACTCTCTGGCTGCTCCGGGCGATCGTGGAGCACTCGAACCTCCAGGAGGAGGCGGTCGCCTACTTCCCAGGGGACGACCTCTTCGCCCCTTTCGGGCGCCGGCGCGGGCTGCCCATTGGTAACCTCACGAGCCAGTTCCTGGCGAACGTATACCTCAGCCCCCTGGATCACTTCGTCCTCCAGAGCCTTGGCGTACGGGCGTACGTGCGATTCTGCGATGACTTCCTGCTGTTCGGCGATGACCCGTCCGACCTGCGCCGCTGGCGTGAGGAGGTTCGCGCCTTCCTGTGTGGGCTGAGGCTACGTTTGCATCCCAGCAAGTGCCAGGTTACCCCGACCCGCTGTGGCGTGCCCTTCCTGGGGTGGCAGGTGTTCCCCGACCACCGGCTTCTTCGCGGCGGCGCGAAGCGCCGGATGCGGCGTCGCCTCCGCGTCAAGTCCCGCCTCTTCGCCGCCGGTGTCGTGACGGAGGCGCACCTCGAGGCCAGCCTGATGAGCACCCTGGGGCACCTTCGCCACGGGGACGCGTATGGGCTGACTCATCGGCTCTTGGCTCCCCGCTGCTACGTCGTAGCGGGGCCCCCTGGCAAGGTGCCCTGGCGAGACGCCGTGACATGCACACGAGAGAGGGCGTGACCGGTTGCCCCGGCCCTGCAGGAGGGCGGAGACGGGCCTGGAACACGTGCGGAACGGCGCCGTGATCGCAGTCGCACAGTGTCTGGTGTCGAAAGACAAGGAATGGGAGTTTGAGATGTATTACCGGTCGGGGTTGGTCGTGCTCGTGGTTCTGGCTCTGTCGCTGAGCGCGGCAGGCATCTCGTACGGGAGGGCGGCGACGGGGCAGGCCGAGCAGAGCGGAACCGATCGCACGCTCAGGGATACGGCGGTGGCGCAGCACCTGGCACACGGCGATCTCACCGCGGACCTCACGAAGGCGATGCACGTTCCGCCTGCGGAGATTCGCGAGGATCTGGAGGCGCGGGGCGCGGTGGTGAACGAGAAGGA
>DBQI01000011.1 GCA_002305165.1 Armatimonadetes bacterium UBA1398
ACAGCGCGGCGATAACCCACAAACTCCTATACATGAGCAAACCTCCAGTCACGCGACTAGACGAGAGCCCCGGCTGGAAGCGTCACCCCATGGTCGAGCGCATCGTGCTCCATACTTCCGGGGCGTGATCGCCCTACACCCTAGTTCCCGAAGAAGTCCTTGGCCGTCCCTCCCGAGATCCCGCCGCGACCCTCGAAGCGCGTAGGCGACGGCGACTGCATGACGATCTCGTGCATCTGGCCGAAGCAGATGAGCTTGGGCTTGACGAACTCCTTGCGGGTCTCGTGCGTACGCTGAGTCTTCATGTGCGAACCTTCCTAACATGCGTGGTCCGACGGCTCCACAATGTGGCCGGAAATCCGGGTGCTGGCGTCGGTAGATGCCAAACGGGTCTACGCGGGCTTTTTGTTCACGATGCGGCGCGGGGACGGGCTGCGGTGGGCGGCTCAGAGGCGGCCCCCCATCAGGGCTGGGAGGCGCGTCGTTCCCGATAGCGCATCACCAGGTACTCGCCCCGGGTCAGGGGCGAGCCGAGCCGCGTGGCGTCCGAGATGCCCATCGACCGAGCCCACGCCGCCGCCGCGCGAAGCTCCTCCTGCCACGGCGTCTCGATCGGCTCCGGCTCGGCGCTCTGGGCGTAGCGCAGGATGCCTCGGACCACCGCTTGGGCGTAGCGGTCGGCGAAGTCGTCGCGGCGGATGATCTCCATATCCTCTCGATTGGACATGAACAGCGGCTCCGGCAGGGCGAGGGCGCCCGGCGAGTAGGAGTTGCCTCCGCCCACGAAGGTCCCCAGGTTGTGCCAGTGGGCCATCACGCCCGCGGGCCGCGCCGCCGGGTAGGAGACGGGCGTCCCGAACTCCCCGCGCAGCGCGGCCGCCAGGGCCGCCGCCAGCGCGCGGCTCCGGGGACAGTGGACCGGCAGCTTCGGCACGAACACCGTGGTGCCGCGCATGGCGGGGTTCGAGGCCGAGTCCAGGTGCAGCGAGACGTAGCAGTCGTAGGCCGTCGCGGCGGCGAGGGCGCCGCGGTCGCTGTAGCCCATCACCTCGGAGTAGTCGGCGCGCTGGTGGGTGAGGCGCGCCTCGTGGCCCTGGGCCGTCAGCAGATCCCGGGCCCGCAGGGCGGCGGCGAGCACCAGGTCCTTCTCGCAGAGCCTGGTGCCGAGGCCGCTCGTGTCCGCGGCGCCCGTGTCCCTGGCGCCGTCGCGCTTGAGGGTGCCGTGTCCGGGATCGAGCCAGATGAGCAGCCGGCGGGCCTCAGCCATCGACGACCACGCTCCCCTCGAGGCGCTCCTCGATTCGGGCGAGCCGCTCCTCCAGGGCGTCCATGCGGTCCCATATGCTCGCCCGCCCGTTGCCGTCGCCCCGCGCCAGGGCGAGGACGAGCAGAAGCGCCTCGCGCATGAACTCCACGGCCGCGCCGATGAGTTCCGCGAGCCGGCGGCCGGCCGGGATCAACACCACGACGACGGCGATGGCCACAAGCATCAGGGCGAGCCCGTGGCTCTCGATGCCGCGCACGATCGAATCCAGTTCCATGGGATGCTCCCTTCAGAGCGACAGGCCAGCGAGCCGGAACTCGATGGCCAAGGTCAGACCGGACCCGGGCGTGATGCTCCCCACCTGGTCCACATCCACGGTGAGCCGGTCGCCGGCCGACACGGCCGGGGCGTCGAAGCGCGTCTGCAGTCCCGCCGTCTCGCCATCGGCGAGGCGCACCCGACGGTCGGGCGAGGCGGCCCAGAGGGACGCGCCGTTGAGGTTCAGGTCCACGATGAGGTCCGCGCCCGTGGGCGCGACGCGGGCATGAAGCCGCGCGGCGTTCAGGACCGCGTCGAAGGGCACGAGGAGGTCGGCGCCGAGCTTGTCCGTCCCCACGGTCACGGCCCCCGCGTCGACGGTGGCGCTCAGGCCGCTCGCGCCGAGCCCGAGGCGCTCCTTGCCGGGGGGCTCGTTGTCCACGGCGGTCACCGAGTCCGCATCGGCGGTGACAGCCGCGAGGAGGATCGAGGCCTGGCCCGTGGGCGGCGCGCCCGTGGCGTTCGTCGCGAAGCCGCCGTCCTGCAGCAGGTAGACGAAGCTCTCCGCCTCGGCGGCGACGGCGACGCCCGTGGCCGCGGCGGGCTTGGTGACGACGTGGCCGATGATGGCCGCGCCCGCCGACACCTCCACGGAGAGGCCGCCCCCCGCGGAGACGACGAGGCCGCTGAGGACGCCGGAGCCGGCGATGGCGGCGAGGCACCCCTCGAGCCGGTCCTCGATCCCCTGCATCTGCGCCTCGGCCCAGGCGAGGTTGCCGTTCAGCTTGGTCCGCACCGTCGGCGCGGTGTCGCCGGCGACGAAGGCGTCGCCGGGCGGGATGTCGCGAGTTGGCATCGGTGGTCCTTTCGGGGTCGGGCTAGTGCCAGGTCGCTCCGCCATCGGTGGAGCGAAGCTGGATCAGGTCCGCGTCCACGGTCTGGGCGCAGACGAGGAGGCTGCCATCGGGGAGGGCGGCGATGGCGGGCGTCGCGAGGGCGACGCCGGCGCTGACGACCGCGGCGGTCGTGGCCGCGTGGAGCCGCGGCGCGCCCTCGTGGATGTCCCCCCGGGTAAGCCACAGGGCGCCGTCCTTCACGCTGAGGAGCAGGAACTCGTTCCGGCCGGGCAGGGCACAGAGGGCGGGCCGCTGGCGCCCGCTGAGGGTCGTCACGTGGATCACTCCATCTCCGAATACCGAGTCCGCCAGGGCCACCCGCGCGCCGGAGTCCGTCTCCTCGGCGCGGAGGCGGAGCCCCGAGGGCAGGGCGGCGAGGGCGGGACAGCGGGCAGCCACGGTGATGAGGTCCTCCGCGGGCGGGCCGCCGAAGCGCGTGGCGAGGCCGAGTCGCTCGGCGTGCTCGTGGGGCGCGCTCGCGTAGCGGCTGACGCCGACGCCGTCCGTGGCGAGGGCCGCGCCGCCCTCCATGAGCCGTCCCACGCCGATGTCGTCGAGGCGCACGTCCGTGGAGCCGGCGGTGGCGGAGACGTTCGCCCAGACGGCGGTGCCGCTCGGTGAGGCCGGCGGCGGAGTGGTCGCCACCACCGCGCCGCTCAGGCTGTGCTCCACGCCGCCCGGGCCGATGCGGGCCTCCCACTCGATCGCCTCGCCGATGGGGTCCGCGGTGGAGACGAGGGTCATCGCGCCCGCGGAGCCGACGAGCACCTCATAGCCGCCGCCGGCCCGGGCCCAGATGGTGAGGTTCACCATCGCGCCCCGGAGGCTCACCGTGAAGTACCGGTCGCTGGTCCCCTCGGGCGCCAGGGAGAGCACCTCGACCGCGCAGCGAAGGCGTTCCGCGGGCGCGACGGGCGTGGCCCGCCGTATGCTCCCTCGGCTCCCCAGGCGCGCCCACACGCCGCCGCGGTGGCTGACGCACTCCACCGCGCCGGTGACGCTCCATCCGTCGGGCGGCGCCCCCGGCGCGTTCGCCTCGAAGTCCTCGTCGAAGTACCAGTTGCGGGGCGGCTCCATCAGCCGAGCACCACCTCTTCGTCGGCCAAGCCGTCCTTGCCCACCATGAAGTACCGCGCCCCGGGCCGGCTCGCGCCCGGGGTGAGGGCCACGGCGCCGGGAGGCCCGTCGGTGGCGAGCCGCCGGAGCAGCTCGTCGGCGGTGGCGGCTTGGCGGGTCGTCAAGCGCCGGGCGAGGGTCCGGCTGCCGGTGGCGCCGCGCGCGAGGCCTCGGAGGGCGTCGCCGAGGCGCGTCTCAGGGTTCATGCGATCCACCTCCTCACAGCGCCTCCGCCTCGTAGAGGGTCCTCGATAGGCGCGGGACGAGCACCGTGTCCATGCTGAGCAGCCGTAGGGTCTCACCGTCGAGGTCGATGAGGTCGCCGGGGTGAAGAGCGGGGTCGAAGGGCGCCTCGAACCGCACCCGCCGGCGGAACCGGGTCGCGGCGTCGGCCAGGGTGCGGCACACCCAGTTCACCGCCGCCTGGGTCGAGAGGGCCGTGTCGACCCAGATGAGCAGCCGGCGCTCGCCCACGTACTGCTCGTAGGTGGGGTCATCCTGGCTGCGGGCGTCCAGGTAGACCGCCGCGATGGGCTCGCCATCGGGCGAGAGGCCGATGACGGTGATCTCGTTGGCGAAGCCCGTCTCGTCGATCTCGTCGCTCATGCGGAGGATCGGCCGGGCCGAGCCGTCGGGCGCCGTGACTCCGCTGAACCGCGCGGCGGGCGGGCCGCCCGCCGCGTCGGGCTCGTAGTGGAACACGCCGTGGCGGTCGAAGAACATCCGCCAACCCGAGAACGCCTCCCGGAGGTACTCCAGGAAGTCGGCCACCGTCTCGCCGTTCCGCGGCTGGAACAGCGGGTCGTCGTCGCCCTCGGCCGTGGGGAGGGCCGTGTCATCCTCGGCGATGGCGATGGCCTCCTCGGGGATGCCCGCCGCCCGGAGGAGCGCCCGCGCCGCCTCGGTGTGCGGCCATCCGTCGTAGGCGGTCTCGTCGCTCAGGACGGCGTGGCGGAGCCGCTTGAAGGGGTCCTCGGCGGACAGCTCCCACTTCGGCGCTGGGCCGGGGATGAGGTTCGAGGGGCCGGTGAGGCCGGTGAACCGGCGCACGCCGTTCACCGTCAGCTCGGCCCGCATGTTGCAGCGGTCGGCCTTGGCCGTGAAGCTCCCCGCGGCGTTGTCGATGAGGGCCCAGAGCCGCGCCGAGCGGTCCCGGAGTGAGCGGGATTCCCGCAGCTCCAGGAGGTACGGCCCCGCCTCGACCGCCGTCGGCGAGCGCAGCCGAGTCGTCGGGTCGAACCGCGCCCGCACATCGTAGACCATCGCCGGCCCCTCCTCGGGGTTGACGATCTGCAGGGCGTAGGCGAACTGGTCGCACGGCGCTTCGAGGGCGCCGCCGCCCGGCTCGGAGAGCAGCGAGAGGGACATCTCCAGCCCCGGCCGCGGCTCGAAGGTCACCGCGCTGTCGGGCAGCGTGGCCGCCGTGTAGGGCAGCCGGATGAGGGGGCTGGCGATGCTGCCGTTCGGCGGGTAGCGCGGCGTGCTCAGGTTGAAGGCCCACGCTCCCCCCTCGCCGAGCAGTCGCGCCGGCGCGCGGAAGCTGAGGTGGCGGTAGGCCACCGGCTCCTCATCCTCAGTGACCTCGGGCGTCGCGGTCAGGATGTCCGGCTCGCGCCAGACGAAGCCCTTGTCACGGGCGCCGAGGACGAGGAGCCGGTCGCCCTTCACGGGCAGGACGACGATCCGGCGCCACACGCCGAAGACGTTCTCCCCGCCCTCCAGGAGCGGCCCCTGGGCGACGATCTCGTGGACGCCGTAGCCGCTGAGCGGCGGCTCGACGCCATCGGTCCACTCGAGGTCGGGGTCGCGCCCGAGATAGCCCATCCCCTCGGCGTCGACGCGGAGGGAGTAGCGGCCCCCGAAGAAGAGGGTGACGCCGGCCATCCCCAGGAACCCCGGCGGCGGCTCGTAGAGGTAGAAGCGCAGGACGAACCCCTGGTCGCGGGGATACTCCGCGTAGGTGTCGGCCCACGCCGTGGCCGCGCCGCTCACGAGGCACTGGAGGAGCCCCGTCTCGTCGGACAGGGCGGGCGCGGAGATCTCGCGCCACTCGCCCCAGGTGGTGGCGAACTCGGCGAGCCGGTTGCTCTGGGCGCGGAGGTTCGGCTCGAGCATGACGGTCTGGGAGATGGGCTCATAGACCACGTTCGAGGCTGTGAGCCGCTCCCAGGCGTGGCGGCAGAGGTGCACGAGTGAGAAGCCGGCCTCGCCGAGCACCGACTCCGGCTGGTCGAGCATGAGGGACACATTCATGGGCAACTCCTGGTCGATGGGGCGGGCGAGACGCGCGCCAACGGCCCGCGCGGAGGAGACGGCACATCCGGGCGTGCGGACAGGGCGTAGTAAAGGGAAACGGTGGTCCCGAGGAGGCGCTCTGCGGCCTACTGCCGCGTCAGCAGCACGATGCGGTTCGTGTTCGTGCCCTTCCGGTTGTTCCGCACGCCCCAGCAGTTCGCGGTCTTCGTGAACTCCTGCTCGTTGACGAGGATGGCCTCGCAGACCAGGCCCGCCTCCTCGCCCAAGGGCGCGATGACCTCATCGAGAAGCAGCCGGCCGCCATCCACATCGCCCACCTCGAAGGCGACCCAGCCGCCGGGCCGGACGACGCGGCGAAGCTCCCGGAGCGCTCCGAGCATCGCGCCCGACCACTCCTCGAGGGAGCGCGGCGAGGTGATGCCCGCCGCCACCGCCTGGGCGTCGATCCCATTGAACCAGCAGCGCAGCCAGTTGTCCTTCGCGTACTGCACCACGTTCAGGAAGGGCGGCGAGGTGACGACGAGGGCGACGGAGCCGTCGGCGATCTCCCGCGTCTCGCGCGCGTCGCCGCAGAGGACCCGGGCCCTCGGGGCGACCTCGGCGAGCCAGGCCCGATCCGCGGGCGTGAGGTCACGGAGCAGCGCCCTGGACTTGCGGAGGATCAGGGCGCGCACGTCCTTGTAGGCGTCGGCGGGCCGCTGGCCCCGGCGCTCGTTGATCTTCGCCTGGGCCTCGGCGGTGACGGCCTGGTTCGGCGGCATGGTGTAGACCGAGAAGAACCCCGGGGAGTGGCCCGTCAGGCGGTTCGTGGCGACCATGCGGATCCACCGGTCTGCCGCGTCGAGCCGCCCCTCCCGCTCCCGCCCGAGGAGATGGGCCCGGAGGGCGGCGATCTCCGCCAGGGTCTCGGGGTGGTAGAACATGGAGAGGTCGAGTTCGACCTCCACGGCCCGGTCCCACTCGATCTCGGCGAGCCGCGCCTGAACCTCCCGGAGCCCGGGTGGGTCGAGGCGGGGCCGCAGGAGGATGCCGGCCAGGGGGTTCACGTCGTTGCCGAGGGGCACGCGGCCATGGAGGGCCGCCTCCAGGAGGGTGGTGCCTCGGCCCATGAAGGGGTCGTAGACGACGTCGCCCGGCTGGGACCAGCGCTCGATGAAGAACCGGGGCAGCTCCGCCTTGAAGCACGCCCGGTAGGAGACCTCGTGGAGCGAGTGCGACTGCCGCTGGGTCGCCGCCCAGTACTCGCCGACGAGCCGCGGAACCTCGCGCCCGTCGATGGCGACGGTCTCGACGCGCTCGACCCGGCCGCGGTCGGACTCGGGCAGGGCGATGAGGCTCTCGGGGATGGGGTCGGCGCTCATGTGTCCTCCGTCTATCCGCATGTACACGCCATAGCCGCCAAGACCTCCCGCAAGGGCGCCCGCACCTCCCGAGGCAGTCTCCCCAGGTGGCGGACGGCGAAGGCGGTGGCTCGCTGGCCGAGGGCTACGGGCTGGCCGTGGTAGGGTCCGGGCCCGACGGCTCCTCCGTCTCGCCCGACAGCCGCATGGAGCGCCGCACGATGGCGTCGATGGTGCCGGCGTCCTGGTTGGCGAGCCACTCGTAGTGGGCGTCGCGCCGGAAGAGGGGGCGGGCATCGCTCCCCCCGCCGTCGCGGACACATTCTATCACGCGGCAGAGGGCGTACCGCTCGGGGTCGAAGCGGAGGCGGCCGTCGGCGTCGGGCCGCTGGGCCTCGCTGAGGAGCCGGGTGAACTGGCGGAAGGAGAGGCCCCAGACCCAGAGGGTCCGGCCGCCCCACACCTCCATGGGCTCGCGCTGGATGGCGTCGATGGTCTCGAGGTCGTCGGTGGAGAGGAGTGCCATGGTGTTTCCTTTCGGAGTGGTGATGCGGAAGGGGTCGGCTCCCCCGCGGCGGTCGGCGCGCGGGGGAGCGGTGAAAACGCCGCCCTTACGGCGTCGTCGGCGGGCCGGTGCCCTGGAGCACGATCGTCTCCGTCACCGCCTCGTTCGGGATCGAGAAGCTGCCCTCGCTCACCCAGCCCGTGCCCGCGAAGACCGTGTTGCCGTCGCCGTCCTTCACCTGGACCGCGACGGCCGCGCCGCCGGGGGTGTCAGCGAGGAGCGAGAGGAAAGCCTCGGACGCGTAGTACTTCTCCGCCCGCACCTCCCACCGCCCCACGCCCGGGATCTGGACGGCCCAGTCATCGCCCAGGGCCGTCACGTCGATGATGTCCGCGGTCATGCGGACCTCCACGCTGTAGAGGTCCGCGCCGGTGTAACTGCCGATGCTCACGGTGGCGTGCTTGCCCGACTTGCGCGGCAAGGCGCCTCACCTCCTCAGGGGTGCGCGTCCCTAGACGCGGATGGACCGGCCGGCCAGATAGGGCCGGGGGCCGGGCTGTGCGCCGGCGAGGTGGGGTTCGAGGAGCCCCAGGGCCATGCGCCGGTACCGGAGGATGATCTCGGGCAGCTCCTCGCGGTCGATGAACTCCGTGGGCAGGGCCTCGGCGTCCCAGGTGGCCATCAGGTTCAGGATGGTCTGGAAGGCCTTGGCCGTGGCCAGGTAGGTCTCGGCGGTGGTGAGCACCCGCCGGAGGGTGGCGTCGCCCGAGGAGTAGGTCTCGGCCCCGATGAGGGTCAGGACCTCCGCCGACGCCTCGGCGATCCGCTCGGCCAGGAGGGCGTCGAGCTCCGCGTCGGTGGCGAGGTTGAACTGCTCATTATAGAGGGAGCCCTCGGCCCGCACGGCGGCGGGAGTGGTGAGCGCCACGGACGCCTCCTACTCGTGGGTCACGTCGAGGGCCTGGCTCGCGCTCGTGTCGAGCTTCACGAAGCCGGACCACTTGGTGACGGAGGTGGACTCGATCTGCCGGTCGATGAGCCGGTCCACCTCGGTGATGACCCCATGCTCGGTGACCTGCTCGAGGGCGAAGCGCTCATCGACGCCGAGGACGTAGTCCGCGGGAAGCACGGCGGTGGAGCCCCAGCGGAGGAGCTTGGCGCCGACGGGGCTCACCAGGTCGCCCGAGGCCTGGAAGCTGAAGCCCGCGGCGGGGTTCTGGAACTCATCCATGTTGAGGACGGTCCGCAGCAGGGTGTCGCCCACGATGATCCTCCGGCAGCGGTAGCCGCCCGGGAAGGCGAGCCAGAGGCGCACCATCTCGTCATAGTCCAGGGTCCCGCTCACCTCGCTCTCGGTGGCGACGAGGGCGTTGCTGTTCCCGTCGCCGGAGATGAGGGTGGAGAGGGCCTCGTTGCTCTCGTCGATGGCGATCTGAGCGCCGATGCGCTGCAGCCAGACGGAGACGACGTTGGAGCGCTGGAGCCGGAGCGCCTCGTAGCTGGCGTGGAGCAGCCGCCCGAACTTCCGCAGCCTGACCGTGTGGTCGGAGACGGTGAGCCGCACGGTCGGGATCCGGGCGCCCTCGGCGATGCGGTGGAGCTGCCGGTCGGGCTCGGTGTCGCTGAGCCACGCGCCGTCGTAGGTGTGGGAGTCGATGTAGGTCTCGGTGGCGGTGATCTCGGGAAGGAGGGACTCCGCGAGCATCCCCGCCCGGACCTGGGTCTCGACATAGTGGGGGAAGAGCACCGAGGACGAGGTGGAGGCGAAGAACTTGCCGATGGGGTCGGCGGTGGGGCCGTGGATCTTGATGCCGTGGGCCATGAGCTGGCGGGCGAAGGCCCCCGCCTTCTGAAGCGTGCCCTCGTAGTCGAGGGAGGGGTCGAGCTCCTCGAGGAGATCCTCGAAGCCGGCGCCCTTCAGCCGGGCCTCCTGGTACATCTCCTTCTCGAGGTCGAGCTTCTTCACCACATTCATGGGGCAGATCCCTTCGGATGGCGCGCTAGAGGAACAGGACATCGACGGAGCCGGTCACCAGGTCGCGGCCGACGATGAGGCCCACGCCGCCCGAGGCGACGCCCTTGACCTTGGTGGCGGCGGAGGCCTGGATCTGTTGGCCCAGGCTGGGGTTACCCGTGTAGGGCAGGCGGGCGATGGCGCCCGAGGTGAAGAGCTCGACGGCGAGCACGGCGCCGTCATCGGAGACCTCGGTGACGACGCCGATGGGAACGTTGGTGTCGGCGCACTCGGCGAGCTGGTATGCGCCGCCGGTCGATTGCTTCACCAGGTCGCCGGGCGCGGGGTCGGTCCAGGCGGAGGCTGGCGCGAAGGTGGTGACGGCGCCCGTGAGGGGGCCGCCGCTCAGTACGCGGGTGGCCATTCGAGCATCGCTCCTTTGGGGTGATGATTCGGGTTACGAGCGGGTGACGTAGGGCGAGAGGTCGGGCGTCTGGGCCGCCGGCCGCGGCGCGTTCGTGGCGGTCCGCAGCCGCAGCCGGTCGCGGATCTCCATGAGCTTGGCCGCGTCCATGGCGCCCACGAGGGGCCGGTGGAACTCCCATGCGGCACGGTCGCCGCTCAGGGCGCAGAGGGCTCGGACCTCGCCCCGCAGCTCCTCGCGGAAGCGCTCGCCATCGCTGGCGAGGGCCCGGAGGCGGGCGATCTCGGCGTCCCGGGCGGCGACCTCGGCCCGCAGCTCCTCGGCCACATCGAGGAGCTTCTCGCGGGCGGTTTCGTCATCCAGGGCGTCGGGGTGGCCGTCGCTCCAGCACTTGGTGAGCATCGCCTCGCGCTGGCTTCCGAGGTAGACGAGGGAGCCCTCGACAGCCTCGGCGCGGCCCTCCCACGTGGCGGTGGCGGTGCGGCCGTCGTACTCCCGCCCGGGGATGTGGGGGCACTCCCGGGAGTGGACGTTCCGGCCGCAGAGGTCGCAGGTGAGGCGCTCGCAGCGGAAGCCGATGGAGGTGTAGCGCACCACGCCGGCGTCCATGAGCTTGCGGAGGTGGTCGTTCTCGGGCGTGATGAGCATGTAGAACCATGCCTTCACGGCGGGCGCGCGGCCGGGCCGCTGCACGACCTCGGCTCGGTAGAACAGCCCCTCGGGGGCGGCGTCGCGGCGGTGGCCGATGAGGAGTGACTTGCCGGGGATGGACTCGGCGAACTGGTCGAGAACACCATCGGAGAAGCGCTCGTAGTCCCGGTCCAGCTCCCCCGAGCAGAGCACCATCGCTCGGACGAGCACCTCGGAGGGTTCGAGGGGCCGCCCCGCGTAGGCGGCGATCAGCGCCATGTCGCGCTGACTCGGCTCGTGGCTCTCACCTCCCGCGCGGATGGTCTTGCATCCCGAATGGATCATCCATGCCTCCTTCCTGGAGTCTCGGTGGGGCAGGTACGGCGAGAGGGCTCTCCCACATGGTGGAGAGCCCTCTCTGGGCGGGGCCGTAGGGGGACAGAGGGTCGGTCGTCTAGTCTTCGGCCGCATGCTCCTCGAGGGCCTTGAGGACCCGCTCGGTGACCATGTCGGCGATGCGGTCGGCGAGGGAGTCGAGCCAGCGTAGCGAGGGCCCGCCGTCATCGGAGCGCGCGGCGAGGGCGGGCCGTATCGCGCGGATCGTGCGCTCGATGTTGATCCCCTCGGCGGCGTCCTCCTCGGTGAGCCGGACGATCTCGGCGTCAAGCTCCCGGATCAACTCGGCGTTCTCAGGCACGACGGCGATGTCGCGGTCGAGCTCCATGGCGAGCCAGGCTCTCCGCTGGGGGCCGCCCTCCACGCGCAGGTCGCGGGGGACCATGAGGCGCGGCGCGGCGCTCAGCCGCGGGGGCCGGACGACGCCGTCGACGTCGCTGTCGGTGGGGTTCAGCAGCACGGTCGCCGCGCCATCGACGGAGAGGGAGCGGAGGGCCGCGTAGGCGGTCTCCGCCGGGACGGACTTGAGCGCCTCGCGCAACCGGAGGAGGGCCGCCTCGAGGGCCGCGACGGCCTCTCGCAACTGGGCATCGGGCGAATCCGCCGAGGCCGCGCCGCCTTCGGGCGACGCCTCCTCGATGGGCGGTGTGACCTCAACCTGCTCGGCCTCGCCATCGGCGACGGCTACCGTGGACAGGGCCGCCAGCGCGACGGCGGCCAACAGGAACCGAAGGCGCCACATCGTCAATCAACCTCCCGGGGCTCGTCTTGTAGGTGTCTACGTTCCGGCCGGCCAGTGGATTACACCGGAAGCGCCGGCTCCGTGTCGGGGAAGAGCCGGGCGCGGGCATAGGCGTCATCGATCCAGCCTCGGTCGACGGCGGTGAGCAGCGCCTCGGTCTCGATGCGCAGGGCCATGGCCTGGCGGTACTGAGCCTCGGCCACCAGGGAGAGGTCCTGCAGGGTGACCTCGGACCAGCGGACCCGGTAGTTCCCCGAGCGCCGGGTGAGGGCGAGCCAGAGGTCGACGAGCTGCTCGACCATGGGTTCGAGTTCCCGGCGGAGGTCATGGATCTCCGCGATGATCACCTCGCTTTGCTGGCTCGACATCCGCTCGGTCGAGGCCCAGCTCAGGCCGAGCATGAAGGGCGGCAGGCCGGTGACGGAGACGATCTGCTCGGTGAGGGCGCGGTAGGTCTCTCGGAACTCGAGCTGCTCGCTCGCGGCGCCGATGACCTCGACCCGCACGTCGCCGGCGGCGAAGAAGTCGCTCGCGAGGCCCGTGTCGTGCCGGGTCTGCATCGCCTCGGTGAAGCCGGCCTCGATCTCGCCCATGATGGCCCTCGACCGCGCGCCATCGGGATCGACGAAGCCCTCGGGCGGCGTCCAGGTGACGGTGTAGGAGGGGGCGCCCATGCGCTCCCAGGTCTGCTGGGTGGCGCGCTCCATGGTGAGGACGATGTGGCTCACGAAGGGCAGGCTCCTCAGGATGCCGCAGCCGTAGGGGGAGTCCCCCTCGGCGGCGTTGGCGCTGAAGAGGGCGAGGGCGTCGGGGATCCGGGCGACCTCGAAGGCGCCCGGCGGCCGGTGTCCGACGCCGCGCTTCAGGGGCGGGTCGTCGTCGATGACGTGGACCTCCCGGCTGTCGAGGTTCACGAGGCCGGCGATGTCCCGCTGGGCCTTGTCGGGCACGATGCGCCCCGCGGCGAAGCCATACTGGAGCATCTGGCCCACATGATTCACGAGGAAGGAGTCGAACCCGCGCTGCAGCCCGTTGACGGGCACGTGGCGCAGGAACCGGTCCAGGTCCGCCTGGAGTGGCGCCGGGGCCTCGATCCGGACGTAGCCCACCAGCCGCGTGAGGCGACGGATGGCGGCGTCGACGAGGGGCAGGAGTCGCCGGAGTTGCCGGTAGAGCTCGAGCTCGGCGGGGCGGCCGGCGTCGGCGAGGACGGATCCGGCGAGCCGACCGAGGGGCGGCGGCGCGATGGGCCGGGTACTCTTGCGCGCTGCGGCCAGGGGCGTGGGCACACGCCCTCGGCTCAGCTCGTAGCCGAAGATGCGCATGGATTGAGATCCTCTCGGGGTGGCGCGGTGGGTGGCTCTATCCGCCCGGCGATGCCAGGGAGGTAGTGCCAATCAGAGCGTAGTCGTTGACTTCCTCGTCCCACTCGTAGTGGAAGGCGTCGGTGAACTCGCTCTCGGGCGGGCCGACAAGCACGACAACGGAGCGGTCGTCGTCGTAGACGCTCTCGATTCGGGTGACCCAGCCCGGGGCCGCGGCCTGGGCGATCTCCTCGGCCCGGGCGGGGTCGGGGACGACCTCGCGGGCGATCTCAGGGGCGACCTCGGGCTCTGGCTCGTCGGCCAGGAAGTCCGAGGGGATCGCGGGCGCCGGCGGCTGCGCGAACGCGGCCGACTGCTTGTAGCGGACGAAGCCGAGGCCCACGATGCCCGCCAGGATGATCGCCAAGAGCGAGAAGAGGATGGCGATGATGATGCCCACGGCGACGGCCACGGAACTGGCGCCCTGCCGGCCCTGAGGGCGTCCTTGGGGGCCTCCGCCTTGGGCTTGAGCGTGCAGCGGGTTGCCACAGGCGTAGCAGAACCGGTAGCCGCTATCGACCGGCGTACCGCAGTGGGGGCATTGCACCGTCACGGCATCCACCTCGCAAGAGTCATCGTCACGGCGGAGATTCCGCGGTGGCCGCGGGATTCCTGGCGCGGACTAAAGGGGCGCGAAGGCCCGGCTGAGACAGGCGGCGAGCTCCTGGGTGTGATCCACGTAGGAGACCCAGCGGCGCAAGGGGTCGCAGGGATCTCCCGAGTGGTCGATGTGCCAGTTGCAGTCCAGCACGGCGCACAGGGGATCCCCCCGAAGGCGCATGCGGAACCGGGACTCGCCACCGCCCTCCATGGGCGCGTTCCAGACGAGCTCGTGGAGTTCGAGCTCATCGCCGAAGGCCGCGGTGAGCCGCGGCCCCACGTGGACGATCTCCTCGAGATCCTCGAGGGACCGGAGCCTGGCCTCGAACACGGGATTGACGCCGGTGGCGGTGATGTTCAGCGGCAGCATCTGTGCCATGGTGCGGAAGTTGGCGCAGAAGCTCGGGGCCTCGCATCCGAACCACGTGGGTCCGGTGAGCTGGAGTCGGGAGCCATCGAGCACGGCCTCCCGGTCGTCGTCGAGGGCCCGCCAGATGCAGAGATCGACCATGTGCTCGGTGCGCTGGCGTTGCCCCTGGCGCAAGCCGAGGTGGTCCTCGATGCTCTCGAGCACCGTGGCGAAGTCCAGGCCTTCGTAGTCGAGCACGAGGACGAAGGCGGGACGCTTTAGAGTGACGACGGGATTCATCCTCTGCCCCTCCGTTGGCCCATGGGTTCTCCCACCGGGCGAGCCATCCTCCGGTTACCTCGCCCTGCCCGCGCGAGCCGTGACCACCGGCACACGCCGCGCCCGATCCGCCGCGATGAGGGCGTACCCCAGGGCGTGGGCGTAGTGGTCCGGGCCCGTTCGCAGGTACCTGGCAGTACGCTCTCCCGTCCTCTCGTCCTCCTTCTCGACCTTGGCGATGGCGGTGAGATGCCGGATCAGCTCCTCGACATCGGCGTCGAGCCGGTCCGGCAGGGCGACCAGGCCCCGGAGCAGGTCGGTGACGACCCGGTCCAGCGCCTCGGTGCGGTCCACGACGACGGTATCCCGGCCGGGGCGGAGGTCGGGCTCGCCGCGGTGCGCCTCGGCGTAGTAGCAGAGGGCGACCCGCCCCGGGAGGGAGCGGGCCAGGTCCCTGGCGGAGTGCTGGTTCGGCAGGCCGTCGATGACGCAGAGGGCCACTCCCTCGCGCTCGATGCGCCGGGCGATCTCGGGGAAGCCGTCCACGACCCCGAGGTCGACGATGCGGGTCTCCCGCTCGGCGATCTCGAGGAGCAGCCAGTGCAGGATCTTCCCTTGGTCCACGCCCATGACGCGAAGGCCGCCGCCCGCCGCCCCGCGCTCGTGCTCGCCCATTGCCCGGAGCAGCTCGGCCCGGGTCAGGGGCATACGGTCGCCCGCATAGGGGATGCCGAGCTTGCTGTTGTGGAACTCGGCCACATTGCGGGTGGTCTCGTACTCCTCGAGGATCTCGCGTGGCGAGATGGCGGTCGAGAAGAGCTGGGAGAGGTGGTAGCCGCGGCGCTCGGCGCGCTCGGGCGCGTGGGCGATCCACCGTCCGGCGCTGGGGTCGAGGGGTCCTCGCCCGCACCGGGGGCACCGCAGCTCCACGGCGCCGCCCCGCCGCCGCGCGAGGCACTCGGGGAAGGTGAGCTCGAGGACCACGCCGTCGGGGCAGCCGCACTCCACGTGCCAGTAGCGCTGGTCGGACCGCCGGAACTCCACGTCGATCCCGTAGTCGGGGAGGGTGGGCGTGGAGAGCTCCAGGATCCACTTCATGTCGCTGTGGGAGAGCCGCTCCCTGGCGAGTGGCTTGAACTCGGGCGGGCTCTCGTCCAGCTCGTCGAAGATGAGGAAGTCGGCGGGCACGCTCTTCATGCGGATGCCGCTCTGCATACCTCGGAAGTAGAGGACGGACCGTCCCACCTCGCGCAGGCCCACGTTGTCCGTCTTGCGCGCGCCCGTGTCGTCGAGCAGGCCGGCCTGCCGGAGGTCCTCCAGGGCCGGCGCGACCCGATGGCGGGAGAAGTCGCGCACATCCTGGTCGGTGGGGAAGAACAGGATGACGCAGACGCCGTCGCGGGTGACGCACGTGTACAGGGCTCGGGAGATGGCGAGCTCGGAGGCGCCCATCTGGGCGGCCTTCTCGATCACCACGTGGGGGTGCTGGTCGGCGTACAGGTCGCGGAGGTACTCGTGGCCCCCGAAGCTGAAGGGCTGGCCCCGGACGCGCCGGACCTTCAGGGCGAAGAGCTCGGGGCTGAGACGGCTGATGAGGGCGCGGGCCCGCTCGTGGCGCCGCGCCTCTGTCGCGAGGTCGAGGGCGTGCCACGGGAGTTCAGGCGTCTCGGTCATGGGCGGCGGCGGCGAGGGCGTCTCGGATGATGGCGTCCTCTCGCTCGACGGTCCGGACGTAGGCGCTCCGGAGCCGCTCGCGGAGGGCGGGGTCGGGCACCTCGGAGAAGAGGCTCCCTTCGCTGGCGGCGAGGACGGCGGCGAGGGAGGGGTAGAGCTCGACGGGCGCGATGGCTTCGGCGGACGGGGCAGCCTCGACGCGGGCGAGGAGGTCGAGGTAGGTCTCGACGGCTTTGAGGAGCCCTTGGAGCATCTTGGACGCTTCTCCATCAATCTTGTCACCTCTCTCCGCCTCGGCGCGCTTGGCGCGGAAGTAGGTTCGGAACTCCGCGGCGATGGCGTCGCGGAGGAGCTTGGGCAGCCGCTCGGGGGAGCGGAGTTCGGCGAAGGCGTCGCGCTCCAGGGGGCAGGGCTCGTTCGGCGCGGCGAGGTCGCATTCGCCCTCGCGAGGGCAGCCGGCACAGCCCCAGCGCCGGGTGTCCCGGGGAGCGCGGCGGGTCGGGGCCGGGGTTGGCGCGACCTCCACGATGGCGGGCAACTCGCGCCTCTGGCGGCGGATGGGCGTGGGCTCGCGGACGGCGGCGGCCTTGGCGTCACCCCCGGCCATCTTGTCGATGGGGTCCTTCCTCACGGGCGATCATCCTTTCTGCGTGTCAACGCTGGGCGCGGAGGGCGTCGTCGAGGCGGCGCATCACCTCATCGATGAGGGCATCGACAATGGCGGCTCCGCGGTCGCTCGGGGCCTGGAACTCGACGATATAGCGCCTGGAACCGGCTCCGCCCATCGCCTCGGTGACGGCGAGGGGGGCGATGCGCTCGGCATCCCGCACCTCCCCGGCGATGGCCTGGCGGACGCGATCCCGCACACCCGAGGGGGTTCCCCTCGGTGGCGGCTCGTAGCGCAGCCGGGCGGCCTGGGCGAGGGCCCGCTCAGCGTCGGGCTGCCGGCCCATCTGGGCGAGGATGCGGGCCTCGTCCTCGAGGGCCCGCACCCGGGCATGGTGGAGGCGCTCCAGGTCCGACGACGGCGCGCGGAGGGCCCGGAGCAGGTCGGCGCGGGCGTCGAGGGCGTCCCGCCACCGGCGCACCTGGGTGAGGGCGTCGTCGTACGGCGCGGCGCGTATCTCCTCGGCAAGGAGGCCGATGCCGCTCCGCAGGGACTCGATGGCGCGGAGGGCCCGGAGGGCGGTGTCCTCGAGGCCCATGGCGGCGGCCCAGCGGGCGATCTCCCACTGGAGCCCCATCTCGCGCTCCATGTGCCCGATGCTCTCGCTCCGGGCTCGCGCCTGGGCGGAGGCGCTGTCGCCCGCTCGGCGCTGGGCGTCGGCCCGCCGTTGGGCGAGAATCCGGAGGCTCCGCTCGATGCGGGCCTGGTGTTGGAGGGTGTCCATGTAGAGCCTGGCCTGCTGGCCGGCCCAGCGCCTCCAGTCGGCTTGTTGAGAGACGCACGCGAATCCGCGCGCGTTGTATGACGGCTTAGGTGGCATGACGGGCTCCTTGGGGGGGTGGTGAGAATCGCGCGTGTTACATGTATATAGAGGCACCTTTGGCGAAAACTCGGGGCCAAAAAGGGGGTTTTGGGGCGTGTCTAGGCCATGGGCCGCAACGATTTTCGGGCTATTTTCGGCAAACGCGAGATTCCGTGTCAAGTCAGTTCATCGACCGAAAATGGCCATTTTCCGGATTCAAACTGTCAACAAATCCACTTTGAGGAAATGAATCGGCTCTGATCCGAACGATTTCGCGAAAACGCTTGACATGCAAACAGATGTTCCATATGCTTCCCGCGGGAGGTGGAAACATGCGCATCGCCAGTCTCGAAGCCTTCGGACTTTCAAGCCTGGTCATCCAAGCCCTCGAGGGGCGTTACGGTCCCGAACTGCTGCCCGTTCAGGAGCGGGCCGTGCGGGAGTTGGGCCTGCTCGAGGGGAAGGACGGGCTCATCGTCGCCCCCACGTCGGCGGGGAAGACCCTCATCGCCGAACTCGCCCTGCTCCGGGCCGTCCTCCAGGGCGGCCGGGCGCTCCTGGCGCTCCCGACCCGGGCCCTCGTCGAGGACAAGGTGGCGGACCTGGAGGACGCCTACGCGCACCTGGGACTGCGGATCATCGCGGGCACCCGCGACCGCCGAGAGCACGACTGGGCGCTGGGCCGGCGGGACTACGACGTGGCCGTGGTCGTCTACGAGAAGCTCGCCAGCCTGCTCGTCTCCCACCCGGACTATCTCGACGGCGTGGCTCTCGTGGTGCTCGACGAGATGCAGACCCTCGCGGACCCCGTGCGCGGCTGGCACGGCCATTGGATCACGCACTGCCTGGGCGAGGCGAAGGAGGCTCGGGGGGCGCCCCAGGCCCTGGGTCTGACGGCGGACCGCCGCAGCGCGGCCTCCCTGGCGAAGAGCCTGGGCTGCCCGCTCCTGGTGGAGGAGGAGCGTCCCGTGCCGCTCCTGGCGGGGGTGTTGCAGGGCGGCGTCTTCCACTATCAGGAGTGGCGGAACGGGCCGTGGTCGCGGGAGACGTGGCTCCACGACGGGGCGCCCGGCGGCGAGTGGGATGAGCCGGATGAGCGGCGGCGGAACGAGCTTCGGGCCTCGGCCCTGACGCTCCTGGAGCGGGGCTCCCGGGTCATGTGCTTCGTGCCCTCGAAGCGGGAGTGCCAGCGCCTGGCCCGGGAGATCGCCGAGGAGCTGGAGGCGGACGCGCCGCCGGTCTTGGAGCGGCTTCGGGCCCTGCCGCCGACGGTGTCCGCGGCACACTTGGCGCCGGTGTTGGAGCGGCGAGTGGCGTTCCATCACGGGGACCTCCCGACGGAGCTTCGGGCGGTGGTGGAGGAGGCGGCGCGGGAGGGCGAGCTGCGCTGCCTCGTGGCGACGACGACCCTGGCGGCGGGGGTGAATCTGCCCGTGGACGTGGCGCTCATCGACCCGCGGCGGTGGGCGTCCGGGGCGCGGGGCTGGGTGGCGGGGCGGGTGAGCGGCGCGGAGATGGAGGCGATGGCGGGGCGGGCGGGCCNNGGAGAGGCCGGAGGTGGGCCGGGCGGCCCTCGTGGCCGCGGCGCCGATGGAGAGCCACACCCTCATCGAGATCTACTTCGGGGACGCCCCCGAGCGCGACCGCCTGGAGCTCGGCCCCGAGGGGCTGCCCCTGTGGCTGCTGCGGATGGCTGGCCGGGGCGAGTCTGGCCCCGTCCCCCCGGCGGCGGTGGAGCTTTGCTCCGCGGGCACGGAGTGGGCGGAGGAGGAGCTTCGGGAGGCGGCGCTCATCGACGAGGCCGGGCAGGCGACGCCGCGCGGCCGGATCGCGGCGGCCTACGGGCTCTCGCCCGAGACGATGGTGGGGCTGGAGGCGTGGGCGGACGCGGCGCCGGAAGAGGGTGGCGATGAGGAGCTGCTAGCGGGGCTGTGCGAGCTGCCGCCCGCGAGGGAGGCCGCCCTTCCGCCGCCGAGGCGCGGGGGCGAGGGTTCGCCCTACGCTCGGGAGCTTTGGCGGCGGCTTCACGATGAGGAGCCACCGGAGGACGCTGCCCTGGCCGAGGAGCGCTCGGCGCAGCGCGCGGTGATCCTCCTGGACTGGCTCTCCGACCTGCCGACACAGGAGGTGGAGCGGCGGCACTGGGTGCTCGCGGGCGCGATGGGCAGGCTCGCCCAGGAGGTGGGCCGGCTCGCGGCGGCGGGGGCGCGGCTGCTTCGGGCGGGCGCCCATCCCCGGGCGGATCGGGTCGAGCGCTTGGCGGACGCCCTCTCGCTGGATGTGCCCCTGTCGGCGGTGGGGCTGGGGACGCTCGCGCCTCGGGGGATGCCCCGGGACTCGCTGCTGGCCTTGGCGCGGGAGGGGGCGCCTGATCCGGCGTCGGTGCTCGAGCTCCCCCGAGAGCGGCTGGAGGCGTGCGTGCCGCCGTGGCTCATCGACCGGATGCTGGCTCGGGCGGCGCGGATGTCGACGGAGAGGGATCGGGAGGCGCAGTGGCGCCCCGCGGAGGAGTCGGAGGCGGCCGCGCCCGAGGCAGCGGAGGGCCCACGGATAAGGGTTCGCCGCCGCCGGCCGAACGAGGTCGCCATCGGGGGGCGCACCGTGCGGCTCACGAAGCTCCAGTACGAGCTTCTCCTGGCCCTGGCGCAGCGGCCCCAGGAGTGCGTCTCGTGGGATGAGCTGTATCAGGCGATGTGGAACGAGGGACTGGAACCGCAGCCGGAGCAGATCAGTTGGCACAAGCGCGGCCTGCTGAAGCGGATCGCGAAGGCGGCGGGCCGCGAGGCGACCGAGGGGCTGATCCAGTCGGTGCGGGGTCGGGGGCTGATGCTCGACGTCGAGCCCGAGGAGGTACATGTGGCGTGAGGGAATAGGGCCGTCGCCGAGCGGCCCCGGTCCGCTCGCCAGGCTGATGGGATGAGGGTCTGCCAATGACGGCCGGCAAGATGGTCGCGTTTGAGGGGATCGACGCCTCGGGTAAGGGGACGCAAGCGGAGTTCCTGGCGCGCGCCGCGGAGGCGCGGGGCCTCAGGGTGGCGCGGTTCGCTTTCCCGCGGTACTCGGGGAGCTTCTACGGGGAGCTGTGCGTGCGGTATCTGGCGGGTGAGTTCGGCTCGGTGAGCGACCAGAGCCCCTACCTGAGCGCGCTGCCCTATGCGGGCGATCGGCTGGAGGCGGCGCCGCAGCTGCGGGAGGCCCTCGGCCGCCACGACCTGGTGGTCGTGGACCGGTACGTGGGCTCGAACGCGGCGCACCAGGGGGCGAAGCTGCCGCTGGAGGGGTTCGGCGAGTTCGCGGCGTGGATCCGGCGGCTGGAGTACGAGGTCCACGGCCTGCCGGCGGAGGATGCGGTGGTGTGGCTGGATGTGCCCTTGGAGACGGTGGCGGGGCTCATGGCGAGCCGGCGGGAGGCGACGGGCCGGGCGGACGACATTCACGAGCGGGACCTGGCATACCTGGGCGAGGTTCGGAACCGCTACGCCTGGCTCGCGGACCGCTGGCCCGGATGGTACGAAGCGCGGTGCTCCGAGGGAGGCGCGCTGCGGCCTGTGGAGAACATCGGCGAGGAGATCGCGCGTCATCTCACGTCGGAGCTGGGGCTTCCTCTCGACCCCTAGAAGACGCATCCCGCAGAGGCATGGGCGGCATCGCGCCGCGCGCGTTCAACGGCGCCGCCGGCTTCCGGCCGGGTTGCGCGAAGTAGGAGGAACGGTGTGAGCTTTCTGAAGCGCCAGAAGGCGCGCAAGACCCTGGAGAGCCTGGAGGCCCGCATAGGCGAGGGCCTGCCTCCGGAGTTCCACGCCATCGTGCCGGCGGCCGAGGGGCTGGAGGTCGGGGTATGCCGGTTCTCGGAGGCGGACACGATCGCGAGCCTGGTGGGCCGGACGCCCTGCTGGCCGGCGGAGCTGATCCCCTTCGGGATCGCGTCGGCGAACTCGTTCTGTCTCATGAAGCAGCCCGGCAAGCCGTCGGACCAGTGGCCGGTGGTGCTGGCGATCAGCGACCCGCCGGCGGTGCTGCCCCTGTCGAGCGGCTTTCGGAACTTCCTGTTCTTCCTGGCGCTTCGGTTCCAGGATAGCGCGAGCTTGGGGAAGGACGGGGATCGGGCGAAGAAGCTCCTGGCCGACCAGGGCATCCCGACGGCGCTCATGGAGACCAGGGTACCGCCCCCGATGCTCCCCGAGGAGACCCACCGCTACGACCATGACGCGCTGCTCGCGCGGTGCGTGCTGGCCCTGCGGTCGGGCGAGGTGCAGAGCATGGCCCGGGGGCTGATGGCGCTGACCAAGGAGGCGCTGTGGTGGGGGGCGCCCCACTACCTGCTCGCGAAGCTCTACCAGCGGCAGGGCCATGTGCCCAACACCTGCGGCTGCTACTGGAACGCCCTGGAGCGGCCCGTATGCTTCTCGGGAGCAACGATGCGGCCCGACCTGGGGGACCTGGGGATCGGGCGAGGCATCGCGGGCGACGCGATCGGGTTCCTCAAGGAGCACGAATCCCAGGTCCCGGCGCAGCTCAAGCGGCTCCCCCGGTGGGAGTGGATGATGGCGGCCGAGGACCCGCTGTCGGTGGAGGCGCGCCGGGAGCTCGCGCGGCACGCCTCGCAGAACGGGGACCCCGAGCGGGCGATCTGGCGGCATCTGGACGTCCTCGCGGCCGGCTGGCGGGACCCCCAGGTGCTCCAGGAGACGCTGCCGGAGATGGCCGCGCTCTACCGCGGCATGGGCCGGATGTACGAGGCGACGGTCTGCCAGACGGGCTGAGCCCGCGCGCGGTTACCCCTTCATCACGGCGACGGGCCTGAAGCGGGCGACGGGGCGTGACAGCCCCGCGCCCTCGACGGCCCTGATGACCTCGTCCACGTCCTTGTAGGCGTCGGGCTGCTCCTCGGCGATGCCCGCGGCGCTGCCTCCGCGCACGAGGATCCCCCGCCCGCGCAGCTCGTCGATGACCTCCCGACCGTGGCGGAGCTTCTTGGCGGCGGTGCGGGAGAGTGCCCGCCCCGCGCCGTGGCATGTGGAGCCGAAGGTGGTCTCGAAGCCGTGGCGGGCGCCGGCGAGGAGGTAGGAGCCGGAGCCCATCGAGCCGGGCACGATGACGGGCTGCCCCACGGGGCGGTAGGCCTCGGGCAGCTCGGGGTGGCCCGGTGGGAAGGCGCGGGTGGCGCCCTTGCGGTGGACGCAGAGCTCGGTCTCCCTGCCGTCGACGACGTGGCGCTCGATCTTGGCGATGTTGTGGGCGACATCGTAGACGAGGGCCATGCCGAGCCGCTCGGCGGGGGCGCCCAGGATCCGGGCGAAGGCGTCGCGTACGAGGTGCATGATGACCTGGCGGTTCGCCCAGGCGTAGTTGGCGGCGCAGGCCATGGCGCGGAGGTACTTCCGGCCCTCGTCGGAGCGGACGGGGGCGCAGCCGAGCTGCCGGTCGGGGAGGTCGAAGCCGTACTTCCGCACGGCCTGCTGCATGAGGGCGATGAAATCATCGCAGACCTGGTGGCCGAAGCCGCGCGAGCCGCAGTGGATCATCACGGCGACCTGGCCGCGCTCCTCGATTCCCATGACGGAGGCGGCCTGGGCGTCGAAGATCTCGTCCACGGCCTGGATCTCGAGGAAGTGGTTGCCCGCGCCCAGGGTGCCGACCTGATCCATGGCGCGCTTGCGGGCGCGGTCGGAGACGGCGTCGGGGTCGGCATCGGGCAGGCGGCCGCGGGCCTCGGTGTGGGAGGGGTCCTCGGACCAGCCGAAGCCCTGGCTCACGGCCCACTCGGCGCCCCGGACGCAGACGGCCTCGAAGCGGGCGTCGTTGAGGCGCACGGCGCCGCCCTCGCCGACGCCCGAGGGCACGGAGGTGTAGCACTCGTTCAGCAAGGCATCGAGCTTCGGCTGGATGTCGGCGAGCCGCAGGTCGGTTCGGACGAGGCGCACGCCGCAGTTGATGTCATAGCCGACTCCGCCGGGCGAGACGACCCCGTCGTCGGCTCGGAGGCCGGCGACGCCGCCGATGGGGAAGCCGTAGCCGAAGTGGATGTCGGGCATGCCTATGGAGTGGCCCACGATGCCGGGCAGGTGGGCGACGTTGGCGACCTGGGCGAGGGCCCCCTCCTCGAGGTATCCGTCGATGAGCCGGCCGGTACCGTAGACGACGCCATCCACCCGCATGCCCGGATGATCCTCGGCGCGCAGGGTCCAGCGGAACTCGTCGAGCCGCTTCAAACGCAGCGGGCGTTGGGGGGAAGTGGGAGCGGAGGCCACTCTCGGGGCCTGCCGCGGGCGGCGCTTCGACATGATCGCTCCCTTCGTCTCATCCTATCACGGCTCGCGGAAAAGCACAGCGGCGGCCCGGGAGGGCCGCCGCTGGAGTGGATCAGGTTGATGGGGAGGCGCTAGCCCACGGCCTCGCCCTCGTCCTCCGACTCGGCGGCGGGGGCGGCCTCAGCCTCAGCCGCAGCCTCGGCCTCCAGCTCGGAGGCGATGGTGCCATCCTCCATGTCGTAGCCCTCGACGGCCACGGCCACGGGCTCCTCGTCTTCCTCGACGCCCTCGCGCTTGACGATGACGGTGAGGGTGGCCTCCACGCCGGCGGCGAGCCTGATCGTGCGCTCATGCTCGCCGAGGGTCTTGATGGACTCCTCGAGCACGAGGCGCTTGCGCTCGATCTCGACGCCGAGCTGCTGCTGGATGGCGTCCTGCAGGTCGCGGACGGTGACGGAGCCGTAGAGCTTGTTCGAGGAGCCGGCCCGCATGGCGATGGTGACAGACTTGTCGCGCAGGGCGTTCGCCAAGGCCTCGAACTCGGCGCGCTTGGCGGCCTCACGCTTGGCCTCGAGCTCCTTGCGGCGCTCCAGGTCCTGAAGCGCGCCCTTGGTGACGGGCTCGGCTAGCCCGCGGGGGATGAGGAAGTTCCGGGCGTACCCGTCGCGCACCGAGACCAAGTCCCCCGGGAACCCCAGTCGATCGACCTCTTGCCTCAGTATGATTCTCATGTGTCAGTCCTCCGTCGCCGGCGCGGAACTCCGCCGCTCGGCGTCCTCTTCTTGTGATCGACGGGGCCGGTCAAAGCCCCTGCTCCCCGGGCGCCGCAAGGGCCGCTCCCGTCCGTGCCGATCCCTCGGGCCTCGGGGTCGCCGAGGGCCTCGGAACGGGCCGCGCCCCCTCCGCCTCGGATCGATCGCCCAGCTTCCGCAGGGCCTCGCTCGCTTCGCGCATGGCCTTCACGGTGTCGGCCAGATCCTCGCTGAAGGAGGATTCTACCATCAATTCCCTGAGAGCGCTCGATGCCGCCTCGAGGTCCCCACTGATCGCGCGGGCCGACTCGGCGGTCTCGCGCACATTGCGGACCGTGTCAGGGCCGGACATCTCGGCCAAGCCCCGGCTGGCCCGCTCCATGTTCTCGATCACCCGAGCGGCGGCGCCGCCCAGGTTGTCGTCATCGAGCAACTCCGTGACCCTCCGCGCGGCGGTGGAGAGATCCTTGCTCGCATTCTGGATGCCGCCCACGGTGGCGATGATGGCGGGCTCGGCCAGGGGTCCGTTCATGAGGGCCGTCAGCCGTCCGGTCAGCGCCTCCAGGTGCTGGGATGCCGCCAAGGCGGAGTCCAGCATCGTCTCCGCCTTGTCCAGTCCCCCGTCGTCGAGGAGGAAGGACTCGACCTCCACGGCCATGCGCTCGACGCTCTTCGACGTCGTGGCGATGGAGTGGATCGTCTCGTCCAGAGCCGCGACATTATCGCTATCCGCGAGAAGTTCCTCAAGGCCTTTCGACGCTTTTCCCAAGCTGGAGGCGGCGGCCCCCACCTCGCGGACGGCGACGGTGACCTCGCCGACGAGGCCCTCCTCGTCCAGGATCTCGACCATCCGGCCCGTCACCGTGGTGAGATCGCCGGTGAGGGCGGAGACTCGCTTGATGGTGGAGGAGATCTCGGCGGAGTTATCGCCCATGAGGCCGGAGAGGTCGGTGGCGGCGTCGGCGGTGGCGGTCATGGCGACCTGGATGGCCTGGGCGGCGTCGACCAGCTCGCCGGTGAGGTCCTCTTCGGCGAGGGCGCGGTTGAGCTCCTTGGCGGCGCTCCCGACCTCGGCCAGGCTCTCCTCGGCGGTGGGGAGTAGGTCGAAGGGATCGGTGGGCGCGAGGCCGACGAGGGCTTGCCCGGGCGAGAGAGGCGCGCCGGCGTCGCTCACGGGCGTAATCTCGATGTAGCTGTCCCCGACCAGGTTCGTCGCGTTGACCCGCACCAGGTAAGAGTCTCGGATGACGACGGCGCGGTCGATGGCGCAGCGGACCCGTACCACGGTGTCCTGGGTGGCGTGGGCGCTATCGGCGGCCATGATGTCGGGCCGCGGCGCCATGGAGATGCCGGTGACGGAGCCGATGCGCACCCCCGCGAGGCGCACGGTGGCGCCCTGGCTCAGCCGCCCGCCGATGTTCCAGAAGTAGACATCCAGGTCCCGGGTCGCCACGGCGACGCCGGCGGTGCGGAGCCATACTACGGAGACGATGAGGAGGGCGAGGGCGCCGACGAGGACGGTCCCCACGGTCAGAGCGTTCATGGTGGCGCGGCGGTCGCTCACGGGGCAACCCCCTCGGTGGCTCTCAGGGCGCGGACGCGGGGGTCGTCACTCTCGGCGAACTCCGCGGCGGTCGATTCGAGGACGATTCGGCCCTCGTGGAGCAGGATGATGCGGTCGGCGAAGCGGCAGAGGGACTCCAGATCGTGGCTCACCACTACGGCGGCGACCCCCACCTCGGCCCGCAGCCGCACGATGAGGGCCTCGAGCTGGCGACAAGTGGCGGGGTCGAGGTGGGCTGTCGGCTCATCGAAGAGCAGGGCGTCGGGCTCCATGGCGAGGGCCCGGGCGATGGCGACGCGCTTGGCCATGCCGCCGGAGAGCTCGGAGGGCAGCAGGTCCTCGATGCCGGTGAGGCCCACCAGGCCGAGGGTCTCGGTGGCGATCCGGCGCGCCTCGGGCCGGCCCACGCGGCGCACGCGCTCGGGGAAGAGCCCCACGTTCTCGGCCACGGTGAGGGAGTCGAAGAGGGCGCCGCCCTGGAAGATGAAGCCGAAGCGGCGGCGCAGCTCCTCGCGCCTCGCGGGCGGCGCGTCCCAGAGGGACTCGCCCAGGAGGCTCACCTCGCCGCCGTCGATGGGGATCAGCCCGACGGAGGCCTTGAGGAGGGTCGTCTTGCCCTCGCCAGAGCGCCCCACGATGCCCACGATGGCCCCGGGCTCCACGGCGAAGGTGGCGCCGCACAGGACGGGCTCCTCATCGAAGGACACCTGGACATCGGTGCAACTCATCAGCGCCATGGGGGCCCCCGTCAGCGCGCCTCGCGCGGCGCCACGCCTGAGAACTCGTCCAGTGTACCTGCCTTGGCCGGAGGCAACAAGGCGAGAGGAAGGGCCGTCGGACACACGAAGCTCCGTGCCGCCGTCGCTTTCGGCGGCTGAGTTCAGGAGGCGCGCCGCATGGCAGTAGAGACCATCTCGGTGGGGACCGAGCTGCTGCTCGGCCAAATCACGGACACGAACGCCACGTACATGTCGCGGCGGCTGGCGGAGATCGGCCAGAACGTCCACTACCGCACCACGGTGGGGGACAACCAGGAGCGGATCGTGGCGTGCATCCGGCGCGCTCTGGAGCGGGCCGACGTGGTCGTCCTGTGCGGAGGCCTGGGGCCGACCTCGGACGATCTGACCCGTGAGGCGATGGCGGAGGCGTGCGGCCGGGGGATGTGGCGCGATCCGGCGTCGGAAGACGCGATTCGGGCGATATTCGAGGCTCGGCGCATCCCCATGGCGGAGATGAACCTCAAGCAAGCGGACGTGCCGGACGGCGCGGAGGCGATCCCGAACAGCTGCGGCACGGCGCCCGGCGTGAGCATGGAGTATGAGGGAAAACTGCTGTTCGCGGTGCCCGGGGTCCCGAGCGAGATGCGGGCGATGATGGACCAGTCGGTGATCCCGGCGCTCGTGGAGCGCGGGCTGGCGGGAGTGGAGACGATCGTCAGCCGGGTGCTGCGGGTGATGGGGCTGGGGGAGTCAACTTGCGCGCGGCTCGTGCAGGACTTGCTCCTGGAGCAGCAGAATCCGACAGTGGCGCCCCTGGCCGGCAACGGTGAGGTGACGCTGCGAATCACGGCTAAGGCGGCGAGCGAGGCAGAGGCTCGGCGGATGATCGCCGGCCTGGAGTCGGAGATTCGTGCTAGACTAGGCAGCCACGTGTACGGAGCCGACGAGGAGAACCTCGAGCAAGTCGTGGTCCGCACGCTCATCGACCACGGGTTGACCCTGGCGACGGCGGAGTCGTGCACGGGAGGCCTGATCGGCTGTAGAATCACGGACGTAAGCGGCAGCTCCGAGTGTTATCTCGGGGGCGTGGTGAGCTATAGCAACGAGACGAAGATGGAACTGCTCGGCGTGGACCGACTGATCCTCGAGCAGTATGGAGCCGTCAGTCGAGAGGTGGCGGAGGCCATGGCCGTTGGCGTCCGCCGCCGACTAGGCGCGGATATAGGGGTGTCGGCGACGGGGATCGCCGGCCCCGGCGGAGGCAGTGAGGGGAAACCGGTCGGGTTGGTATACATAGGGTTGGCGCGTGATGACGACGTGTCTGTGACGGAGCATCGCTTCGGGCAAGATCGGCTGGGTAACAAGCACCGGACCTCACAAGCCGCCCTCGACCTCATCCGCCGCACGCTCATCGGGTCCAGTCCGCCGTAGGTGGATGGTCGCCCCAGCTTGGTCTCGTGTGGCATAGCTCTCCAATCCGCACCAGGTGGAGAGCTTCATGCAGGTGATGCGACTTTTCGTGGCGATTCCGGCGGATGAGAGACTCCGCCGGTCCCTCGTCGCCATCCAGGGGGAGCTGCGCCGCACCCTCGGCGAGCAGTTCAGGTGGGAGCGCCCCAGCAACCTGCATGTCACCCTGAAGTTCCTCGGCGATGTCGCGGTAGACGGCATCCAGGATGTGTTCCGAGCGGCGCGCGCCGTCGCGTCCGCGTCGGGCTCCACCGTGCTGACGCCGCGCTGCCTCGACGCCTTCCCCAGCCCCGCTCGGCCCCGGGTGTTGGTACTCTCGCTAGACGACGCGGCGGGGGTGGTCGCGGATCTCGCGCGGCGGCTCGAGGAGGCGCTCGCCGAGCTAGGGTTCGCCCCGGAGCGGCGGAGATTCCGGCCCCACATCACCTTGGGACGGGCGCGGCGCAACGCGCGGATAGAGGATGTGGGCCCCGATCTGGCGGCCGTGGACCTCTCGGCGGTCCGGGACCTCTATGTGGATGCCGTCACGGTGTATCAGAGCGACCTCTCCCCGTCGGGCGCGGAGTACACGGTGCTGGCGGAGGAGGCTCTTGGCGAGCCCGAGGACGAGACATTCGAGGAGATGTGAGGCAACCGCGAGAGGCCATCGCGGTGTTACCGGAGGACGGATTCCAACCTGGAGGAGTAACTCAGATGGCTACAGCGACACCATCAGGCGATGATCGGAAGAAGGCCCTCGACGACGCCCTGGCCTCGATCCAGAAGGCCTATGGCAAGGGCTCGATTATGCGGATGGGCGAGGCGCCGCAGACGGTTCAGTCGGGGGTCATCCCGACGGGAAGCCTCAGCCTGGATCTGGCGCTGGGAGTGGGCGGGGTGCCCCGGGGCCGGATCATCGAGATCTATGGCCAGGAGTCGTCGGGCAAGACGACCCTGGCGCTGCACATCCTCTCGAACGCTCAGAAGCGCGGGGGCACGGTGGCGATCATCGACGCCGAGCACGCCCTAGACCCCGCCTACGCCGCCTCCATCGGCATGGACGTGGACGAGCTCATCGTCTCCCAGCCGGACTACGGGGAGCAGGCGCTGGAGATCGCCGACGCCCTCGTGCGGAGCGGGGCGCTGACGGCCATCGCCGTGGATTCGGTGGCGGCGCTGGTGCCCCGCTCGGAGATCGAGGGGGACATGGGGGACCAGCATGTGGGCCTCCAGGCGCGGCTCATGTCCCAGGCGCTGCGGAAGCTGGCGGGGTCGGTGAAGCGGTCCAACACCTGCGCGATCTTCATCAACCAGCTGCGGGAGAAGATCGGGGTCATGTTCGGCAACCCGGAGACGACGCCCGGCGGCCGGGCGCTGAAGTTCTGGGCCTCGGTTCGGCTGGAGATACGGCGGTCAGAGACGCTCAAGCGCGGCGAGGAGGCGGTCGGGGCGCGGGCCAAGGTCCGGGTGGTCAAGAACAAGGTGGCCCCGCCGTTCCGCAGGGCGGAGTTCGACATCATCTTCGGGGAGGGCATCTCCTACGAGGGTGACCTGATCGACCTAGGCGTTGAGCACAAGGTGATCAGTAAGAGCGGCACATGGTTCAGCTACGGCGACGAGCGCCTGGGGCAGGGACGGGAGAACGCTCGGGATTTCCTCAAGGAGCACTCCGAGACCGCAGAGGAGATCGCCGAGAAGATCCGCCAGGCTGCGGGGATCGTGCCCGTTCCGATGGATGCCAGTCCGGAAGAGGCCCAGGGCGAGGAGTTCGACGACGACCTGGACACCGACGAGGAGTGAGGCGAAGCCCCTGGGGACGCCCCGGGGGACACGGAAACGATGGATCGAAATGCGCCGGCCATTGCCGGCCGGGTGAGGAGCGCCCCGCGTGCGGGGCCGCGGCTCCTCCCCGAAGCGCCCCGAGCGGAGCTACCCTCGTGCCGCTCGGGGTCCCGAGGCCGTGGGCCACGCGCCCATGCCTCGACGGAGACGGGATGGGGTCATCCCCCGTCCGGGAGGTGAACGAGGATCGAATACATCGAATACATAGTAGGTGGAGCACTCGCCGTATTCGGCGCAGCCGTGGGGTTCTACATGTGGGTCCGGGCCAACGGGGTCCGGACCGAGGCGCTTATCGAGTTGAAGCAGCGCGAGGCAGCGATCGCCCAGCGCGAGGGGGAGGTCGACCGGCAGATCGAGAGCCGGCGCAAGGAGCTGGATGTCGAGGCGAAGGAGGCCGCGCTCGGCTATCGCAATGAGGTGGACGCGGAGTTCAAGGAGAAGCGCGCGGACCTGAACCGGCTGGAGAAGCGGCTCGATCAGAAGGAGGACGGGCTGGACCGCCGTTTGGCGGAACTGGAGGAGAAGGAGAAGCGAGTCGCCTCGCGTCAGGCGGAGGTGGATGGGCTCCACGCCCAGGCCGAGAAGACGATCCAGGAGCACCGGACCACGCTGGAACGGATCGCCTCACTGTCGAGGGAGGATGCCCGAGCCGAGCTGCGCCGCCAGGTCGAGGATGAGATGCGGCACGAGACGGCGCGGCTCATCAAGGGCCGGCTCGACGAGGCGGAGCGGGAGGCGGAGCGCCGGGCGCGGGACATCGTGACCCTCGCCGTCCAGCGGTGCGCCGTGGATCAGGTGGCAACCACCACGGTCTCGGTCGTGCCCCTGCCCAGCGATGACATCAAGGGCCGCATCATCGGCCGCGAGGGCCGGAACATCCGGGCTTTCGAGGGCCTCACCGGCGTGGACCTCATCATCGACGACACGCCGGAAGCGGTGGTCGTCTCGTGCTTCGATCCGGTGCGCCGGGAGGTGGCGCGAGTCGCTCTGACGGCGCTCATCACCGACGGGCGCGTCCATCCCGGGCGGATCGAGGAGATGGTGTGCCAGGCCAAGGCCGAGGTGGATCTGCGGATGAAGGAGGCGGCGGAGGAGGCCCTCCTCGCCGTCGGCTCGCCGCCCATCCATGCCGAGCTGGTGAAGCTCCTGGGCAAGCTGAAGTTCCGCACCTCCTACGGGCAGAACGTTCTGGCCCACTCGGTGGAGATGGCGCATCTGGCGGGGATGATGGCGGGCCAGCTCGGGCTGAACGTGGCGACGGCCAAGCGGGGCGCGCTTCTGCACGACATCGGCAAGGCGGTGGACTTCGAGACGGAGGGCCACCACGCGGCCATCGGGACCGACCTGGCTCGCCGGTACGGGGAGTCGGAGGAAGTCATCAACTGCATCGAGGCTCACCACGAGGACGCCGCCTTCGGCTGCCTCGAAGCGGTCCTCGTTCAGGCGGCGGACGCCATCTCGGCCTCTCGCCCCGGAGCGCGCCGGGAGAGCTTGGAGACCTACATCAAGCGTCTGGAGGGATTGGAGAAGATCGCGGAGAGCTTCAAGGGCGTGGAGAAGTGCTACGCCATTCAGGCGGGCCGCGAGATCCGCGTGATCGTCAATCCCGACGCCATGGACGACGCCCTAGCGGCGACCCTGGCTCGGGACGTGGCTCGGCGGATCGAGGGTGAGCTCCAGTACCCCGGCGAGATCCGGGTGACCGTGATCCGTGAGGTGAGGGCGGTCGAGTACGCCAAGTAGGCGAGCTATGGAGCCCGGCTCGGCCACGGGCCGGGCTCCCCAACCGGAGACGAGGACGTAGTGAGGGTTCTCTGCATTGGGGACATCGTGGGCCAGCCAGGGCGGAGGGCCTTCCTGAACCTCGTGCCCGGGCTCCGAGAGCGCTATGACCTCGATTTCGTGATCGTGAACGGCGAGAACGCGGCGGGGGGCTTCGGCCTCACGCCGGATATCGCGGAGCAGTTCCTCCAGGGCGGCGCCGATGTCATCACGAGCGGCAACCACATCCTCTCGAAGAAGAGCCTGGAGCCCTACCTGGCGGGGTCGGACCGACTCCTACGGCCCGCCAACTGGCCCCCCGGCACGCTCGGCCGCGGCCACACGGTCGTGTCGGACCGATGCGGCGTGCCTGTGGGAGTGCTGAACCTCCAGGGGCTCGTCTTCATGGAGGCCCTGGACTGCCCGTTCCGGCGGGGCCGGGCGCTGCTGGAGGAGATGCGGCAGAAGACGCCCGTGCTCATCGTGGACTTCCACGCGGAGGCGACGGCGGAGAAGATCGCCTTCACCCACTACGTGGACGGCCTCGCCTCGGCGGTGGTGGGGACCCACACCCACGTGCAAACGGCGGACGAGCAGGTGTTCCCGAAGGGCACGGCCTTCATCTGCGACCTGGGGATGACGGGCCCAATCCACTCGGTCATCGGGATGGACCCCAGCATCATCGTGGAGAAGTTCATCTATAAGCTGCCGCGGCGGTTCGAGGTCGCGCGCGAGGACGCGGTCCTCTGTGGGGCGATACTCGACATCGACGAGACGACCGGCCGGGCGCGCTCCATCGAGCGGCTGCAGGCGCCGGCGGCCGAGAGGGGTGATTGAGGGTGTCCCACAGCCTGGATAGGGTGCTCGCGGCGGCGGAGGCTCAGCGGGATCGGATCGTGGAGATGATCTCGCAGCTCCTGGCGATCGAGAGCATCCGGCCCGAGCCGCCCGGCGGCGAGGACCCCATGGGCGACGGCTGCCGGGAGTGCCTCGCGCTGGCGGTGGAGCTGTGCCGGGAGCGCGACATGGAGGTGCGGATCCACGAGGGCCAGGTGGCGGTGGCGGAGATGGGGTCGGGGCCGGAGAACGTGGCTCTCGTCGTCCACATGGACACGGTGCCCGCGGGCGAGGGGTGGACTCATCCCCCCTTCGGCGGCGCGGTCGTGGATGGCGAGGTGTGGGGCCGCGGCGCCCAGGATGACAAGGGCCCACTCGCGTCGATCCTCGGGGCGATAGACGCGTTGATCGCGGAGGGCGCGCCCCTCCGGCGGCGGATCACCGTCATCATCGGCACCGACGAGGAGACGGGGGCGTGGCGCGACCTCCAGGCCTTCCACGCCGCGGAGCCCATGCCGACCATGAGCATCATCACCGACGCGGACTTCCCGATCATCAATGCCGAGAAGGGCTTCGCGAACATCGTCATCGAGACGCCCAAGGTGGAGGGCGCCGGCGAGGCGCAGCTCCTGGAGTTCACCGCGGGGCAGCGGATCAACATCGTCCCCGATGCGGCGCGGGCGCTCGTGGCGGGGATCAGCGCCGAGTGGCTCGAGCAGCGGGCGAGGGCCTTCTGCCTGAGCCGCCCCGAGGCGCGGATCACGGTGGAACCGATGGGGGCCGCAGCGCTCGTGACCGCGGCGGGCACGCCCACCCACGCGTCAACCCCGGCCAACGGCCACAGCGCCCTGCTCGACCTGGCGGAGTTCCTCGCGCCCGAGCCCTTCGCGCCCTCGGCGGCGGAGCGGGCGCTACGGTTCGTCGACCAACTCCTGGGCCAGGACCTCCATGGCGAGCGGCTCGGGGTGTTCGCCCACGATCCGCGGATGGGGCTCTGCACCTGCTCGGCGGGCAAGGTGGACGCGACCCCGGACGGCGCGGCGCGCGTGTGGCTGAACCTCCGGCCCGTGTGGGGCCAGACCATCGATGGGGTACATCGGGCGATCCAGGCCGCGGCCCAGGCTCTGGGGGAGCGTCTGGGCGCCGAGTACGTCGTCACGAAGGACGACACGTGCCGGGAGCCGCTCTACGTCTCGGACGACTCGGAGCTGGTTCGGGGCCTTCGGGCGGCGTACGAGCGGGTGACTGGCCAGCCGGCGACGTGCGAGTCCATCGGCGGGACGACCTTCGCCAAGGCCTTCGACAACGCCGTGGTCTTCGGCCCATGCGCGCCGGACGAGCCGGGCCTCGCCCACGAGCGCAATGAGCGGGTCAGCATCGAGGCCCTCGTGCGCAACGCGAAGCTCTACGCGTCCGCCCTCTGGGAACTGGCCGTGGATGGCGAAGGGGCGGGCTAGCTGGGCGCCATGGCAGCGGAGGGCAGGCATGTGGTCATCGGCACCGCGGGTCATGTGGACCACGGCAAGACCACCCTGACCAAGGCGCTCACGGGCGTGGACACGGACCGGCTCAAGGAGGAGAAGGAGCGGGCCCTGTCCATCGACCTGGGCTTCGCGCCCCTCACTCTCCCCAGCGGCCAAGAGGCCTCCATCGTCGATGTCCCCGGCCACGAGCGGTTCATCAAGAACATGGTGGCGGGCGTCACGGGCATGGATGTGGTGGTGCTCGTGGTGGCGGCGGACGAGGGCGTGATGCCCCAGACCCGGGAGCATGTGGACATCGTCAGCCTCCTGGACGTGAAGTCGGGGCTGGTGGCGCTCACCAAGATCGACACGGTGGACGCGGAGTGGGCGGAGATGGCACTGGGCGAGGTGTCGGCGGCCCTGGTGGGGACACCCTTCGAGGGCGCGCCCATCGTCCCATGCTCGGGGGTAACGGGCGAGGGGCTGGATGAGCTTCTCGCGCGGCTCGACGATCTGGCGCGGCAGGCGGCGGAGAGAGACCTGCGAGCCCCGTTCTTCGCGGCGATCGACCGGGTGTTCGTCATCAAGGGCTTCGGCACCGTGGTGACGGGGACGGTGAGCCGGGGCCGATTGCGGGCGGGAGACGAGGTGGAGATCCTCCCCGCCGGCCGGCGATGCCGGGTGCGCTCGGTTCAGGTCCATGGGGCCGAGGCGCCGGTGGCCATGGCGGGCCACCGAGCCGCCCTGAACCTCCACGGCATCACCGCCGAGGAGGTGGAGCGGGGCGATGTGCTGGCCGAGCCTGGCTCGCTGCACCCGACCTCGATGCTCGATGTCGCCGTGCGGGTGATCGGCCACTCGCGTGTCTCGCTGGAGTACTGGGACCGGGTGCGGGTGCATCTCGGGACGTCGGAGGTCATCGCCCGGGTGGTACTCCTAGGGGACGCGGAGGCGCTGAGGCCCGGGGAGTCGGGGTTCGTCCAGCTCCGGCTGGAGAGCCCCACGGCAGCGCCCGCGGGGACACATTGTGTGCTGCGGACCTACTCGCCCGCCTATACCTTCGCGGGCGGCCCGATCATCGACGCCAACCCACCCAAGCATCGGGGGCAGAGGCGTCGGGCGGCGGCCGAGGAGCTTGAAGCGCGGCGCCACGGCTCGGCGGATGAGCTGCTGGACCGGGCGGCACGCGCCATCCAAGGGGCCTTCGGGCTGGCGGAGCTCATCGCGGCGGCGGGGCTGCCCGAGACGGAGGAGACGGTAGACCTGGTGGATGCGCGGCTGGCCGACGGGCGGCTCGCGCGGCTGCAGGGGGGGCTTCTCGCGTCGGGCGAGGCGCTCGCCGCGGCAACGGAGCAGGTGCGCGGCGCGGTGGCGAGCTACCATGAGCGGCTCCCGCTGCGGCCCGGCGTAGACAGGGGCGAACTCCGGCGGCAACTGGGTGAGACTCCGGTGGCGCTGGCTCGCGAGGCGCTCCAGCGGCTCATCGGGAGCGGCGAGGTTGTCGCCATCGACTCGGAGCGGGTGAGGCTGACCGATCACAGGGCGAGCCTGAGCGAGGCCCAGGCCCGGGCCGCTGATGGGATTCTGGCGGAGGCGCGGGCCGAAGGGGTGACGGGGATCGACCCCGCGGCGGTGGAGAGGGCGGCGGGCCACCCGGACGCGGCGGAGATCATCGCGCACCTCGTCGAGGAAGGCTCGCTGGCGCGGGTAGGGGAGCGGCTCCTCCATGCCGAGGAGCTTGCGGCGGCGCGCGAGGTCCTCCGTGGTCTCCTGGCGTCATCGGGGACGGTCAAGGTGGGGGCGTTCCGCGACGCCCTGGGCTCCTCGCGCAAGGCGGTCGTCCCCCTGTTGGAGCACTTCGACCGAGAGGGCATCACGCGACGCCAGGGCGATGACCGGGTCGCGGGGCCCCATGCCTGAGGAGGACTGCGCCGTGGACGCCAACCGACTCCAACACCTGCCGCCGGTCAACGAGGTGCTCGGCACACCGACCGGACGAGATCTGCTCGGCCGCTTTCGGCGGGAGTTTGTGGTCCGGGCCGTGCGCGAGGCGCTGCAGGAGGCGCGGGAGGCGCTGCTGGCGGGGGGCGAGGCGGCTCCGGGGCCGGACGAGTTGGCGGCGGCGGCTCAGGCGCGGCTGTCGGCCATCGCGGGCTCGGGGCCGAGGCGGGTCATCAACGCCACGGGCGTCATCCTGCACACGGGGTTGGGCCGCGCCCCCATGCCCGCGGGGTGGGTGCGGACCGGCTACTGTGACGTGGAGATCGACCGCGCGACGGGCGAGCGGGGCAGCCGGCAGGACCACCTCCGCGAGCCGCTTCGGTGGCTCAGCGGGGCGGAGGACGCCCTGGTAGTCAACAACAACGCCGCGGCGACGCTCCTGGCCGTGGACACCCTGGCGCGCGGGGGCGAGGTGATCGTGGCGCGGGGCCAGCTCGTCGAGATCGGGGGCAGCTTCAGGATGCCCGACGTGATCGAGGCGTCGGGGGCTCGGCTCGTCGAGGTGGGCACCACGAACAAGGTTCGGGCCCAGGACTACCTGCGGGCGGCGACGGAGCGGACGGCGCTGATCCTCCAGGTGCACCCCAGCAACTTCCGGCTCGTCGGCTTCACCGAGGCGCCCGACACGGGCGAACTGGCGCGGGTGGCGGAGGAGCTGCGCGTGCCGCTGGTCTACGACGTGGGCAGCGGCTGCCTGTTCGACACCCAGAGCATCGCCGGGCTGGAGGCGGAGGAGCGCGAGCCGGTCGTCGCGGAGGCGGTAGAGGCGGGCGCGGATGTGGTGTGTTTCTCCGGCGACAAGCTCCTGGGCGGGCCGCAAGCGGGGATCCTCGTGGGCAAGCGGGGGTATATCGGCGCCATGGCTCGGAGCCCCCTGGCGCGGGCGCTGCGGGTTGACAAGATGGTCCTGAGCGCCCTGGGACACTGCCTGGAGGCCCATCTGCGGTGCGATGAGGGCGGCCAGCCGCCGGCGGAGCGGCTGCTCCGGCACGACGCCGAGCGACTGCGGGAGCGCGCGGAGGCCCTGTGCGCCAAGGTGAGGGCGGCCCTGCCCGAGGCGCGGCTGTCCGTCGAGCCGGGGCTGGCGGCGCCGGGGAGCGGCTCGCTCCCGGCGACCGGCCTCCCATCGTGGCGCGTGGCGCTCAGCACGGATCGGCCGGAGGCGGTGGCTCGAGCGTTGCGGGAGGGGGAGCCGGGGGTGTTCCCGCTCGTGCGCAAGGGAGCCGTGCTCCTGGACATGCGGACGGTGCTCGATGGCGAGTGGGAGGAGTTGGCCCAGGCTCTGATGAACTTGGTAAGGCTGCGCCCCGGATAGCCGCTGGGCCGGGACTCGGTAGGCGTTCGGTCCGAAGGATCGAGACGGGGGCGAGTCCGCTCTGGTGAGCGGCATGGTCTTCAAAACCAGCGAGGGGCGGCTGATCCCGTCTCTGGTGGGTTCGATTCCCACGCGCTCCCGCCAGTCCGTCCCAGCGAGAGCCCCGGCCAGGGCTTTGGTCGCGGGCCGTGACAGTGGATGGTGGTTCGATGGCGGCACCGGAGGCGGTTAGCTTCCCCGTGTTCGGGGATCTTCATCTGGGCTACGACTCGGAGGCGTGGGAGAACGCCGCCGGGGCGTTGCGGGACGCCATCTCCCTCGGCCCGGACTTCCTCCTCTACACGGGCGACTTGATCAACCTGTCCCCGGAGCACTGGGGCCTCTTCCGCCGGCTGCAGACGATCAATCCGGGGTTGTCGCTCAGGGCCAGCCGGGGGAACGCCGACGCGGCGGCCGGTGACGACAAGGTGTGGCTCCGGGAGATCGGGCATCCGCTTCGGAGCGTTCTCGACGTCGGACACGTGCGGGTGCTCGTTCTCGGCGGGGTGTCCGATGACCACGAGCTGCCTCTAGGCCCCGGCGCGGGCGAGTGGCTGCGGGCGAACGCGGCGGCGCGCCCCGACGCGGTGGTCGTCGTGCTCTCGCACGCGCCGCTGAAGAACACCACCTTCTGGTCGTGCGACAACGCCGAGTCCGGCTGCCTCGCCAGCCAACTCGATCCCACCAACCCGCCGTATCACCTGTATCTGCTCCAGTCGGCGGAGATCGCCGAGGCATTGGCGGAGTCGCCCAACGTGGCCCTGTTCGTCTCGGGGCACGTGCACAACGACCACCGTTTGCGCTGTGATCACGGGTACGGTCCATCCTGCGTCCGTGACGGTGTGGTGCACATGGTCACCGCCAACCTGGGCGGCTGGCGGGACACGGGCGTGGATCGGCAGGAGTACCGATGGTTCGATATCACTCAGACCGCCATCCGCGCTCGGGTGCGTGACTTTGTGGGTGCCGTGTGGATCGACGAACTGGAAGAGACCTATCCGCTGAGGCCCCGGTAGAGGCGTCGCCCTACGAGCCCCGGGCGCTGCACACCCGGGACGGCGCCGCCGTCGTGCTGCGGCCCATGCGCGCCGCCGACGCGGGCCCCCTGTCGGACTTCTACCGCGGCCTGGACGCCTACACGGACCGGATGTTCTTCGTGCTGTCGGACTTCGGGCCGAACGTGACCGCGGAGATGGCCGATCTCCAGGCGGCGGGCGAGGAGCTTCACTGGCTGCTGGAGGCGCCGGACGGCGAGGTCATCGGCCACCTGTCGCTCCAGCCCTTCCCCGGCATCACCCCGCGCCTGGGCATCTGCGTGCTCCAGGGTTGGCAGGGGCGTGGCCTGGGCAGGCAGATGATGGATCTCGCCATCGCGGGCGTCTGGGACCTGCCGGATTCGACGGGACTGTGGCTGTCGGTTCTCGAGGAGAACCGGGGCGCCCGGGCACTCTATGACAGCCTGGGGTTTCGCCGGGTGCGAGACCGCATGGTCCGCCGGCGGTACAGCCGGTACCGGCAGAATCGGGGCATGTTCAAGCTCGTGGACATGGTCCTAAGTTTCCCGATGAACCGCTGAGCCGGCCGGAGGACGCGTCGTCACCGCCCCTCGGGAGTGGTATGCTTGCTGCCGCTTGGAGGGTGGGGAGAGCGAGGGGAGCGTAGGCCTTGCCGGCCATCATCGGAGAAGCGGATCTAGCGGACCGGATCGCCGCGGCGATTCTGGGTGCTCGGATCGGCCACGCCCTCGGGCTCCCCCTGCTCGGACAGGGCGCGCGGGAGGAGCCGGAGGCGCTCGCGCCACCCGAGGGGGGGCTGCCTCCCTCGGACGGCCTCGCCGTGCTGCTCGTGAATCTCGATGTGGTCGAGGGGCTGAACCGTCCCCCCACGTGCGATGAGCTGGCCGCCGAGTGGTCGGAGCGGGTGCGGCTCGTGAGCGACGAGTATGGGCCGGCGCTCCACAGCCTCAGCCTGGGGCTACGGCCGCCGGTGACGGGCTGGTTCAACAACTGGTTCCTGGACGGGTCGGCGGCGATGGAGCGCGCGCTGCTGTGGGGTTGCATAGCGCCCGGCGACCCGACGAGGGCGGCCGCTCTGGCCTGCGAGGATGCGCTCGTCGACCATATCGAGGACGGCGCGCACGGGGCGATGTTCGTGGCGGCGCTGCTGTCGGCGGCCTTCGTGGAGGCGGAGCCCAAGCACCTTCTGGACGCGGCGGAGGCGGTGCTCCCGCCCGGCAGCCGGGTCGCTCGGGCCGTGGAGTCGGTGCGCCAGGGGCGCCGGGGCAAGTTGGCGTGGGGCGAGTGCGCGCGGCGGGTCGCCGAGGCCTATGGGCACCCGAACTACAGCCAAGCGCCGCAGAACGCCGCCTACATCGCGATGGGATGGCTCTACGGCGAGACGCCCGAGGATCGGCTGGCGCGGACGGTGTCCCTCGGCGGGTCGCCGCAGATCACGGCCTCGGTTCTGGGGGCGCTCCTGGGCATCCTGGAGGGGACAGCCGGCCTGCCGGCGGCGTGGGTGGAGGCTGCGGCGGGGCCAATCACGCCCCATCCCGATGTTGATCTGGACGCCGAGGCGCTGACAACGGCGAGCCTCGCCGAGCGGCTCACGACCCTCGCCCGGCGCGCATTGGAGGAGGAGGGGGCGTCGGTCCGCCTCGGGGAGTCTACCGACCTGGAAGCGTTCGATCCGATCGAGCTGGTCCAGGCGGAGATGGATCCCGCCGTTCACGAGCGCGACCCGCGGGAGATGATCCTCCGCACGGGGCCCGTCGATCTCCTGATCAACTACCAAGGCCCGCCCTCGATCGCCGCTGGGCAGAGCAAGACCCTATACCTGGGGGCTATCCGCCAGACCGATGGCCCGGAGGCGGGGGAGCTGACCCTGACGAGCGAGTCGCGGCTCACCGTGGGGCCGGCGCGGCCGCAGCCGGCATGCCCCGGCGCCTACTTCCTGGCCTCCGCTCGGGGCAGGCGGCTTCCTCGGCGGGCGACCCTCGAACTGCACGTCCGGATGGAGGACGGGGTGGAGGCGTCGGGGAGCTTCCCGCTCCTGGGGGAGAGCTGCTGGTGGATCTGCGGACCCTTCGAGGGCGGCACGCCCGATGACCTTCGGAAACCCCGCGGCCCCGAGCGCGATCTGTCGGAGTCCACATGGTATCCGGGGCGGGACGACACCCGAGTTCGGTTCCGCAAGATCAGCTTCGCCGAGAGCCACATGGACGTGGAGCGGCACTTCGAGGGCCGGCCCGGAACGATCTATCTGGTGAGCGACTGGCAGACGCCCGTGGACATGAAGGCGTCCATCGGCGTGGCCTCGTCGTGCGGGATGCGGGCGTGGCTGGATGGCAAGCCGATCCTCCGACAGGAGGACGAGGAGTCGCCGCTGTCGATGCGCAATGTGGGGTTCGCGTCCGTCACGCTGCGCCAGGGGACCCGCCGGCTGATGATCAAGGTTGTGCGCTACGAGAAACCCGTCGAACTGGCGGTCTTCTTGAAGGACTCGGCGGGCCGGCCGCTCGCCGATGTGGGCGCCCCTGAGTGGCGCGCCCTAGGGGAGATGATCTAGTGCCCGTACCGGAGATTGTGCACATGGCGCACCTGCTCGGGACACGCATCGACAAGACCGCCGACGCGATGGCGGAGTCCGGCGTGACGGCAGTGGAGGCGGGCTTCCCGCTCGATCCCGCCATGGGCGGCACCATGAAGGAGACCGCCGTCACCGCGGACCGCGCCTTCCGCAACGCTGGGATCGAGGTGCGCGTGGTCCATCCCGCGCTGGGGCTGGAGCGGGACCTCTCCTCGGCCGACGAGGCTCTGCGCGCGAGCACCGTCGAGCACTACCGGCTGATGATCGAGGTGTGCGGCCTGTTCGGGGCGCGATTCATGATCGTCCACGCGGGGGACCGCTACACGCCCGGCGAGTGCGCCGAGTCGGTGAAGCGGGCGGCGGACTCGGTGGGGTCCTTCGTGGATCTCGCCGCGGCGACCGGGGTCACGCTGGTCGTCGAGAACCTGCCGTCGGGGTATGTGCTGGAGAGCGGCCGCGAGGTGTTCGACTTCGTGGAGGCCTTCGATTCGCCCACGGTGCGCGCGTGCTACGACTCCGGCCACGCGAACATCACGGACCATCCCGCGCACGCCATCGGGGTGATGGCGCCGGTCCTCGGTCACCTGCACCTCCACGACAACGATGGCACGGCGGATCAGCATCGGATGCCAGGGGAGGGGAGCATCGACTGGGGAGCTGTGGGCGATGCGCTCCGAACCGCGTGCTACGGCGGGCCTGCTCTGCTGGAGCTCGCGCTGGCGGACGGGCACACGGCGGCGTCGATGAGGAGCCGCACGCTGGAGCTGATGGGCTACGCGGCGGAGTAGGCCGGCCTCACTCCTCGGCGGGCACCGACTCGAGCACTCGGCGGGCATCCTTCGCGGGGAGATCGCCGATCACGATGACCACGCGGCCCCCGCGCCGTTGGCGGGCGGCGTGGGCGATGCCCAGGTCCAGGTCCTGAACGCGGCCTATGTGCGCGCCCTCCTCGCCTCTCGCCGCTCCGCGTCCGCAGCCCATGCCACGGCCTCGCCCCTGGGCGCCGCCCGAGGGCTCCTTCCGGGGATTGCGCTGGTAGACGGAGAGGATGCGCAGGCCGTCGGTGTAGCGGAACTCGGCGTAGGCGCGGCCGTGCTCGCATTGGTGGCAGAAGAGGCCAACCTCCTGGTAGCCGTCGGGCACATAGCCGGGCGGCGCGGGCGCGAAGTTGGCGCGCTGCCGGAACTCATACGGGTTCATGGGCAGGCCGCCGATGTCGGAGCCATCCACTAGGACGTGCTCGATGGGCGGGGGCTCGGCCGTGTAGTCGATCTCGTCGATGCGCGACCAAGAGGCGAGGTCGCCATCGTGGAAGTAGCTCTGGCGGGCGAGGGGCACCCCCGTCTCGGCATCGCGCCACAACTCCAGCGCCGGCGCGCCCGTCTGGGCGTCGGTCACTCGCACAAGCCGGGTGGGCCGTCCGGCGATCGGGCTGCCTGGCTCGGTGTCGACCTGATACCGGCTCCCGAGGGAGGACTCGTCGAGGCCCGTGTAGGAGGGGCAGATGACCTCGCTCCGGTCTGGGTCACGCAGGGCCACGACCCACTCGCCTGTGTCGACCATCACCTCGCCGGAGGGGAGCTCCATGCGGCGCAGCCCCCCGCGCGAGGAGATCCGCAGCTCGCGGGAGATCTCGCCGCGAGGCGTGGAACTGCCCATGGCGCCCCGGGCGGTGTAAGCGCCCGACCATGTCGGGACCGCAGGCTCGTCGGGCGAGGGCTGCTGGCTCCAACGGACGACGTACGTAGCAACGGCGCCCATCCCGAGGCCCAGGATGAACAGCACCGCTAGCAGTGTGGCGCGTCCGGGGTTCAGTTCAGCTCACTTCCCCCCTGGGTCAGGCTGATCAGGGTGATGGCCATGGATGAGGGGTCGAAGAGCCCGGTCCCCGCCGCGGCGCGGGCGTGCCAGGCGATGATCTGGGCGTCCTCGTCGAGATCGTCGGCGCCATGCTCGGCCGGAGCGGCCATCGCGACCGCCGCGAGGGGAGCGGGACCGCTCGTGGGCGCAACGGTGGGCGAGGCGAAGAGCAGCGCGAGACCGATGCCGGCGGCCACGCCCGCGACGGGGGCGAGGACCCACGGCCAGGTGAGACGCCGCGGCCGTAGCTGGCTTCGGATCGCGGGCCAGAGGTCGGCCTCGACGGGCGGCGTGCCCACCGCGCGGAGCAGACCATCGAGGGCCCGCTGGCTCTCGTAGGCCCGAGCGCAGTCGGCACATTGCTCCAGGTGTGACGCCAGATCCTCCGGCGCCTCGCCCGCAGGCAGCTCCAAGATCCTCTTGCGCGCCTCGTCACAGGTCATCGCGCTCAACCTTCCATTCCCTCGTTCATCATCCCGCCGAGCTTCCGCTGCAGCGTCGCCCTTGCCCGGGCGAGCCGAGACAGCACGGTGCCCAGGGGTACGTCGAGCACCTCGGCCACTGCCTTGACCTCGATCCCGTCCAGGTGATGCAGGGTCACGACCTCCCGCTGATGGGCGGGAAGCCCCGCCACGGCGTCGCGCACCCTCGCCGCCGTCTCGCTGCGGCCGAGGGCATCGCCGGGCGCCGGGGCTGGATCGACCGCCACGTTCCCTATCTCCTCGTTCTCCTCCAGGGAGTCCGCCTCCCTGACTCGGCGTTTGCGGATCTCATCGACCATGATCCGCCGCGCCAACTGCCGGATCCACACTCTGAAGGCCGCGTCGTCGCGGAGCTTGCCCAGCCGATCCCAGGCCCTCACGAAGGCCATCTGGACCACATCGTCAACCATGTCACGATCACGAAGGCTCGCTCGGATGAGGGCGTAGACGCCGCCCACATGCCGGTCATACAACTGGCGAAAGGCGTCCGCGTCGCCCTTGCGGGCCCGGCTGACCAGGTCCTCTTCCAGTGCGTCACGATCACTCACGCCGTTGCTTCCTTCACCTATAGGGACGGATGGTCCACAGGCGGTATTCCATGAATACGCGGTCGCAGCCTGCGGATAGCGACCTGGCCTGGTGTGTGTGCGGCGCGCCGAGGCCGAGTCAGGCCAGATAGTCGCGAAACAGGAAGGGGCCGGCGATGGACCTGGGGAAACGCGGGGCATGACCGGAGACCTCTCCGGTCGGGAGGAGTCACATGCCGGAAGACAACGTGCAGGAGACGCCCGAGAAGTCCGAGTCCCCGCAAGCCCCGCAAGCGGCGCCCGCCCCTCCGAAGAAGAAGGGCCTCAGCGGCGGCGCGATCATCATCCTGGTGATCGGCGTCATCGCCGTTGTCGCGGGAACGTTCTACGCCGCGGAGATCAAGCACATATGGATCTTGCAGCCGTGGAACAAGAGCGCCCCCATGGCGGTCATCGAGGCGGCGACGCAGGCGCTGCAGAGCCGCGACAAGGAAGCCCTGCAGTCCGTGGGGCCGGGCCTCGTGGTGATCGACCAGGATGGCGTCATCACGGCGGTCAAACCCGGTCCCCAGGCCCAGCGGGACCTGCCCGTGGAGTCAGTCTCTCCGAGCGGCAGCGCGTCGGAGGCGGTCCTGAGATACGACTACCGTCCGGTGAAGGGGTTCCTGAACGCCTATCTCCCCACCGAGGACGGGTCATGGGTGCGCATGACCCTCAGGCGCGAGAAGGGCGTGTGGCAGGTCACCGCGCTCGCGGCGGAGCCGGTTCTACCTACGGAGTAGCGGCGGCGCTCCGCGGGTCCCTTCAAGGCGGCCATAGGTTCGGCCGTCTCATCCGTTAGCGTGCAGCCCAGCCGGGCTCCGCCAGCGCCCGAGGCGGTCGATGAAGAGATTCTGCTTGCCACTACTGGTGTCCATGGGCCTGTTGGGGGGACTCGCCCGCGCCCAGGATCCGTCGTTCCTGGACCCCGAGTCGGCGTTTGGGCATAACTCCGGGCTCGGCCCGGGCCTCGATCCCGGCTTCGACGGCGGGCTCGGCGGCCCCATGGCCTCGCCGCTGCCGGACCAGATGGCCATGCCCGGCGGCGGCCCCGGTGGCGTATCGGCGGGTGTGGGCGGCAGCCGGGGCGTCGATATCAGCGCGAATCTGGCGTGGTACCACGAGGAGCGCGGCGCGATTCTCATGTCGGAGGGCGTGCGGGCCTCCTACATGGGCACCACCATCACGGCTGACCGCTGTGATTACGACTCCGAGGCGGAGGTCGCCTACTTCTACCCCTACATCGTGCTGGAGCGTGAGGGCGAGCGCATCGTGGGTGAGCGCTGTGTCTTCAGCCTGCGGGATCGGACCTGGACGATCTGGAACGCCACGGCGGAGCTGTCGCCGAAGTTCTTCTCGAACTGGACGACGGACTTCTCATACATCCACGCGGAGCGGATCGACGGCGACGACAACCGGGCGGACCTCACGAAGCTCTACTTCACCACCTGCCCCAAGGCGCGCGTCGAGCGGACCACGGATACGGGCATAGCCCCGGAGCCGGAGATCCCGCACTGGCGGATCGAGGCGGACCACGGGAAGATCGACCGACGGGGCGAGTACGTCTCGGTGGGGCCCTCGAAGGTCTATCTGGGCCGGCAGGCCGTCTTCTGGCTGCCTGGCTGGGGGGTGGAGCGGTCGTGGCTCTCGAAGCTGGACACCCTGCCGGAGATCGGTCAGAACGCGTCCGAGGGGATGTACTTCGGCTGGGCCTACCGCTACTCGGCGCGGAACTTCGTGAAGGTTCGGTTCACGGAGAAGCAGGGGAACACATACGGCGCCGACTGGAGCTACCGCGGCGACGATGACCGGTTCCGGTTCGACATCAACGCGAACTACCGGACGAAGACGGACTCCTTCACCGGCGCCTCGACACTCAACGCGCCCCTCCTCGGGGGCGACCTCTCGGCGAGCTACAGCCTGAGCCGCACCTCGGCCCTCATCGCGACGACATCGACCACGGAGAACCGCCGCATCGGGTACACCAACAGCGGCGACCGGTTCCAGCTCCGGCTGAACGCGAACCAGACCATCACGACGAGCACCCAGCGGCGAGAGAACATGAGCGCCGACGCGAGCATCCGCTACAGCTTCGGCGACAAGGACTCGCTCGACGCCTCGACCCGTTACACCTCCACGGACACCATCCTGCCCGGAGGCGATGGAAACGAGCTCGTGGCGAACGAGGAGCTCCTGACGACCATCGTCTACCAGAGCCGCCAGAAGGCGGTGGACTGGGAAGCGCGGGTGGAGATGCGGGATGACCCCGACGGGGATACCTACACCGGGGACGACAGCTTCGGATACGTGGAGCGGCTGCCCCAGGTGACGGCGCGGACCAACCTCCGTCGCCTGGGCGTGAACAGCCGCGCATGGACGACGAGCATGGAGGCCACGGCGGGGTGGATCCGCGAGGCGGCGACGGACACGGAGACGGCCCGCTACGCCCTGGACCTCAGCGCGAACCGGCGGGCCCTGACCTGGGGCGACACGGCGATGACCCTCTCCTCCAACTACCGGCAGCGCTGGTATGGGGATGGGACGGCCATCTACTCGGTGGGGGGCCGGGTCGGGCTGGAGTCCGACTGGTCCTCTCACTGGGCCTCCTCGGTGACCTACAACGTGGTGGATACTTCGGGATACTCGCCGTTCCGCTTCGATTACATGACCAATACGCACAACATCTCGGCCGCGGTCAACTGGACAAACCGACGGACGGGGAGCAACCAGCGGAGCCAGCTCAGCACGGCCTACGACTTCCGACTGCGGCGGTGGTCGGACCTCCGTTGGACCTATGCCTGGAATGGCTCGGCGGGGAACAGCCTATCGCTGAACGCCAACTACCGGCTGGAGTCGGGGGAGATGGGGCTGGTGTCCCTCCGCTACAACCGCCGGCGTTACGGCTGCTACGACTGGAGCCTCTCGGCGGGCTACGACTTCCGGACCAGCAAGCTCCAGACGATTCGGAGCTCGCTCGACTGGGAGATCGAGCGGGACCAGTGGCGGCTCCGCTGGGGCGCCGGCTACAACCCGGCGCGGGGCAAGCTCGACCAGAACAACATCCAGCTCATCAGGTACACCCACTGCTTCACCTATGCGTTGACCTACAACGCGCAGCGGCAGGGCTTCCGGTTCTCGGTGAACGTGCGCGGGCTGCCGTCCCTGCTCGACGACGGCTTCAGCGTGGGCGGGACCGGCGAGTTCCTCTCCCCGACCACGGGCGGCTCGGGGGACGTGTTCTAGCTGGAAGGCAGGAAGGAGGCTGCCGACGAATCCGAGCCGAGAGGAGGCTGATCGCCGTGATCACCCAGCTCTACGCTGACAACTACCGTGGTGTTCAACGGCTCGATCTTGGGCTGAACTCCATGAACCTGCTTACGGGTCGGAACGGGTCCGGCAAGACGAGTGTTCTGATGGCGATCGCCGCGATCCGAGATCTCGCCACAGGCCGGCACGCGGTAGCCGAGGCTTTCCCGTCCCTCAGTTGCACCCGGTGGGTGAGTGAGCCTCACCAGACCTTTCGGCTGGCGCTGGAAGGGGACGATCCCTGCAACCAGGGGGCACCCATCACCTATCTGTACGAACTGACCATCGACCACGAGCACAGCGGGGGCAAGCCTACAGGTCGGGCCCGTGTCCTCCGCGAGAGCGTCCGCGCCGAAGGGGACCGGCCCCTTTTCGAGTTCAGCGAGGGTACGGTGCAACTCTATAATGACGGGTTCGGCACGGGCCCCCAGTTCACGTTCAACTGGGAGCGGTCGGGGCTGTCGTCGGTCCAACTCGGGCGGCCGGACAACACGCGGCTGACTCATATGGTGGAGATGCTTCGACTCATCCGCGTGCTGCACCTGAGCCCTGAGGACGTGTCGGACGTCAGCGAGCAACCCGAAGAGCAGCTTGCCTTCTCGGGCGGGAACTTCGCGGCGTGGTACCGGTGGCTGAGTGACGGGAACCAGGCCTTGGGCGCGGAGATCGGGAGGGCCTTGGAGGAAGTCATCCCCGGGTTCGACTACTTCGGCGCGCCGGAGGTCGGAGCAGGCCGGAAGCGGCTCTATGTGTACCGCCGCCATGGCGCGCACCAGTCGCAGTACGACCTGTCCGAGCTCTCCAGTGGCCAGTTGGCGCTCACCGTTCTCTACACCGTCCTCATCGATGCCAGCAAACGCGGTGGGGTGGTCTGCATCGACGAACCGGGCGCCTTTCTAGCTCTGGAGGAGATTCAGCCATGGCTGCGGGCGCTCAGCGACCTGTGCCTCGAAGGCAAGGCTCAGGCGATTCTAACCTCACATCATCCTGAGCTCGTCAACTATCTTGGGCCTGAGTTCGGAATCTGGCTGCGGCGCGGTGACGAAGGGGGAACCGATCATGAGCCGCTGGCTGGGCTGCTCGAGGACACCCTTGACCCGGCGGAGGCGTTGTCGAGAGGCTGGGTGAGCTGATGGGCCGCCGGGTGGTGCTCATCTGCGAGGACAGTCAGCATGAGTACTTCGCGCGGCATGTGCTGAGCAAGCTGGGTTACGCGGATCGGAGCTTCAGGGTCATCAAGGCGGATCGCGGAGGGGGCTCTGCGGAGCAGTTCGTCAGAGACCGGTTCCTGCGCGAGCTTCGCACATTCCAGAAGGGCCACACGACCTACGACCTCATCGTGGTGTGCGACGCCGACGGCAAGGACCGCCTGACGGACTGGAAGGAAGCGTGCAACCGGGGCGGGCTGGAGTGGCCCGGGTCCGATCAGCGCGTCGCGCTGTTCTTTCCTAACCGTGAGATCGAGAACTGGATCTACCATCTTCGTGGCGAGGACGTTGACGAGGCCCGGAAGTGCGCAAAGCTGAAGGGAGCCGGAGACTGCCAGGATGCGGTGGAGCAACTCGCGCGCATTTGTGACTCAGGAAGGCTTCCGCCTGACGCCCTGCCATCGCTTCGTCAGGCGTGCGTGGAGTACGCGCGGTTCAGGGCACTAGCGTAGGCCGCCAGGAGAGCGCGTCCAGACGGCCTGTCAGACCTCTGGCCCCTCTGCGCCAGAGGACAGGGACCTCGCTGTACCAACACGACGCACAACGGAATGAGGACATCCATGCTCATGATGATCACCACTGTGGTCTCGCTCATCGCGCAGGTTCCGCCGGCACAGGTGGGGGATCCCATGGTCATCTCCGCCGGCAATGACGTGGGCTGGCAGGTTGACAACCCGGCGGAGGCCCTGCGGGTGCTCCAGGAGACGGGCGCTCTCCGAGGCGACACCAGGCGCTTGGAGGAGCACTGGGCCAACGTGGGAGCCGATTACGCACGCCACGGGGTGAACGCCTTCGAGCCGTACGTGAAATGGGGGCTGCTGGAGCCGCAGGAGGGCGCGTGGGACCCGGAGTTCTACGACGCCGAACTGGCGCTGTTCAAGGCCCATGGTCTGAAGTGGGTGCCGTTCCTCATCGCGGGGCCGGCGTACGCCACGCCGCCGTGGTTCAAGGAGTCGGACGAGTCGGTGTTCGCGGTGGATCTCGTGACCGGCGAGGTGTCGCGGGACCAATCCATCTGGAACCCCGCGCTCAAGCCTCGGGTGCGGAGTTGGCTGGAGCGGTTCTTCGCCCACTACGACGCTTCCGATATGCAGGCGGTGCTGCTGGGCATCTCGGGCGTGTTCGGAGAGTCCATCTACACCGCCGGCGGTAACCTCTGGACGCACATCTGGGATGGCCCCTACCCCCAGCACGTGGGCTGGTGGTGCGGGGACGCCCACGCGCGGGCGGACTTCCGCGCCGCCATGGAGGCGAAGTACGGGACGATCGAGGCCCTGAACGCCGCCTGGTCGGGGGACTTCGGCGGCTTCGAGGATCTGGAGCCGTTCGTGCCCTACGCGACGCTGCCCGATCGGGCGCGCCTGGACATGGCGCGCTGGTACATGGGCGCCATGACAGAGTTCGCGGAGTGGTGGGCGATGACGGTGCGCGAGATCGCGCCCGAGGTACCGATACTGATGTGCACGGGCGGCCACGCGAGCCCTGAGTTGGGGGCCGATATGTCCGCTCAGACCAAGGCGATGGCCCGCCATGGCGCGGGCATGAGGATCACCAACGAGGCCTCGGACTATGGCTCGAACTACCACCTGACGCGGCACATCAGCTCGGCGAGCCGGCTCTATGACACCTACTTCGGCTACGAGCCGGCGGGCGAGGTGAGCGCCGATGGCATCGTCGCCCGGGTCTACAACGCCCTCGCCTCGGGCGCGTGGGAGCTGTTCCACTACGACAACCCGCCCCAGGGCGAGCGTGGCGAGCGGTATCTGCGGTACCTCGACCTCATGACGATTCGTGAGCCGGTGGTCGATGTGGGGCTGTTCTGGAGCCGCGACTCGACGGACCTGGGGCTCGCTCACGACCTGCCGATCCTGGGCGCGACGCTCCGGGACGTGGTGGACCTGGAGTACACCGATGAGCTGATGATCAGCGACGGAGCGCTGGACGGACTGTCCTGCTTGGTCTGGGGCTCAGGCCTGGTGACGGAGGCGGAGACAGCGGAGGCGATCCATCAGGCGGTTCAAGCGGGGATGACTCTGGTGACGCCCGCCGGCTGGGATCCACGGTCGCCGGAGGGTGAGCCGGTGTTCCCATCGGGTACTGTGACGGCAACCGCCTTCGCGGGCAGGGTTCCCGTCACGGCGCTCCCCACCTCAGGGCCGACGACGCCGTGGCGGGACGGTGAGTTCCACGGGCCGGAGCCTGACAACATCTGGCACAGCGGCACGGTGTGCTGGACCGAGGGCAGCGTGCGCCTGCACCTCCCAGAGGCGGGCGGCGAGCGGTTCAAGCTACGCTACCGCACAGGCTCGGTCCAGGAGCCCGTCAGGGTTCTCGCGGGCGATGAGGAGCTGCTGACCCTCGCGCCGGGCACCACGGGCGAGATCGACGTGACGCTGCCCGGGCCAGCGGGGGCGGATGTGACCGTGACCCTGGAGACGCAGTCATGGTGTCCCGCCGAGGTGGAGGGCGCCAGCGACACGCGGCAACTCGGGATCCTACTGGGCGGCCTGGTCGTCGGGGCCGCGGCGGAGCCGACCTCGCCCATCGCCGCCGTGACGCGGATCGGCGAGGGCTGGCTCGTGGAGGCGGCGGTGGCGGGTGCGGAGGGGGTCGCGGACGCGGTCGGAGAGCTTATACGGAATGCGGAGGACTACGGAATCGAGCCGTTCCGGCCAGAGCTCGCGGCAGGCTCGCTCCGCGACCAGGTCTACCTGACTGTCACGACGACGGATATCCTGCTCTACAACCACGGCGACGCCGCGGTGACGGTGGATCTGCCGGGTGGGCCGGTGGAGATCCCCGGGCACGACATCGTCAGCGTGCCGCGCTGACCGGTGGTGGACGCCCACAGACGACAAGACGGCTCGGGCTAGGCCCGAGCCGTCTGCCTGACTCCTACGTGCTGGCGAGCGAGTAGCTCCTACTCGGTGGTGGCTTCCTCGGCTGGCGCGGGCTCACCCTCAGCCGGCTTGGCAGCGGCATCGTCGGCAGGCTCGGCGGCGGCGTCATCAGCGGCGGCGCCACCCGCGAGGGCCTTGATCTCGCCCGGCTTGCACTTCATGGTGAGCGAGATGGTGGTGGGCGGGTCGGCGGACTCGCTGGTCACCTGGACGGCCTTGCCATCGGGGCTCGTGAACTGCCAGTCGTTGCCCGTCATGGCCCCGCCCTCGAAGCCGTTGTTCTCCCAGTCGGCGCACTTCTCAAGGAAGAAGGCCTTGACTTCCTCATAGGGCATGTCGACCTCGAAGGCGGCCTTGACGCCGTCCTCGGTCGGCTCGCAGCTCTTGGGCGTGGCGCCCTCGGGGAGCTCGACGCCCATAGCCTCGGCTACGGCCATCGGATCGGCGGCCTCAGTGGTGGCCGCCTCGGACTCCTCTGTGGGCTCCTCGACAGGCGGGGGCGCGGCGGGGCGCGGCGGCGCCACAACCGGAGCAGTGTCCTCATCGGCGGGCTTGGAGCAAGACACTACGGCAACAGCGACAACGCATAGGACCACTACGAGCAGAACGCTAACCCACTTCATTCCGTGATGCCTCCCTAGATTCTCGATCACGTACCTTGGGGTACAAGGCCTCCCGAACTCAGGCGCCTCGTGCTCCCAGCTTACTCGTACTATGTATTGGCCTTCGGAGGCCAGTGTCGGACAAACATCTGGCAGGATGGGGGGCGGTGGGCCCGAAAACGGACCGTGCAACGGTCAGGAGAGGCGACGGGACCGCCCGCTGGCCGCAAGGAGGTTTCAGCATGGCCTGTCGTACGCTACGCTCCCTCGCTCTGCTGCTGCCCGTTCTGGTGGCGTTCCCGGCCTTGGCCGATTCGCCACTGACCTCGACCCCCATCTGGTACGCGTATGCGGACGAATACGCGATGGTCACGCACGCCACGGAGGAGGGGATGATGACCGAGGAGATCGCCGAGTACCTCGCCTCGGAGGGGGTCCCTATCGATGTCAAGGCCGCAGTCATCAGCGCCCTGGGCTGGGACACTGAGCCCCAGACGATGGCGGAGGAGTACTGTGCTTTCGTGTATCCCGACGCCGACGGGATCCCGGCCCCGTCGGATCTGTCGGGCGAGGAAGCGCTCGTCATCGGGTACCTCCAGGCCATGGACGACTACTTCCATCCCGAGAACGCCCTGCCGATGCTTGCCCACGCGCGAAGCGAGATGCCTGAGAGCCTCACGGTGGCGGTTCTGCACACCCTCTGCGAGGCGCAGCGCCTCTTCGACGAGGTGGACGACTGGTACGAGTTGTGGCACATGACGGCCCTGGTTATCTATGACCGGGAGCTCACCGGCGACATGCGCGTGGGCGCCATTCGGATCATCGAGGACTATATGTCGCTCTATGCCGAAGAGTGAGTCAGGTGGCGGCGATGACCGACCGGATCGTGCTCATCGCCAATCCTGGATCACGCCAGGGCGTGACTAGGGCCCGGCTCGCTGAACGGCACCTCCGCGATCGGGGCATCGACATCGCGGTGCGGTACACGGACGCTCCGGGGCATGGCGTCGACCTGGCGAGGGAGGCGGCCGAGGAGGGGTCTCGCGTCGTCGGCGCCGTGGGTGGTGACGGGACCATCGGCGAGGTCCTGAGCGGGCTGGTGGACGGCCCCCCGGACGTCGCCATGGGGATCATCCCCGCGGGGACGGGGAACGACACGGCCAAGGGCCTGCGGTTGCCGGTCCACGACGTGCGCGCCGCGGCGGAGATACTTGCGTCGCGGCCGCCGCGGCTCCTGGATCTGCTCGACGTGAACGGCAGGCCGTCGCTGGGCTTCGCGGTCATCGGGTTCGCCGCCGATGTCGGCGTCTCCGTGAATCGCTGGAAGAGCGGGCCCTGGCGCTGGGCGAGCCAGATCCTGAGGAGCCAGACCTACGGGGTGGTCGTCGCGTGGCACCTGCTGCGTGGCGCGCGGCCACTCGCCTGCCGGATGACGGGCCGCGCAGCCGATGGCTCGGACTACCGGTTCGATGGCGATGTGCTGACCATCCTCGTGGGGAACCAGCCTGGGGTGGGCGGCGTGTTCCTGCCTTGCCCGGCGGCGGTGGGCGACGACGGTGTGTTCGACGTCTGCTTCGTCACGTCGACCCGGCCGGATGGCCGGCCGCTGAGCTTCGCCGAGAAGGTGAGAACGCTCCGCGGCGCCACCAGGGGCGAGCATATCGGAATGCCGTGGGTGGAGTACTTCCAGAGCGCCAGCCCTCTGCATCTCGAGTTCACGGCAGCGGCGCCGGTGCTGGCCGACGGGGACCTAAGAGCCCACTCCCGCACCGTCGCGCTGCGCGTGCGCCCGCGAGCGCTGCCGGTGGTCTGCTAGCGAGCCGCGGGGATCAGTAGGTGCGCGCCTCCGGCTGGTAGCGGGTGATGGTCACGGGCTTGCTGTCCAGACGAGCCGAGCCATCCTCCTCGCGCCAGGCCAGGGTGTGGCGCAGCCACTGGTCGTCGTCGCGCTCGGGGTAGTCTACGCGGTGATGCCCCCCCCGACTCTCGGCGCGGTGGAGGGCGCCGAGGGCGATCGTCTCGGCGAGTTCGAGCTTGTGCTCGAGCTCCAGGGCGCGGCAGAGGTCGAGGTTGTACTTCAGGCCGCGGTAAGTGAGGCGGATGTCATTGAACCGCGAGCGGAGGACGCGTATCCCCAGCAGGGCCTCCTTGAGCGCCGGCTCGTCGCGGAACACCCCCACCTTCTCGATCATGATCTGCTTGAGATGGAGCCTGATCCGCCCCGCGTTCTGCTCGCCACTGGCGGAGAGCATGTTATCGACGCGTCGGCCCTGCCAGTCGAGCTCGTCGGTAAGAGCGCGAAGTGCGCTGGGATCGTGGCCCAGGCCGGCGCAGTACTCCACCGCACTGTCTCCGGCGATCTTGCCGAAGACGATGGTTTCGAGCAGGGAGTTGCCGCCGAGCCGGTTCGCGCCATGGACGGAGATGCAGGCCGCCTCGCCCGCCGCGTAGAGGCCGGGCAGATAGGGGCAGGAGCAATCTGGGTCGACATCGATGCCGCCCATGGAGTAGTGCTGGCCGGGTTGGATGGGGATGGGCTGCTTGATGGGATCGATCCCGGCGAACTGGAGGCAGAGCTCCCGGATGCCCGGGAGGCGGCTCTTGATCTGCTCCTCGCCCAGGTGGGTGAGATCGAGGTGGACGTAGCCGCCGTCGAAGCCGCGGCCCTCGGTGATCTCGTGTTCGATGGCGCGGGCGACGATGTCGCGGGGGGCCAACTCTGGCCGTTCCATCCCCACGTAGTCGTACATGAAGCGGTCGCCGCGCTTGTTGCGGAGGTATCCGCCCTCGCCGCGGCAGCCCTCGGTCATGAGGAGGTTCGTGCCGACCAGGGAGGTGGGGTGGAACTGGACGAACTCCATGTCCTCCAGAGGCACGCCGGAGCGGTAGGCGATGCCCATTCCGCTGCCCGTGTTGATGATGGCGTTCGTCGAGCGGCCGTAGATGCGCCCGTATCCGCCCGTGCAGAGGATGACGGCATCGGCGGGGAGGGCGCGAAGGGCTCCCGTGAGGCGGCTCAGCGCCACGGCGCCCACCACTCGCTCGGGGGTGCGGGCGAGGGCGAGGAGCTGCCACTCATTGACGAACTCGATACCGCGCTTGACGCACTGCTCGTAGAGGGTGTGGAGCATGACGTGGCCCGTGCGGTCCGTGGCGTAGCAGGTTCGAGGGAATCCGGCGCCACCGAAGGGGCGCTGGGCGATGCGGCCGTCCTCGAAGCGGGAGAAGGGACAGCCCCAGGCCTCGAGCTCGCGGATCCGCAGAGGCGCCTCGTGGGTCATCGTTTGGACGGCATCCTGGTCGGCGAGGTAGTCGGAGCCCTTGATCGTATCGAAGGCGTGGCGCTCGGGGGAGTCATCGGCCCCCTCGGGGTGGTTGCGGAGGGCGGCGTTGACCCCCCCCTGGGCGGCGCCGGAGTGGGAGCGGATGGCGTAGACCTTGGTGAGGACCCGCACACTCGCGCCTTGGTCGTGACAGGCGATGGCGGCCCGAAGGCCCGCCAACCCCCCGCCTACGACCAGAATCCCGGATGATGCCATGGTGCGCGCCGTCCCTTCGATGGTGGTGCGAAGATGCTCGAGCGGCCTAGCCGTGGGGGTGGAGGATGTGGCCGAGGAACAGCCATCCCCCTACCGCGGCAGCGATCACGAAGACCGCCGCCATGATGGCGACGGAGACGCGGTTGTGCCGCGAGAGCCCCCGGAAGTCGAGCACGGTGATCCGGATGCCGTTCAGGGCATGGGCGAGGAGCACCAGCATCAGCACGAACTCCAGGGGCTTGAAGAAGATCACGGGGCTTTGGACCCGGCCGAGAGAGGCGTCGAACCCCTCGGGGCCGCCCGTCACGCTCCCCATCACGACGATGTGCATGAGCAGGTAGAAGACGATGCCGAGGCCGGTGACCCGCTGGAGGACAAACGACCACATGCCCGGCAGGGGGTTCAGGATGAGCTCTCGGCGATACTGGACCAGGAGGTCCCACCACTTGGCGATCATCTCATGCTCCCTCCCATGGGGTCAGTGGCCTGCTCGGAACAGGTGCAGGTGGTAGCCGATGAGCAGGAAGGCGCAGACGCCCACGGCCCAGAGCAGCGGCGTCAGCCAGGCCACCTTGGGCTTGTCCACCACGTAGTCATAGACGATGTTACGCACGCCGCTGAGGCCGTGGAAGAGGCACAGCCCAGCGAGGGCCATCTCCCACAGGTAGCCCGGAAGCCCGCGGCTGAGGGCTTGGGCGCTGACCACGGCGTAGTTCAGGGGCCCCTCGCCGCCCTTGCCGAAGTGCCAGAAGATGAAGTGGGTGGCGACCCAGAGCACGAGCAGAAGACCCGTGACTCGCTGCAGGAGCCAGGGAATCAGCCCAGTGGAGGTGGTCGCGACGCTCGTCATGGTTGCCTCCTCCGCCCCGCGAGGGCGGGACGCCTACTCCGCTCGGCCGGTGAAGCGCCTCTTGATGGCGGCGCCCTTCAGCCTAGCGATGGATGCGGTCGGATTCAGGTCCTTCGGGCAGACCTCAACGCAGTTGTACGCCGTATGGCAGCGCCACACACCGTGCTCGTCATCGGCGGCGGCGATGCGGTCCGCGGTGGCGAGGTCGCGGCTGTCGGCGTAGAAGCGGTCGAGCTTCAGGAGCAAGGCCGGCCCCAGGTACTCGGGATCCGTGTGGGTGAAGGGGCAAGAGGCATGACAGCAGGCGCAGAGGATGCACTCGACGAGGTTGTCCAGTCGAGCCCGCTCCTCCGGGCTCTGTCGCCGCTCCTCGTCCCCCAAGGGGGTCTCGTTGAGGAGCCAGGGGCGGATCCTTTCGTACTTCTGGAAGAAGCCGGTCATATCCACTACCAGGTCGCGGATAACGGGCAGGTGGTAGAGGGGCCGCACGACGACCCGATCGCCGAGGTCGGAGACCTGGGTGGCGCAGGCGAGCCGGTAGCGGCCGTTGATGTGCATGGCGCAGGAGCCGCAGACGGCGCTGCGGCAGGCGTAGCGGAAGCCGAGGCTGCCGTCCTCGTGCTCGAGAATGTGGAGAAGGGCCTCGAGGACCGTCATGCCGCTCCGGTACGGCACATCGAACTCGTCGAAGTACCCCGCGCTGTCAAGTTCCGGGTCATACCGAAACACGGAGATCTTGGCCATATGCCTTGCCTCTCTCGCATGGCGGGCGTCCAACAGGCGCCTCGCGCCATGAACACCCTGTTGTTTACCACCCCTCTCGCGCCCAACCTCCTCTCACGGCGCCGGGAGGTTTCCCGTAGGCCGCGTCGAAAGGCTAAACGGCAGTCCCAAGCTCCGGTAGCCCACTGGCGTCGGCTGGCCCGTTGTGTGGAGCCGGTCGTGACCGGGGCAGCCAGTTCTGGCGTTCGCGTGGCGCACAGCGGTTCCGATGGAGAAGCCGACGTGGCTTCAAGAAGAGTCGAGGGCCGGAGCTACGCGCTCGCGAGGGCTGCCGCAAGATGAACCCTCCTCCGAGCAGGCGGTGGCATGGAGCAGCCAACGGTCTCCGAAGCTGAGATCGAAGCACAGGGACACACCCGCGGGGTCTCGTCAGTGCTGGCCGCCGCGACTCGCGGGGTCACCCTGCGGTCGCTTCTGATCACCGGCATCCTAGTTCCCATCAACGACTGGTGGCTCTTCCAGATGCAGGACGTGTGGGCCGTCGGGAACCCCACGATCCTGTCGCTCTACTTCAACGTCGTGTTCATCCTCGCGGTGCTCACCGTTCTCAACTCGGTCGTCCGACGGTTCGCGCCGATCTTGGCTCTGGCCCAGGCCGAGCTCCTCGTCATCTACACCCTGCTGTCGATCACCACGTCCTGCGCCGCCTATGACTTCCTGCACTGGATCCCGCCGGCGATGGCGGGGGTAGCCTATCCGACCCACGGCGTGACCGTCGCGAACCGGTGGGAGGAGATCTTCTTCCACCACCTGCCGCTAGATATGACCGTCCGCGACCAGTACAGCCTGAAGTACATGCACGAGGGCGGGGTGAGGTTTTACAGCGATCCGGCCTTCTGGCGCCCTTGGGTGCGGCCGGCGCTCCTGTGGATCCTCACGCTCTGCCTGCTCTGGGCGGGGCCCTTGGGGCTCGCGGTCCTGTTCCGGCGGCGCTGGATCGAGGTGGAGCGGCTCACCTTCCCCATCGTGCAGCTCCCCTTCGAGATGACCCGCGAGACGCCGACGCTCTTCAAGCAGAAGGTGCTTTGGACGGCCTTCTCTATCGCCTTCGTGATCAACCTGATGAACGGCCTGAAGGTCATCAAGCCCATCTTCCCAGCCATCCCCGTGAAGGTGGGGTGGGATCCCGGGGGTGGGAGGAGCTTCGACATCAGTCGGGGGATCCTGGACTCACCGTGGAACGCGGCGACCAGTATCAGCATCGCCTTCTACCCGATGATAATCGGGTTCGGGCTGCTGATCCCCACGGAGCTGTCGATCTCGTGCGTCGTCTTCTTCTTCCTGTTCAAGGCGCAACTGGTGGCTACGCGGTGGCTGGGGTACCAGGGCAAGCCCGAGTTCCCCTTCCTCAAGGAGCAGTCGCTGGGCGGCTATCTGGGCATCCTCATCTTCAGCCTATGGGTGGGCCGGCAGTACTACGCCGATCTGGCGCGGCGGGTGCTCAAGCGTGACCCGGAGCGGGACAGCCAGGAGCCCGTCTCCTATCGGACCGCGGCGTTGCTCTTCCTAGGATGCTTCGCGGCGCTGGTCGTGCTCGCCATGAGCCTGGGGCCCACGGGCCTCAAGTTCGGCGCGGGCATGATCTGGTGGCAAGCGATCTTCCACTGGGGGATGTACTTCGTGCTGACCCTGGTCTGCGGCCGGATTCGGGCCGAGATGGGCCTGCCGGTGCATGAGATCGAGCGCCTGGGCCCCACGGTGCTCCTGGGCAACGTGTTCGGGGTCATCACGGGGGGCAAGGTGAGCCAGGCCCGCGTGCGGAGCCTTACGGTGGCGAGCCTGTTCTTCCCCCTCAGTCGTGGCATGCGGTCCATCGCCTTCCCTCACCAGGTCGAGGGCATGAAGCTCATGGATCGCGCCGGGGGGAGCCAGTCACGGCTGTTCAAAGCGATGCTGGGCACCCTAGTGGTCGGGATGTTCGTGGCTTGGGCCATCTACCTTCCGACCATGTATCACTATGGCGCCGCAGCGAAGATGCGGCAGTACACGGGCTGGCATACCGGCGAGACCTGGGGCCAACTCGTGAACTGGATCGAGGCGCCCCAAGGAGTGGCTTGGCACCGGATCATCCCGACGATCATCGGGTTCGTCGCCTACTTCATCCTCATGAGCGTGAAGATGCGGTTCTCGTGGTGGCCTCTCCACCCCATCGGCCTGGCGCTGTCCTCGACCTGGTACATGCACCACATGTGGTGCCCCTTCCTCATCGCGTGGACCGTGAAGGTCCTCGCCACCCGCTACGGTGGACATGGGGGAACGCGGGCCCTGGCGCCCATCGCGTATGGTCTGATCCTGGGCGATGTGATCAGCGGGTGCGGCTGGACGATCTACGGCGCTATCACCCAGAAGGAAGTCTACGCGTTCTGGAACTAGCTCCTCTGCAGAAGGGGGACGGGTCCCATGGGCCTGGTCGTCTTCGTAGGCGTTCTATTGGCCCCCGTCGCCGCACAGCCGGAGATGGTTCGGGTCGAGGTCGTCGCGGACACGAACCTCAGCCAGTACCCCTCGGAGCGCGGGCTGAACTACGGGCAGTCCAGCGCCCTGCGGGTCAAGGGCATCGAGATGTTCGCCCTCATGGACTTCGACCCGGAGCCCTTGGGCGAGGTGGCCGTCGAGCGGGCGGTGCTGCGGTTTCGGGCAGCGCGGGACGACCATAAGCTGCGCACCCTCGGCTTCTATACCGTCGCCGCGCCTTGGGTCGAGGGGACGGGGCGCGCGGAGGAGGGGATGGGCGCCACGTGGCTCTCGCCCGATGGCTCCGGCGCGCTGTGGGGCCCCGGACCGGACTTTCTCGCCGTCAGCTTCACCCACGGCCACACGCGGGTCGCCTATGCCGAGGTTCGGGAACTGGGCGACCGCTGGCTCGAAGCGGACGTGGACCCCGATCTCATCCACGCGGTGATGGCGGGGGCCTCGCACGGACTGCTCATCGCCGACGAGACGGGCCAGACCCGAGCGAACAATGACATCCACTCCCGCGAGCAAAGCGGCTCCGAGCCGTACCTCCTCGTGACACTCGGCGCGGAGCCTCGCGAGGGCCCGGTCCCGGCGCCGGGTGACCTCGCCGTGGCGCCCCTGCCGGAGAAGGCGACGCCGCAGAACGGGGCCGCCGCGGTCTCCTGGTCGCCCGTGGAGGGGGCCTTCGCCTACCGGTGCTGGATCGGCGACACCGAGGCGCCGAGGTGGCTCGTGCCGTGGCCGGAGCCAGGCGCCGAGCCTCGCGTCATCCTCACGGGGCTCGAACCCGAGGCCTCCGTCAGGGTAACCGTCGCCGCAGTGGACCGCCTGGGGCGCATGGGGCCGTCGGCTCACGGGGAGGGGCAAGCGTCGGAGGCGCGGCCGACAGGGCTCGCGCTGCCCGCGCCGTCGCCGGAGGCCCCGCCGCCGGCCCTCGTTCAGGCCGCGAGATTCGGTGTCAGCACGGGCTCGCTGCTCGCGAAGGTGGATCCCACGCGGGCCCCGGAACTGCCCGCCGAGGGGATCCGGCTGCAGGCCGCCAGGAATGAGTTCGTGGCGGCGACGCTGGTGATCGACGCCCCGGGCGGGACGCTCGCGGAGGTCGAGGTGACAGCGACGCCGCCCAGGTGCGAGGCCGGCGCTCTGCCCGCGCCCGCGCTCTACCGGCTGTGGTATCTGAACGACGGCGGCTGGGCGCCCGAGGTCTGCGTCCCGCTGCAGGGGCCGCTGGAGATCCCCGCCGCCGACAACGGCGTCCCCGGGCAGCGGAACCAGTCGCTGCTCGTCGAGTTCTACGTGCCCCACGCCGCCGCGCCGGGCCGGTATCAGGGGGAGGTCGCGGTATCGGCGGAGGGAGAGGCCATCCGGGCGCCAGTCGAGGTGATCGTGGGAAGCCCGTCGCTGCCCGATGATCTCGGCTTTGTGCTCGAGCTGAACTCCTACGGCGACGTGGCGGGCCAGTACGGCGTGGCGAGCGGGAGTCCGGAGTACGTCGCCATCGAGCGGGAGTACCACCGCGCGGCCCACCGCCACCGGGCGAACTGGGATCCGCTGCCGTATAGCCAGGCGGGGGCTGTGATCGCGGGCGGCGCGCCGCCGCTCGAAGGGGAGGGACCAGACAGGCGGGTCGCCGACTGGTCGGCGTGGGACGCGCGGTACGGACCGCTCCTGGATGGCAGCGCCTTCGCGGACCTGCCACGAGCGGGCGTGCCCGTGCACAGCCTGTACCTGCCCTTCAACGAGAACTGGCCCTCGTCGATGGCGCTCTACCGTGCCCATGTAGACGAGCCCGCCTACCCGGACATGCTCACCGAGCACGCGCTCACGGCGCCGCCCATCGCCGAGGCCTTCGAGCCCCCCTATGCCCAGGAGTTCGCGGCGGTCGTGGCCTCGTTCGCGGCGCATGTGGCCGAGCGCGGGTGGAACCGGTCGTGGCTGCATTTCTACATGAACAACAAGTACGACTTCCGCAACCCGGAGCAGGGCGGGCGAGGCAGCTCCTGGTGGCTGCTCGATGAACCCATGCACCGCGACGACTGGCTGGCCCTGCGGTTCTACGCGGACCTGTTTCACGCCGGCGCGCCGCAAGCCGGTCCGCCGCTAATCAGCCGCGGGGACATCTCGCGGCCGCAATGGCAGCCACGCTGGATGGACGGGGCCTTCGACCTCATCTGCACGGCGAGGGAGCTATTCGAGCACCACGCGCTCTGCATGGGAATCGCTGAGCGAGCGGAGGAAGCGGGCCAGCCGGTGACCTTCTGGCACTACGGGACGGCGAATGCCGTGGGGCGGCCGAACGCCGAGGCCGTCGCCTGGCCCTGGGCGGCCTTCCTGGCTGGCGCTGACGGCATCCTGCCGTGGAACACCATCGGCTCGGACGCGAACTTCACCGAGCCGGCGGATACCGCGATCCTCTACCCGGGCCGCCGATTCGGGATCGAGGGTCCCGTGGTTAGCCTGCGGCTCAAGGCGATGCTCCGGGGCGCTCAGGACGTGGAGCTGCTGCGCCTGCTGGCCGAGCGGACGGGTGTTGACCGCAGGGAGCTGCGGTCGGTGTTCGGCCGCCTGGTGACGGGCACGACGGCGCAGGCCTATGCCGAGGATGCGGGGCGGATCGAGTTCGGGCCGCTGACGGAGCAGGCGTTGGACGATGCGCGGAGCGCGGTTCGGGCGGCACTGGAGGCGGCGAGCTAACGCGTGCCGGGACGAGCCTCCGGCTGCGCGTCCTCGTCGGGCGCCTGCTCGGGTAACTCTTCGATCAGCACCGCGGGTCCGGCGCAGGCGAGCGTGACCTGCCACCCCCACTCAGCGCGGACGCAGAGCAAATGAAGGTCGGAGTAGGCCTCGGGCCCATACACCGTCGCTCGCGCCATGGCGATGCCGGGAAGAACGCTGGCGCGGATGTCTCGCGGGTCGAGGTCGAGGGGGTCGCCGGGCGGGGGGAAGTCCGACGAGCGGGCATACAGCGCGAAGGCCGCGGTGGAGCCATCGAGGTACATGAAGGGCGCCCGGAGGCCGCTGAACTCCTGGGGTCCCGTCGTCGTGAGCATCTTCACGAAGCTCCCCAGCAGCGCCGATACGACATCCCTGTCGCTCAGCGGACGCGGCGCGTCGGGGTCGCGCTCCTCCTCGGAGGGCGGGGCGAGCGGGGTCGCGGGGGCGAGGCCGAGGGCCTTCACCATCCAGACCTCGCCCGGCCGATGGAGAACCGCGAAGGCGACGGCGCGGACGCGCGGCTCATCGGCGGGACCGTAGACGAACTCGGCGACGGCGGCGTCACCCAGGAGGTGGATCTCGGCGTCGGAGAGGATGAGGAGGGGCTCGCCGCCAGGCGCAAGCTCGGAGGCGCTCTCGAACACCGCCATGCCCGGCTCGTCACCGCCCTTGAGAACAATGAAGGGGTAGGAGATGCCGTCGAAGGCGATGATGCCCGCCTCGGTGATGGAGGCTACCAGCTCCTCGAGGCGGTCCAGAATCTCCTCCTGGTTGGCCACATCGGAGTTGCGTGCCGGGTCGGCGCGGCCGTCCTGGGCGCTGGCGGCGATGGGCCAAAGAGCCATCGGGCAGGCCAGGAGAAGCGCAAGAGCGAGTCGACGGGACACAGCAGCAACCTCCTGGATGAACTGACGCATGAACGGCGCCCGGGTTTGCGTGGGAATCACGCAGGGACGGGATGGGGCCGGGCGATGACCGGGGCGCGGATGCCCCCGAAGAGGCGCCGGCAGTCCCGGTGGGAGTACCGCAGAAAGCTCGTCACCTCGGGCCACTCCCCGCCAGACGCCGTCAGGTAGCGCTCGGTGAGGCCCTCGATCGTCTCGTCGTACGCCTCCCGAGAGGGCCCGTGCGCCCACCGTCGTCCGGGAAACCGGCGCAGGTCTCCATCGAACTCTGGCGAGATGTGATAGAGCTCGTGGATGATCGTGTGGAGCTTCCGTCGTTGGGGCAGGTCGAAGAACCGGGGCGCGAGGAGGTAGATCAGGTAGAGGGCCTCGCGCCCCTGCAGATCCACCGGGGGCATGGTGTAGGTGCGCCGGCCATGCTTTTTGGTGACGGCGCCGCCCTCGAAACGCAGGGGCACGATGAAGGCGTACGTGCCCGATCCGCGGCGGTTGCGGGCGAAGGAGAGGGAGAAACCCACCTGCCCGGCGTCGATGTGGCTAAGCACGGGCACCTTGGCGCAGATGTCCGTGGAGAGGTCGTGGAGGCAGCGCGCCAGAGGGAGCCCCTCGCTCCACTCCGCGTCTCGCTCGACCGGACGGGGCCGGGGCAGCGCGATGGGTGAGCGCGCGCCCCAGTCCAGGTCCAGGGTAAGCTGCACGGCCGATCCAGATGGCGGGGGCTTGGCGCCCGAGCTCCGACGGCTAGATGAATCGACGCACACGCATCGCATCATACACGCGCCTTATCGCTAGCTCCGTGGCAGCCTCCACTAGGCTGACTCCGTGCTCCAGGGCCAGGGCCTCTGCCCGTTCCACCGCCGTCTCGATGCGGTTCGTGACGCTGTCGAGAACGACCTCGCGCTCGATGGCCGCCGCCGACAGGGCCTTGGAGAACTCCTCCATGCTGGCGACGACCCCGCCGGAGTTCGCAATGATGTCGGGGATGACGGGGATGCCACGCTCGTGAAGTGGCGCGACTCCGGACGCCGCCACCGGCATGTTAGCGCCCTCCACGATCGCCCCGCAGCGGAGCCGCGGCACGGTGCGGTCGGTAATGCACCCGCCGATGGCCGCGGGGAGGAACACATCACATTCCACGTCGTAGATCTGGTCGAGTTCCATGGGAGCCGCTCCTGGGAAGCCGGCCACCGAACCCGTCTCCAGGGTATACTCGCGGAGCCCTTCGACATCCAGACCCGCCGGATCGTAGACGCCGCCCAGAATATCGGTCACGGCGACCATGCGCGCGCCCTCACGGGCGATGAAACTCGCCGCGTAGGAGCCGACGTTTCCGAAGCCCTGAACGGCGAAGGTGCAGTCCTTCGGCTCCCGGCCCTGCTTCTGCCAGAGGCGCGTCGTCGCTCGGGAGATCCCCCAGCCCGTGGCCTCGCGCCGCCCCGGCAGCCAACCCTGCACGTTCTGGGGCTTGCCGGTTACTGAGGCGGGATCGCGCGTCACGTTGAAGATCATCGCCATGTGGTCGGGCGAGGTGCCCATGTCCGGAGCGGGGATGTACTCGTGGCGCTCGAAGAGGGGCCGGAACCGGGCGGCGTAGCGCTCCATGAGGGCGAGGGTGATGTCCAGCTCGAAGCCACGGTCGCGGTCGCGGACGCAGTCCTTGCCATGAAGGGCGTAGATGGCGGGCCAGTCGACGCGGATCCCCGTCTTCCCGCCCCCGAACTCCGTGCCAGTGACGGCGCATTTCAGAGTCATCAGCCGGGCGAGTTCGAGGGTCTCGTAAATGTCCACATCGCCGGCCAGCCGCACGCCGCCCTTGTAAGGCCCGCAGGCCATGTTATGGAGGGCCACGACGCACCAGAAGTTGAGGACTCTGCGCCCGGACGAAACGGAGAGTCTGGCAACGCGCATCTCGGCCGGAGCGATCAGCTCCTGGATCTCTTGCGAAGAGAGGCCCATGCGCTTGCCGGCGCTGGTGATCATGAGGGTCGATCGAGTCTCGGGTAGTGCGCTGTGCAGAACCTGCTCCACACCTGTGGGGCCGAAAGCCGGAGAGGAATCCTCCACGAAAAAGTCACCGCCTACTGAGTGGTATCGGAGTCAGGCTTACGCCGACCCCCTCCCCGTCCTCTTCGGCGGTTCCTGCCCCCACGCCTTCGTCCTGACTTCTTTCTCTCGGTAGAGCCGCCCTGTAGGGCGGGAGCCTCCCCCTCGGAGAGCTCGTCGGAGGCGGCATCCTGGACGTCCGGGGCGGGGGCCTCGGCGGCGCGTTTGGGGGCGCGTCGCGCCCGTCGGCTGCGGGAGCTCTCAGCGGGCGCAGCCGGCGCTCCGGCGGCGGCGCCCTCCTCGGTCTGAGCCGCGTCGCCTTTGTCACGCATGGTCACGCTGAGCCGGGAGGGCTTCTTGGTCCGGCCATTGCGTCGGTTGGAGCGTTCGTTCCTGGGCTTGACGGTCACTTGACCCCATTTGTCGGCTTCAGCGATCGCGTCGGGGTCAGGGGGGGTGCCGGGAAGCCGGCCGCATAGGAGGGTTCGGTTCACCTCGACGGCCTCGGGACACGACTCACACCTGAAGGCGGCGATGTCTCGCCAGACCTTTCGACACCAGATCATGTTCTGTGCGAGTCCTCCCTCCGCGACGTCCTGTCCCGATTATAGCACGGGACCGGGCGAGGAGCCCGGTCCCGTCGTCGATCTGGGCCGTGTCGGAGCGTCTACCGCGGGTACCACGAGGCGCGCAGGACGCCCAGGGACAGCCAGCGCAGCTCGCCCGTGGCCGTGCTCGTGACGCCTAGCGCCAACCGCCGGGAGCGCGAGAGCGGGGAGATGTAGGCCAGCGCGTCCCCCGCGGGCGCCCACTCGTAGGCCAGCACGTTCGTGCCGAGCCGGGCGTACCCGCCGCCGGTGGGAGCGGTGATGAAGAGCGACTGTGAGAGCCGCCCCACGGAGCCTCGACGACCCGTGAAGGCGACACGACTGCCGTCGCGCGACCAGGTGATGGTCTGCACGCCGACGGGCTCACTGACGCACACGGGAGTCCCGCCATCGCGCACGATGTAGAGGTACCGCGCCAGCATGGAGTCCAACGGATGGGCGACAAAGGCCACATATTGGCCCGTGGGCGAGTAGCGCGCCAGGGGCGACTCGGCAGTCACGGACTCGGGAGTGACGAAGTCGGGGCCCACGGTCGTCGTGAGGTTCTCGCCGTTCGTCCAGGGCGGCGCGAAGCGGACGAGATGGTAGCGCCCCGCTGAGACGGGCCGGAGGGCCAGCAGCTCCTCGCGGGCCGGGTTCATCTCGACGAGCTCGAGGCCAGCCTCGCCGGCGCCCACCTCGGCCTTGGTGCCCTGGGCGGGACGGACGACGATGACGCCCTTGCCGCCGCCGGCGAGCACACCGTCTATGGCCAGAAGCTGCCCATCGGCAGACCAGGACACGCGCGCGCCGACCGACTCGGTGCCGGGCACATGCAGCGCCTGGCCCTGCTCGGGCGTCCAGACCTCGACTCCGCCGCTCTTGACGATGGCGAGGACATCGGCGTTTCCGGCCCACACGGCCCGCTGGATGGCGCCCGACGAGATCCGCGTCGAGCGGCCGTCGGCAGACTGGATGAGGTGAAGGCCCATGCCCGCTCCCTCGGGCGCCAGCACCGTCAGGAAGCTGCCCGAGGGCGACCATTGGGGCGCATAGGCCCGGGCCGGCAGGCCCTGGGCGAGGACGCGGGTCTCGCCCTGCAGGGTGGTGAGGACGACGGCCGATGCGTTCCCCGTGTCGGACACGAAGGCGAGCTGGCTGCCATCAGGCCTCCACGCCATGGGCGACTGTCCCTGGGGACCGAGCACGCCAACGTTGTAGCCAACGCTCAGCGGGAAGGGCGAGCCATAGCCCGGGCCGGCAGAGAGGATCTGCGGCGGGCCGTCCTCGGCATCGGTGACATAAGCGATCGGGTGCCACGCGTCGGAAGTGAGGTCGTCCTCTTCAACGACCACGGGCGCATCCTGGGCGACCGCAACGCCCAGTGTGAACGCGCCAACCAACCCCGCTATGAGTACCCACAGTAAGCTCCTCAATCGGCTCTCCTCCTCATATCTGCTGCCTCGTATCTCGTGCGGCCGCTCGTATGGACGCGAACAGCTACGCCACGGGAGCGCGCTTTCCCTTCAGACGGGGGCTCTGCTAAGATGGGTCCATGCGGGCGGCCCTCAACTACTTCCGGCTCTGCTGGCGGCTCTGGCGCGACCCTCGTGTGTCCGGGCTCGCCAAACTCATCCCCGTCGCCGCTCTGTTGTATCTCATCTCCCCCATCGATGTGTTGCCCGACTGGTACATCCCTGGCGTCGGCTATCTGGACGATGTGGGAGTCATGATGCTTGCCCTGCGCGGATTGGTGCGTTTCTCGCCTCGTCGAGTGCTCTTGGATCACCAGTACTGGCTCGATCACCCGCGCAAGCCCGATTGGGACGTCGAGGCCGAGGCCACGGGCATCGACATGGGCGAGGGCACGATGGAGGGGGAGCCGGAGTGCCAAGCGCAGACCCCCTGAGTGGCCGCCTGGAGCCGATACGTGAGGTCTCCCATGAGACGCCGCTCGAACGAGCCGTCTCAGCCATCCGCGAGGGGGACCTGCGGGTGTGGTATGAGCCCGACTACACGCTCGCTCGTCACGTCGCCTGCCTGTGCCCCGGGTGTCGGGTATACTCATCGCACGGCCATCTGCGTCTCCTGGAGGGGGAAGCGTGATGTTCGCGACGGCCATGGCCCTCATGGGGCTGCTCAGCCTCGGCCAGGCTCCGGACGGAGCGATTGCCCAGGCCCTGGGGAGCACTGTGCTGGATGGCCTCGCCTTCGAGAGCGACATCCAATGGCACCGTGGGGACTATGCCCGGGCCGGGCTGGCGAGGCTCGTCGCGGCCGAACTCGATCCCGAGGACGCGGTGGCATACATCGACAGCGCGTGGTTGGCCTGGAGTTGGGGCTACACGGATCTGGGCCGGCAGGTGTGCCGACGCGCTCTCGAGATGAACCCTCGGAGCCCCGACGCTGCTTACGAGATAGCGGCCCTCGTGCGGCTCTGGGGCGATGGTGACTGGTCGCTCGAGCTGCTGCGGCGAGCCCACCGAGGCGACCCGGCGGACAGGGTCACCGCTCTGGCGCTAGGAGCGGCCCTGCGGGAGAGGGAACTCTGGAGCGAGGCCGCGCAGGTCTACCGGACGCTGGCGATGCACCATGAGGGCGATCCGTCGGCGGCGAGGTTCCTGGAGCGGTACGAGGCATGGGGCCACATGAGGCCGACGATGGATGGCGCGGAGGCGCCGTAGGTGGCAGCGCGCTACCGAGGGATGGATCCAGATGAGTTCGCAGGAGAGCCCAATGCCGTCTAGAGGCCAGGTCTGGCTACAGATTCTCCTCGGGCCGGCTCGGTTCTGGGCCGGCGTCGCCATCCTTCTGTTCGTTGTCGGCACCGTCTGTTACACCTACGGCGCGTGGTACGCCTCGGTGTTGACGATGGATGCGGTTCCGGTCCGAGAGATCCGGGAGCGGTCCTCCTGGCCGGGCCAGTTCGCCTACCGTGACGAGGCCGACGGGCTGCGGATCCGCGTGCGGCGGCCCGCGCCCGACCTGCTAAGCCCCCAGTTCTCAATCGACGTCCTGGCGGACGTGGACCTGACTGGCGGTGGCTACAGCAACTTCCCCGAGGCCCTGAGAGTTGCGAAGACGGACGAGGAAGAGGGCGAGGAGGAGCAGGAACAGAAGCCCTTCGACCGCAGCGAGTACCTCAAGGCGATGCGCGAGACAGGCCTCCTGACGGGCGAGGAGCAAGCCCGCGGGCGGAGCCACACCGTCGTGGTGGACGAGTTCGAGAGCCAGGACGAGGCGCGAGCGGCCGCGCAACGGCTTCGTGAGCTCGGTCGGGATGTGGCGCTGGAGGAGGTCCGCGGCGACGATGGCGCCGTTTCGTACCGCCTGCAGTCCGGCAGTTTCCCGTCCATCGCGGAGGCTGAGGCCTACCAGAGAGAGCTGCAGGCCGCTGGCCTGATGGAGGGCGGTGGGGGTTCCGTAGGGGAGTCCTCTACCGACCCAGGCGCCAGCCCGCCGCCTAGCGAAGGACAGCAGAGCCCGCCGCCGCCCGATCCCGTGACGCCCGATCCCGTGACGCCCGATCCACCCCCCGACACGCCCCCGCCCGCGGATCCACCGGCTCCGCCGCCGGCGGACCCGATCCCGCCACCGGAGGACCCGGGCGGCGGACGCGCTCTCGGTGACCTCTAGGCAGGAGAACCCCATGGCTCGGCCGTTCGTATCCGAACTCCGAGATGGCGATCTGTTCTCGGGCAGCTTCGTGGCCAAGGATGTGTCTCTGCGGCAGTTCCGCGACGCATCGAAGGGCTACTACCTCGCCCTGAACCTGGTGGACCGCACCGGCGTCCTCCCGGCGCGAGTGTGGGACGCAGCCGAGAGCGTCGCCCAGGGATTCCGGGAGGGCGATGTGGTCTCGGTGGAGGGCCGGGTGGAGGTCTATCAGGACCAGTACCAAGCGGTGCTCACCGAGGTGCACCCCGTGCTGGAGGAGCAGATCGACGCGGCCGATTTCCTGCCGGCGACCACCCGCGACGTGGACAAGATGCTCGAGAAGATCCGCCAGATAGTGGCGGAGGAGGTGGAATGCCCGCATCTCAACGCGCTCCTGCGGCGGTTCGTCGATAGCGAGGACATCACCCCGCTGCTGGCTCAGGCGCCCGCCGCGAAGGGTCTGCACCACGCCTACCTGGGGGGCCTGGTGGAGCACATCCTAGGCTGCTTGTCGCTCGCTCGCACGGCGGCCCGCCTGCACAAGTCCCTGGACCGCTCGCTGCTGCTGGCGGGGATCGTTCTGCATGACATCGGGAAGATCAAGGAGCTGTCCGTCGCCACCACCATCGACTACAGCATCCCCGGGCGGCTCATCGGCCACGTGGTGATGGGCTACGAGTGGGTAATGCGTGAGATGGACGCGATCGAGGGTTTCCCTGAGGAGACGCGGCTGCAGCTCGGGCACATCATCCTCAGCCACCACGGACAGCACGACTACGGCGCGCCGGTGCTTCCGATGACGCCCGAGGCCATCGCCGTGCACTTCATCGAGAACGCGGACGCCCAGACGAACCGGTATCTCTCGGCGGTACTGGCGGCGCGGGAGGACGACAGGGACTTCACGGACTTCGACCGGCTGCTCAGCCGGCACCTCTACGCGCGGCCGCGAACAGACGGCACGGGCTAGCGCGGGGCCCCGTTCCCTGGGCAGAGCGTCCCGGGACCCCGCCGCCGCCCGCCGCTACACGACCAGCCGCTCCGCGCGCGATGCCGCGATGTAGTTCGCGCAGAACTCATCGCGGTTCAGGACCGTCTCGGCCGCGAGCATGATGGACATCAGGGCGTCATCGAGGGGATCGCAGATCGCCGAGTCCATCCCCGCAGCCATGAAGAGCACCATCGCGGCGCGGTTCACGAGCTTGCGGGCCGGCAGGCCGAAGGAGACGTTGGACAGGCCGGAGCAGATGTGTATCGCCTCGCTCCGAGCTCGGACCGCCTTCATCGTCTCGATGGCGATGACGCCCGGGTGGTCGCCCGTCATGCCGTCCCACGTGCCGACGCCCAGGATGCAGGGGTCCAGGAAGATGTCCTCGTCGGGCACACCGCCGGCATTCAGGGTGTCGATGAGCTTCATGGCGCAGTCGATGCGGCCCTGGATCGTCTCGGGGATGCGCTCATCCATCGCGAGGGCGATGACCTTGGCCTTGTGCTGCGCGGCGAGGGGGATGAGCTGCTCCACTCGGTCCTTCTCCAGGTTGATCGAGTTGATCAGCGGGGTGCCTCGGTGAACCTGGATGGCCGCCTCGATGGCCGCCGGCCGAGGCGAGTCCAGGGCGCAGGGGAGATCGACCACGGCCTGCACGGTCTCCACGAGCCAGCAGAGGGTCTCGACCTCCCCTTCGACGAGGGCGCCCGCGTTGACATCGATGTAGCTGGCCCCCGCTTCCGCCTGCTTGCGGGCCTCGTCCTGGATGAAGGCCGTGTCCCGGTCCACGACGGCGGGCTTGACCGCCTTGCGCGTGCTGTTGATCCGTTCTCCGATAACTATCATGAGGAGGCTCCTCGTTGGTTCAGTCTGGGCCTCGGCAGCCGAGGTCCGGTAGGTCTTCGGTTGGGCGCATGGGTATCCTGCCCTCCCATAGCCTGAGGACCCGTCTAGGGTTGCCGGAAGCCCTCGATGCGGTGGAATGTCAGGAAGTTCGCATCGTGGAAGTTCCGTGCCCCTCCCAAGCCGTCGTCATGCGCCGTGCGGCTCACTGCCAGGATGTCGGCGCCGAGGATGAGCCAGTCCCAGTACTGGTAGCCGTGGAACTTCACCTCGGGATGCTGAATGAGGATTCGGCGCACGGTCCAGTCGAGGAGGTCGGGTGAGGAGACGAGGGCGACGGTGTTGCGCGTCTCGCCGGGGTGGTTGTCCGCGAACTCAGGCGGCACGTAGTTCACGATCGACCAGTACAGATCGGAGACCGGATCGTGGCGGATCGTGAACTTCTTGGCCGCGCCGGGAAGCTCCAGGAAGCCCTCCCGGGGCCGGAAGCGCAGCACGCCCGCGTCCGTGTCCACCTCGGCGACGGCCGCTCGCTCGGGTTGGCTCGGGACCTCCACTCGCAGCAGGTTGAGCAGCCGGCCATCGGGTGCCACGACGACGTTCCCCTCGAGCCATCCGCCGAACTGGCCCATGAGCCACTCAGGGTCGCCTGGGAGGGAGTTCGTGCGGCTCCAGGAGTCGGCCCTCAGAAGATCGCTCTCCAGGGGCGCGGACATCACGAAGGCGCGGAAGTGGGATCCCCATCCGCCGGGGCCCTCGGCATCCTCGAAAGCGCGCCAGAGACGGCCCCGATGCACCACCATCGGAACGGGCGCCGTGTGGTACTTCGCGTCGGCGAGGAGCAGGCCGCTGCGGCCGTCCACGGGCTCGGTCCAGGACCGTCCGCCGTCGTCGCTGCGCCGGATCACCACATGGCCGTGCTCGCGGCTGACGCCCATGCAATAAAGCGCGCCGCGGTGGACGAAGAGGTTGGCCCAGAAGCCTGGAAACCGCGCGGACTCCCGCCAGGTCGCGCCCCTGTCCTCGGAACTGTAGACGACTACCGTGTTGCCGTCGGGGCCTGGGCCAAAGAAGTCGTGGCTCGCCACGTAGGAGCCGTCGGGCAGGACGGCAAGGGACGGTGAGCCGATGTAGTTCTCGGTGGAAGCCGCCCTGTGGGCGATGATGACGCCCGGCACGGGCACGGGTTCGGGTTGAGCTTGGGGGCCGGTCCAGCAGACACAGAGAGCGGCGCCAGCGCACACACCAATACGGATGGATCCAGTCACTCGCATCGCCTCCTCAGGCTATGGGTTCCCAGTCGGGATTCCGTTTCGGCAACCGTGCGCCGACGGTATGGCGCCACTCCGTGAGCCGATCGCTCGTCTCGCGCGGGCACTCCCCGGCTGTGCCGCCGCCATCGCCCAGGCCACTCCCCCTACCATCCCCAGGAACGCCTTACGGTTCATGCCCTCTGCGCCTCCGCACGGATCCATGCTACTGGCTTCGCCGCGCCACGAAGGTTGCCCTCGGCCTGCGCTCGAAGGTGAACTACATCTCCCTCTGGAGCGCAGCCTTGGCAGCATCCACCGCCCCGGCCCCGCAGAGCGTCACTCTGTCGAACGCAATCCTGACACTGCTCCTCGCAGTGGGGGTGGTTGCGCCGTTCCTGGGGCTCGGGAATCTGCCCTTGGTGGATACGGATGAGCCGCGCTACGCCGGCGCCGCCAAGGTCATGTCGGAGACGGGCGACTGGTTGCATCCGCGGTTCAATGAGGAGCCGCGGCACGCCAAGCCGGCTCTCGTGTACTGGCTCATCGTGGGCTCATACCGCGTGTTCGGCGTCAGCGAGTGGTCGGCGAGGTTCCACGCGCCCGTTTTCAGTGGGCTGATCGCCCTTGGCCTGCTCTTGGTGGGCCGACGATGGCTCGGCTGGGAGGGCGGTCTCGTCGCCGCGGTGGTCTGGGTCTCCCTGCCGCAGACGACCGTCTGGGCGAGAGGGTGCCTGACGGACAATGTGCTCACCCTGTTCATCGCCGGAGCCTGCGTGGCGCTCTACTCGGCGGGCCAGGCCCAGGGGGCGACGAAGCTCGGGGCGTACTTGGTGGCGGGGGTGCTCTCGGGAGCCGCGATGTGGACGAAGGGGCCGGTGGGGTTGGCTGTGCCCGGGTTGGTGTGGCTCGTCCACCACCGACGGCCGGGGGCGTGGTGGAACGAGATCAGGGGAGGAGCCGGACTCGGCGCGCTGGTTGCCCTCGCCGTGGTGACGCCCTGGTACATCAGTCAATGGCGGACCTATGGCGATGAGTACTTGCGCACCTTCATCGGTGGGGACAATCTCAGCAGGTTCTCGCAGGCACCACCCAACCAGCGGGCCTGGTGGTCACCCCTTTACTATGTGGCGATCCTGATGGCGGCGGCCTTCCCGTGGTCCGCGGGGCTGCCGTGGGCGATGGCGAGGGCTCGGAGCGCCGGACGGCAGACCGAGGAGGCTCGGCTGGCGGGCTTCGCCCTGGCGTGGCTGGTCACGGTGATCGCGGTCTTCAGCTTCTCGGCAACCAAGAACCCCCAGTACATTCAGTCGGCCTACCCCGCGCTCGCGCTGCTTGTGGCGGCGGGAGTGGCGGGGCGATCGGAGGGGCCCGTCTCCGGGAGGCGCTGGGCCCTGGCGCTCACCCTCGCCTTCGGCGCGGTGCTGATCGCCGCGATAGGGATGCTCCCACAGGTCGTCTCGGCTGATGCCGGCCGGCGAGGGATCGATCTCTGGCGCGATCACTGGCCGTGGAGCGCGGTGACGCTGAGTCTCCTGCCGCTGGCCCTTGGGTTGCCGGGGCTCGTGGCCGCCTACGTGGACCGCTCGGCGCGGGGCTGGTCTGCGGTCTCGGCGCTGGTCGGGCTCACGCTGCTCGTGGCGCCAGCATACGCCTACGGCCCGGCTGTGAGGGCGTACCGCATCGACCCCTTCCACGAGGCCGGTGTGGCGCTGTCGGCCTCGATGGCTCCCGGTGGCGCCGTCTACGCTTGGGGCCACGGGGTGAGGAGCTCGTCGGTGGTCTTCTACTCAGGGCACCGGGTCGTCGAGGTGAGGGCGGAGGAGGGGGCGCGGCTGCCGGACCTGCTCACGGCGGGGGATGGCCTCATCACCCGGGCCGACCTCGTTGGGTCAATGCCGCCCATCGAGGGCCTGCGCGCCCTGGAGACGGGGGCCTCGGGCCTGGGCGAGTGGGTGAAGCTCTACGTAGTGGATGGCAAGAACGAGCCGCCAGCGCTTTGACGCCCCAAGGTCTGGTGCGTAAACTGCCTTCGCTGGTCCCATCCACAGAGACACACGGGAGGCCGAACACATGGCTGGCAAGATGCCCACCTACAAGAGCGCCCTTCTCATCTGCGACGGCTTGGGAGACCGGCCTGTGGCCGCGCTCGGCGGGAAGACCCCCCTCGAGGCGGCGAACACGCCCACCATGGACCGGCTCGCGGCCGAGGGCGCGACGGGTCTCATGTACCCGATCTCGCCCGGCATCGTCGCGGGCAGCGACACCTCGCACCTCGCCCTCCTCGGCTTCGATCCCTTCGAGTGCTACTCCGGCCGCGGCCCCTTCGAGTGCGCGGGCATCGATATGGATGTGCGCCAAGGCGATGTGTGCTTCCGCGTCAACTTCTCGACGGTCTACGATGACGCCGAGCACACTCCCAGCATCGACCCGGAGACAGGCGCTCTGAAGGCCACCGTTCAGGATCGGCGGGCCGGCCGCATCGAGACGGGCACCGATCAGCTCGCCGCCGCCCTCAACGGGATCGAGATCGACGGCGTGCAGGTTCAGTTCAAGGAGTCTGTCGCTCACCGCGCCGGTCTCATCCTGCGGGGCGAGGGGCTGGGGCAGAACGTCAGCGACGTGGATCCGCACGCGGTCGACACCGAGATCTGGATCGCCAAGGGCGCGGACCCGGCCTCCCAGAAGACGGCGACGGTCCTCAACAAGTTCGTCGCGAAGTCATACGAGATTCTCAAGGACCTCGAGGTGAACAAGCAGCGAGTGGCCGAGGGCAAGCTCCCCGCCAACGTGGCGCTGCCCAGGGGCGTCGGGACGGCTCCCGCTCTGGGGGACTTCAATGAGCGCAACCACGTGAAGGCGGCTTGCATCGTTGAGACGGGCCTCATCCGAGGCATCGGCGTGTACCTGAACATGGACATCGTGGATGTCGAGGGGGCCACGGGAGGGCTCGATTCCGATCTGCAGGCGATGGCGCGCGCGATCGTAGCCGCCCTCGCGGACCACACCTTCGTGCTCTGCAACATGAAGGGCCCGGACATCGCGGGTCACGATGGCGACGCCCAGGCGAAGATCAAGATCATCGAGGCGATCGACGCGGCCGTGAAGACGATCATCGAGGAAGGACCTCAGGACCTGATCCTGGCCATCACCGGGGATCACTCGACTCCCGTCGACAAGGGGGACCACGGCGGGGACGCGGTACCCTTCCTGCTCCACGGTCCCGGCGTGACGCCCGATAGGGTCACCGCCTTCGGCGAAGGCCCGTGCGGCGCGGGCTCCCTGGGGACGTTCGTGGGCCAGAACGTGACGCCCATGTTGACGAACCTGATGAACGTCCAGCCCAAGTTCGGCGCCTAAGGGGCCGCAGGGGGCGCGCGTCCGAGGTTGTGGGAGGACTCGCCCGAGGATCGAACAAACAACACTGGCTCTGCACACGAAACGAGCCCAGTGGAGAGATACAATGGCTGAGATCCCTCGCGCCGCTGTCATTGGCGCCGGGCCCGCGGGCCTGGCGGCAGCGCTGAAGCTGGCTGACGGCGGTTTGCGCGTACTGCTCCTCGACGCCGAGGACCGGCTCGGCGGCAGCCCCTTCGAGTTCGGGTGCAAGGCCACGGACCGCTGCGCCAACTGCTACGCCTGCCTGACCCTGCAGCAGATCCGCGACGTGCAGACTCATGAGTCCATCGAGGTCGTCACGGCCGCGCGCGTGACCGACCTGACCGGGCCGCCCGACGGCCGGGTGCTGCACATCGGCGACCGGCAAGAGCCCGTCTCGGGCGTCATCGTCGCAACGGGCTACCGTCTGGCGGAAGTGGAAACCGCTCGACCGGACTACGGGCTCGGCGCGGTCCCGGGCGTTGGCACGGCGCTGGAGCTCGAGAAGCGCTTCAGAAGCGGATCGCTCGGCGACAGTCCTCCGCGCACCCTGGCCTTCGTGCAGTGCGCCGGCAGCAGGGACAGCGCGATCGGGCGCGACTACTGCTCCCGAGTATGCTGCACCTATGCCCTCCGGCTCGCGCGCGCCATTCACCATCGCATCCCCGAGATCGAGATGACCCTCTTCTACCAGGATCTCACCCCTGCCGGCGCGGGTTTCGACGCCTTGGTGGCGGAGTGTGAGAGCATCATGGCCCTGCGCCGAGGGCTCCCCGCGAAGGTCTACCAGGAGCCCGGCGGCGCTCGGCCCATCGTGTGCCGCGCCGATACGCTCACGGGTCGGATCTCGGAGGAGCCCTACGATGAGGTGGCCCTCTCGGTGGGCCTGTGGGCGCGGGAGGATCCGGAGCTGGAGTCCGTCCTTGGACTGGCCAAGGACGAGCACGGGTTCTACGAGGGCAGCAGCCAGCACCGGGTCCTGCTGGCGGGCGCGTGCCGCGGGCCGATGTCCATCGGCGAGGCGTCCGAGGATGGCCGAGTCGCGGCGGCGGAGCTGCTCCGCCGTGTCGGAACCACCGTGCGCGGGGCCGTGGCGATCATCGGCGAGGATGAGCACGCCGAGGCCGTCGCCCGCAGGGAAGGCTTCGAGCCGGTGAGGGCGAGGGCCATGAGCGGCGTCGCGGGCGCCTTCATCGCCGAGACCGACGAGGCGGCTGTTCCGGTGGTGGGCGGCATCTTCGTGGGGCGTCGAGCCGATGCCGAGGAGGAGCCGCTGCCGCCCCATGTCCGGAGCCTCTACAGCAAGAGCGGTTACGGAAAGGCCCAGAGCGCTCGGCGGGTGGCGATTCTGCTCGACTTCTGGGCACCTTACTCGCGGATAGCACATGAGAAGGCCCTGGAACTCGCGGCGTCCCGCACGGGCGAGAAGCAGCGAACGTGGATCCTCTGCCGTCACGCCTTCACGGGGGAGCAGGGGCTCGAGGCGCTGATGACTCAGGTTCGGGAGTCGGGAACCGCGATCATCCACCTCCCCGAAGCGCCCGAGGTGGAATCGGGCCTGCTGACCTACGTGGACCCGGGGATGGGGAAGCGGCAGGAGCTGAAGGTGGACTTGATTGTGGCCGCCCCAAGCCTCGGGCCGACGAGCGGCCAGCTCCTGGATCTCGACGCGCACCACCTGAACGGCAGGGCGCGCCTCGGGGCGGCGCATCCGACCGAGACGCCCGTGGAGGAGCTCCAGCCACCGAGCAACCCCCATCTAGGGCTCTCCGGAACCCCGCGCGAGGGGATCCATGTCATCGGGTGGCTGAGGGATCCGGGCGCCTCGCGGGAGGCCGCGCGGCGTGCGGAGGCGGCTGCGCTCGCCGATCTGGCGACGCCGCGGCAAGGGGGCCGCGCCGAGGTGGATCCCGCCAAGTGCGCGATCTGCCTAACGTGCATCCGCGCGTGCCCGCACAGCGCTCCGGTGGCCATCTACGATGAGGAGCGGGAGAGGGACGTGAGCTTCATCCAACCCGAGGCGTGCGTGAGTTGCGGGCTCTGTGTCAGCCTATGCCCCGCCTCCGCGATCAGCCACTCGAACCACTCGGACGAATCAATCGCGCGGAACCTGGAGGAGCTCCATGCTGAGTAAGGACACCGTGGCGTTCCTGTGCGCGAACGGCGGGCAGCTCCTCGACGCGGCCTACCCCGAGGTGCTCGGTGACGCCGTTCGCGTGCCCATTCCCTGCGCATCGCGCCTGGATGTGGTTCACGTGCTGCGCGCCGTGGAGCAGGGGGCTCGAAGGGTCCTCGTGGTGGCATGCCCCGCAGGCAACTGCCGGTCCATGGTAGGCCCTGATGAGGCCGAGAGGCGCCTGCATCGGGCCGCGGCGCTGCTGCGGGAGGCCGGCTCACATGCTCAGTGCATCCTGGCTCGGGCCGCGGCGAACGCGCCCGAGGACTTGAGAAGCACCCTCGCCGCTAGCCTCGAGGATGCGGCGAACCAGATCGAGGAGGCCCCCGCATGATCGTCGCGGACCGCAAGCCCCTGGACGAGATACTGGAGATGGTTGGGGATGCGAACCGCATCCTCGTCTCGGCATGCAACACCTGCGTCACCGTGTGCTTGGCCGGCGGCCGTCGCGAGGCGGCCGTACTCGCCTCGCAGATCCGCATCCATGCCCAGGAGGCGGGGCGGACCGTAGAGGTGCGTGAGAACTGCCTGGAACGGCACTGCGACGCGGAGTTCCTCGCCGAGCTGGCGGGCGAGCTGGAATGGGCCGATGTCATGGTCTCCACCGCCTGCGGGGTGGGGGTCAACCTCGCCTCGGAGGTCTACCCCTCGGCCCGCATCATCCCCGGGCTGAACACGAGCTTCTTCGGGGCGACAGACGCGCCCGGGCGCTGGCTAGAGATGTGTGGGGGGTGTGGCGACTGTGTCCTCCACCGCACGGGCGGGATCTGCCCGATCGTGCGATGCGCCAAGTCGATCCTGAATGGGCCCTGCGGCGGGAGCCAGGATGGCAAGTGCGAGGTCGATCCCGACACGACGTGCGCGTGGCAGGAGATCATCGACCGGCTCGCACTCCAGGGGCGCTCGGCCGAGCTTGAGGCCGTGGAGCCGGTCAAGGACTGGGGCACCAGCCACTCCGGCGGGCGACGGCGGCGCATCGTGGACGAGGTCTTCCAGGCCGAAGGGGAGGGGGAGGCGTGATGACAGCCCAGGCGCCAGCGGAAGGTATGGTAGTGGGATCGAACCTGGAGCGGGTGCTCCGGGCCGGTCACTTCGCGGTGTGCGGCGAGATGGGCCCGCCTCAGAGCTGCTCGGCCCAGGCCGTCCTGAACAAGGTCTCGCTCTTCAAGGGCAACGTCGATGCCGTGAATCTCACGGACAACCAGACCGCCATCGTGCGGATGTCCTCCATCGCCGCGGCGAAGCTGATCCTGGATGAAGGCCTGGAGCCGATCATCCAGATGACGGTGCGAGACCGGAACCGCATCGGCCTCCAGTCCGACCTGCTGGGAGCGGCCGCGCTGGGAATCCGCAACGTTCTCTGCCTCTCGGGCGACCACATGCGCTTCGGGAACCATGGGTCCGCGAAGGCCGTGTACGACATCGATTCAGTGCAACTGGTGAACACGGTCCACCGGATGCGGGAGGAGTCGCTGCTCATCTGCGGCGACGGCACTCCGCCCAAACCCCGGAAGCCGGACGCGCCCTGGAACAATGTGCCCACTCCGCTGTTTGTGGGCGCCGCGAGCAACCCCTTCGGCGATCCTCTGGAGTTCCGCGTGGTTCGACTCGCCAAGAAGATCGCGGCGGGCGCGGACTTCATCCAGACCCAAGCCATCTACGATCTGCCGCGGTTCGAGCGGTTCATGGCGATGGTTCGCGACCGCGGGCTCCATGAGAAGGTCTTCATCATGGCCGGCGTGCTGCCCGTCAAGTCGCCGCGCGCCCTCACCTACATGCGCGATGACGTGCCTGGGATGTCCATCCCCGAGGAACTCGTGAAGCGCATGGAGGGCGCCGAGGACAAGGAGGAAGAGGGCATCGCGATGTGCGTGGAGATCATCGAGCGGGTCCGCGCGATCGAGGGTGTCCGGGGGGTCCATATCATGCCTCCCATGTGGGAGAAGGTGATCCCGGCGATCGTCAGCCGGGCTGGGCTCCTTCCCCGACCGACCTTCGAGGGTGAGCCGGCGTGAACGACTTCACCGACGCGATCAACGCCATCTCCCAGACCAACGTGATGCGGTGCTACCAGTGCGGGCGCTGTTCGGGCAACTGCCCCATGGCTCATGAGATGGATCTGCTGCCCCATCAGGTGATCCAGCACGCGCTCATGGGCGACCGGCAGGTGTGCGAGACGAAGTCGATCTGGCTCTGCGACGGCTGCCACACGTGCACGGAACGGTGTCCCCGGGGGATCGACATCGCTGGCGTGATCGACGCGCTGCGCATGGTCACCACGAGCCGGGAGATGCCACTGGCGAAGTTCAACGAGTCGATCCTGACGGGGGTGCGACGGACGGGCCGGCTCAACGAGGTGATCCTCGGCATCCACTTCAATCTCACCGCGAAACGTGGGTTGTTCAATGGAGTCGGGGACGCCATGCGGCTGTTCCGTAAGGGCAAGCTGCCCATCATCCCCCACAGAGGCGCGAACCTGTCGAAGCTGATGGACAAGGTCCGTGGGGGTGAGGGGCGATGAAGCTCGCCTACTTCCCGGGATGCGCGGCCACGGGCACGGGGCGAGAGCTGAACTCGTCCACGCTGGCTGCCTGCCAGGCCTACGGCATCGAGCTCGCGGAGATACCGAACTGGGTGTGTTGCGGCGCCTCGGCGGCCCACATGACCCACCCCAATCTGGCCCGTGCCCTTCCCGCCGTCTCGCTGGCGAAGGCGGCGACCATGGACGTGGAAGGCGTGCTCACCGCCTGCGCCGCCTGCTACAACCGGCTGCGGCTGGTGGAGCTTGAGTGCAAGGAGTCCGACGCGGCGCGGCAGGAGATCGAGGCGCTCGCCGACGTGAAGCTCGAAGCCGTGCCGCCCGTGCGTCACATCATCGAGGTCTTCGACCCCGCCCAGGTCGCCGCGAAGCGATCGCGGGCCATGTCGAGCCTGAGGGTGGCGTGCTACTACGGATGTCTGCTCACGCGGCCAAAGGAGGTCTCCCTGGACCCGAACACGGTGAACCCGAGGGTGCTCGATGACCTGATTCGGGCCTGTGGCGCGGAGACGGTGGAGTGGCCCTTCAAGACGGAGTGCTGCGGGGCATCCCTCGTGTTGCCCCAGCCCGAGTCGGTGGCGCGGCTATCGGGCCGACTGCTCGACGCCGCGCAAGCCTGCGGGGCCGAGGCCATCGTGGTGGCCTGCCCCCTCTGCCACAGCAATCTCGACCTGATGCAGCCAACGGCAAGGCGGGCGTTGGCTACAGCCTCGCCGCTGCCGATCCTGTATCTCACCGAGCTGGTCGCCCTGGCGCTGGGGGCGCCTGAGTCCAAGCTCGACCTGGGCCGGCACACGGTCCCGGTACCGAGCCTCGCGTAGCCTGCCGGCCGGGCCGCTAGATCCTCGGCAGCTCGTAGCCCTCTCTCCGGGGTCGGTCGAGGTGGCGGTTCGCCTCTTCGTCATCGAACCGCTCGGCGACGGGGTCCCATCGCACATGCCGGCCGACCCAGCGAGCGATGTTGCCGAGATGGCAGATCGTGCTCGACCGGTGCCCGATCTCGACATCGCACACGGGCTTCTCGCGGCTGTAGATGCACTCCAGCCAGTTCTCCATGTGGTTGTCGCTGACGTACAGCGGCACGGCGGGGTCGGCCATGGCACGCTCGGCGATCTCCGGCGGATCCGAGGTGACCACATTGCGGTCGATGCGGATAGTGCCCTCATCGCCGATGAAGACCGCGCCCCCCGGGGGGCCATCGCCGAGTTCCATGACCGTGTCGCCGGGGTACCGCATGAAGACCTTGGGAGAGCTAGTGGCGGCCTCCCCGGGGCCTCGTCCCGTCGGCTCGGTATATGTCGGCGGATCGAAGTCCGGGCCCTCGGTCCAGATCTCGAGGGGGCCATACTCGTCCATACCGAGTGCCCACTGCACTTGATCGAAGCCGTGGCTGCCCCATCCGGTCATCTCTCCCCCCGACCAGTCCACGAAGCTGATCCAACCGGGGTTCGCCCGCGGGGTGAAGATGTCCGTGTGGAAGCTCCTCGGCTGGGTGGGCCCGAACCACATGTCCCAGTCGAGCCCCTGGGGCACATCCTGGGCAGGCAGTCCGCAGAGCCAAGGGCTGGGGTAGTTCGCCGCGATGACGCGGCGTATCCGCCCGATGGCGCCGTTGAGCACCAGCTCGCACCCCCTCCGGTTCGGCTCCATTGAGCGCTGCTGGCTGCCTGTCTGAAGCACCCGCCCATACTTGCGGACGGCCTCCACCATGAGCCGCCCCTCGCGGATGGTGTGACACATGGGCTTCTCGGCGTAGACGTCCTTGCCGGCCTGGCAGGCGTGGATAACTACCAACGCGCGCCAGTGGTCCGGGGTCGCGGTGAGAATCGCATCCACGTCATCCCTGGCGAGGAGGTCCTGGTAATCCTGGTAGGCGGCGCAGCCGTACTTGGCGGCGACCTCCTGAGCCCTGGGCCAATAGGCGTCGGCGACGGCAACGATCCGGGTCTTCTCCGAGGCGGCGGCCTGGGCGAGGATCGCCTGGCCCTGCCGTCCCACGCCGATCCCGGCGATGCCGATCTTCTCGTTCGGGGCCACTCGGCCATCCCGGGCGAGGACGGTTGAGGGCAGGATAGCGGGGAGCGCCGCGGCCGCGGATACAGCGGCCATGTGGCCAAGGAACTCTCGCCGGTTAGCGCGTGCCATAGGAATCGCTCCTTCTCGTTGATCGTCGGACGTTCTCACGTCACGCTCTTCTAGCGCGTGCGTGAGCCCTCCTGCCCCCGCTAGGGCATGGTCGGCGCCGTTCCCTGGCCATCCGTGAGCCGCACTTCGACGGTCTCTCCCGTCGAGTACCGCGCCACTAGCCCGTCCCTGCCGTAAGGATCGCTGACGTGGACCGTCGCGCCCTCGACCCGGGCCGAGCAGCCGTCGATGCCGAAGGCCACGCCCTTCTCCACGTCGATGTAGAGGTCCCCGTAGAGGTCGCGGATCCTGGCGTAGCTCGCCAGGGCGGCCCCGTTGCCCCAGGTGTAGATGGTGAAGGGCCCGATGGGCTCCGAGCCCGGGCCGCCGTGGGCGATGTTCTCCATCATGAAGCCGAAGCTCTCGGGGCCGAAGAAGGGGTGGACCCGCTCGTACTCTCGGCGCACCGACTCGTTCTCAGGGCAGTAGAGCATGGCGAAGGAGGCGCGCAAGGCTGAGACGCCGCGCTCGAAGTACTGCGCTTCGCCGGTCTCCACGTAGTACTCGAGATAGAGGGGCGCGAAAAGGCTCTGGCGCGCGTCGTTCCACTCCCCGTCGGAGTTCATCACGGCGAACCCGCCGTGGCATGGCGCTGGGATGTAGGGCGGGTCCCAGACTTGCTGGTAGAGGCTGAGCTCGTCGAGACACCGGCGCCCGACGCTGAGGAGTTCGTCGTCACCCGTCGCGCGGTAGGCGGCAAGGAACGCCTCAGCGCACCAGAAGGGGGAGAAGGTATTGCTCTTGTAGACGCCGTTGCGCTCGATGGGCTGCCCGATGTGATCGCCCCACCAGCGGCTGCAGCTGAAGTACGTCTCGAAGTCCTCCCACCGGCTCTCGGCCACCGGCCCCGCGATCAGGTACGCCGTCGCGGCTCGTGCGGCCTCCTGATAGGCCAACCGGCGCTCTTGGGACAGGCTGATTCCGTCATCGCCGAGCAGCTCCCACAGCAGCGCCGTGGACATGGCTGACTCGGGCCCCTCTCTAAGGGTCTCAGGGACAGAACCATCCGGCTCGATCCAGCCAGGGAAGGCGCCACTCGACAGCTGCAGGTCTGCGAGCCGGTCGGCGAAGGCGAGGGCGATGCCGAGCGGCTCGGCATCGCCTGTGAGCCCGTGCCACTCCAGGAGCAGCCGCGCCGTGAAGGCGGCATCGAGGATGTGGATGGCCTCGCCGGAGACGCCGGGCGGACGGCGGTTCGAGTTCGTCCAGCGCGCCTGGTCCCAGTCCTCGTTCTCGGCGTAGAGGCTATACCCGCCACCGCCGCAGGTGTAGACCGCGGGGAAGAGGCCCTCGTCCTGGGGGGCTGCCAGAGCCACGGCGGTCATCAGCTCCGCTCGGTGGGCGAGGTCGTCGTCGCCCCGCTGTCGGGCGAAGCGCAGCAAGCCGTTCGCGCACCGCTGAGTCGAGAACCAGGCCTGGTTCCAGACGGAGCGCTGCTCGCGCCATCGTCGCTGATCCACGGGCACCGAGGGGTGCTGGGCGACATCCACGATGAAGGCGGGCGCGCCGCACTCGCGTCCCTCAATCCGGAAGCTCTGCCATACCGTATCCTCCCAGCCATCGGGCTCGGGGGTGAAGGACCAACGGTTGACGTAGTCGGCATAGAGTGACAAAGGCGCACGCTGGGCCCCGCCGGCGGCGAGTCCCTGGTGGCCCCAGCGCTCCCAGATCCACCGGGCCACCATGCCGTAGGGGTTCCGAAGATCCGCGGGGAGGTCGCTCGCCACGACATGCAGGCGCAGGCTGACCGTCTGACCCGCGTAGGGCGTCTGCTCGGGCCAGTAGAGCACGTGCTCGTCGGCCAAACGGTGTGCGCCGGCTGCGAAGGTGACAGTTCGGGCCGGGTGGTCGTAGTCCATCCACACGGCGTACCCGTTCTCGTGCGCGCGCCGGACATCGTCCAGGTCGGGGATGACGGCGAGGGCGATGTCGTCGCTCGCCACGATGAGCGCCGGCGAACGGAAGGAGTGGTCCGCGATGACGTAGCCGCCCTCGGGCGCCAGGTGCGGGATCCAGACGTGCCGCGCATCATCGACGGAGTGCTCGAAAGCGGCCGCCGAACCAGGGCCCGCGCCCTGGGCGGGCCAGGCATCGGAGAGGGTGTAGGTCGCCCCCTCGAGGCTCACAGAGAACTCACGCGCCGGCCCGCCGATGGCCCAGTCTATGGGGCTCTCGAAAGTCTCGGAGATCAGGGGCGGCTCGTCCGGGTCGGCTGCGACGCCACGGACGGCGAGGTTGTCGAAGGTAGCGTCGGTTGTGTGGTTGAGGAAGCCGACGAAGCTGCCAGGCAACTCGCGTTGGGGCTCGTTGGCGCTCAGCGTCGGCTCGCCGTCCAGCGCAGCGTCGATGTAGGTCTCGCCCTCCTGGTCGAAGACGCTGACGCTGAGGCGATAGGAGCGGCCGCGCTCCACCTCGATCTCCGTGGCGGCCAGGTCCCCGCTCCACGGCAACGCCATGATCCGCAGACACTGGTTGCCTGAGTCGATCAGGACGGCGTAGCACTGGCCTCCATCCGGCGTGGCTCGCACCACGAGACCGGCAGCGCCATTGCCCGTCAGCGCGATGTCCGCCTCACAGGTCAGGTCCGCAGTGGGAAGTGGGCTGGGGTGGGCTGTGATCCGGTCCCCGCCTGTGCCTCGGACGTGCAGGACGCCGTCCGCCACGACCGCGGTTCCGATGGCAACGGTAGTATCCAGGGGCCGCAGCAGGGCCGCGGCGTCGTTCTGAGCCAAGGCGATTCCTCCCGTACAGAGGACGGCGGAAGCCAGCGCAGCGAGCAGCGCCCTCCTTCTGTTCACAGAATCGGAAGTCATGAGCGGTTTCCGGTCCTTTCCGTCGCAAGCGTACCGGGCTTGGCAGTGACGATTGGCCCCGAATGGGGTCGATTCCTGGTCAGATTGGCAGGCGGAAGCCCCAGATTGCTATCATGTACTAGCGCCGAGGAGGCACGGGACGTGGACGAGTACTGGCAGCGGCCCCCCGCGGAGGGTCCCTACGACGCTAGCACCGGTCGTGGCTGGCGCGCTCAGCGCACCCGCTGGTTCCGATGGGTGTTCGCCGCGGCTCTGTTCGTCATCCTCGGCAAGCTCTGGCTGATGCAGGTGGTCCAGGCCGACCAATGGCGGGAGGCCTCGGAGCGAGCCCTGGTGCTCAACAACGCGCTGCCTGCGCCCCGGGGCAGCATATACGACCGGAATGGCCGGCTCTACGCGGGGAATCACCCGGACTGGATAGCGGTCGTCACCCCGTACAACGTCAAGGGGTTCACCTTCGGGCCATGGCAGTCGCCCCTCGACGAGCCGGAACTCGATGACAAGGGCGAGCCGCGCTATCCCGATCCGCCCCCCGGGTTCGAGGAGGTCGCCTACGCTGTCGCGGACATCGTGAACAGCTCGGCCTCACGCACATCCAACCCGCCGTCCGCAGGGCCGTTGGACCCCTACGAGATCATCGACACCCTCTGCGGCTACAGCTTCGACCCCTACCGGCAGGCGACCATCGCCACCGATCTCGACCACGAGACGGTGATGAGGCTCGCCGAGCGCTTCCACGATCTGCCCGGGCTTGAGGTGGTGAGACGTTACCGGAGGAGCTACAGCCATCCCCAGGAGTCGAACGCCTTCCACCAGATCGGGTATGTCGGCCCCATCTTCGAGGATCAGAAGTACCTCTACGACGAGGGATACGGCCCGAGCGACATCATCGGCAAGGAAGGCGTGGAGAGCTACTACGAGAAGCTCCTGCGCGGCCGCAAGGGACGACAGGTCAAGCGGCCCCGCAGGCCACCCGTAGTCGACCGACCGCCGCTCCCCGGCCACGACCTGACCCTCAACATCGATGCGCGGATACAGGCCGCGATGGAAGCGTCGCTCGCCCGCAATGTCGAGGCGGTCAACGGTGACGCTGGCGCCGCCGTGGCCATGGATCCGCACACAGGGGCGATCTACGCGATCGCGAGCTACCCCGCGTTCCACAGCGAGTGGTTCCTGCCCGACCACCCGCCGGAGTTCGACAGCCTGCGCTCCGCCATCGAGGCCGCGCGGCCCACGGAGCGACTCCCCTACCAGAACCACGCCACCAAGTCGAAACGGGCCCCCGCGTCGACGTTCAAGATCGTGGCCCTCACGGCGGCGCTGGAGGAGGGCGTCATCGATCCCACGACCTACGGCGTGCACTGCTCCGGCCATATGGAACTGGGCACAGTGCGGTACTGTTGGCAGAAGCACGGCCACGGAGCGGTCGGCGTCACCCGTTCGCTGACAGAATCGTGCAATATCTTCTACTACAATGTCGGTATCCGGCTGGGCCAGGAGCGGCTCCTGAAGTGGGCGCACCGGTTCGGCTTCGGCGAGAAGACGGGAGTCGATCTACCGGGCGAGCACCCTGGGTTGGTTGGCGACGAGGCCTACCTGGTCAACGAACTGGGCGAGGATGGCTGGTTCGACGGGCACAGCGCGAACATGGCCATCGGGCAGGGGCCGATCGAGGCCACGGCGCTGCAGGTGGCGGTCATGACGGCGGTCATCGCCAACGGCGGCAAGAGGGTGGTTCCGCAGGTGGTGGCGCGGATCACCGATGCGGGCGAACCGGTGCCCCCCGTGAAGCGGGAGCAGGAGCCGGTGCTCATCGACCTCAAGCCGAGCACGCTCTACTACGTGCGCGCGGGGATGCGAGGGGTGGTCCAGTACCCGGCTGGCACGGCCTTCGCGGCCTTCTCGGGGGAGAACAGCGTCCCCGTCAGCGTCGCCGGCAAGACGGGATCCTCGGAGTCCGGCACCGATGACGCCTGGTTCACCTGCTACGCGCCGTATCGCCACATGGATCCGTCAAACCCGGTGAGCGCCGACCAGGCGTCGGGGGCCCCGAAGATCGTCGTCACGGCGCTTATCATCGCGGGCGGCCATGGCGGGGACTCGGCCGCGCCAGTGGCCCGGGACGTGATCCGCGCCGCCTTCGACGATGAGGGCAACTTCCTCGTGAGTAGCCAAGCGACCCCGTAGCTCCGGCCCGGCCCCTCACTTAGCGCGCCAGAAGAACAGCAGCCCGAGGGTGAAGAAGAGGACATTCTGGCCCCAGGCGGCCACGAGGGGGTCCAGGCGCTCCGCCAACCCTAGGATCTTCCCCCACGACATCATGAGGTAGTAGCCGAAGATCATGGTGAGGGCGATCACGAGGCCCGCCAGGCCTCCGCGCCGGCCGAAGCGCAGGGAGAGGGGAGCCCCGAGAGCGACGAAGACGAGGCTAGCGCAGGGCAGAGCGATCTTCTCGTGGAGCTCGAAGATCTGCCGGTTCGGGGTCTGCCCCGAGGCGCGGAGGTCGCGGACTCGCCGATAGAGCTCCGCGAAGCTCACCTCATCCGCCGCGGCCCCACGGGCGAAGGTAGCGCTGGAGATCTCTTGGAGGTCCATCATCTGCGTCTCCGCTCGCCCGCAGCGCTCGACGTCCCCCTCGTCGTCGAGTGTGATGAGCCGCACGTCCTTCATGTAGACGCGGTCGTTGTCGAAGGTCGCCTCGTCGGCGAGCCAGATGTCGGGGTAGGTGGCGCCCAGGGAGCGTAACACCAGGGTATCGCGCATCTTCTCATCGGCGACGTCGACACCGCGGGAGTAGAAGATGAACCCCTTGGACCCACGGAGCAGCACGTTCGCTTTCGGCGCTAGCTGAGCGCGCTGGAGCATCATCTGCTGGGCGGACTCGTTGCTGATGCGGCTGCTCCACGGTACCAGCGTCTCGTTGATGGTGAGCGCAACGAGTGAGCAGGCCAGTCCGGAGATCAGGTAGGGGGCGAGGATCCGCCATGGCGAGATGCCGACCGCCTGCATGGCGATCGTCTCGCCATCGGCGGTGAGTCGGGCGATGGTCAGGCAGCAGGCGAACAGAAAAGACATGGGGATGGCCAGAACGAGGGAGAACGGTAGGCGAAAGGCCAGGAAGAGGGCGATCTGAAGCAGCGGGAAGTCCTGATCCTGAGCCGCCTTCAGCAGCAGGAAGAGGAAGTTCCCCTCGATGAGGACGAGCATGGCGATCATCCACGTGCAGAAGGGCCCCAGCATCTCCTTGGCGGCGTACCAGTCCAGTTTGGAGATGAGCCTTCGGAGCACCTACGCCGACCTCCAGAGCAGCAGCGCGCCCACGGCCGCGAAGAGCAGATTGCATACCCACGCGCCGAGCACGGGATCGAGCTGCTGGGCGTCGGCGAGGATCTTGCCCCACGCCGTGACCGTGTAGTACACGAAGATGATGCCGATGGCCATCATGGCCCCGGTGAAGCCGGAACCGGTCCAGCGCAGGACGATCGGCATGGCGACCAGGCTGAACATGAAGGCGGCGAAGGGAATGGCCAGCTTCATGTGGATCGCGTGAGCGTGGAGGTGCGTGGGTGAACCCGTCGTGGCGAGCACCCGTGACCGTTCGAGCAGCTCGCGGATGGACATCTCCTCGAGGGGTTTCTGCTCCTCATAGAGCTGCTGGATGATGCCCCCGAGATCGAAGCTGATGCCCGACGCTTCCACTGTGTCCACTTTGCGGCCGGCCGCGTCGAATCGGTGCGTTCTAGCGTCGGTGAGCCGCACCACCTCGCCCTCGAGCAACCCCGTGTTCGCCGTCGTCAGGGTGCGATAGCCGGCGGCGTCGCGGTCCAGCACGAGGATGCTCCACATCTGGCCAGACCGAGAGTCAAGCCGCTTCGCGAAGAAGATGTACCCACCCGGCCCGTCGATGAACAGGTCCGACTCGGGGAAGCGCCCCTGGGAGCCCAGCATGATGGTCTCCGTGGCCTGGCGACCCCATTCGGAGGCCCAGGGAACCAGCGTGTCGTTGACCAGTAGGGCGCCCAGAGAGTAGATGAGCCCCGTCGCGATGACGGGCACCGCCAGGCGCCGAGGACTGAGGCCCCCCACCCGCAGGGCGACGATCTCGCCGTCTCGGTTCATGCGATTCACGGCCAGACAGGCGGCGAAGGCGTAGGCCATGGGGACGGATATGACGATGCCCCAGGGGAGCCGCGCGACGACGAAGACGAGCACCTCGCGCACAGGGATGTCGCGCTGGCCCACGTCGCGGAGGACCTGAAAGACGAAGCTGCCCGCCATCATGACAAGCATGCCCAGCATCCAGGCCGCGAAGGGCGGCAGGAGCTGCCGAGCGATGTACCTGTCCGAGATGCGAACCACTAAGGGCCTCCCAGATACATGGACGCCGCTCGGGCAGGCCCCCTTGAGACAGAACCAGTCCTCGGCCGGCGCTTACAGGCCGAGGACCGCGCGGTGTCCCTCTGTGTGGCACGCCTAGCCTGCGTGGATGAGCCCCGAGGCGAAGGCGAGGCTCTTCCTCAGGCCCGGAATCCCATTGAGGCCGTTGTACTCAACGGCGATCCAGCCGTCGTAACCAATCTCCCGCAGGATGGCGAAGATGGCGTCGAAGTCGACCACCCCGTCGCCCACGTCGGCGTGCTCGTAGCGGCCGGCGGTGATCCGGTCCGATAGGTGGACATTGACCACCAAATCCTTGACGGCTTGGAGGATAGGCACGGGGTCGCGCTCAGCCATGACGGGGTTGGAGGAGTCGAAGTTGACGCGCATGGAGGTGCCGCGCATTCGGTCCACGATCCGCAGGAACACGTCAGGGTCGAAGCTGACATCGGGATAGTCCCAGTAGTAGTCCTTGTAGTGATCCTCGTACGCGCAGATGACGCCTGTGCCCTCGGCGTACTCCACGCACTCGGTGAAGCCCTCCACGACCCACTCCACGGCATCATCGATAGACACCCCTGGGTGCCCTTGGCCGGCGGTCATTCGGATGACGGGGCAACCCAGGTAGGCGGCGGCGTCGATGTGCCGCTTGAACCCCTCGACCTCGCGCTTTCGAGCCTCGGGATCGGGGTGGGAGAAGTCCGGACCCGAACAGAAGGACGAGAACTCGATGCCCTGGTCGTTCGCCGCGCGCCGCTGCGCGTCGAGTGTCTCGGGCTTGAGGTCGTCGAAGTACTTGTAGTAAGCCTCGATTCCCTCGGCCCCCAGTTCCCTGACGATCCCCGCCACTTCGCCCAGCGTACGGGTGCGCCGGATGGCGATGTCATCGAAGAAGATCAGTGGTACGACAGACATTCTCATGGGTAGCCCTCCGTTCGGTCCATTTGGGCTTCGGCGAAGGGGACGACGACGCCTTCAGGCATGTGAGGCAGGGGGCGCGCTCGGGTCCACGCTGTGCTGCGCGAGCTGGCAACTCGGTCGGTAGGCCTCAAGCGTCGTCGACAACGAGCGAGGGACCGCCGCTCGCGGCCGTGTCGAGCGCCGCGGGCACATCGAGCGGCACGGTCAGCAACTCCGGCACATGGCCGATCGGGGCGTCGTAGACGACCGGGATGCCCAGTGGCTCGAGGTAGCGCCAGAGGATCTCGTCCTGGCTTCCCATGGGCTCCTGCTCATCGGGGAGGCAGAATGTGCGGCCGCAGATGACCCCCGCCACGCCCTCGAGCTTCCCGGCGTGCTTCAGTTGGTTCATGTAGCGGTCGATGCGCCTGGACTCCTCGTTGATGTCCTCCAGGATAAGGATCTTCCCGCAGGTGTCGATCTCGTAGGGCGTGCCCAGGGTGGCGATGACGAGGCACAGGCAGCCTCCCGTGATCGGGCCCTCAGCCGACCCCTCACGCATGACCCGGATCTCCCCCGCGAGCCCCTCGAGGAGGTTCCCCATGGGCTCCCGCCGGAGGAAGCGAGCGAGCTGCCGGATCCGGGGGCTTCGGCGCTCCATCATGCGGTCCGCGGCCATGGGCCCATAGGCCCTCAGGATCCCGGGAGCGCGCCGGGCGAGGATCCCATGCAGGGTAGTGATGTCACTGTACCCACAGAAGGACTTCTCCACGTGGGCGAGTCGGTCCCAGTCCACGAAGTCGAGGAGCCTAGCGACGCCATAGCCTCCACGTGCGCAGAGCACGGCATCGACGGCTGGGTTCAGGAGCATCTCCTGGAACTCACGGCCCCGGCGCGCGTCCTCCTCGGGGGTGTGGGGCCGCTCCTCGAAGGCGCACTCGCCAAGCAGAACGCGGAAACCGAGCTCCTCCAGCACCCCGATGCCCACCTGCAGCCTCGCGGGCTCGGGTTGGCACGATGGGGTGACGATGCCGACGGTAGTCATGGATGATCCTCCCATGCGGCGATTCGCCGACGGGAAGGGAGGCCCTCCGTTGGGAGGGGAACGGCCGCACCATGCCCAATTCCCTCGGTGGACTATGCCCGCTTCGGGCTGCTGCCATGAGGAGGCGTTACTGTGAGACTGGGATGCTGCGCTTACTCCTACCGCGATAAGCTTCAGTCCGGCGAGATGACCATGCTCGGTTTCCTCGATGAGTGCGTGCGGGTTGGCTTCGATGGAGTGGAGCTCACGAGCTACTACTTCGCCGACGCCGACCGCAGCGAGCTGCTGCGGCTCAAGCGCGAGTGCTTCGCGCGAGGCCTGGAGGTCACGGGCACGGCCGTGGGCACGAACCTCTGCCAATCCAGCCCGGACGGCCGCGCCGCCGATGTCCGCAAGGCGCGGGAGTGGATGGAGAAGGGCAGCCTCCTCGGCGCGCCCTTCATCCGGGTCTTCGCGGGCGGCCCGGCGGAGGGGGAAACGGAGGAGGGGGCGTTCGCAAACTGCGTCGCGAGTCTCCAGGAGCTGCTCGCCGATGCCGAGGCCCACGGCGTGGTGATCGGCCTGGAAAACCACGGCGGAATCACGTCGACGGCGGAGCAGGTGCTTCGAATCGTCGACGCCATCGGCGAGACGCCGTGGTTCACCATCAACCTGGACACGGGGAACTACTGCGAGCCGGAGCGCGAGATCGCCATGACGGCGCCCCACGTCCTCACGGTGCACGCCAAACGGCGGCACCGGGGGGCGGATGGGCAGATGCACGACGTGGACTATGCCCTGGTGCGCCGCCTGCTCGAGGGCCAAGGCTACCGGGGGTTCATCAACATGGAATACGAGGAGCCCGAGGATCCGATGACAGGGGTACCCTCGTTCATGGAGGTTCTCGTGGCTGCGCTCCGCTAGCCGTCACGTTGGCAGGATGCAGGATGAGGGGCTGACCCGTATGCGATCAATGCTCTTCGGCGCGCTAGCGATAGCGGTGGGCCTACCTGCCCTGGCCCAGGGCCCGGTTCACCACAGGGTTCTTGCCACCGATCCAACGGGCGGGGCGCCGATCGTCCAGGGCGGTGACTTCGAGGGCGACCTGGGGCCTGGCTGGACCGGCTGGGCCTCCGGCTATGAACTGGATGACGGGATTGCCCGCTCAGGTCAGCGATCGGCTCGGGTGAGCCGCGAGGCGGATGGCCCCGAGGCTGGGGTGCAGGGCTCGGTGACCTTCGAGGAGGGCGAGACTCCCGCGATGATCATCGTGTCGGCGTGGAGCCGCGCCGAGGGAGTGTCGGGCAGTCCCGACAGCGGCTACTCCCTCTACCTGGACATCACCTATGCCGACGGCACCAATGAGTGGGGCGTCAATCGCCCCTTCAGCGTCGGCACCCACGGCTGGGAGCGGAGACAGGTGGTTCTCCGGCCGGCCAAGCCGGTACGGACCCTCCACTTCTACGGTCTCTTCCGCGGGCACACGGGCACAGCCTGGTTCGACGACTTCGACGTGCGGGCCGTCGCCGTCGGTGATGGGGCTCTCTTCGACGGGCTGCCCGTGATGCCCGGCGAGCGCTTGCAGGGGTTCTCTGTACGCGATGTGGAGGGCGGGTCCGACATCCGGCGGTTCGCCCAGGGGCCCGATGGAGTGCTCCGCGATGAGGAGCTAGCCTTGGAGCTGCGGGTCACGGAGCGAGAGCAGGGCGGGGCGACGATCCTCGACGCTCAGGTGCTGGATCTCCGCGGCCAGGGCGACCGGGCAGTCACGCTCTACTACACCGTTCCGCTCGATAACGCGGGGGTGACCTTCTGGGACACACCGCGGCGCAGCCGACCGGCGACCTCGGCTGAGTACTCCAACACCCGGCCCGTGGTGGCCGGCAATGTGGGACGGGTGTCCGTCTACCCCTTCGCGTGCGTGTCGGGCGCCGAGGGCAGGGCGATCGGCGCGCCGCTCACCAGCCCGAGGCTGTTCCGGTTCGGGTACAACGCGGACACCCAGGAACTGTTCGCGGCGGTCGATCTGTCGCTCTGCGCCGACTACGAACGCCTGCCGGGCGGGGCCGACTTCACCCTCGTGCTGTTCGACTTCGACGGAGCCGAGGGCATGAGGGGGGCGCTGGAGCGCTACTACGAGCTCTTCCCTGAGCACTTCGAGCATCGCGCCATAGACCAGGGGATCTGGATGCCCTTCTCGCACATCAGTCAGGTCCAGGGCTGGGAGGACTTCGGCTTCCTGTTCAAGGAGGGCGACGGCGAGCCGTCGTGGGACTCGGAGAACGGCATCGAGACCTACCCCTACATCGAGCCCTCGTCGAACTGGATGGCCATGCCGCCCGACGTTACCCGCACTCACGAGGCGGCCGTGGACTACCTCTACGCCAACCGTGAGCAGACCCGGAACTCCGCCACTCTGACATCGGGTATCGAGGGCGCCGACGGCCAGCCCTGGCTGCGGATAGAGGACGCGCCCTGGTGCGATGGGGCGCTCTTCCTGCTGAACCCAGCACCATCCGTCTCCCGCGCGGCCGGCCCGACCCAGTTCGACATCCTCCGTGAGGCCGTCGAGACAGCGGTGTTCGGCGCCGACACGGAGATCGAGGGCCAGTATGTGGACTCCTTGGAGATGGGCTTCTGGGAGGCCAACTACCGGCGCGACCACATACAGCGGTCCGCCATCCCACCCACCTTCGACGCGGAGCTTCGGCCGATGCTCCTCCTGCAGTGGTCGGTGTTCGAGTTCACCGGCTGGCTGGAGCAGAGGATACACGAGGCGGGGAAGAAGACCTTCGCAAACGCCGCGCTCTGGACGGTGCCCTGGCATGCCGCGCACTTCGACATCATGGGCACGGAGGTAAACTGGGGCTCGGACGACGACTTCCGCCCCGACTCCGACGACCTGTTCCTCTACCGTCGGGCACTCTGCTACCGCCGGCCATACGTGATGCTCATGAACACTCACTACGATGAGTTCACCGAGGAGTCGGTCCGGCGGTACTTCGACCGCTGCCTGTTCTATGGCTGCTGGCCCAGCTTCTTCAGCCACAACGCCGCCGAGGATCCCTACTGGCAGAACCCCGCCCTCTACAACCGGGACCGGGCGATGTTCATGGAGTACATCCCCAAGGTGCGCGCCATCGCCGAGGCGGGCTGGGCGCCGGTGAGCCACGCCACTTCATCGAACGAGCGGGTGCTGATCGAGCGATGGAGGGGCGAGCCGCCGGGAACGGAGCCCACGCCGCACCCGCCGATTGCGCTGACGATCCACAACGACTCGCCAGAGCCCCAGTCGGCACGCATCGAGGTGGATCTGGAGGCACTCGGCCTGGGCGAAGATGATACGTGGACCGGCGTCGCCCTCGGCGCGAATGACACGACCGGCGCGTTTCATGTGGAACTCCAGCCTTATGGGACGCTGCTGATAGTGGCGCGCGCGACGGAGGCCTGGCAGTTCTGATGATGGGGATGAGGGCTGGCCGTGGCTGACGACCGGCGCGGGCGGCGACGAGCATGTTGCATCTGGGCTGCCGTGGGGTGCGTCGCCCTCGCGGGGCTGCTTGCCGCATGGGGGTACGTCGCGTGGTCGGCAGGGGTGTGGGCGCACGGCTGGGGCTACGACCCACCCGGCGCTGAGCGGAGGCCCGATACCAGGGACCCCGACGAGTTTCTGCCCACCTCCCAGCAGATTGCGGAGTCCCTGGCTCTCCCGCCCGCGGAGAGGCCAGAGAGCGGGAGCGAGTCGCGGGTGGAATGGGTGGCCGCTGGTGGGCGGGTGCCGTCGATCGATGTGCGTGATGGCATCCAGGGGGGCATTCACATTGTCGATGCTTGGCTCGATCCGGGCGAGGCGGGGTGCGTCTGGGTTGAGGTCCGCCATGCCGAACTCGGGCACCGGCTGTCGGTCTCCAAGACGGTGGCCCGGACCCAGTGCGTGGCACCGCATCCGCCCGACGGCGACCACCTCCTGCACTTCGTGACCGAAGCGATGGTCGATGAGGGTAACTGGGACTACACCTATCCAGCGCGGTTCGAGGTCCGGTTCCGCCCGGCCGCGGGCGGGCCCGACCGCACTCTGATTGAGCTTGAGCGCGAGATCAACGGCTGGCAGCGGTGAGATGTCCAGACAAACAAAGGCGGAGCCGCTGTCGCGGCCCCGCCTCCGTGAGCCTGCTGGTTAGCGCAGCGCCTTACTTCCCGAGCAGCGCCCTGGCCAAGTCCACGGCTGCGGCTCCGTCGGGCGAGTAGCCATCAGCGCCGATCTCGTCGGCGTAGGCCTGGGTGACGGGCGCGCCGCCGATCATGACCTTCACTCTCTCGCGGACGCCATGCTCCGTGAGGGCATCGATGGTGTCCTTCATGGCCGGCATGGTCGTCGTCAGAAGGGCGGACAGTGCGACGATGTCGGCCTGCTTCTCGTTGACAGCCTCCACGAACTTGTCGGCCGCCACGTCGACGCCGAGGTCGATGATCTCAAAGCCCGCGCCCTCGAGCATCATGGCGACCAGGTTCTTGCCGATGTCATGAAGGTCGCCGGCCACGGTGCCGATAGCGATCCGCGCCTCCGGCTCGACTCCACTCTCGGCAAGCAAAGGCCGGAGTATCTCCATGGCGCCCTTCATGGCCCTCGCCGCGATGAGAACCTCGGGAACGTAGAACTCGTTGGCCTTGAACTTCTGACCCACGACATCCATCCCGGGGACGAGACCCTGCGTGACGACCGTCTGAGCACTCGCTCCGCCGTCCAGGAGCTCCTGGGTCGTGGACTTCGCCGTGTTCAGATCGCCGTTGATGATCGCCTGGGAAAGATCGCCCAGCTCCGCCATGTGACATTCCCTCCGCTATCCGCTTGTCGGCGCTCGACGCGCCACATACTTAGTGCGCAGTCGGGGCTTCCACTTGCCCGACCGCTTGACCTGCCGACTCCATGAGTTCCCTCGAAAACCGCCGAGACCTCGCCACCGGGCACAAATGCCGTCACTTGGGCTCGGGGAAGAGCATCTCGTCAGCAAACACCATATCAAAGTCCAATCGGCCCGCCAACTCCAAGTATTCGACGGCATCGCCGATCTCATCCGCCTGGGCCGCGTGGTCGGCCGACACCAGGGCCAGGTAGGCTCCGGCGCCGGCGGCGTTGCCGATGGCGCGCGCTTTGCCCACGAGTTCGCGCGGGAAGAGCCCGATGTCGGCGGCCCTCGCGGGGTCGACGTAGCTTCCGAAGGCGCCCGCGAGGAGGATCTCCTCCACGGCGTCCGCATCGGCGCCACGCTCCTTGAGGGCGATCCGCACGCCGGTGGCGATGGCGCCCTTGGCGAGCTGCAGCTGTCGGATATCCCTCTGAGTGAGCAGCACCGGCCCCTCGAGCGCGCTCTCCTCCGCCGCGGCAAGCACGAAGGCGGGGGCGTCGTCGAAGCTGACCAGACGGCGCCGAAGCTCGTCCGATGCGCCCGTCGCCTGGTCTGCGGTCAGCATCCGTCCCGTCTCCAGTACAAGCCCCGCCTCCAACATGCAGGCGACGGCGTCAATGAGGCCGGTGCCACAGATCCCTCGCGCCGGCTCGCCGCCGATGGTCGTAACGCGCAGCGACCTGTCCTCGATGCAGACGTGATCGATGGCGCCCGTCGCCCCGCGCATACCGTACCGGATGCCGGCGCCCTCGAAGGCGGGGCCGGCCGCCGTGGAGCAGGATACGAGACGGTCTCGGTCGCCGACTACGATCTCGCCGTTNNGTGCATGCCCGTCGACAGGATCACGGCCACGGTGTCCGATCCGACCCAGCCGGCGATGTTGGGCAGGGCGCAGAGCCGCGAGCCTGGGGCCACGCCGTTCATGCCGAACTCACGCAATGGGGCGGTTACGGAGCGGTGGATCGCGGGGATGTACGGCGCCTGGGGGATGTTGCGCGGATCGGCCCCCACGAAGATGTGGGACATGGTCGAGTTGCCGACGATGTGAACGCTGTAGATACGCTCGGCGGGGATGCCCGCCGTCTTCGCGAGCCGGTCGACGAGATCGAGGACACACTGTCGCGCCGCCTCGGACAGGGTCGCGAGGCCCTGGGGTGAGTCGGTGATATGGCTGATCCGCGAGACGACGTCATCCCCGAAGGACACCTGGGGATTGACCTCGGAGGCGACGGCGAGTCGCGCGCCCGTGGGAAGGTGGGCCAGATACGCGACTACCGTCGTGGTGCCGAGATCCACGGCCACGCCGTAGACCTCGTCCACGGTGTCGCCCGGCTCCACGCCGATCAGCACGTCAGCATGGAGGACCGCGGTGACCCGGAAGCCATCGGACCGAAGAGCCGCGCTGAGCGAAGGGAGGACAGCGGGGTGGTCGACGGCTGTCACCTGGACCCCTTCAGCGGCGAGGGCGTCGAGGACCCGGGTGAGGTCATCGCGCTGATCCGCGAGGCTGGGTGGGTCCAGGACGAGGTGTAGCTTTCGAATCTCAGGGCTCGGACCGAGCTGCAGCCCACTGAAGGCGCTGTCTTCGAGGATCGCGGCAACGGAGCCCAGGACGTCCGCCGGCAGGTGGACCACCAGATCGGATTCCACTGTGGCTTGGCAGGCGAGCCTCCAGCCACGAGCCCACTCGTCCTCGGAGAGGTGGTCTCGTTGGGCCTCGGCCCGGCCGGTCGTACCGGAGATCACCTGACATCGACAGCGCCCGCAGGTCCCTTGACCGCCGCAGGGCGTGGGGAGGGTGATGCCGGCCGCCTTCGCCGCAGCCAGAATCGTGTCGCCCGGAGCGACCCGGACGTGGACGTTGTCCGGCTCAAACTTGATGTGACACTCGTTCACTGGGAGGGATCCCCCTAACGGCGGAACAGACCCCGCTCGCGCGGGTCCCACGGGATCACGCAGGGTATCTGTGTCCGTTCGTGGTGAGGACTAGCTCGGGAAGTAGAGCATCTGCTCCAAAGCATCGTCATGATCGGGGTCGATGGCTAGCACCTTCTCGAACTGCGCTTTGGCGTCATCATACTCCCCGAGCATGCAGAGGGTCTTTCCGTAGTTGAGGAGGAAGGTGATGTTCGTAGGCTCCAGCGTTACCGCGGTCTTGAACTGCTCGAGGCACTCGTCGAACATCCCGGTGTTCAGCAGGCAGTGTCCGAGACCGGTGTGCGCGAGGCCGAAATCGGGGAACTCCTCGACCAGGCTCTCGTACTTGGGCTGGGCACTAGCGTAGTCGCCACCGACCCGCAGCGCGTCAGCCTCTGCGAGAACCGCGTCTCTCTCTTGCTCCGTCATGCCACAACCTACCCTCGCCCTGAGAGGCGCTCAAACCTACTGCGACCGGCTCTCCGGCTTACGGGATCGACTCACAGATGCAAAACCCACGAGGGAAAGCCCTACTGTGAATCGATCAAAGGTTCGACGTTCACGCTCCCTGGTCCTTCGCCGGAGCGCCTTTCGTTGCCTGTCCCCCTGTGGAATACGCCGGTCCTGTCAGGACTCCTGCCTTGCCGCGGGACGTAACTCGGAACGATGCGGCGCCGGCAGCCGGTGGCCGGGAGCCAGGTGACGCCCGTTGGCGAAGTCCCGACCCGTCTGTCGCGCCCGGCCCTCGGGCTGGACCTCGGCGAGGGCCACGGCGCCCTGACCCGCGGCGAGCACGAGGGTATCGCCCTCGATCGCCAGCACCTCGCCGGGCTCTCCCTCGCCATCCTGGGGCCATGCTCGCCACAGTTTGACGCTGGTGTCGGCCCACTGCGTGTGGCACCCCGGACGGGGGTTGAAGGCGCGGATGTGGCGCGCGATGGAATCCGCGTCCGCGTGCCAGTCTATCTCGCCCTCCTCCGGCTTGATGCGAGGGGCCAGAGTTACACCCGCCGGGTCCTGCGGCTCCGCCCGCGCCTCGCCCAACTCGATCAACCGGACCGTCTCGGCCAGCACCTCGGCTCCCAGCGCGCTTAGCCTCTCCATGAGATCGCCCGCCGTGTCCGTCGGGCGGATCGGCTCCTCGGCCTGAAAGATGACATCGCCCGCATCGAGAGCCTGGACCATGAACTGGGTGGAGACTCCGGTCACAGCGTCACCATGCCAGATCGCGTACTCAACAGGGGCCGCTCCGCGCCAGCGGGGCAACAGCGAGAAGTGCAAATTGATAGCCCCCAGCCGCGGGATACTGAGCGTGTCTGGCTTCAGTATCTGGCCGAAGGCGACCACGCAGTAGAGATCCGGGTCGAACTCGGCGATGAGCGAGTGTGCCTCCTCGGTGTTGACCGAGTGGGGCTGTATCAGCGGCAGACCGTGGGCGTCGCAGCAGAGCTTCACGGGCGGCTGCCCCACACGACGGCCACGTCCGCGCTGCCGGTCAGGCTGGCAGACGACCATGAGGGAGTGGCCCCGCTCCAGCAGACCCTCCATCGACGGCCGGGCGCAGTCCGGCGTGCCCATGAAGACGATGCGGAGGCTCATCGCGCCTTGTCTCCCTCGATGCGGTCGCGCCGCGCCCGACGCATCTCCCGGCGTGCTTCGCCGTACCGGCCGAGTGTGTTCAGAGCGTGCGCGAGGTCAGTTCGATATGCGGGGTTGCCTGGGTCTAGGTCGACGGCCCGGCGCAGGTCGGAGAGGGCATCCTCGATCCTGCCCAGGTGAAGAGTGCACACGGAGAGTCCCACGTGGGCGGGGGCGTAGTCGGGCCACTCCTCGAGGACGAGCAAGTACAACGCGCGCGCGGAGGCGTAGTTGCCCGACTCGCGTAGCCGCTCGGCTTGATCGAAGGCCTCGTCCACATGGTCTGGGTACAAGTGTCACCTCGCTTCGCCGCTAGGCGGGAGCTTTCGAGGCGTAGCGCGCCTCAAAGCGCCGACGAACCTCCTCCACGGCCACCAGCTCGGACTCGTAGACGGCGCCCTCGCCGTCGGCGTCAGGCACCGGATAGTAGACCTTCACCTTTGGGTCGGAGACCCGATCGAGGTATACCACCCCGTCCAGGTGATCGATCTCATGCTGGAGGCAGCGAGCCACCAGGCCTTCGGCCCTGATGACGGCATCCCGCCCGTCGAGGTCCAGTCCCTTGACCACAATGGACGACGGGCGTCGCACGAGGCCTTGGACCTCGGGGATGCTGAGGCAGGCCTCCAGGTCCGACTCTTGCTCCTTGGACGTCCGGATAATCCGCGGGTTCACAAGGGGACCGTGAATCTCCTCAAGGTCCAGGGTGATCAGGCGGAGGCTCACGCCGACCTGGGGCGCTGCGAGGCCAATCCCCGGCGCCTCCATCATCGTCTGCATCATGTCCTCGGCGAGGGCACGGATGGAGTCGTCGATCTCCCGCACCTCTTCGGCTACGGTCCGCAGCACGGGATCGCCGAGCACCACAATGTCGCGAAGTGCCACGAGGCGCCTCCTTGGGTCAACGCCTAATGTTTGGCCTATCTAACTACAACAGGGAGAGGGGGTCAACATCAATGGTGAGCCCCTTGCGGAACTCCTCCGGAGTGCTGGCCCAGGCGTTGCGGCACCATGCAACCAGAGAGGCGGCGGGGGCGAACATCTCGACATGGAAGCGGTACGTGCCACGCAGCCGGGAGAGAGCGGCCGGGTTGGCGTCGCTCACGCGCCCCTCTTCCGGCCGGGTGGCCTCGGCCGCGGTGGCGAAGGCCTCTGCGGCCCGCTGAGCGAGGAAGGGGTCTTCGTCGGTGGAGAGCACGTTCGCTAGCCGGCTGAAGGGTGGGTACTGGTGGCGGCGGCGCAGCTCGATCTCGCTCTCGTAGAAGCCCATGTAGTCGTGTCGGGCCGCATGCTCGATCGCATAGTGGTCCGCGCTGAAGGTCTGAACGACCACCCGTCCGCCCAGCCCGCCGCGCCCGGCGCGGCCGGAGACCTGAGTAAGCAGGCAGAAGGTCTGCTCCGCGGCGCGGAAGTCGGGGAAGTGCAGTCCCGTGTCGGCCATCAGCACGCCTACGAGCGTGACTCGGGGGAAGTCCAGCCCCTTGGCGATCATCTGGGTACCGATGAGGATGTCCAGTTCGCCACGCTCGAAGCGGCTGAGGATACGTCCGTGGGCGCCCTTCTCGCGGGTCGTGTCGCGGTCCATACGCTGGAGCCGCGCATCGGGGAAGAACTCCCGCACCTCCTGCTCCGCTCGCTCGGCCCCCGTGCCCATGGGATGGAGATGCTCGGAATGGCACACGGAGCACACGAGTGGGGTGGGTCGCTCGTGGCCGCAGTGGTGGCATCGGAGCAGGTTCTCCCGCTGATGGTAGGTGAGGGAGACGTCGCAGTCGGCACACCGAATGGCCTCGCCGCACTCTCGGCAGAGGATGAAGGGGGCCCAACCTCGCCGATTCAGAAGCAGGATAGCCTGCTCGCCTCGGTCTAGAGTGTCGCGCAGGGCGGCCTCGAGCGGCTCGGAGACGAGGGCCTGGCGGCGCACGTAGGGCTGGGTCCGCATGTCGATGATCTCCACAGGGGGCAGCCCGCCACCCGCCACGCGCTCGGGCAGTACCAGCAGCCTATGGTCGCCCTCTCTGGCCGCCAAGTAGGACTCGAGGCTCGGCGTCGCGCTTCCGAGGACGACGGCCGCGCCGGTCTGCCGGCCCCTGGCGAGCGCCGCCTCTCTCGCATTATACCGCGGCGTCGAGTTCTGCTTATAGGAGGCCTCGTGCTCCTCATCGATGACGATAAGCCGCAGGTCCTCCACCGGGGCGAACACCGCCGACCGCGCGCCAATGACGATGCTCGCATCCCCATCGCGGGCCCGAGTCCACTCATCGAGGCGTTCACCTCTTCCCAGGGCGCTGTGGAGCACGGCGACGCGGTCGCCGAAGCGAGCCTGGAAGCGGCCGACCGTCTGGGGGGTCAGGGAGATCTCGGGGACCAGAACGATGGCTCGGCCGCCGACCTCCAGGGCGTGGCTGATAGCCGAGAGATAGACCTCGGTCTTCCCGCTGCCGGTGATCCCGTGGAGGAGCGCGGACTCGCCCTGGCGCCGATCTATCGCTTGGTTGATGGCGGCGACAGCGGCGCATTGGTGGCGCGTCTGCCGGACGGTCGCCGCGCTCGCTCCAACCCCGTGGCTCGCCGGTCTTCGGAGCACGGGGATAGAGGTCACCCGGGCGAGGCCCTTCTCCACGAGTTGACGGGCGGCGGCCCGCCGCTTCTCCAGATCGACGAGGGGGAGAGGCTCTTGCCGCCTCAGGATCTCGCGCAGGATCTCCCGCTGGGCGGAAGCTCGCTTGGGGAGAGACTCGACGTCCGCGCCGGGAACCGGCTGGAGGGCCAGGAGCGTCTTCCTGCTACTCCGCGCGGGGGCGAGGACGTGGCGGGCGCGGACCAATCCCTCCTTGATGAGCGCCGCAAGCTCCGAGTCCGAGGGCTTTTGGCCCAGGATTGACTCCATCTCCGCGGTGGTGAGCGGCCCATCGGACGCTCGAAGCACGACCAGCAGAGGAGATGGCTCGGGTTCGAGTTCCTCAGCCCCGAAGAGGGACGCCTGGGCGGGAGCCGGTTCGTCCGCGGAACTCACAGCCTGGTAGGCGGTCACTACCTCCTCTTGGGCTCCGGCTGGCACCATAGCCTGCAGACAGGCAGCGAGGTCGGCGCAGTACTCCGAGGCGATCCAGCGGCCCAACTCCACGAGCTCTGGGCTCAAGCGGGCCGAGTCGTCCAGGACCTCGAGGATGGGTCGGACCTGGAACTCGCCCTCAGGCTCACGATCCGCGACGCCAACGACGTACCCCGTCGCGGAGCCGCTCGACAGGGGCACGAGGACATAGGCCCCGAGCCAGCCCTCAGCCGGGGTGGGGAAGGGGAGTGAGTAGGTGAGCACGAGGCTCTCCTCACCTCGGCGCCGGGCCAACAGAACCTCGGCGAATGGGGGGCTGCTCTCATGCTCGGCCACGTTCTGCGGCTCCTTGAGGGGTAACTCTCCAGCCGCGGTGTGTAGGCCATCGGCACTGACAGACTCGCGACCATGTTCGTTCCCAAGTATCATGGTCCAGTCCCGATGGCGAGGCAAGCTATCCCGCACACCCTGGTCCCGGAGGAGATGATGTCGCCTTGAGCGCCAAGCCCGCGCGAGCCAGCAAGAGCGCCTCGAAGAGGAGGCCCATCGAGATAGGTGATCTCTTCGCCCTGCGGCTGCCCGGCAGCCCCGCCCTAGCGCCCGACGGCCGATCGTGCGTCGTGACCGTGCAGCGGTGCGATACCGAGAAGAACCGCTACCACTCGAACCTCTACCTCGTGGACACGGAGTCGGGCGACGCGCGCGCGATCACGGAGGGCGACCATAGCGACAGTCAGCCCCTCTGGTCGCCCGATGGCCGGGCCCTCGCCTTCGTGTCGTCCCGGAGCGAGACCGCGCAAGTGCACGTCATGCCCGTCGGCATCGGCGACTCGCGCAAGCTGACGAAGCTACCGGCGGGATCGATCAGTCTCCAGCAATGGTCGCCGGACGGCTCCAAGCTCCTGTTCATCTACCAGCCTCGCCCCGAGGAGGACACCAAGGAAGCGGCCGAGGAGCGAAAGCGGGCCCACAGATCCGGGCCGACCCGTGTCATCGAGAGCTCCCTGTACCGCCTGGACGGGCATGGGTTCCTGAGCACGGTTCCGCCACAGCTCTACGCGGTTGACGTCGACTCCGGCGAGTGCGAGCGGCTGACCCGGGGGAAGGCCTACGTGGGCTCGGCCGCGTGGTCGCCCGACGGCAAGAGCCTCGCTTGGACCGTGGTCCGGGACGTAGAGTACAAGCCCCACGATGTTCGGATCTGCGTCCGCCCGGTCAATGGAGGGCAGGTCCGAACCCTGGAGGCGCCCACGGGCCCCAAAGACAGCTTGCTGTGGACGCCCGACAGTAGGCGCCTGCTCTACCTCGGCTACGAGGAGGACAAGGACAGCTGGGGCACCCGCAACGCGCACGTCTGGATGGTGAAGGCGACGGGCAAGGGCGAGGCGCGGGACATCATGCCCGAGTTGGATCAGACCTGCAGTCCCTACACCCTCTGTGACTGCCAGGGCAGCCCAGGCCTCCGGGCGTTCACCCTAGCGCCCGAGGGCAATGCCGTGGATGTCCTCGTCGCAAACGAGGGCGCCACCCAGCTCCTATGCTGCCGCCTGGATGGCGGGAAGCCGCGGGTGTTGCTCGGCGGACACGCGCATACCTACGGCTTCACGGAGGAGGTCGGCGGAAAGGTCATCGTAACGACTCAGAGCCCCGTCGAGCCGGGCCTTGTGCAGGCCGTATCCACCGCTTCCGGTGGGCGTCCGAAGACCCTCTGGAACCCGAACGGCGACCTCGTGTCCACCCTGGATCTCTCTCGGCCGCAGGAGATGTGGGTCGAATGCGCCGAGACGGGTCGCAAGGTGCAGGGGTGGGTCCTCAAGCCCCCTGGCTTCGTTCCATCGAGGAAGTACCCGATGATCCTCCAGATCCACGGAGGGCCCCACACCCAGTACGGCGCGGGCTTCTTCCACGAGTTCCAGTGGCTCGCGGGCAAGGGCTACGTCATCCTCTTCACCAATCCCGTCGGGAGCCAGGGCCGCGGCGAAGCCTACATGCAGGGGCTGCGCCGTAAGTGGGGAGAGGCGGACTTCCCCGAACTGATGGCCTTCGTCAACGCACTGCTGGCGGAGGGCTATGTGGACGAGAAGCGGATGGGCGTCGCGGGCGGTAGCTACGGGGGGTACATGACGAACTGGGTCGTGGGGAACACGACTCGATTCGCGGCAGCATGCACCCAGCGGTGCGTGTCGAACCTGGTGTCCTTCGCCGGCAACTCGGACTTCCCCATGCGGCCCGACGCCTACTTCCCCGGGAACGCCTGGGCGGAGCCCGAGGGGCTGTGGCACATGTCCCCCATGCGGTTCATGGATCGGGTGCGGACGCCACTGCTGATCATCCACGCCGAGGGCGATCTACGCTGCAACGTCGAGCAGTCAGAGCAGGTCTTCTCGGCCCTGCGCATGCTACGACGCAAGACGAAGTTCGTGCGCTTCCCGCGTGAAGCGAGCCACGGCCTATCCCGCGGGGGGCCGCCGGATCTGCGGGAACTACGGCTGGAGGCCATCGGCGACTGGTTCGACGAGCACCTAGCGCAGGCCAGGCGCAGGCCCCCGAGGAAGACGACCAAGTGAGTGGGCGCATCAGGCCGGCGCCCGGCGACATAGGAGGAACTGCCACAATGAAGACTCTAGCAGCGACGGTGATGCTCCTGATGATGGCGACAGGGGCGACAGCGCAGCCGGTGATGGATTACGTCAATGCGCCAGATCCCAGCTTCCGCTGGTCCGTGACCGAGGTTACGGAGCAGCTTGGCACCAAGCTCGCGAAGCTGGAGATGGTGAGCCAGACCTGGCAGGGGGGCGAATGGGACCACCCGCTCTGGATCCTGATGCCGGACAACGTTGAGGATACCAAGCTGGCCACCGTGTTCATCACGGGTGGCCAGCCGGACACGACCTACATAATGCTGGGCTCGCAGCTGGTGAAGGAGTCCAACTCGATCATCGCGGTGCTCGGAGGGATCCCCAAACAGCCGCTCTACGATGGCCTCAAGGAGGACGCCCTCATCGCCTACACCTTCGTGCAGTACCTAGACACGGGGGATGGGTCCTGGCCCCTGCTGTTCCCCATGACGAAGTCGGTGGTGCGTGCCATGGATGCCATCGAGCAGTATCTGGACCGCGAGCATCACCACAAGCTGAAGGGCTTCGTGACTACCGGCGCCTCGAAGCGCGGATGGACCACCTGGTTCACCGGCACGGTGGACGACAGGGTCATCGGTATGATCCCCATCGTCTACGACAACCTCAACATGGCCGCCCAGATGGACCAGCAGCGGGAAGTGTACGGGGCCTACAGCGAGCAGATCGACGACTACACCGAGTACGGCCTCCAGGACCGGCTCCAGTCGCCCGAGGGGGCGGTGCTCGGGAGCATCGTTGACCCCTACACCTATCGGCAGCACGTGACGGAGCCCGTGCTGATCCTCGCCGGAGCGAACGATCCCTACTGGACCCTCGAGTCGGCTCAGTTGTACTTCGACGACATACCGGGGCCGACGTCCATTCTCTATGCTCCCAACGGCGGACATGACATGGGTGGCATCGATGTGATCCTAGGCCGCCTCAAGCCCGCCATGGTCGCCTTCCTGCACCGCCTGGGATCCGGCGGGCCATGGCCGGCGCTGGACTGGGCCTGCCACTCGACCGCGGGCCGCGCAAGCGTCACCCTCAAGAGCGACATCGAGCCCTCGGGTTGGGGCGTCTGGGTGGCCACGTCGGACACCATGGATTTCCGCCCCTCGACCTGGCACTACTACGGCTTCGAGGCCGATGGAACGCCTATCAAGCCCAGCGCCGACGCGCCCGAGCTTCGCTTCCGTGGCGCCGCGATGACGAAGGGCGGCGAGTGGATCCGCACCGTGACCGTGCAGGAAGCGGATGCCCCCTACATGGCCGTCATCGGGGAGATGCAGTGGCAGTTGCAGGGTCAGACCCTCACTCTCACGACCGTTGCCGATATCGTGAAGCAGCCGTAGCGCCTCTCTCGGAGCCGCGTCGCCGGTCTGACGGCGCGGCTCCGCTTCATTCGTCTCTCAAGGAGCCCAAGATGCCTTACATGACTGTTGTCCTCGCCCTGACGACTGCGTTCGCACAGGTCGGTGTTACTGACACGGACGCCGGATACGTGCTCGCATGCGGAGACTACTCCGTGGAGGTGGAGCGCGACGACGGCCATCTGAGGTTCAGCGGGCCCTCGGGAGACACCATCGGTGAGGCGGTCCTGTGGTCCGTGGGGCTGGCCGATGGCGCCGAGGTCTCATCATCGGCCGCGTCGGTGGAGTGGTCTCGGGCCGGCGACGCGCTGGTGGCCGAAACGAGCGCGGCCGGTCTCACGGTGCGCGTGAGCCTGACCCCGGCGATCGACGCCGTGGACGTCAGCCTGTCGGTGTCCTCCGCGGGCCCCCTGGTTCTGCGAGCGCAGTCGCCGGGTCCTCTGCGATTCAGCGACCAGGCCGTGCGCCGGATGATCACGCCCAGTAACGGCAACTTCGGGGTGGGGCTGGAGCTGCTGCGGGGGTTCTTCCAGGAGCAGTCGAGCCAGGATGCGCGAACGTGGACCGGCGAGGCGGCGTCGGGCCCGCAAGGCTACCGCCGCCTGCTCGGCGGCGATGCCGTGCAGCGGCCGGACGTGGACGAGCCCGTGACGGTCAGCGTCACCGATGATGGGAGATCACTGCTCGGCGAGGCCGTCGGCGCCATCGATGGGGCGACGGCGATCGTGAACCGGCCGCCGTCACCGGAGGTGGGGGCCACGGCTCTCGTCACCTCGGAGCACGGGGCGTGGCTATCGTTGAAGCGGATGGGGCGGGGTGGGGTGCTCTGGATCGGTGGAGCCGTGGACGCGGCCCAGGCGCCGGTAGCGCGCCTTGCCATCCCTGCCGCGCTCAGGGGGCTGAGTGAGGAGAGCGCACCCGCTGACCGTCGCGTTGCCGTGATTCAACTGGCGGGCCCATCGGGCCGCGGGAGCTGGTCCGGCGTCACGGCGGGCGAGTGGCTCGGCGACCTGCGGACCGCCGGCTTCCAGGCCGAAGCCATCGAGTCCCTCGCGGACCTCGAGCAAGCAGTAGTCGGCGATGAGCGCCCGTGGGCGATTGTGAACCCCTACGGCGAATGGATGCCGGCGCCCGACGGCGTCGACCTGCTGGAGTGGGCCGATGCCATAGCGCGCTTCGCCGAGGACGGCGGGGTGTGGGTGGAGACGGGGGGCTACCCTCTTTTCTATCGCATGGCGCCCGTGCGGACCTTGCGGTTCGAGGTTCCCTATCCCGCCGGCTTCTCTGATTTCCAGCACCTGGAGACGGAGGCTGGAAGCCTGAGCTGGTACCGGGTGGCTCCAAGGCAGCACGGCCCTTGGGAGGCGGCGGAGGATCCCTCCCTCGCCTTCGTGCCGGGTCACCTCTCCTGTGGCCGTGACGACCAAGGGCCCTTCGCCTCCCGGCGCTACGATGCCCACGTTGCCGACGGCGAGACGTGGCAAGCCCCGACAACGCGGGTCACCTTCGGGCGGGAGCCCTTCTCGGCCCTGGAGGGCTATTCCGCGGCCAACCAGCTCGCCCGGCCGCTGGCAGCCAAGATGCCCCCCGAGTTGCTGGATGCCTTCCGGCGGTCGGTGCTGGTTTACTACGGCGGCGACGCGGCGAGCACGGCCGCGTACGTAGACCGGCTACCCTCGCCCTCCGTGCTCCATACCGCCGCCTACCTCAAGGGCGGGTTCGACAAGGAATACCCCGACCATCTGCCGCCGGCGGAGAGTTGGGGCACTTCCCAGGATCTGGCCGACCTCATCGCCGCCTGTGATGAGCGGGGCATCCTCTTCGTTCCGTACACGAACCCGACTTGGTGGTGTGACGAACCCCGGGGTCCGAGCTTCCTCGCCGCGGGTGAGGAGCCTCTGGCCCGGAACCTCGAGGGAGAGCCTTACGGCGAGATCTATGGCACCAATCGCGGGTGGACCATCACCTTCTGGGATGAAGCGGTGAGAGCGGCGAACGAGCGGACCCGCACCCAGTTCACGGAGGAGTTCCCCGTCCCCGTGCTCTTCCAGGACCAGTGCGGCGCGCGCGGTTGGGTCTATGACACGAATCCCGCCTCGCCGTCGCCCACGGCCTACACCGAGGGGCTCATCTCGATGGTCGAGGAGGACTCCGCCGTGGCGCCCCTGTCGACCGAGTCAGGCTGGGACCGCGTGCTCGCCTTCGAGTCCCAGTTCTGCGGGATGACCTGGCGCGTGGTCCCGACGGAGTTGTCGCCCGCGTGGGTGCGCCCCTACTCCGCGGACTACCCACCCTCCACATTCCGGCCCTTCCCCCTCGCGCAGGCCCTGGGACACGAGTCGGTCGCCATGATCCACCACGACCTGGGGCAGTTCGTCACCAACGACGAGGTGCTCACCTGGACGGTAGGTCTCGGCTATGGCCTCAGTTACCGCATCGGGGCCGGTTCCCTGGATCGTCCTGAGGTCAGCGCGTGGCTCGCATGGCTCGACGAGATCCAGAAGTCCGTCTGCGCTCCCATGATCGGCGCGCCATTGCTGGCGTGGGAGATCCTGGGCGGCGACGGCGACACCCCCATCTTCTGCGCAACCTACGGCGATATCACTGTGACCGCGAACACGACGGGGGAACCCTATGAGATGGGCGCGGGGCTGACGATCGCGCCCCACGGCTTCCTGGCCGAGGGTCCCGGCGTGCTCGCCGGCGCGGTGCTGCGAGAGGGGCGGGTGGCCTGGTTCTCGTGGAGCGGTGGCCCGGAAGGCGCGCGGCTCACCACCTACGGGCAGGAACGTTCCGCCGTGTCGGTCCCGCTTCCCGACTGGGCGGGCGACCCGCCCGTGGGGGTGGTTCGGGACGGGTGGCTGGAGTTGGAGACGGGGCCGTCACCGGGCGTCTCCACCATCGCGATGCCCGAGGATCTCCGCGGGTTGGCGCCCGGGGAATGGCCCGAGGCGACGCGGCCTCAGCGCCTCGGCGTGGTGACCTTGCCTCCGGGCGTCAACCCCACGTGGACTCAGATCGGGCCCGCGGAGTGGACCCAGGCGCTACGGGAGAGCCGGCTCGTCACGGATCTCGGCCTGCGGGTGGAGGCGGTGACGCTCGAGAACCTGCGGGCAGCCCTGGACGCGCCTGAGGAGTGGTTCGCCATCGTCAATCCGTACGGCGAGATCTTCCCGGTTCCGCCCGGAGCGAGTTCCGCCGAGGGGTTGGCGCTCATCAAGGGCTACATCGAGAACGGCGGCATCTGGTGGGAGACGGGCGGGTACAGCTTCTACGGCGGGGTCGGCGCGGAGCCGCTCGCCGAAGCGGGACTGTCGAACCTCGGGGTGGGTGTCACGAGCGGGGAACTCGATGCGCCGGCAACGCTGCTCCGCGTCACCGACGAGGGCTCAGCGTGGCTCAGCCGCGAGACCCTGGAAACCCTCCGAGCGACCCCCGCGGTCGCGAACCGCACGGCAAGCGGCTCCGGGGTCCCGCACCTGGATGTGGTCGACTCCGAGGCCGGCGGGTACGTGTCCGGCTACCGGCTGGAGGGCTGGGGCTGGCTCTGGCGACTGGGCGGCATGAACCCTCCCAGCGAGGTGGCCCTGCCCGTGGCGGTCGACGTGCTCGCCCGGCTGTACCAGGAGCCCTGGCCCGAGCCGGAGCGCGATGCGCGCCGGTTCCTCTGGCGTCACTGACGAGCGTCCGGGGGAAAGATTGGCCACACCCGGTGGATGAAGCGGCGCCGCGACAGCCATGAAGAGCAGCGCGCCGCTACAGCACAGAACGGCCTTGAATGATCCGGGCTGGCCCACATGAAAGCAGAACGGGCCGCTCACCTGCGAGCGGCCCGAGGTTCGTAGGGATGGTGGCGAGACCCAGAATTGAACTGGGGACACCCGCATTTTCAGTGCGGTGCTCTACCGACTGAGCTATCTCGCCACAGGCAACAAACAAAGAGCGGGCGGCGGCCCGCCGCTCAAGCGAGGGTAATACTACCGAACGGATCGGGCCCCTGACAACCCCCTTGCGCGCCTGGCTCGCCGCTTGACCCACCGAAGAGGGTTGAGTAGACTCCCTTCCGTGGGTCAGGCGGCGCCTGGTGTGGGCGCAGGGGCGTTGGGGTACTCCTTCTCCTCGAAGAGGTTCGGTCGCCGGTGTCAGAGTTGAGCAGCCGTTTCAGGGGCGCCTTCAAGAGCCACTTCACCGCATGGTCGGTGGTTTGGGATGTCCTCTGCTCGGTGGCGGCCGTATACCTCATCCACCGCAACCTCCCCCACTGGCTGGACCGCGGCGACGCCCCGCAGAACATGGCCTTGTACCTCTCCCTTGCGGCCCTAGCCATGGGCTGCCTCGTCTCTTACCGAAGGGCCAACGGTCTCCGCACCGAGGGCTCGTGGGTCCGCCCAGGCGAGGAGGAGCACCATGTCGCGCTTCTGTTCGGTGAGGTGCTTGCGTCCCTTGCCGTCATCGGGCTGCTGCTCGTCCCGCCAGTCGTCTACGCGGCGGTGCAGGCCCCCGCGGCCCTGGCGCCCAGCGCGGCCGGTGCGCTGGTGTTAGGGGTCAATACGGCCCTCATCGCTCTGGCGAGCACCGCCGTCTTCTTCCTGCTCTCCGGTTACACGTTGGGGAGCGAGGGGTACTCGGTGTTCGCGTGGGTCGTGGTCGTGCTGGGGTTCTCGCGTTCGGAGGTCGCGGAGCGAGTGACTGAGGGCTTCGCGTCCCTACCGATGGTCCCGGCCTCCGCGATCGGCTCCGCCGTAGGCCTTCTGAGCCGCATCTTCACCCCACCCATAGAGGAGCTCATCAAGTCCAGCATGGCGGGGTCATGGACGGGGAGCGGCCTGTTCCTGGCCCAGTGTGCGCTGATCTCGGCCTTCGCGCTGTGTCTGTCCGCGGTTATCGTGAGCCGATGGGGGAAGTACTCCCGACGCGAGCGGCGCGAGGTCCGTGCCCAGGAGCGCGCCACTGCCTCCTCGGGTGGCGTCGGCGCGGCCTAGCCTCGGGGTGACGACCATGATCGCCAGACTCCTCAGGCGCCCCGTCGGAGCCACCGTCCTCTCAGTCGTGCTGGTCCTCGCGCTCGCGTCATGCGCCTCCGGCCAACTCCGCGCGCCTCGTAACCAGGGGACCAGGAGCCGCCTCGATGCGCCTGCGCCGGGGATCCTGCGTCCCCTCGCCGACTACAGGGAATCCGCCCTGGTTACCCTCTACGTTCACCCGGGGAACGTCCGGGCCGAGGTCTACCGTGGCGATGAACTGGTGGCAACGCCGGAGCCGCGAGGAGCGAACCGTTCGGCCTTCATGGTGCGGTTCTTCGACATCCAGCCTGACGGGGAGACGGTAGCCTTTCTGATCAGCCGGCCCGGGTACCGTTACGCGCGTGTGTTGGTGCCCATCCAGCGTGACAGCCTGCGCGTACTGGGGGTCATGCTAGCGAGCGAGTACGAGGCGGACCGCATCCTGTACGCGACGCCGGGGCTGGGCGGAACGGCCATCGGCGCCGCCCTCCCCGATGGCAGTGAGGCCCGCGTGCTCGTGGACACGCCGGATCTCGACGCTCAGCCCTCGGTGGCGCCGGACGGCTACCGGGTGGCCTTCGCGTCCGGCGAGGAGGGCGCGCGCCGGATCCTGGTGCTCGACCGCCGAAGCGGGGCGGTGACGCCCGTCCTCTCGTCAGCGGGCTCGGACTACTCACACCCTGGCTGGCTGGATGACCGAACCCTCGTCGTTCTGCGCGCGACCGGCGACCACCAGGACCTGGAGGTCCACGACGTGGAGTCGGGCGCTCAACGGGTCATGCCTCATGCGGGAGGCTTGCGTACTCCGCGGCCTCATCCCGATGGAGAGCGCGTGCTCTTCTCGACCGACGCCTACGACGCGGGGTGGGACATCGCCGAATGGGAGCCGGCGACCAACGCCGTGCGACGCCTGACCGCCCTACCCGGCGATGAGTGGGGGCCCTCAGCCCATCCCATCGATGGTCGGATCGCCTATGTGCGCGACCTTGGGGACGGGAGCCCGCCCTTCGTCGCCATGACCAGCGACCTCCCTGGCGTGGGCAGGACGGCAGACGTGGCGCGCTACGGCGCCCTTGAGACGGTGTTCTCGGCGGACGGAGCGGTGCTGCTCGCCCTGGATCCACAGGGCGTGGCGGCCCATCCCGAGGGCACCTCCTGGTGGGGCCGGCCCATCTCGGGCGACATTGCCGTCGGGAGCCTCGCATGGGGCCGACTGGCGCGCCTGGATAGCGATCCCGCCCTGGTGGTCTTCGAGACTGACACGGGTGCCTCCCTCGTCCGCGTCGAGGCGGACAGCCAGCCCATCGCGGCGGCACGGTTCCTGGGTCTACTCGATGCCGGGCTCTACTCGAACACCGTCGTGCACCGCGTGGCGCCTGGGATGACGGTGCAGATGGGCTGCCCGCGCGGCAATGGCACGGGAGGCATGGGGCCCCCGGCGCCGTGGGAACCGTCCGCCCTGAGCCTCACGAGGGGCAGGGTGGCGATGGAGCCGGAAGGCGATGGCCTGGCGTCCTCCCGATTCCTCGTGGCCCTGGATGACCTCACCGGTAACGGCTTTCCAGGCGCTTTCGCGACGGTTCTCGAAGGCATGGAGGTCTGGGACCGGGCACTGCCGGGCGATCGGGTGCGCCGCGCTTACCGGCTCCGCTTCGACGAGGACGACTTCCGGGCGCCCTAGTGGAGGTCACGCCCGCCCGATCCCTGCCGCGTCGACTCCTCCCAGAGCCGCCGAACCGCCGCATCGAGCGGCTCCGTCTCCCTCATGACCGCGACGAGTGCTCTCGCCATGGCTCTCTCAACATTCGGCTCAACGAGGCCAGCCGCGTGGGCGGCGATCTCCACTGGCTCCCCCTGTGCGAGGAGGTCGAAGGCGGCTCGCACGGGCCCCGGCTCCAAGAGGTCCCGGACTCTCGCGAACAGGGCCATACGGGCGCGCGACCAGTGCCAACGGGCCTCCTGGCGGCATATGCCGAGCTCATCTGCGATCGCCCGTGGACCCCATCCCGTGGCCCGCAGGAGCACGACGCATCTCGCCCGGTCGGACAGATCCTCGCCGGGCCACCAGCGGTCGATGACCTCGTCGATGGGCTCGTGGGCCGGGCCGCCTTCTGGCGGCTCGAAGCTGGGCCTCTCGGGTACCGTGTGGGATCGGTGGCGGCGCTTCCTGGACATGGGTCGAACCCTCCCTTGGAGTGGTGCGAGCAGCCTAGATGGCTCGGGCCGACGCTGCCCTGTGGAGAGGGATGGAGTTCGCGATGGCCTTGCGAGGTTTCGGCCGAGTGGCGTACCCTGTGGGCCAGAGCGACGGGAAACAACCAGGATTGTCACCAAAGACAGGCTTGGTCGAGCGTCGCCAGCGCCGGGTAGGCCCGTAGCAAGCGGGTGCCGGTCCTCCAGAGAGGCGGGGCAGGACGCGCGATGCCGAACTCACCGAATGGATTCCGGCTCTTCCGTGGCCGCGAGGCCGCCGAGCTGACCCAGAAGATCGCGGACTACACGGGACGCGAGGTCGCGGATGCGCTGCTGGACACCTGGCCCAACGGCGAGATCCGCGTCCAACTCTGCGAGAACGTTCGGGGCGCCAACGTCTTCATCGTTCAGACCTTCAAAGAGAGTGTGAACGATCGGCTCTGGGAGCTCCTCGTCATGATCGACGCGGCGCGGCGGGCCTCGGCGGCCCAGATCACCGCTGTCATTCCCTACTTCCCCTACGGCAAGCAGGAGCAGAAGTTCCGGGGGCGCGAGCCCATCACGGCGCGGCTCGTCGCCGACACCATCGTCTGTGCCGGCGCCAACCGCGTCCTCACCGTGGACCTGCACCAGGGCGCCATCCAGGGCTTCTTTACCATCCCCGTGGACCATCTCCCCTCGCAAGCCGTGATGGCAGAGGAACTCCGCGCGCGAGGGCTCTGCGGCAAGGAGTTGGTGGTGGTCGCGCCGGACTCGGGCGGCGTGGATCGCGCCATGAACCTCGCCACTCGCCTCGGGAGCTCCCTCGCCGTCGTCTTCAAACGCCATCCCGACGACTCGCCCACCGAGGCCGAGGCTATCGACGTCGTGGGCGCCCTGAGCGGCAAGACGGCCCTGATCCTGGATGACATGATCCTGGGCGGCGCGACGCTGATCACGGCCGCCGAGGCGATCCTGCAGAAGGGCGCGAAGCGCGTCTTCGGCTGCGTGACTCACCCCGTGCTGTGCGGGGATGCTCCGCAGCAGATCGCCGACTCGGTGATCGAAGAGCTTATCGTGTCGGACTCGCTGCCTCTCCCAGCGAACTGTCCGGATAAGATCAAGGCCATCACCCTCGCCCATCTGTTGGGGGATGCCATTGAGCGTACCCACTCGAACGCGTCGATCAGCGAGATCATCGCTTAGTCTCGCGCTACTGGTGGCGCTCTGCGTCGGGGGCGGCGCCCTGGCGGCGGATGAGGACGGCCCCGGCACGGAGGCTGCCGCTATGGAGGAGCTCCCGGACCCGATCATCGATCCCGATAGGGCCGAGGGGTGGGCCGTCGATGGTCCGCCGCGGATCTACCTTCGTGACACCCTGAGCGACTTCATCAATGGCGGCGCCGCCCTCTACCTCGGCTACAGCTTCCGCTGGGTAGCCGTGTGGGTGGTTCGGTCCTCGGGGTTTGATCTCGAGGCAACCATCGAGCTGTACCGCTTCTCCGAGCCCAGCGACGCCCTCGGGGTATACCTCAATGGCGCTCGCGGCCCCGGCGAGGGCCTGCCCTTCGAGCGGAGTCAGGTGCGGCGAGGGCTCCTACGCGCTCAGCGCGGGCCCTACTTCGTCCGCGTGCCCTGCCGCGATCAGGGCGTTCGAGCCGACGATGCGGCCCGCTCTCTCGGGGGAGTCCTCGGTCTGGCGTTGCCGCCGTGGGAACGGTCCTGTTGCAGGGGATTCGCGATGAGGTCGCCGGGGAGCCGTGGCCCATCACTCCTCCGCCCAAGCATGTCGCCATTGCCGAGTCGAAGTACGGGCTGGGGGTCAGCGACCCCGCGCGCATCGAGCTGATCACTTTGGGCGACGACCCGCTCGTCCTGGGGTAGGGGCGCTCCTACACGCGTCCGCGGAGGTACGCCTCGATCCGTCGCGCGGGGATCTCACCCTCGCGCAGCACGACGGGTCCGTCGCCGCAGAGGTCCACGACGGTCGAGGCGCGTCCGGTGCCTCGGCTTGGCACTCGGACAATGGCGTCGACCTCGCTGCCCAGTTCGGCGAGGACCTCCTCCGCTGTCGCCAGGGGCGGGCTCCCACTCCGATTGGCGCTTGTGGCCGCGAGGGGCGCCGCCATGGCTCCCACCACGAGCAGGCACACCGCATGGTTAGGGACACGGATGCCCACCGTCCCCTCGGAACCGAGGAACTTGGTCTCTGGCCGGCGCGCCCGGAGGACCACCGTCAAGGGCCCGGGCCACAGGTCCGCGAGCATCCTCTCCGCCCAATCAGGCACATACCCCCACTCCGCGGCGGCCGCTAGGTCGCGGACGAACATCGCGAGAGGGCTGTCCGCTGACCGCCTCTTGATCCGGCCGATGCGGGCGAGGGCCCCGGGATGGGCTACCGAGGCACAGAGGCCGAACACCGTTTCGGTGGGGAGGGCGGCCACGGCTCCGGCCTCGAGATCCCGTGCCAAACCTTCCAGCACCACGCAGTCGTTGTCCGTGAGCTCAAGCCCTAAGTCGATGATCGGCACATTCATTTCCGCCTCCCTCACCCCAGCCGCGCCAGCTCGGCGTCGCCGTAGTAGTGTCTGAGGATCACCCGGTAGCTGAGCCCTCGGCGTGCCATGTCGATGGCGCCTGCCTGGCTCATGCCGACGCCGTGGCCCCAGCCTCCGCCCGCGAAGCTGTATTCCGTGTATGGCGGCTCCGAACCGCTCTTGTCGAGCACGAACAGGGTGCTGCGCAGGCCGCCCGAGCCGACGCCCCCATCGCCGAATGCCCAGCGAATGGCGTCACCGGAGACCACCGTCTCCCCCTTGCTGCCAATGATGCGGAGACTGGTTACGCGCCCATCCAGGCTGCGGGGTCCGACCTGCACATCCTGCACCGACCCAATGTCTCGGGCCCCCGCGACCTCGATCGCCTTCAGGGAGCGCGCCAGGATACGGGTGAGCTGCTCCGCCGTGTAGGACGCCCGCCAGCGGAAGGCGGGGTGCGCGCCACCGAAGACGGTTGTGGGAGGGGCCAGCAGGAAGCGGCGCAGCTCGGGCTCCGCGGACAGCGCGGGGCTATCGCCGAAGCCGTCGAACACGGGCCGAGGTCCGGGGATGAGGGAGTGCCATGCGTCCATCGCCGAGGTCGTTGAGCCGCCCGAGCAGGCGTGGTACACCGATCGGACTACCGTGCCCCCTGCGGCGAGCACCTCGCCTGCCGTCTCCAACGCCGCCAGGCGGGTGAAGGGGGTCTCCTCGGACACTCCGCGGTAGACCTGGTCCGCCGTCGAGGTGACCAGATCCCAGGGGGGAGCGCCGGGGTCGGCGCGTCGCGCCTGAGCCTCGGCCCAGGCGAAGGAGCGCGCGGCTACCGCCTGAGCCTTGAGGGCTTCGAGCGGCGACTCGGCGCCGATCTCCGACGCCACCACGCTGGCCACGTAGTCATCGGGGACGATCACGTTCACGACAGCGGCTGCCCCGCGCCAGAGCCGCAGGTCCAGCACTCCCCGGTAGGCCGCCTCCACGACGATCCTGCCCGTCTTGGCCTCCACAGCGCGCACTTCCAGTGGCGCCCCGGCAGGGCCAGCAACGCGAACAGGAGCGGCGACGAGGGTCTTGGCCGAGGCGGTCTCGACGGCGAAGGGGAGGTCGCTACGCCCCGATCGCGACACGACCACCTCGACGGCGCCTGTGTCCGCTCCGCCAACGGTGAGCGGTCCCTCGCCTCGAACGCGGACCCGCTCGATGTTCCCGTGGAGTAGCACCTCGAGTGCTGGGGAACCAGGCAGCGCGGCAAGCGCCCGGACGTTGTCCGCCGCCACGCCCGGCAGGCAGAGGGCGACCAAGAGCAGCCCGGCCAGGGCGGCTCTCGAAATGGAAGCCAAGTGCAAGGGGATGCTCCCCTCAGTGGGTCGTACGCGCTACCCATGGCCCTGGAGCCTGACGATATGGGAACGCGCCAGAGTCCTAACGACGCCAACCCGCTATTCGTTCTAAGGGGTTTCTGGCGGACTCTCCGAGCTTGGCCCGACAGGGGCCCCGTCCGCGGGCGCCGCAGCCTCGCCAGAGCCTGGCGCGCCGGGTCCGGGCCGCACCGCTCGCATCGCGCCGCCCTTCATCAGGAGGCGCACGATCTTCCAGTGACCATCGACGGGCGCCAGGGTTAGCCGCACCGTTCCGTCGCCGCTGGCGAGGAGCATCGCGATGCCTGCTCGGGGGTTCAGGTCGGAGAGGGTGTACTGCACCTCGACTTCGGCGGGATCTCCCGCGACGGCCAAGGTCTCGATCGGGACGTGCCGTGCCTTGCCTCCGCCCCCGATCTGTACCATCGTAACGCCTTCGTCGTCGGTCGATACCAGGCTGGGATCGACCAGCAGCCCGCGCAGCCCCTCGGCATCCCGAGCCACCACGGCCGAGGCGAACGCTACGGCCACCGCTCTTGGCCCCTCCTGGTCCCACGGTCGGAGCTTCGCATAGACGAGGGCCCTGGGGTATAGGCCCAGCACCAGTGCCGCCCCCACCAGGCATAGAGCCGAGATCAAGGCGATCCGCTTCAGGCTCAATCCTCCAGGAGGTCGGCCCGAGTCGCTACCTGGGTAGCTCTGCTCGATCACAACGGGTTCACCCCTCCCACTTCGCGGCTGCGGTGCGCCATGTTTCCGACAGACATCGTGCCGTCCCTCCCGCATTTTGCCGCAGGATTGCCGCATATGAGAGCGAAACACTATAGAGTTAGGTGTCAATGGTGAGTTCTACGGCTGAGCCGTTGTCCCAGCGGATCTGTAATGCCGAGGGGAGTGAGCCATGCCGCGAGTCGTTCCCGATGCTAGTCGCCGCCGTCCGGCTACGCAGGCTCTCCTGGCCGTGTGCCTGCTGGCAGCGGCTGGGGGAGGTCTGTGGGCCCTCCACGCTCAGGCCACCGGCCAGATCACTCAGCACGCCCCCATGGCCGCTTCATCCCAGGGGTCCCCGGAAGTCTGCTGCGCAGTCCCTGGACCCTACAACCGGGGCAGGTTCGAGGAGGCCGGCCCGGCGGAGGCGCCGGTGCAAGTTATCGGCTACCAAGGCTCCTGCTGGGAGCACAAGATCGCGGGCGACATGCTCATCGCGCTCGCGGCTGAGTACCCGGACCTCCTGCACGTCTCGCTCGCTCCGCTGGAGTCAGAGGCGGGTGAGGCCTCGGGGCTCCCGTGCACGGCCTATCTGTTGAAGGCTGAGGGCTACCGGCCGGCTGGGTGCAGTGAGTCGAATGGCGGGTTCTTTGTGCTCGTCGAGAAGTCGCCGGATAGGGGCGGATGGGACATCGCCGACCTCGAGGAGCATGTGAGGGCTGCGATCGTGGCCTGCGGGGGCGCGACGAGTGCCGAGCGCATCACCCCTCGGCTGCCGCGCGAGCCCTCCGGGGCTGGCTCGAAGGGGGGAATGTGAGGGCCAAGAGTCACAGGATCGAGAGCGCTCGCCAGGGGATTCGATTGTTGGTTGGCATCGTGCCGGTGAACAGTGTCCGCCGGCAGTTGGGGGACGTGCCCGCTCAAAGGAAGGGAGTGCTACACAGTGCTACGCAGACGTGGATTCACACTGATTGAGCTGCTCGTAGTGATCGCGATCATCGCCATTCTGGCTGCCATTCTGTTCCCGGTCTTCGCCAAGGCTCGCGAGAAGGCGCGGCAGACGTCGTGCCTCTCGAACGCTCGACAGCTCGGTACGGCCGACATGATGTACGCTCAGGACTACGACGAAAACCTCAGTCCATGCTTGATCAGCATCAAGAACGCCTCCGGCGGCGTTACCTGCCTGAACCACTGGACGAACGTTCTCGTGCCCTACATCAAGAGCGAGCAGATCTACGCGTGCCCATCCCACGCCTCGCCCTACTACGGCTGCTGCGGTGGGGCCGACGACCTCAGCTACGGGCTGAACGACCAGTCCCACGGCTACGGCGGCTGGGACGGCAACTTCTACCGCGTGAGGCTCGCCAGCCTGACCTATCCCGCTGAGACCGTGGCCTTCTTCGACCTCTACTACAACGATTCTAACAGCGGCGACCTCTGCGCCTGCGCATGGCAGCGCGGCCCATGCTCCGGCTGCCGCGGCAGGCCGGCCGGCAAGATCCCGCCGGGGTTCAGTGGCTTTGGCCCCGTCGGCAAGGATGTCTCGCGTCACAATGGCGGTCTGAACGTAACCATGTGTGACGGCCATGCGAAGTGGTACAAGGCCGGAGGCGTGATCGACTACGACACGACACACGGCGGGGTGGCCGATTGGTACTGGAAGACAACCAAGTAGCTCCTGTCATTGACACCCGCGAGGAGCGAGCGTCAGGGCGATCGTAGTCGGGAGGGATTACGCGTGGGACGTTTGACTGCAGTCTTGTCGGTCCTGGCTCTGAGTCTAGGGCTTGTGCTAGCGGGTCTCGTGGGATGCGCGAAAGGCTCCCAAGACGATGCGACGGCGCGTCCGGAGCCCGGTGTGGGGAAGGCGAAGATGCCTACTCCGGAGCAGAAAGCCGCTAAGCAGGCTGCTGCGAAGCAGCAGGGCTTGACGCCCGATGGCAGAGTAGGGCCTGCCAGCATGATTGACGAGACCAAGGCGAAGATGCGGGGGGGCGGGACGGGCGAATAGCCGTCCCGAAGCTCACCTGATGCGCAATGGCGGGGCAGGTAGCTACCTGCCCCGCCACCTCCGCCTAGATCACATTACCGCGCGCGCCCAGCTCCCAAAGCCCACGGGCACCAGGTGGCGGCCTATCGTTTCGCCCCTCGGTGCTCCAGTAGCCGAGCGAGTGACGACTGCCGGAGGCCGCCGAGGTGGCGGTCGGAGGTGAGGCGGTAGGTGATCGGGGTGATCGCCACCATTCCGGCGCGGACGGCGCCGACGTCGGTGTCGAGTGAGTCGTCGACATCGGCAGCCGGCCCGTAGACCCAGTAGTTAGCCGTCCCGTCCTCGCCAGGCTCGACGCGCACCTCGGCCCCGTATGCTCGTCTCCCCTGGGCGACGACGGATGCGCCTGCCAACTCGTCGAAGGGCCGGGCGGGCACATTGATGTTGAGGATCACGTCCTCGGGCATTCGGAAGCCCGCTTGCCAGGCACGGACTAGGCGTACCGCCACCTCGGCGGCAGCATCGAAGCGGGTCGGCCCGCCATCCCGGGGGCGCAGCACCGAGATCGCAGCGGCCGGCGCCCCAGAGACCCGCGCCTCGATGGCCGCACCCACGGTACCCGAGTGGAGCACATCCTCGCCCATGTTGGGCCCGTCGTTGATGCCCGAGATCACCAGGTCCACCGGCCGATCGACGAGGGCGTAGAGGCCAATGGCGGAGCAGTCGGCGGGGCTCCCGTCGCACGCGTAGATGGCGACGCCGTCGCACGAGGGGAGACGCAGCACAGGCACGGAGCGGTGGAGGGTGATGGCGAGCCCGGAGGCGCTGCGCTGCTGTCGCGGGGCCACCACGGTGAGCTCGCACAATGGTCGGAGTCGGTCGATGAGGGCCAGCAGGCCAGGCGCGTCCACCCCATCGTCATTGGTTAGAAGCAGGTGCAGCGGGCTCACCATTCCTCGGTGGTCGCCGGTCGGAAGTCCTCGATGGTCGGCACGAGTTCCACGACGCCCCTCCGCTCCTCGGTCTTCAGGGTGTAGAGGATGTCCACGGGCATGCCCGGCTGGATCTCATGGGCACGCTCTCCCTTGCGCCAAGCGATGCCGATCAGGGAGCGGTCACCCGCGCTGAGGCCCATCTTCACGTGCCATCCGTCGCGGCCCACGAGGCTCACCCACTCGACGTTGAGCCCTCGTGTCACGAACCTTGGGCGCGGGTTCCCCTGCCCGAAGGGCGCTAGAAGCTGCAGCTCGCCGCAGAGGCGATGGCTGATGCGCGTCGCGGCCAGTTCATCGTCGTACCGGTAGGTCGGCATCAAGCTCTCGGGTCGGATGCTCTGCAGCGCATAGTCGTTGATGCGCCGGCGGAACTCCCCGATCTGGTCACGGTCGAGGGTCACCCCCGCGGCCATAGCGTGGCCACCGCCACGGATGAGGCAATCGCTGACAGCGTCGATAGCCTTGGAGACGTCGAACTCCTCGACCGAGCGGGCCGAACCCACCGCCTGAGCCCCCTCGACGCACAGCACGAAGGTCGGTCTTCCGTAGCGCTCTCGGATGGCCCCCGCCACCAACCCCGCCACTCCACGATGCCACTCGTAGCCAGAGAGGACGATCACAGGGTCCTCTTGCAGGATGCCCTCGTCATCGGCCAGTCGCTGGTAGGCCTCGGCGAGCATGTGCGCCTCGACGCTCTGACGGTCGGCGTTCACATGATCCAACCGGCGCGCTACGCTGTCGGCCAACTGTCGGGAGTCGGTCATGAGCAGTTCCAGGGCGTCGCGAGCGTCGCTGAGCCTACCTGCGGCGTTCAGGCGAGGGGCTATCATGAACCCCACGTGATAGGTGTCCAGGGGCTTCTCCTCAAGGTTTAGCCTCCGCAGAAGCGCCCGCAGCCCGACCTTCCGCGTGGCGCGAAGCTGCAGGAGCCCGAAGTGCGCCAGCACCCTGTTCTCTCCAAGCAAGGGCACGACGTCCGCGATCGTGCCCAACGCCGCGAGATCGAGGTAGGCGCGCTGGAACTTGGATGCCGGGATGCCCAGGGCCTCACTCAGCGCCTGGCCCAGCTTGAAAGCCACGCCGACCCCCGCCAACTGGTCGAAGGGGTAGGGGCATGAGGGGATCTTCGGGTCGATGACCGCCACGGCGTCGGGCAGCTCCGTGTCCGGCTCATGGTGGTCGGTGATGATGAGGTCGATGCCTCTCTCGCGGAGCAACTGGGCCACGCCATGGGAGCGGATTCCGCAGTCGCAGGAGAGCACCAGGGTCGCCCCATCCTGGGCCGCCACCTTGGCCACATCCTCATGGAGCCCGTACCCCTCCTCGAGCCGATGGGGGATATGCGTCTTGACCGACGCTCCCAGGCAGATGAGGGAGCGCGCCAGAAGGGCCGTTGAGGCGAGGCCATCCACGTCGAAATCGCCGTGGATGAGTATCGTCTCCCGGTCCGCGAGTGCGCGGCGCAGCCGATCCACTGCGGCGCCCATGCCGCTCATCCTCATGGGGTCATGGAGATGGTCCAAGCTCGGGTGGAGGAAACGCTCCGCCTCGTCCGGATCCACGATGCCCCGGCGGGTTAGGATGGAGGCCACAGCGGGCTCGATCTCGAGGTGTGACAGCAGCCCATCGACGGCATCCGGCTCGGCCTGGGCAGTTACCCAGCGGCTTCTGGGCGCGGCTGGAACGTCTGGCATGACTACTCCTTCGGGGGCTGGTTCACTCACCCACCCTACATACTACCATCCCGCGAGAGCCCCGTCGGCGGTCGCCGAAGGTGCCAGGCGTGGGCGAGCAGAATGTTCCGCCGGTTCGATCGGAGCGATGGCCCGCATGACTTCCAACACGAGCGAGCGAGACCCCATACTCGTGGTAGATGGCGCGTCGAAGTCCTTCGGCGGTGTCCGCGCGCTACGGAGCGTGAGCTTCTCCGCGTTGCCGGGCGAGATACACGCTCTGGTCGGTGAGAACGGCGCTGGCAAGTCCACCCTAATGAAGATCCTCGCTGGCAACATCACCGCGGACCAGGGTTCCATCACCTTTGAGGGCCGCACGGTCCAGTTCAGTCACCCGAGGGATGCCCAGGCGGCAGGCATCGCGATCGTTCACCAGGAGCTCTCCCTGGCGCCCAACATGAGCATCGCTGAGAACGTTTTCGTGGGTCGCGAACCCACCATCCGGCTGCTGGGCTTCGTGAACAGGCGCGAGCTCTATCAGCGCACCACGGCGGCGCTTGACCAGCTCGGGTTGCGCCTCGACCCCTGGACCAAGGTAAGCGACATCGATGTCGCCATGCGCCAAATGGTCGAGATCGCTCGGGCTATCTCCTTCGATTGCAGGGTCCTGATCCTCGATGAGCCCACGAGCGCCCTCGCCGACCAGGAGATCGAGGCTCTCTTCGCCGTGCTGCGCCGGCTCGCCGAGCGCGGCGTGGCGATCATCTACATCAGCCACAAGCTCAACGAGGTCTTCGCCCTCGCCGACCGAGTCACCGTTCTGCGCGACGGACAGTGGGTCGGGTCCAAGCTCGTGTCGGAGACGGACCCCGACGAGGTCATCCGGATGATGGTCGGGCGCAACCTCGAGCAGCTTTTCCCCGCCAAGGGGTCGGCCCGGGTGCCGGAGCCGATCCTGGAGGTGCGCGGGCTGTCGCGAGGCAAGGCCTTTACGGACGTCAGCTTCGATCTCCACCCTGGCGAGATCGTGGGGCTCGCGGGGTTGGTGGGCGCTGGGCGCACCGAGGTGGCGCGGGCCATCTTCGGGGCCGACCCTATCACCGGCGGCACGATCAAGCTGGAGGGCCGGCCGGCACGGATCGCCAACCCCCAGCAGGCGATCGAGCGGGGCGTGCTCTACCTACCCGAGGACCGCAAGCTGCACGGGCTCTTCCCGGACATGAGCATCAGGGCGAATATCGTCGCGGCCACCCTGGGGGATCACAGCAAGGTCGGGATGCTGCTACCGTCGGCGCAGCAGGCGACGACCGACAGGATGGTCGAGCGACTGGACATCAAGGTGGCGAACACCTCTGCCTCTGTCTCGAGCCTCTCGGGCGGTAACCAGCAGAAGGCCATGTTCGGCAAGTGGCTCGCTGCCACCGTGAAGGTCTTCCTCGTCGATGAGCCCACGCGCGGCATCGACGTGAGCGCCAAGGCGGAGGTCCATGCCCTGCTGAGGGACCTGGCCGACCAGGGCGTCGCTATCCTGCTCGTCTCGTCTGAGCTGCCTGAGGTGATCGGCGCATCGGATCGCGTGCTGGTTATGCACGAAGGGCAGATCGCCGGTGAGGTGTCGGGAGCGGAGATGACGGAGGAGAACATCATGCGACTGGCGACGGGCCAGACGAGAGGAACCCACACCCATGCCCGCGGAGCGTGAACCCGAACCCAACGCCGCAGCAGACCAGGAGCCAGCGCCGAGCCGCCAACCCAGGGTCGGCGCGGCGCTCAAGACAGTCCTTCGGCAGCGCGAGATCATCACCGTCGCGATCATCATCGTGACCGCCTTCGTCTTCCACCTCCTGACCATGTCGTCGGAGCCGGGTAGATGGCCGTCGGTGTTCGTTCAGACCAGCAACCTGAAATCGATGCTCGCGCCGCTGGCAATGACCGCTATCGTCGCCGTGGGGATGCTCCTGGTGCTCATCTGCGGCGGCTTCGACCTCTCCGTGGGCGCCGTCGTGGCCCTCGCGGGACTCGTGGCGGGGCTCACGGTGAAGGCCACGGGCGGCAACCTGTTCCTCACCTTCGCCGCGGGGATCAGCGTCGGCGTCATCGTGGGGCTCATAAACGGGATCGTCGTCACCAAGTTCAGCGTGAACCCACTCATCGCCACCCTGGGCATGATGAGCGTCGCCAGAGGTCTGGCCCTTGCCTACGTGCAGAAGTACGGCGTCGTCTCGGGGTTTCCCCGCAACTTCCTGGACTTCGCATGGGAGACGCACATCTGGATCAAAGGCGGCGCCATCGTCCTCATCGCCATCGCTATCGCCGCGCTAGGCGACGTGCTGCTGCGGAACAGTCGCTGGCTCCGGCAGCTCTACTACATCGGCGGGAATCAGGATGCGGCGCGGCTGTCGGGCATCAACGTGAACCTGGTGCGGGCGTCCACGTACGTGGTGTGCGGAGCCCTGGCGGCCCTCGTGGGGGTCTTCTACGCGGCCCGCTACTCCGAGGCCTCAGCCGAGGCTGGCGTAGGGATGGAGTTGCAGGTTATCGCGGCCTGCGTGATAGGTGGCGCGAGCTTGGCCGGGGGGCAGGGCACGGCTCTCGGAGCCGTCCTCGGCTGCACCCTGATGTCCATCATCAGCAATGGGTTGCAGACTTGGGGCGTGAAGCCCGCCTGGCAGCAAGTCGCCCTCGGCGTGGTTCTGATCGTCGCGGTTACTATCGACATGTTCATCGCTCGGCGCCGCTCCGCAAGGTGAGGGCGGGCCGAAGGCAGTATAGATGGCGCCATTGGGCTAGGTAACGGCGCCGGCCACGAGATGCGGGAGGATGGAGAGCGACATGAGACTCAGACTGGGGCACGTCATCCTGGCGGTCACGCTCGTTGCGCTGATCGCCGCCATGATTTGCTGTGCCGGCTGCCCGAAGCGGCCGGAGACAGTGAACGTCGAGGGCGGCGGGGCCGGCCCCGCAACCCCCTCGGGCGGCGAGGGAGCTGCTCCCTCGAGCGAGTCGTACGTGTTCATCGGCATCTCCACGGGCGCCGAGTACTGGCGCGCCGCCGATGCCGGCCTGATGGATGCTTGTGAGGCCTTGGGCGTCACGGGCGACTTCCGTGGCCCGACTACCCAGGACGCCCAGGAGCAGGCCGAGATCATGGCGCAGGTCATCGGCATGAAGCCGGCGGGCATCCTCATCGCTCCCGGACGGCCGGATACCCTCACGCCGTACATCAACGACGCTGTGGAGCAGGGCGTGCCGGTCATCTGCCTCGACACGGACGCTCCCGAGAGCGACCGCATCGCGTACTTCGGCACCGACAACTACCAAGCCGGACGCACCGGAGCGAGCATCCTGGCGAGGCTCATCCAGGAGGCCCATCCCGATGACTGGGCCGCCGGGAAGACCTTCAAGGTCGCGATCTCCAGCCGGCCCGGCCAGTGGAACCTGGACGAGCGGGTCCGGGGCTATGAAGAGTACTTCAGCGAGGAGGCGCCGCAGATCGAGGTCGTCCAGGTCTTCGATGATGAGACCTTGGCGAACAGGGGCGAGGAGAAGGCGTCGGCCGTGCTATCAGCCCATCCCGACTTGGCGGGCTTCGCGGGCGTCAATGCCGTGAGCGGCCTGGGTATCGCCGCGGCCCTCAAGAACGCGGACGCTGTGGGCAAGGTCCAGGTCGTCGCGATGGATGGTGACGAGGGGATCCTCGAACTCATCGATGAAGGCGTGATCCAGGCCTCCGTCGCTCAGCGCCAGTACTGGATGTCCTACCTCGGCGCCGCCTACCTCTACGGCCTGAAGCATGGCGTGTTCACAGCGCCGGACGGCGATGGCGTCGATGCTGAGGGGGAGATACCGGCGGAGATCGACACAACCACGGTCGAGGTGAACAAGGACAACCTGGACGCCTTCCGCACCCCGAGCCAGGGCGCCAAGGAAACCATGCCCGAGGAGTTCAAGGCGGTCATCGACCAGGCCAAGGGAGCCTAGCCCCGGCTTGATGAGCGCATCGCACGACGAAGGGGCCGGTCCACAAGGAGGCCGGCCCCTTCGCTTTGGTTAGTCTTGCCCGAGTCGGGCCTACCTCAGCCGCCCACGACATCCATCGCGATGCGGCCCCACTCGAACAGGCGCCCTGGGTCGTAACGGACCGTGCTGATGTCCTTGAGGATCAGTTCGAGGGGGCAGCCGTGGGCCGCGCAGATCTCTCGCGTCGCCACGAGATCAGCTTGGACAGCCTCGGGATCGAAGCGATCCGGGGCGAAGACGGCGGGGCTGGGCTTCCGCGAGAACACGAAGTCGCCCTTGATCTCCCTCGCCCCCCGCTCCTGATCGACCCAAGGGCTCATGGAGATCTTCCGGACGTTCGGGATCATCCTGACCTCATCCATCTTGCCGTCCAGCGGATCACAGCAGCCGTAGTAGACGAGCCCGAAGCGCTCGCAGATGCGGCTCGCATAGTCGACCTCAAACTCCTTGAACGTGGCAGGCGACACCGTCGAGAACATCTGGGCGAGGCCGAACATCCAGATGTCCTTGGTTCGCGGCCGTTCGGGGTCGTAGCCGGGGGCGGGCAGCTCGTCGGTGAAGGCGCCGGTGCAGTGGATCAGGCTCTGGGGCTGGCAGAGGAGGCCCTGCTCTTCAAGCTGATCCAGCATGCCGAGATAGCCCTCGGTTACCCTGTTGACGAGGCGGTGCACGTAGTCGGGCTTGTCGATGATGGCGTAGAGGGCGTTCTGAACCCCCATCCACGTCGAGATCGGGTCCCACAGCGATAGGTAGGGGTCGATGCCCGAGGCTCGCGGTTCGAGGAGGCCATCGAAGAGCTCATGGGCGACCTCCATGCGTCGCTCGGTCTCGGCAGCGTCATGGGAGACGCGTGGAGTCCGGATCTTCTCCAGATCAGCCTCGGTCTCGAACTGATTCAGGAAGAGGTGGCCCACCACATCACTGGTCGGGTCGGTGACGGCCGTCTCCTCCTGCACCGTGACGCCGAGGCTGGTGTTATGAATCGCCTTGTGAACGAGGATGAAGGGGTCAACGACCATGTCCACGGGGAAGTTGTCCCATTGGTACAGCAGCCGTCGGAGCCGCAGCTCATAGCCCCGGCACTCAGGGTCCTCGCACTTCAGTTCGAGCTCCCCGTTCGGCCCCATCTCGTTCCAGCACACCTGATCGATGGTAACCATGGGGCGGACGGGCCGAAGTCCGTTCAGCCGGCGCCAGAGCTCGCGCTTCTCCTCCTGAACGGGCAGTGCGGCAATCTCGGCCGTGCGGGCGGCCAACTCGCGGATGATGCTGACATCGCTGGGACTGGGCATGGGTAGGTTATCCTTGTCTAGCTCGTGTTGCGCGCATAGTGAGGTGCGCCGCGCGGTATCTTCGCCGTGCCGGTGGGCCGGACCTGATTCCAATGGCGGATGGTGCGGAAACGTCCAGGTGACCCGGCGCGGGGGGAGTGCTACCCTGTGTGGAGAGAGAGTGGGCCGGGCGGTCGCGGCGCCAAGGCGTCGAGGAAAGTCCGGACTCCATTGGGCGAGGCGCCGGGTAACACCCGGTCGAGGCGACCCGAAGGACAGCGCATAGAGACGACACCGCCTCCCGCGGGGGGTCAGGGTGGAAGGGCGCGGTAAGAGCGCACCGGTCGGCTGGCGACAGCCGGCGTCTCAGCAAACCCCGCCTGGAGCAAGGCCACATAGGGGGGCGATGCGGTGGCCCGCCGTGCCCCCGGGTAGGCCGCTCGAGCCGTCGGGCAACCGCCGGTCTAGATAGATGACCGCCACCTCTTCGGAGGCACAGAATCCGGCTTATAGGCTCACTCTCTCACTCGCCCTCAGCGAGCCCCGCGCAACGGACGATCACCCGACCTCGTCGACGAACACCCTTCGGGCCGCCTCGAGATACCCGTAGCCGTGGACGTCATCGGGCTGGAGGTAGCTCGTCTCCGTCCACTCGTTCCAGCTATTCACGGTGATCAGCGGCGGCTGGTCCGGGTGAGCGTCGACGTAGGCCCGAGCCTGGCGGAAGGCGCGCTCGATCGCCTCGGGGCTGTTGTTCCGGACGATGCCGCGCTGGAGCGTCTGGAACCGTGGATTCGCGTCCCAACCCATCGAGACATGCGCGAAGTACGGGACCGCATACTCACGATCGAGCCGCTGCCACTCAGCAACCACATCGACCATGATCTCGTCGTACTCACGATCAATGTCCGCGAAGTGCACGTACTGGTAGTGGGAGACGCTATCGAGACCCAGCAGATCCACCAACTCCGTGGGGCTGGCTGTTGGACCGCCGGCCGCCCCCGCGATGCGGAACGACTGCTGGAACGCGCACATCTGCAGATGCAGCCCGGGCAGGCCGGCCTCCACCGCGCGGCCGCGGAACCAATCCAGCGCGTCGCGGGTGGCCTCAGCTCCGCCCAGGCCGTCCAGCAGGTTCTGCTGCTCGTAGATCATGAAGACCGGCTTGCCGTCGATGGTGTAGTAGTTCGGGCGCTTGAAGTACCTCTCGATGAGGCGATCGGCGATGCGCTCGAACTCCGGCCGGTCGACGGCAGCCCGCCAGATCACGTTTCCGTCCGCGACGTGCGCCAGCCGGAGGTCCCAGAGGCTCTGTACGTCATGGTTGGCCCACATCAGGTAGAACCTCATGCGGTCGTTGTTTCGGGCCGCCAGGAAGCCGTTGTTCAGGCACTGCTCGAGGAACGGACGCCGGTCGTACCAGTACCAGTCGTAGATGAAGACATTGATCCCATGGTCGGCAGCCGCGTCGATCTGCATCTCCATCACGCGGGGGTCGGCCTCGTTCACATATCCCCACAGCGGCCGGCGAGGCCAGGTGTGCCTCGGGAACTTCGCGGTGGCCTTCCGGACGGTCTCCCACTCTCCATTGCCCTCGGGCCAGAACATCCGGGTCCGTGGCTCATCGCCCGTGTAGGACGGCCAGACGTAGGCCGCGACATCGTATGTCCTCTTGGTTGCCATCGACCGCTCCTCTCGTACCCTCTCCGCCGCGCCAGGGAACCCTCAGGGCCGCACTCCCTGGGATGCTGAGGCGCTGCGGCGCTGCCTCAACATACTACCGGTAAGCGGCCGAAACTGCTGGGGAATCCGTGTGTCGAACGACGCCAAGCGTTACCGACCCGCCCCGGAACCACTTCCGGGCTCTCGGCGGGAGTCTGCAACCCACCGTGCTGGTTCTATGCGGGAACGCTCCTGAGAGCGCCGCGAGAGGGGAAGCCCATCATGCCTATCCCAAGCGCCGCAAAACGAGCTGCTGTCATCGTCGCCCTCGCCCTGTGTGCGAGTCCCCTGGCGGCCGGCGGAGACGCAGATCTGCCTGAGGGCTTCGTCCGTGGCGACGTCGTCAGCTACTCCTATGTGCCGATTCACACGTACAGGCCGGACGAGGCCATCGGCGTCCTGCCCTACCTGTGGGAGTATTACCTCATGAAATGGGACGGGAAGCATCCGCTCACCCGCTACCACGCGGAGAACCTCCGGCGCATCGACATCGCCAGCCAGTGGTCGACGGCCATCATGCTCTATGCGCGTTATGACGAGTGGCACGACGAGCTCATCAATCTCATGCTGCGCTGCTACCGGAACCGCCAGCTGATCATCATGGCCGACTACTGGCCCGGCAAGGATGTCGAGCCGGGCGCGCCGCCCTACCAGAACCTGGCGCACATCCTCACCACGCTGTGGGAGGGCCGTGATCGCGAGTTCGTCAGCCCCGAAGGTGATCGGGCCACCGGACTGCAGCTCATCAACAACGTCCTCGCCTGCAAGTGTGGCGATGAGGGAGAGGCCGGCCTCCGCACTGAGGGCCTTGCCCGTATCTACGCCGAGTTCGATCAGCAGATCCGCCTCCGCGAGCTCGACGGTGAGCGCCCCTTCTCCCACATCAAGGCATGGTACAACATGATCGGCTACGCCGCCCTCTACTACGACGGCGCCTACGCCGCTAGCCAGGAGGACGTCGACCTCTACGGCCGGGTCAAACTCCCCGCGAACACCCAGTGCGTCGGCGTGGATGTCTACCACTACTGGGGCCTCGACTGGAGCCCCTTCGACCCCGCCGACCTGAGCATTCCTCGGGACCGTGTAAGGGCCCACTCCGATGAGTGGCAGCGCCTCCGAACGCGGTACTACCCCGAGGGACTCAAGGTGCGAGTCGGCAAGAACAGCAGCGACCCCGCAACCTGGGAGCCCGAGTACTGGAACGACACCCACGCCCTCATGGACGCCATCGAGTTGGCAGGCGCGGAGGGAGCGATGATGTGGTACATCGGGGTGTGCGGCCAGATCGTCGGCGCCGATCCGCCGACCTACACGACGCCCATCGAGACGATGCAGGCCTACTACGACGAGCTCAAGGCCGGTCCGTGGGCGGGACTTTCCTGGTGGGTCTTCGGGGGTGGCGGCGCCATGCAGGGCGGGCTCGACTACTACGACAGGACGCTCCTCCACAGCACTCGCGAGCACCCGGAGGGCGTTCCTTACTGCGAGGAGATGCTCGATTACTGGCACGACGCCTACGTGGAGTTCAAGAGAGGCATCTTCGAGGACGTTGTCTACGGCCAGTTCGGCCACCTCAACCCACGGCCCGAGTGATCTCGTCCGCACCGAGGCTTAGGGACTCCCCCAGCGAGGGACTCGGCTCCGCGTCCTGAAGCGTCACCCTCTGCCCAGCTGGCCCAGCCGCCGCGCCGGCAGGCTGCCGTGGGCACAGCCCGCGAAAACCAGTGAGATTTTAGTCTCACTTCCGCAGATTCGATCATCCGTGGTGCGAACATAGGGCATATCAACATCGTTGACACATCAGCGGTGGCGCGTGTGGGCGCTCCTCAAACCAGTCAGTGTGGTGGGCTGGATAGCACCTGCGCTCTCGGCGATCCGCCGCAGCTTCCTGCGTCCCCGACAACGGCAGGGAGCACAGGGCAAGGTGGCTTAGCATGCAACGGGCACAACGGACACGAACTAGGGTGCTGCTGGTGGCGGGGCTTATCGCTTCCGCCCTCGTCGTGGTCGGGTTGGTGGTTGTCGTCCTCGTGAGCCTCGCCGCAGGTCCGCAGCGGGGTGGGGCGCACGACGCGACCTCCATCATCGACGCTCGCGCTTCCCTCGACTGGGCAAAGAAGCAGGCGGCAGGGACCACCCCGACAGCGACGGCCGCGGCCGCGGATGTGCCCGAGCGCCGCAGCGCTCTGGTCTCCTGCATAGACGCCCAGACCGGCGACGTGTGCGCACTCGATTCCACCACCGGCGCCCTCACTCGCTTGACGGCGTGCGGCGACGTTCACGGCTTCGCCTGGTCTCCCGACGGGGCCTGGATCGCCCTCCTGCGGGAGGAGGCTCCCCAGAGCGCGGAGCTACCGACTCTGGGCCTCTACATCGCTCCGGCATCGGACCCCGGCAACATGCACCGCATCGACCTCGCCTTTGGCGCCTGGTGGTCACCCGATGGGAGTCGCATCGCCTACAGCGGAGCGGACAATACTCACGGTGAGGGCTACTTCGTCGTGAGGCCGGACGGCGGCGACCGAACGTGGCTTGGTCCGGTGTGGCTGCACGAGGACACCGGGGTCTCGTGGTCCTCTGATGGAGCGAGACTCATCTGCGGCGACGCGGAGGGGCTCTATGTGGTTCGTGCCGACGGATCTGGCCGGTCGCGCCTATTGAGTGCCGATCAGCCCCCGTGGCACGCGTGGAGACCCTACAGCAACGAGTTCGCCTTCGTAGGCGCGTACGGTGGCATCCACCTGGCCCCGGTGGCGGCGGGCCGTTCATCACAGATCTGCGAGACCGCATCCACCGAGTCCTGGGCCATTGGGCCCCTGGCATGGGCTCCCGATGGCTCCTTGCTCGCCTTCCGCGATAGTCAGTACTTCGCGGATGCCGAAGTCGAAGGGGGCCCCGGCGGCCAGATGAGCGCCATCTTCATAGTGTCCGCAGGTGGCGAGAACCTCAAGCAAGCGACGCAATGGACGGAGCTCGGGTGGGGCGCCCAACTCGGTCTCAGTTGGGCCAACGACGGAAGGCGGATCGCCTACTGCTCCGCGGGCGAGGACGTCAGCGAGATCCACGTGCTCGACCTGACCACGGGTGAGGACACCTGGCTCACGCGCAATCTCCAGGGGATGTTCCTGGCCCCGCGGTGGGTGCCCGCCGGTGCGCCGGGCGTCGAGCCCGCCACTGCAGACACCGCCGACGGGGTGCTCGACGCGCTCGAGGAGCACCTCCGGCATGAGTACGGCACGGAGCGGGCGTACCGCTACAGCGAATACGCGTCCGAGGATCTCGAGTGGGGGTTCACGCCAGGCCGTGAGTTGATGACGGATGTGGCGATCGGCACGCCCGCCATGTCGGGCAGGTGGGCCAGGGTCTTCTTCATCAGTCTCATGAACAACAACTACTGGCTCGCATTCCTGCAGAAGGGGCCGAGGGGCTGGGTGGTGGTGGATCACGCCGGCCCGAAGTCGCCCGATGACTGGGCCAATCCGCTGCGAGCGGCCGGATGCCCCGAGCACCTTCTGGAAACCGATCTCTGGTAGGACGCTGGCTTGCAGGGGGAGTGGGCGTTGCTCGAACTAGCGATCTCAACGGCAGCGTTCGCCGCGGGCGCACCGCGCCGCGGAGGCTCTTCGATAGGCACCATGTCAGGCAGCATCACGTGGGCGGATGCGAAGGGGGGGACGGAGGTCCATTGCCACGCGGTGCGGCCTGGCTTTCGCTCGGCAACCTGCGGTGGCGCCACTCGACCTGTCGAGCGACACCACCGCGCACCCATCGGCAGCCTAGCTGCCACAACGGGCGCATGCGCCCTGAATAACGAACAGGCAATGATCGAAAGGGGCAACTAAGTGTCACGAATACTTCTCGTTGCACTAGCGGTCATGCTCTTGGCGACGACCGCGGCCCTCGCCGACCCTCCAGCGGGGGCACGACAGATAACGGGGTACCAGCGAGACCCAAGCGGCCCCGGAGGCACGGTTGTCCGGCATCTGCCGGCCCAGGTCTCCGGACCCAATATGGGTACTAGTCTGGACTCGATCACCGCGCACAACGCCCCGGTGACGTACGCCGAGTACCAGCTCCTTCGTGACGGCTGGACCTGTACCAGCTCGAAGGACCGGGCCATCGGCGAGCGCAAGATCTACCAGATCCCCAGCCAGGATCACAACTACTGGGGACCCTTCTACGGTGCGGGCATGTTCGCGACCAGAGACGTGTACGTTCGCCGGGTAGACTACCGGCGTTCGTCAACACGCGAGGCGCCCGGCCCGGACCTCGAGAAAGTCAAGCCTAGCTGGCAAGTCAACTACCGTGCGGACGATGACGAGAAGGTCGAACTCGTCTACTACTGGGCCAATGTACCCGTGCTGATCGAGATCCATGAGGTCGAGAGCACGGTTACGCGTACCACCGTCGAGACGACCACCGAGCGCATCGGAGTGGTCGATCCCTAGCTGTAGGAACGCAGGTTGCCGATCAGGGTGCGATTGCCCGCGCCGGGGAGGTTCCCTTCCTCCCCGGCGCGGCAGACACAGGAAAGCGGGAGTGATCACGTGTTACGGCCAGCGCTTGCTCCACTTGCAGTCCTCATGCTCGTCTGCTGGCTCCCGGTAGCTGCATGGGCCCAGGCCGACGAGGCGGCCCAGGCCCAGCCCGAGGCCTCCGCGCCGGGACCATCGAGTGTAGAGATACCCGAGTTCTTCTTGACCATCCAAGCGCCACCCGACGCGGAGGGTTGGGAGTACCTGGACGACCCCGACGCCTTCGGCTGGGACCCCCGAGTCTTCGCCGCTGGCTGGGTCCGAGCCATCGACCAAGGCCAGGCTGGGCTCTGCGTCCTCGTGCAGCGCACGGGCGCCGATTCCCGCCCCATCGAGTGGGCCGCCGCGATCCGAGTCGCGTTCGAGGCGGGCGATGGGCGATTCACCGAGGTCTTCTCCGAGGCCGTCATTGTCGGAGACGATGAGGAGATTGCGTACGCGGGCGCTCAGGGGCCAGCTACGCTGCCGGTCGTAGGCTATGGAGACCAAGCCGGCAAGGTTCTTGTGGGTGTCGTGACCAACGGTCCGGATGTCGTCCAGGTGGTCGCCACAGGCACGCTGGATGCCGACCTGCGTTCCGAGGTAGACCGGATGATCAGCGGCCTCTCATTCTCGGCGACCGCTGAGGTCACCCGCACGCGCGCGGCGGAAGGCGCCGAGGACGACGAGTCTGAGGACGGCGATGGGATCGGGCCGATCGAGGAGCCCCAGGACGGCATCCACCACGCCATGGCCAACCTTATCATGCGCCTGAAGGATCTTGGCGTTGAGGCCGCGATCGAGGCTCGCATCTCCCACCTGAGCGAACTTGATGACCTGTTCAACGGCAGCCCCGACAGCGGCTACCGCATCCCCTTCTGCCGCGCCGGGGGCAACGAGTCTCTCGTCCAGACCGTTCTCCTCGTTGAGAGCGTCTACCCGTCGCCGAAGTCCGACAGCGCTCGCGCCTGGGCTTTCCCGAGGCGTCGACTCGGCAGCGTGAGCTACCTCGCCCTCGCCGAGGACCCCTACAACGAGGAAGGCCGGGTCTTCCTGGTTCACAAGAGCCGCCTGTCCGACTACCTCGAGCGCCAGGGGGACCTGTATGTGCTGGATGGCGCCTCCAAGACCGACGCAGGCGTCTCCGTCATGAACTGGCTCGCCGCCCACGCGGAGGAGGGCTGGGAGGAGTTCGTCGACGACTTCGACGATTAGGCCGCGCTGTGGCTGGACTCACGGCGGTTCACTGAATCCGATACGCCCCTCGACCTGCCGGTCGGGGGGCAGACATCGGCAGGGCCTTCGGGCCAGGGGCTCAGGATGCGGACCCGATGTGACGCGCTGGGTGGAGTGCCGGAGCGCTACGTTCCGCTAGCTCTCGGTGCCCCGTTCCCGGGTCCTGCACCGCTCCAGGAGGTCCTGGGCCGCCCGGAGACGCTCGGGGTCGCCGTCGCGGACGGCAAGCTCGACGGCGGATGCCAGGTGGCTCTCCGCCTCATCCCACAAGCCTCGGTAAGCCGCCAGTCTCCCCCAGCAGAGCTGCCACAGCACCTCGTGGAGGCCGTACTCGCTGCGCCAGTGGCCGAGTCGCGCCAGATGCACCTCGGCCTCGTCGGTGCGCCCGAGGGAGAACTCCGCCTCGAAGAGGTGGATCGACGGCTCTACGCGTCGGCCATCCGGGTCCACTTCGCGCACGAGCCCCTCGTAGCGCGGGCCTGCGGCGAGGAGCGCTTGCGCCTCGGCCTCAGGCAGCGCGGACGCAAACTGCACAGACTGGAAGTACGCGGTGCCCGCCTCGATGGGGTCGCCCGCCTCCACGGCCTCCGTGGCCAACTGGGCGAGTCGCCGCGCGCCGAGGCACGGGTCCTTCGAGCTGGCTACCGAAAAGGCGCTGAGCCGCCGCATCGTGGCGACCGAGCACTCGGGCCCAATCCTGCCGTGGCCCATGGTCAGGGCGAGATAGCTCGCGGCATCGTCGGCCATCCGCCTCATGAGGTCATACCGCGCCACCCACTGCTGTCGGTAGGCCATCCAGGCCTTGAGGAAGGCCAGGGCCACCGTCTGCTTGTCCTGGAGCGCCCGGTCCGAGCGGGACGCGGTTCCATCTCCCAGGGCGCGCTCCAGCTCATGCTGCAGAACCACATGGTCGATGATGGTGATGTGGTGATCGTGGGTGCTGATGGCTTCGGCGAAGGCGTCGATGTCGTGGCTGTGCACGACATCCTCCGCCTCGAAGAGCTCGTGGTACTGCCGCGCGGCGAGGGCGGCGAACACCGTCTGGCGGAAGTAGAACAGCTCCGGTCCGGTCATGCCCCGCGACTCCAGCACGCGCTCGATCGCGAGCAACTCATCGGTATTGCCGGGCGGCTGGCCTTCCTCCCACGCTCGAAGCAGATGGACCTCGACGGGCCGGCCGAGGTGCCGTGACACCGCGCGGGCCATCTGTCGCCGCGTCAGCCGCGCCCACTCCCGACGCCAGACGCGGAGAAAGGTACCCATTGTGCGTGCCGGATTCACTCAGCACCTCGGCATAGCTTAGTGCAAGGGTTTTCTCTGTACGGTAGCCGCGTCCCTCCACCAACGAGTGCGCCATGGGACGGCGATCACTCAGGAGTTGCGCGCCTGGACCCTCTGAGCACGCCCCGGGAGGCACAGACGGGGGCCGGAGATATCGTCGTCAGGCGGCACGGCGAGCCGATGCGGCCCCGCACCTCGCGCAGTTGTGTACGTCGAGTTCAGCAGAACGCAGAGCGGTATCTCCGCGTGGTCGCCAGCTCAGCAGCAGACGCCCCAGCTTCCGTAGCTCGCCTACCCTATACCTCCCACGTGAGCCCACGGCCGCTGGGGTAGGGACCCACGGCCACGGGCAGTTTCCCGCTGGGAGCGAGGTCACCCAGAACCACCCGGAGCATGCTGGCGATCGACAGGGTGCGGTTGCCGAACCAGCCACCCTCGCCCCAGCTCGTCAGGCCGGCGGCCACCTTCGGCAGCGCGGCGACGAGGTAGGGGTTCCCATGGGACACCAGGATGACGTCGCAAACCTCAGTGAGCCGCTGGGCGAAGGTCTTGAGTGATCCCAGGGGCGCGGGGTCACCCAGACGGTTACGCTGCACCGACGCCGACAGCAGCACGATGCCGGCCGCTCGCGCCGCTTCGATGAGTTCGCTCGCCGCTGCCTCGTCCAGGCCCTCCTCCACGGTGAGCGTCGTCGCGGCCAGAGGCACGTCGGGCAGCATGCGGCGGACCTCATCCTCCACGGTCGCCGGCAGCGGGTCGCCGACGCGTTTGGCGATGCTGATGAGCATGAGCTTCCCCGCTTGAGCGAATCGCTCGGGCGATAGAGGCAGGATGCCGTCCCGGTTCTCCATCACCGTGACCGCCTGGTCCGCGACCCGCTGGGCAACGGCCCAGTGCTCGGTGGCCCCGGCGGTCCGGGCTGCCTCGTCGGGACACACCGCGGGCCGATCGACGAGCTTCGCCTTGAACGCGGCGAGGCGCGCCAGGGACTCGTCGATCCGCTCCTCGCTCAGCCGTCCCTCGGCTATGGCTCCGAGGATGTGCTCGATGGCGGCCAACGGGTCCTTCGGCTTCAGGAGCGTGTCGTGGCCGGCCAGGAGGGCAAGAACGGCGACCTCCTCATCGCCGAAGCGCGCGCAGACCTCGGGATACCAGAGGTCATCGCTCGTGATAACCCCTCGGAACCCAAGCCGCTGGCGGAGTTGGCCTGTGACGAGGGCGTGGCTCACGCTCGCGGGCTCCCAGTCGCCCGTGATGGAGGGAACGGCGATGTGCTCCGTCATCACGAAGTCCACGCCCGCGGTGATGGCCAGGCGGAAAGCGGCGAAGTCCTCGGCATCGACCACGTCGGCGGGCTTGTCGATCCAGCACCACCACGGCTGCTCGGGCCCCGGCTTCACGCCACCTCGGCTGGGGAAGTGCTTCGCGGTGGTCCGCATGCCTCCGTCGTTGTAGCCGCGAACGGTGGCCTCGAGCATCGCCCCCATGAGGCGCAGGTCGCCGCCGAAGCTCCGGCCACCCTCCACCGGCCCGACCTCGGGGCAGGTGAAGTCCGCCACCGGCCCGCAGTTGAGATCGAAGCCCATGGCGCGGCCCTCCCGGCCGGCGTTGCGGGCTGCCTCATACATGAGCTGCGCCGAGCCAGCCGCCGCGAAGGCCATCTGAGGCGGCAGCTCCGTCGCGCCCTGCACCACCTGGCCCGCTCCGTTCTCCTGGTCTGCGGCGATGACGAGGGGAAGCCCCGTGGGCTCGGACGCCTCCCGCAGCGCGGCAACCAGCTTCGCGGTGTCCGCGGGCGAGACGCCCTCGTAGAACACGAACCCTCCCACGCCGGCGCGGGCGAGATCAAGCGCCTCGTCCCTATTACGGCCATCGCCGTACACGGGTGGGAACACCAACTGGGCGACCTTCGCCCGGAGCGACATCCTGCCGAGTGCTTCCGTCACGCTGAGATTCCCTTCCAGCCCGCGGGGGCTGTGAGGTAATAGACCGGCCGATGAGGCCTCCCGTCCATTCGTAGGCGGCCTGACAACACCTTGCGCGCCCCCCACAGCCTCGCGCCGGGTGCGCCGTTGCAGGTCTGAACCGGAGGCGAACGAAGCACCCCCTTACTCCTCGAGGAGGTGCTTCGCGTGGTCCACGGCGTGACAGCGCTGTTGATGCTCGTGTCTGTTGGGGCGGCCCCGCCGCCCGACCCGGTAGCCGTCCGCGAGGTCCAGGCGGGCATGAGGGACGTTGCCGACGCCACATGGTGGGGGTTCGACCCTGTCAACGCGACCGCGGCCCTTCATGGCGCCATCAGCTCCGGGGCTCGCAGGGTCATCGTCCCGAACGTTGGAGCCGACTGGGTCGTCGAACCCATCTCCCTCGAGAGCGACCAGGAGATCGTGTTCGAGGAGGGTGTCGTCATCACGGCGCGCGAGGGCGCGTTCCCTGGCACGGGCGACTGCCTCTTCCGCGCCGACCGCAAGCGGAACATCACCCTCCGCGGCTACGGCGCGACCCTCCGGATGCGCAAGGCCGAGTACACCGAGGGCGAGTGGCGCATGGCCCTGTCCCTCCGCAGTTGCACGAATGTGAAGATCCTCGGCCTCGCCCTTCGCGACAGTGGCGGCGACGGCATCTACATCGGCAACGCCGACCCCGAGCAGCCCTACTGCCGCGACATTCTGATCCGCGACTGCGTGTGCGACAACCACCGCCGCCAGGGCCTGAGCGTCATCACCGCCGAGAACCTCCTCGTCGAGCGCTGCGCCTTCCGCAACACGAACGGCACCGCGCCCGAAGCGGGCGTGGACCTCGAACCCAACCAGCCGGACGAGCGGCTCATCAACTGCGTCTTCCGCGACTGCGTCATGGAGGGCAACACCGGACCGGGGATCCTCTGCTACTTCGGGCCTCTCTCGAACGAGACCCTCCCCGTCTCGGCGCGCTTCGAGCGATGTCGCGTCACCAGCGCCACCGGCGTCGGCATCATGCTCGGTGGGACGCGATCGCCCGGTCCCACCGGCGAGGTCGTCTTCCGCGACTGCCTGATCGAGGACTGCGCCCATGTGGGCCTGAACCTCTCGACCTGGGCCGCCGATGCCGTTGCCGCTCGGTTCGAGTGGTGCACCTGGCGCAATGTGGCCAACGGCGACCTGGATCTGGCGCCCATGCAGCTCGAGAACTGGGACCACAGCGTCGAGCGCGTCATCGGCGGGGCGGAGTTCAGCTACTGCCGGATCGAGGACCTCTGGAACCGGCCGGCGATCCTCGCCCTCCCCAGTGTGGCGCCGTGGGGCGTCGGTGACCTCCGCGGCGGGATAACGATCAGGAACCCGTACGGCGCCCGTGTGGCACTCGGCGACACAGTTCGCGACGTCATGCTCACACTGGATGATGAGCTGGCCGGGTAAACCCCGGGCCCAGCCTCGCACCCTCAGAGAGACGACGGAAGGTGACTTCGATGATTCTGTTCCTCGCGGCGACCTACATGGCGCCCAGTGGCATTGGACCCGGAGAGCCTCTCGAAGCGCTCGTGGGACAGCGGGTCGACATCGCGCCCTGGACCTACGAGTGGCGAGCCGACCGTGCCATCCAACCCCGGCCCGAGGCGGAGTTCATCCCGCGCCGGCTCGAGCGCGTCGATCGGGTCTACCGGACGGCCCGCGAATCCCTCTCCCCCGATGAGCTCAAGAGCCTCTACTACGACCAGGCCGACCTGCTCCGCGAGTTCCCGCCCCCTCCGGGAGGCGAGCTCAAGGCTGGCCTCCTCTGGACCGGCGGGCTGGTGGACTACCGCGTCGAGCTTCAGTGGCCCTCTGACGCGCCCGCGCCTCACCCCGAGGATGTCGAGGTGCGCGTCTACCCGACCGCCTTCGGCTGGTTCGGCTGGACCGTCGACAAGGTCCTGACCGATCCCGACATCTCCGCCGACGGACGGACGTGGACGTATACGAGCGACCCGACGGAGGTCATGGACACCTACTACAGCGGCCGTGTGCCCGCCGCCACCGAGATGGTCGCGGTCTTCTCCGCCGTCGATGCTCCCGTGCCTCAGCTCTGTGTCTACGGGCCCAGCACGGGCGAGTGGGAGCGAATGGACATCGAGATCGAGTGGGGCTTCACGCCCGAGACGGAAGACGTCTCCATCAACGGCAGGCTGGAGGGATATATCGCGAGGCTCGGAGAGCTGTCGCCGCTCGAGGGCGACGCAACCACCCGCGTCACCGGCGACGGACGATGGCGTTCAGCGGCGGACGGCGCCCTCGCCGGCCCTTCGCATCCCACGCGCGCTCGCGGCGCACAACCGGCCCGCCGGGGGTTCACGCTGCCGCTGCTCTACACCCCCTCTATCCGGCCCGGGCTCGACAGCCGCGTGACTCTGTGGACCGACGCGGGGGATGTGACCTTCAGCATCAAGGACCTGGAGGCCGGTCCCATCTACCTGCCGCGCCACGGGCTATTCATCACTCGGGCGGGCGGTGGCCGGGCGGCGGAGTTCGTGGCCTCCCTGGCGGCTGAGGGGCGCAAGAGCCTGCGAGACATGACCCGGGAGCACCGCGAGGTCGCCTCGTGGGACGAGCTGATGCGCCAAGTCCGCCTGTGGGAGTGTCCCGAGGGGACGGCGGCGCCGGACTTCCCCGAAGTGCCCGCGCTGCCCATGGCGGTCGAACTATCCGATAAGCGTTGGACCGACGCCTGGAGAGCGGCGTGTGACCAACTGCGGGGCCGACACCTCTGGCCAACTCTCAGCGCGGAGATCGCTCGGGCCGCGCGGGTCATGGAACTCGTCGGGCTGCACGATGAGGTGCTGCCCGTCTACGAGTACTTCCTCGGCTCGCCGGGAGTGAAGTCCGATGGCGACTTCACCGATCCCAGCGGGTCCCTCGAGTGGGCTACCTCCATGCGCCACGATATGGGCTACAGCCACGAGGGCACCCACGCCTCCACGGGCCGAATCCTGTTCGCGATGTGTGACCGGACCTTTCTCACAGGTGACAGCGAGTGGTTCGCCAGCCATCGCGAGCGCCTTCAGGCCGCCGCGGACTGGATTATCAGCGAGCGTCGTCGCTACATGGAGCATGTCCCCAACCGCGACGAGCTGCACGTTGCCGGGCTCATGCCGCCCTCCATGCTCGGCGACTACGCGCTCCCAGCCTGTGACTGGCACTGGTACTACTGCGAGAACGCGTGGTCACTTCAGGGACTCCAGCGCTTCGCCGACGCGCTGAGCGAGCTGGACCCTAAGGCGGGCGCGCGCTACGCGGCGGAGGCGGCCGACTTCCGACGGGACCTCCAAGCCGCTATCGACCGCGAGGTGGCCCTGGCCCCCGTTCGGCTGGGGCGCGATGGCGCCTACCATAGCTACATGCCTCGGATGGCCTACGCGGGCGGCTTGACGGGCCCCGAGCTCGGCGCGCCGCAGTTCCCCGACAGCGATATCTTCTACGGCGCGCTCCCCGTCGCCATGCCCTTCGGGGCCCTGGAACCCGACGATCCCCGCGTCGTGGATACGCTCGACACCATGGACGAGATAGGGGTCGCCGGCTTCTTCGGATCCGTGCCGGCCATGTACGCCCATCCGTACCAAGCCTACCAGCGGGCTCGCGAGGACCGGGGCTTAGCCTCTGAGGATGCCTGGTTCTGGAAGCCCTACGCGATGCTGCCCAAGATCTCGAGCAACGCCGACGTGTACCTCCTCCAGGACGACATCCCCAGCTTCCTCCGCTTCTGGGGCAACCAGTACGCGGCGATGGTTGGCGCTAATGGGAAGCTCTGGGAGCACTGGCATCTGGGAAGCTACGCCGAATGTGACACACCGGACACAATGACAGCGGGCTGGTTCCTGGAGAACTTCCGGAACCTGCTGGTCATGGAGGACGGTGACATCCTGTGGCTCGCCAAGGGCACTCCCCGAGCATGGCTCGAACAGGGGAAGCGGGTGGTGGTGCGTGACGCGCCTACCTACTTCGGGCCGCTGAGCTACTCCATAGACTCCGAAGTGGCCGAGGGCTTCATCCGCGCGACGATCCGCGTCCCGAGCCGCCGGCCGATCACCACGCTGAAACTGCGCCTTCGCCATCCTGACGCGGCGCCGCCCTGGGGCGTGACCGTCGAGGGAGACTGCGGGAGCCGCCTTGACCCATCCGGAGAGCTCGTCGAGCTAACGAACCCGCGGGGCACGATCACCGTCACGGCGCGCTACTGACCGGCGCGGAAGAGGCCGGGCGCGGGCCGCGGCCAACGTAATGGCAATGCAGTGAGGAGAGGTGACACCATGCTCGGCTTCAAGGTGGATGAGGCACTCTGCGACAAGTGCGACCTCTGTGTGTGGGACTGCCCGACACGTATCATCGAGCGCCCGAAGAACGGCTATCCGCGCATCATCGAGGCGGAGGCCGGGGACTGTATGGGCTGCCAGCACTGCCTCACCGTCTGCCCGCCCGGAGCTATCTCCATCCTCGGGCGCGACCCCGCCAACAGCCTTCCCCTCGCGCCGGAAGCTCTGCCCAGCCTGGAGGCCATGGAGCTCCTCGTTCGCGGGCGTCGGAGCTGCCGCCAGTACGCCGCCGAAGACGTCGACCCCGCACTCCTCGCGCGGCTGCTGACGACGCTCGCCAACGCCCCCACGGGTGTCAACCGCAGGGAGCTGACGTTTCGAGTCATCGAGGACCGAGCCACCATGGACGCCTTCCGGGAGAAGGCCATGGCCGAGCTGCGCCGCGCCGTGGACGCGGGCGAGGTGCCGGAGCCCCTGGCGGGCGGCGCTGCCCGGTTCGTCCAAGCCTTCTATGAGGAGGGACGGGACCTGGTGTTCCGCGGGGCCCCGCACATCCTCTTCGTGACCGCGCCGCCTGACGCCCCATGCCCCCAGCAGGACGTGGTGCTAGCCCTCGCGTACTTCGAGCTCCTCGCTCACTCGGCGGGCCTCGGCACGGTGTGGTGTGGGCTCGCCTCGATGCTCCTGGCCGCCGTGCCCCAGCTCAAGGCCGACCTCGGCATCCCCGAGGAGCACATCCACTACCAGATGCTCTTCGGCGTGCCCAGCATCAGGTACGCGCGCACGGTGCAGCGCGATGACGGCGCCCGGGTGGAACGCATCGTCCTGTAGGCGCGTGTGGGCGCCGCTACAGCCTCCACACGCCGACGTCGTCGACGAAGACCCTGTCCTCCAGAGCCACTACCTCGAGGTCGAAGGAGGCTGCTTCGGGGTCGTCGACGGTGATCTCTCCCTCGATACGCGTCCACTCGCCCGCCTTGCCCCCGCTCCCGACGGTGATGTGCCGCCCGAGCCAGTGAGTGTCCTCGTCGAAAAGAGCGACGGCCAACTCCGCCTGGCCGTAGACCCAGGCGCCCACTCGATAGCCCCGTCCGGACTCAACAGGGACGTGGTTGTTCGCCCGGTGGGGCCAGGCGACGCCGGGGGCCAGGCGAATGTTCTTGATGCCGCCATGCTCGCGCGTCACGAGCACTGAGCGGCTGCCCGTGTGGGCCACTTCGGAGCTGTAGACCACTGCGGAGTCGTCGTAGTAGACCCAGCCCCAATCGACCTCGAACCCGGGGTTGATGATCAGGTTGCCCCCCTGCCGGGCGATCTGCTCCTCCATGTGTGCCGGCACGTAGGGGTATGTGAGCCGCGACAGCTCGTCCTCCGTGGGCGCGAGGACCTCGTGGGGTTCGTCCACGCCGAAGACCGCCTTCTGCATGGCATCGAGCATGGAGCAGCCCCGCTGCCAGGTGGGTTCGACGTAGGTGCCCTCGCCGAACTCGTTCCAGGTACCGATGACGAGGAGCCCCAGGTCTGGGTCGATGCAGGGCTTCAGAGCCTCGCACATGCGGCCGAACTCCTCGGGCGACGAGCCGGTCCGCACCAGGGCGCGATCACCGTACCACGGCCTGGAATCCCAGCCGGGGGAGACGGATGGGATCAGTGGGAGGATCGGCTCCCGGGCCGCCTGCCGCCAGAGGGGCTCGATCGCCTCTCGGATCGCGGAGTACGGCGCCTCACGAGCCCCCGGCTCCATCCCCTCATCGGCGTAGCTGTAGCGGGTCACTGCATCGAAGCCCGCGTCGCGCAGGCGCTCGAGCACGGGGGCCACGGGCGCCTGGATGCACGCGAAGAACAGGCCGCCCCACGGGGCCGCCGCGTTGCTCATGGTCGCGAGCATCTCCCGAGTGCCTTCCACCCCGAAGCGGTCGATGATCCGGTCCGGCCGCGAGATGACGAGGATCCCGCGTCCATCCGGGGCCCGCAGGTAGTTGGGTTGGCTGAGGTAGCGCTCGCCGAGGGTAGCCACAAGCTGGAGCATGTCCTCCTCGGTGTACTCGGGAGTCCCCGACTCCTCGTTGCACCACATCAGGGCGAAGTCCATGCGCTCACGTAGGGACGCGTGGAGGAACCCTTGGTCCAGAGCCACGTTGTGATGCTCCTCCGGCCCGTTGCGGTAGTGGCAATACCAGTCGAATACCCAGAAGGAGATGCCGTGCTGTGTCGCTTGGCGAATGTGCCAGTCCTGCACCTCCGGCGAGGCGTCACGATAGTGGCCGATGACCGGATCGCGCCCTCCGTACTCGACGATGGGGACCCATCGGTCGGCATTGAACCAGCCGGGGAAGTAGTAGCAGCCGACGCGCAGCGGAGCATCGGCCACAGCGCAGCCGGTGAGCGCTCCGCAGAGCAGCGTGAGGATCCACCAGTGGACTGAGTGGGGTGGGGCGGTGATCGGGGGCATCGCGGGGTCCTTCCCAGGGCAGGCTCGTCGTATGCCAGCGCACGTCCATTCCCTACCTCTGCAGCAGTACCCTTGGCAGCGAGGCGCGGCGCGCATACCCTGAGGGGCGCTACGCTACGCCCATAGCGGGCCACTGCCGACCGGAGGTGCTTGCTCTGTGATCGTCTCCATGACCAGCGACTACGCAACAGACCATGGCTGCCCCGAGCCCGCCCTGCGCCGCATCGCCGACGCGGGGTTCACTCACGTCCACTGGTGTCACCACTGGGCCTCGGACTTCGTGTATGCCCCTGCCGAGGTGAGCCAGATCGCCCGCTGGATGTCCCAGTACGGCCTGCAGCTCACCGACCTCCACGCCTCGATGGGTCCCGAGAAGAACTGGGGCTCACCGCTAGAGTACGAGCGCCTGGCGGGGGTCGAGTTGGTGCGGAACCGCATCGAGATGACGGCGAGGCTGGGCAGCGACGTGATCATCATGCACATGCCCGGTGGATGCCAGGAGGGTGACGACGGGGCGTGGGAGCGCTTCCGCCGGTCCATGGACGCCTTGGAGCCCTATTCCGCCGTCCATGGCGTTCGGATCGCCATCGAGAACGGGGGATCTGACGCCAGTTTCGACGCCATAGAGCGAGTCCTCGGCATGTACGGGCCGGAGTTCGCGGGCCTCTGCTACGACTCGGGCCACGGGAACCTCTTCCCCCGCGGACTTGACCGCCTCGCGAAGCTCGCGGACCGGCTGATCTCCGTCCACCTCCACGACAACCAGGGTACCGGCGACGATCACAACATCCCATTCTCGGGCACGATCGACTGGGATAGGTTGATGTCGATCATCGGAAGCTCGGCCTACGGGAAGTGGGTGAGCCAGGAGGTCTCTATACGCAATACAGGCATCGCGGAGGAGCCCGAGTTCCTCGCCCGCGCCTACGCGGCCGCGGTGCGGCTGCAGAAGTCGCTGGAGGCGGCTCGCGGCGAGTAGTGGGAGTGCGTCAGGAGGGGTCGCCGCAGTGAAGGAACGCAGGTTGGCCGAAGCTCTCATGCGGGAGCTCGCCGCTCGCCAGGTGCCATGCTGCCTCGGCGACGCCGTGCCCTACGGCCAGAAGGTGAGTGTGCTGACCGACCAAGGCGCCTCCGTGGGCTCCCTCATCTGCTACTGGGGCAAGAAGGGCCCCAAGGTGACGCGACACGAGCTGCAGCGGGGCATGGACCAGCGCCTGGCGGAGGCCGTCGACGCGGCCGTACAGCGTGCAACGGGCGCCCTCGATCTCGGCGCTGGCAGCGCCGCGGCGGCCCACGACGAAGCCGGAGTGCAGATCTGGGTGGACGGGTCCTTCATCAAGTCGGGCAACCGCATCGCCTGCGGCTGGGGACTTGCGATCTTCCGCGACGGACAGGAGGTCCATCGCGCGTCGGGCAGCGAGGTCGCCGAGGGATTCGAGGCTCAGTGGAACATCGCGGGCGAAGTGACGGCCGTCCTGCGCGCTCTGGACTGGTGCCGTGAGAACGGTATTGCCGCCGTCGCGGTCTACTATGACTACGAGGGGCTCGCAAAGTGGCCCCTGGGCCAGTGGAAGGCCAGGAACCCGTACACCCAGGCCTACGCGCGCGCGGTTCGGGAAAGCGGCATTGATGTCGACTGGCGCAAGGTGCGCGCCCACTCGGGGGAGTCGCGAAATGACCTCGTCGACGGGTTGGCGCGGGAGGCGGCGGAGGCAGCTCTGTCGAAGGCCTAGCCAGGCCGTGGGCGCGGCCGCGGTGGCGGCATTTCTGTTGACCGCCGGAAGGGCCGTACCTATAATCGGGCTTCGAGCTGCGCGTGGGCGAGTGATGGAACAGGTAGACATGCATGACTTAGGATCATGTGCCGCCAGGCGTCGGGGTTCGAATCCCCGCTCGCCCACCAGCCTGGAAGTCCTCGTATGCGCGTGATTCCCCGAGGCCGGCTATGAGCGGGCCTTGTTGCTTTGTACGGGGCATCTCCCCTGTGCATGCCATGGGTAAGTGAAGGAGCGACGACGTGGATACCACCGTCGAACGGCTTGAGAGCACCACTGTCCGCCTCGTACTGAGCTTCGACCAGGCTGAGGTCAAGAGGGCCTTCGGCAAGGCCTACGGCGACTTGTCCAGTCAGGTCGCCATCCCGGGCTTCCGGCCAGGCAAGGCGCCCCGCATGATCATCGACCAGGTCCTGGGGCGGGAGGCCGTCCGGGGCCAAGTGATCGGCGACCTCGTCCCCGACGCCATCACGGAGACCGTTGACTCGTACGAGTTCTTCGTCGTCGGCGAGCCGCAGCTCGACTACGAGGAGCCCCAACCGGACCAACCCTTCACGGTGGCGGCGACCCTCACCGTTATGCCCGAGGTGGAGCTTGGCGAGCTCAGCGGGCTCGAGCTCGTCAAGCCTGTGATCAAACCCACCGAGGAGCAGATCGACTCGATAGTCGAGGGTGTGCGTGAGCAGCACTCGGTCAGCGTCGATGTCGAGGACCGAGGCGTCCAGCAGGATGACTTCGTCTATATCACCTACCAGGTGACAGTGGACGGCGAGGCCATGTACGAGCCGGAGGAGCTGCCCAGCATGTTCCTCCAGGTCGGCGCGCACTACTACAAGCCGGAGATCGATGCCGATCTCATCGGCATGAGCACCGGCGAGTCGAAGGACATCCCCGTCACCTACCCCGAGGACCATAACGACGACCGGCTCGCAGGCAAGTCCGCTACCTTCACCGCCACCGTGGACCGCGTCACGATCCGACAGAGCGCTGAACTCGATGAGGCGTTCTTCGAGCGGGTCGGCGTGGCCGATTTCGAGGCGCTACGCGACCGTGCGCGGCGCGAGTGGGAGGATCAGGCCAACGCCGACGTGGACGGGCTCGTCGAGGCTCAGGTTCTGGCCATCATGACCGAGCGCGGCTCCGTGGATCTGCCCGACACGATCACCTCGAGCCGCGTCGAGGAGCTCGAGCAGGAGGTCCAGCGGCGCCTGCGCCTCACAGACTCCGACATGGACACGTACCTCAGCGAGCGGTCGCAGACCCTGGAGCAGCACCAGGCCGACCTCAGGCGATCCGCCGAGCGCGAGATCAACCAGTTCCTCGTGATCCGAGCCGCGGCCAAGCAGCTCGATCTCGAGGCCACCGATGAGGACATCGAGGAAGCGGTCTGGACCCTCGCGCGCTCCATGAACAAGACCTTCAGCGAGATGTGGGAGATGCTCGAGCGCACGGACACCCTCGACGACATGCGGACCCGCCGCACCACGGAGAAGGTCCTCTCGCACATCATCGAGCAGGCCAGCATCCGCGAGGTGGAACTCACCCACGAGGCGTACACAGAAGGCGAATGGGCGCGGGGCATCCCCGGCCTGGCCTTCATCGTGGGCGACGATGAGGACGCGGAGACGGAGCCGTCCGACGAGACCACCCCGGGTGAAGACGAGTCTCCCGACGCCGAGGCGGAGGCGCCGGTCGAGGAGACCGACAAGGAGGCCGAGTAGTGGGCAGTCGCTATGGTGAGCAAGGGTTGGTGGGTTGGGGCGGCGTGGGCGCGAGCGAGCCGAAGGGCCTAGTCCCTTACGTCATCGAGCACACGCCCCGGGGCGAGCGTCAGCACGACATCTTCTCGGCCCTCCACGCCGATCGAATCGTCTTCCTGGGCAACGAGGTCGACTACGACACTGCTAACCTCGCCGTCGCTCAGATGCTCTACCTGGAGAAGGAGAGCCCCGAGGAGCCCGTTCACCTCTACATCAACTCTGTGGGCGGCTCCGTAACCTCAGGTCTCGCCGTCTACGATGTCATGCGGTTCGTCCGCTGCCCGGTCTACACGTACTGCATCGGCCTCGCCGCCTCCATCGCGGCCGTCATCATGGCTGGAGGCGAGAAGGGCCATCGTTACGCCCTCCCCAACAGCGAGGTGCTCATCCACCAGCCGTGGATGAGCGGACTGGGCGGGCAGGCCACCGACATCGAGATCCACACTCGGCAGCTTCTCTACTACAAGCGGCGCATCAACGAGATCCTGGCCGAGGTCACCGGGCAGCCCCTGGAGCGGATCGAGCAGGACACGGACCGCGACCGGTTCATGACCGCCGAGGCGGCGGTGGAGTACGGTCTGCTCGATCAGATCATCACCCGGCCTCCCTCAAAGGAAGACGGCGCGTCCGCCGGCGAAGGGGGCGCCGAGGCCTGATGCCCCCCATGCCCATCACGAACCAACGCCACATCGTTATCGTCGAGGACACGCCTCGCGGTGAACGCGCATACGACCTCTTCAGCCGACTGCTCCAGGACCGCATCATCTTCATCCAGACGCCCATCGTGCCTGAGATCGGCAACCTGGTCGTCGCGCAGCTCCTGTTCCTCCAGCGCGAGGGCGATGACCCCATCCACATGTACATCCACTCACCGGGCGGCGACGTGAGCGCAGCCCTGGCCATGTACGATGTGATGCAGTTCATCACGCCGCCGGTCTGGACATACGCCCTGGGACAGGCCGCCAGCGCGGCCGCGCTCCTGCTCGCGGGCGGCGAGGCGGGGCATCGGTACGCCCTGCCGAGCGCCGAGATCCTCATCCATCAGCCGCTGGCGAGCCGGCTCCAGGGCGATGCCTCTGACCTCGAGATCCGCATGGACCACATCCTGCAGACCCGCGAGCGGCTGAATCGCATCCTGGCCCACCATACTGGCCAGTCGATCGAGCGGATCCGCGAGGACACCGAGCGCGATCATTTCCTCACCGCCCTGCAGGCCAAGAACTACGGGCTCATCGATTCGGTGCTCGAACAACGCGCGGCTGGCACACCGGAATCGAACACCGACCAATCGTAGGTAGGTTGTAAGCAGGGGCTGTTGAACAGTAGCCCGGTCCTCTGGTGTTCCTGCATTGCCATTGGGGTACAATGCCTATAGCGGGGACGAGGCGGGGGCCGTGCGCTGTACCGTGGGGCTGCTAGCCCAGCGGATGCCCCGAATAGAGCGAGGTGGTTCTGCCTTCCATGAAGATCCAGTGCTCATTCTGCGGCAAAGACAGGGAACAGGTAGCCAGGCTGATCGCCGGACCTCCTGGGGTGTACATCTGCGTAGAGTGTGTGGAGCTCTGCAACGAGATCATCAATGAGGAGCGAATCAGCAGGCACGCGCCCGCCGTGGGACGCGATGTCCCTACGCCGCAGCGGATCTTCGAGCACTTGAGCCAGTATGTCGTGGGCCAGGCGCGGGCGAAGAAAACCCTCGCCGTCGCCGTCTACAACCACTACAAGCGCATCATGTCCATCGACAGCGATGACGACATAGAGCTGGGCAAGAGCAACATCCTCCTCATCGGCCCGACAGGCTGCGGCAAGACCCTTCTGGCCGAGACCCTCGCCAGCTATCTCGAGGTCCCCTTCGCTATCGCCGATGCCACGGCGCTGACCGAGGCGGGGTATGTCGGCGAGGATGTGGAGAACATCCTCCTGCGGCTCCTTCAGGCCGCCGACGGCGATGTGGAGGCAACTCAGCGCGGCATCGTCTATGTCGACGAGATCGACAAGATCACCCGCAAGAGCGACAACCCCTCCATCACCCGCGATGTGTCGGGCGAGGGCGTTCAGCAAGCCCTTCTCAAGATCCTCGAGGGCACCGTCGCCAATGTGCCGCCCCAGGGCGGTCGCAAGCACCCCCAGCAGGAGTACATCCAGATCGACACTCGGGGGATCCTATTCATCTGCGGCGGCACCTTCGCGGGCCTCGAGGACATTATCCGAGCGCGCCTCGGCACCCGGTCCATCGGCTTCGCCGCCCGGATCGCGGAGACGGCGAACCTCACCCCCTCCCAGATCATCGGGCAGGTGCAGCCTGACGACCTCCGCAAGTACGGGCTGATCCCCGAGTTCATCGGCCGCCTTCCCATCGTGGCGAGTCTCGAGGAGCTCGACCAGGAGGCCTTGGTGCGAGTGCTCACCGAGCCGCGGAACTCCCTCATCCGCCAGTACGAGAAGCTCCTCCGGCACGACGGCGTAGAGTTTGTCGTCGAGGAGGAGGCCCTGAATGCGCTGGCCGCCGAGGCCATTCTCCGCGGCACAGGGGCGCGGGCTCTCAGGACCATCATCGAAGAGCTCATGCTCGATACGATGTTCGAGATCCCATCCCGCCAGGATGTGCTCCAGTGCATCATCAGCGCCGAGACGGTGCGAGAGCGCCAGATGCCGCGGCTCGTTACGGGCGAGCGACCTTCATCCGATGACGAGGAAGAGAAGAAGACCGCCTAGCCCGTGTTATTCATGAGAATGATCAGAGGTTGTTGCATGGGAGTGGGTAGTTCGCCTCGTATCAAGG
>DBQI01000063.1 GCA_002305165.1 Armatimonadetes bacterium UBA1398
CTCGCAGTCGATCACTACGCGCGAGGACAGCACCTTGCCATCGGGGATCTCGAAGACGCGAACAGAGCGGACGCCGGGCGCGATCCAGCCCTCCACGGAGGCCCAGCCGTCGGGTCGTCCCAAGGTGGCCTCCGGCGCGGCCTTGGGGATATCGAGCACCAAGCGGCACGGCTTCACCTGGGCGAAGAACACGGGGTCGCTCGGACCGTCGAGCACCAGCCGGAAGGACACCTTGCCATCCTCGAACCCCATCGGCTCGACGCTGATCAAGTGCAGGCCCTGAGGTTGCCGGACCTCGGGAACGAGCGCCTCGGGCGGCGAGAGAGCGCCGGGAACGGTCGGAGAGATCTCCGTCGTCTCTCCCGGCGGGGTGGGTGGGATGGCCGCCGGGTCGTCGATCTCGCCGATGGCGACCCGAAGGAGGCCTGAGGGCGACTCATCGAGGATCCGTATGGGACCAGCTGAGTCGAGGTCGACCACCACCCGGACGATGGGTGGAACCACGCTGTACTGGCTGGCTCGGACGCGCATCACACCGCCGGCCTCGACGGGCAGGTTGAGCACCCCTTCTGCAAGCTTGGCGCCCTCTATCTCCACCACGAACCGTGGGGCGTACCCCTCCATCGCGCCCAAGCGGAAGGTGCTGTACCGCACGGGCTCCGCCGCTCGGATGGTCACCAAGGTCCCGCCGGCGTGCTGCGGGGTGGCCGCGATGTTCGTGACGGCGATGGGTGGATCCTGAACCTGGGCGACGCCAGGCATGGCGAGGGCCACGATCGCCCAGACAGCTAGGACGAGAACTCTCATTGCCACCGACCTCTGGCTGGCCTGTCGGCCAGCGGCTTCTGCTGCGCCGGGCGGCAGCTCCCTCCGGGGGAGCGATCACTCGCACAGCATAGTGATAATGCTTCCTCGATGACCCGAGGTTCAGCTACGGGTGTATTCGGGCCACGCGCCGGGCTTCCGCTTGATGTTGCAGCCCGTGCACGGGATCTGCTCCACCGAGACCCTCCTGCCGGCCAAGACATCATCCATCGCGCGCCGCAGGTGCTGGGTCGCGGTCCATCGAGTTGACCTCGGCACACGCCGCCTTGTAGGCCCTCGCGACCTCCTGGGTCCTCATCGTGTAGATACGGGAACTCCCGGCCAGCCTCCTTGGCGAAGGGTCCCATCCTCTCAGGGAAGCCCTGGCGGTAGTTGCCCGCGTCGTTCGCGTTCATGGCGATCGAGGCCACGCCAGCATCCTCCTCACTCATGCGGCTCGATGCTGCGTTAGACAGGTACAAGGCAGTCTCACACAAGCCCTGCGCCCTGTCCAGGACAGGCAGGCGCCGAGCGCGAGGGCGCCGAAGCGCGCTCTCGCGTCGGGAAGGATGAACGCTCATGGCAACGGCAGCGGGGCTCGTGCTCACCCTCACCATCGGCCAGGCAACAGCGGATCGAGCCCAGTGGATGGGCGAGGGGCGGTTTGGCATCATGGTTCACTACCTGATCGGCCCCCAGGGGGAGACGCCGGAGGAGCGAACCGCTGCCTTCAACGCGACAGTGAACGGCTTCGATCTCGACGGCTTCATGGCCCAGGTGGAGAGCATGGGCGCAGATTGGCTGATCTTCACGATCGGGCAGAACACGAACTACTACTGCAGCCCCAACGCCTACCTGGATGCCCGCGCCCCCGGCCACACCTCGGAGCGGGACCTACTGCTCGAGATCGCCCGCGCCTGTGAGGAGCGAGGGATCCGGCTCATCGCCTACCTGCCCTCTGAGACGGAGGCCCCCGCCGCCGACCTGAAGCAGGCCTTCGGCTGGAACCCAGGGGACCAGAGCGAATTCCAGCGGCGGTACACGCAGTTTGTCGCCGAGTACGGCGAGCGGCTGGGCGACCTGATGGACGGTTGGTGGTTCGACGGCTGCTACACCTGGGATGTCTTCCCCAACTCCACCTACGACTGGCCCCTGTGGTTCGAGGCCGCCCGCGCGGGAAACCCCGACCGGATCGTCTGCTTCAACGACGGCGCCTTCTGCATTGGCAACGTCGCGCCCGTCACCCCCCTCGAGGACTACCACGCGGGTGAGGTCCACTTCCTCTGGGATGGTCGAGTCGCCCTGGACCATGAGCGGCCGCCGGTCACCTGGATGCCCGACGGTCCCTTCATCGATGGTGTGCGCGTCCACGCCCTGCTGCCCATCTACAGCACCTTCGAGGGTGGCCGCCCCTACGTCTACAGCGACTGGCAGCTCTTCAAGTGGGTGGATGACTTCCGTGCGGCGGGTGGCGCGGTGACGCTGAACCTACCCGTAGACGACGCCGGGCACATCGGCGATGAGGCCGTGGCGCAAGTGGTCCGGCTGCGCGACCACCTCGGAGGGTAGGGAGGAGCTACCCCGCGGCGTAGGCGCGCCTCTCCGCCGACTCGCGCGCCTGAAGCTCCAAGGTATCATCCAACGCTGGCAGTTCGTACCCGGGATGGCGGCGCGTGAGCGCCGCTTGGAGCAGCCAGTCAGCGAGCCAGGGGTTCTTCGGGAGCAGGCTGCCGTGGAGGTAGGTCCCTACGGCCCGGCCCGCCACGCAGCCTTCGAAGCCATCCTCCCCGTTGTTGCCGCCTCCGTGGAGCACCCGTCCGAGAGGCTGCGCGCCGACGCTCAGCCGGGTGCGGCCGCCGTGATTCTCGAAACCAACCAGGTTGGGCGCATCCTCGCACCCCGGCAACAGGGGGGAGGCCACCACATTGCCGATGATCCGTCGGGCGCCGGGGGCCGCGGGCTCGGTCACCAGGTCGAACACGCCAATCCCTCTGAGGACCGTGCCCGCCGCGTCCCGGTACTCGTGACCGAAGAGCTGGTAGCCGCCGCAGACGGCCAGAGCGGAGGCGCCGCTCGCGAGAGCCTCGCGAACCGGTTCGGCCTTCCGCGCGAGTAGATCGTCGGCCGCCAGTCGCTGCTCGCGGTCCTGGGCGCCGCCGATGAACAGGAGGTCCGCCTCGGCAGGATCCAGCTCATCGCCAATACCGATCTCCCGCACCGCGACGTCGATGCCGCGCCACTGGCAGCGCCGTACGAGGCAGACCACGTTGCCGCGGTCACCGTAGATGCTCATGAGGTCGGCATACAGCCAGGCGATGTTCAGCCGCGGTCCGGTCACTCCAGCTCCTCCCAGAAGGCGGGCACCAAGCCCTCAGCGTGTAGCCTCGCCCGGAGATCGAGCATCGCCGTATAGGTCGGCAGAACGTAGACCTGGCCGCCTGCCGGCGCCAGATCCAGTGCCCGAGCCAGAGCGGCCCGTGTGTCGGCGATGATCTCGACGGAGCCCATGTCCATGCCCGCGTACTTGAGCCGCAGGGCCATGTCATGGGCACGGACGCCGCTCACAACCACCCGGCCCACTCGGCCATCGAGCCGTTCCAGGTCGGCGTCCCAGATCCACGAGACGTCCCGGCCGTCCGCGATCTCGTCAGTCAGCGCGATCATCGCCGGACGCGGCTCGCCGGACTCCGCGATGAGCCGCGTCACCTCATTCAGCCCCGCGGGGTTCTTCACGAGCATCAGAACCGCCGTCTTGCCATCGGGCATTCCCACGCGTTCGAGCCGCCCGAATGCCGCGCTGGTGCTCTCCAGGCCCTCGCGCACGCGGGGTGGATCCACGCCGAGGGCTAGGGTGAGGGCGGCGGCTGCCGCCGCGTTGGCCACGTTGTAGAGACCCGGGAGCTTCAGCGACGCCTCCAGGGCGTCGGCCGAAGTCGCCGAGGCACCATCGGCGCGCGCCGCAACCAGCCGAACGCGCTCCGTGAGGTCGGCCTGCAGAGCGGCCTCCGCCACGGTGAGGTCCGGGCTGGGCCGCGACCGGCCGCACCCCTCGCACCGCCACAGCCCGAGGTGCGCCCCATACCGGATCTGGTACGTGAGGGGGGTTCCGCATCCAGGGCACTCATGGGAGTCCGAGGCGTGATCCGCCTCGGTCAGACTTCGGGCAACGCAGTCGATCCCATAGAAGACGGGGCGACCCGAGCCCATATCGGCGAGGGAGGCCACCAGGGGGTCATCGGCATTCAGGACCAGGAGCGCATCGTCTGGGAGGTCGGCGGCCATCGACTCGGCCAGCCGCTGGGCCGTGGTAGATAGCTCCCCGTACCGGTCGAGCTGGTCTCGGAAGAGGTTGCTCACAAGCAGCGCGATCGGTCTGAGAGGCCTCAACGCGTGAGCGACGGCCGCCTCGTCCACCTCGAGCAGGGCGTAGTCAGCGCCGATGCGCCCACCCAGGCCGGCGGCGGCGAGGAGGGTCGTCGTGAGCCCCTGACGCAGGTTGGCCCCCGAGACGTTCCGGACCACTTGGAACCCCGCGCGCCGCAGGATGGCGGCCACCATCTTGCAGGTGGTCGTCTTGCCGTTGGTGCCCGTGACGACGATAACGCCCCGACGGAGGCTCGCCGCCAGCCGCGCGTCGAGACCTGGGCAGACGCGGAGCGCCACCCGGCCCGGGAGGGAGGTGCCGCCGCCCCGACCGGTGGCGCGCGACAGCCAACCGACGAGCTTGCCAAGAAGGATGGCGAGAGTGACACGCATGGGGCGCTGGCCTCCGGGGCGATATCCTACCCGGTCGAGCGCGACTCCTCCAGGGGGCTAACGCGATCCCGCGGCGCGACGCGCACCAAGAGCAGCCGGTCCGCGTCCTCTACGACCTCCACGGGCCACATCCGGGACAGATCCTCGGCCCCCTTGGGGTCGGCTACCACCCACACGGAGCCCTCAGCGCGGAGAGCTTCCACTCTACGCGTGAAGCCCGGATCGTCCTGGGTGAAGAACTCCAGCGGCCGCCCCGCGTAGAAGGGCAGCGAGGAGTAGCGGTTCCCGTAGGTGAGCACCGGCTGAGCCACGCACCGGGCGGCGATGGCATGGCCCACCGACACCTTCGGGCCCGTCACATGCTGCACGAGCAGAGGGGCAGTGACCTGCACGAACACGCCCATGGCGAGGATCCATGTCGCCAGGAGCGTGCTGGCCGCCGCCACTCGGGCCTCTCGCAAGCGCAGCATGATCGCCGCCGCCGTGCCCACCGCGAGTAGACCGGCGGACACCGTGCACAGAAGCCGTATGAGGCGCACGGGCAGTCCGCGGGAGTACTCTGGCGGCGTCTGCTGGGCGATGCTCGGCCCTAGCGTGAGCGCGACGATCCAGACGAGGCTCAGGAGCGCGACGGCCGTCCAGGCGCCGAGACCCTCCCTGGGCCGCTGGAGCCGCTGATCCAGTTCGGAGGCTGCGATGAGCGCCATCGGGGCGGCGAGGGGCAGAGCGTAGGAGGGCCACTGGCCCTTGGGGAGGGCGAAAACGATGAGCGTCGCCCAGAACCAGGTGTGCAGCAGATGTCGCACCGAGCGGTGCCGCTCATCGCTGCGGGAGGGGCGCTGGAACAGCCCGGCGATTCCGAAGGGGCTGTAGGGCAGGAAGCCCACCACGGCGAGGGTCGGGACGATGAGCCGCGACCAGTCCAACGACTCCTTCGGGCCGCCCGCGCCTGTCACAATGCGTCCCAGGTTCTCCCGCAGGAAGAAGGGCCGCAGGAAGTCGGGGCTCTCGACGATCGAGACCGCTACGTACCAACCCAGGCCGAGCGTGGCGAAAACGAGGCTCGCGCGCGCCCAGGGTACGCCGGCGAGCCGCTCACGGAGGACGCCTGAGAAGCCCCAATGGACGCAAAGCACGACGATGGGTAGCGCCGCGCCGACGGGCCCCTTGGTCAGGAATCCCAAGCCCGCGCCCGCGGCGGCCGCCACATAGAGCCACTGCCGGCGGCGGCCGCATGACTCTCCCGCCCACCAGCCGCAGAGGATCGTGGCGGCGAGCAGCAGGGCGAGCACCATGTCCGTGGAGGCGGCGCGCGCCCAGATGGCGACCGGAGGGAAGGCGAGAAACCCGACGGCGGCGAGCCACGCGGCCCGCCTGGACTGTCGCCGCACGAGCAGGCGGTACAGCAGCAGGCAGATCGCCGTGGCGGCGAGGCCGCTGGGCAGCCGGGCCGGCCACTCCCATCCGCCCATTGCCTCCTCGCCCACCAGAGCCATCGAGGCCGCCATCAGCCAGTAGATGAGCACCGGCTTCTGATGGCGTGGCTGGCCGTTGAACCGTGGGACGATGTAGTCGCCGGACTCGATCATGTGTTCGGCAGCGGCTACATAGCGGGGCTCGTCCTCATCGAGGAGGGGCCGCCAGATGGGCGTCATCAGGGAGCATGCGAGGGCCAGCGCCGCCAGCAGGAACAGGTCGCCCCTCACCACATGGCTCGCGACGAACGCGCGTCTGGGGAATAGGGGGTCCTCGCTCACAGGCCAGCGGCCCCCCGCCCGTTGGGCGGCCAGTCGAGGAGTATCTGTTCGGCGGAACTGAAGACGATCTCGGCGATGTCGTGGTACATCGCGCCCGTGCCACGGAAGTAGGCGTAGTTGCGGGCATACGTGCCCGTGATCTCCCCGAGGTGGCTTCCATCCAGCGCTCTGCGCGCCGAACTGGGGACGAAGACGATGAACGGAAGGTCGCGAGGGGTATCGAACTCGAGCCAGAGGTTACCTCCGCGCACCTCGCGGATGTTCACGATCTCCCCGAACACCACCAGGTCCTCGCCGTCGGCGCACCGTTGGCGGATCTCTTCCAGGTCTGTCCGGACCTCCAGCACCTCATCGGGATGCTCCCGATCCCACTCGCGGAACCGATCGATCAGGCTGGCGCGAAGGTCCCACCACTCGAGCAGTTCGGCGTAGGGCCGAGTCGCGCCCTCCTTGGCCCGCTCGGGATCCCAGATCCCGAGGCGCTCCTCCTGGGCCAGCCGCTGCGCCTCCCGCAGTTCGACGTCGTAGACGCGCGAGTTCCCGTACTTGTTGAAGTACGGCGACCAACCCTCGCGGACAAGTTTGGTGCCGTAGTTGCACCCGCGGTACCAGACGTGAGCGAGGAGGCGGCCGTAGGAGTCCCTATCCTCGCCCCCGACCTCGTGGCCGAGGTAGACGGTGGGGGGGCTCGGTTCGCCCTCCAGGGGCCGGAACCAGCCGGCCGCCCAGCCCGCCGTATAAAGCCCGAAGGCGGTCGCGGGCTTCGTCGCGCTGCTGTTGGAGGCGCTCTTCTCCTCGGTGTCTGCGCAGAGGAGCCTCACGAGTTCGGAGGCGCCGTCGTCGGGGCTGACGACCCCGAGGGTGTCGCCATCCACCACCCGGGCCAGCTGCCACGGGGCCCACTCCAACCCAGGGTCCGAGGGTGGAGGGGCGGTCTGCCCCGAGCCCTGGCTCAGGCCACAGGGAGCGGCCCAGGCAAGCGCTAGAGCCGCAAACGTGGCCCAGAGGATGGGCCAGCAACGGTCTGATCTGACAGAGTGCGAAATCATCGGAAGCTACCCGTCGGCCGCTCCACCGGCACTGCCCTCTGATGAGGGTTCAGATCCGAGACCGCCCATTCCTTCGGGGGCGCCCATGCCGTGGAAGCTCCCCATTCCCCCCATGCCGCCATGGGGGTCCCCGCCGAAGCCGGCTTTCTCGAGCATCTCTGGCGTCAACGGCGGCGCCTTGGTCCCCGGTGCGACCTGTGGGTGGCCCGGGGGCATACCGACCATGCCCGACGGGGGCCCCTGCGGGTCCTTGGCGGCCTCGAGCTGCTCCCTGAGAGCCGTTCGGGTGATCCAGACGCCTACGAGGATGCCAAGGGCGACGGCGATGGCATGGGTGAGAATCACCCCTCCCGATGTCCCGCGAGCCCGTGCGCGCCCCGAGGCCGCTGCCTGGCGCCTCTTAGGGGGCGCCACCAGTGAGCCGCAGTCGGGACAGCTCGTCTCGCCCTCGCTCAGTGTCGCGCCACACTCGCGACATTCCATCGGTCGGACCTCCCTCGGCAGCCCTGCAGGGTACCTCACGTCGCGCTGACAGCCTATGATACTCCAGCCCAACGGCGACAGGCCACGACGTCGCCGGACAGGAGACCTGCCATGCCCAAGATCGCCATGATCGGCGCCGGGAGCGTCGTCTTCACGAAGAACCCACTCGGGGACATCCTCTCCTTCCCCGAGTTTCGCGATGACCTGTTCCAGGCCCATGGCCTGACGGACTAGGATCGCCCCGTCAGGGGCCGTTCACGATGCTGATCTCGTCGAAGAAGGCCTCGTCGTTCATGATGCCGTTGGGGCCGCCATAGGAGACCCGGAGGGCGATGCCGACATCCCGGCCCGCATAGGGAGCGAGATCGTACTCGATGTCGACCCAGTTGTCAGGGCTAGGCGGGTCGCCGGCGTCGACAACCCTCTCGTCGACCCAGGCTACCTCGCCGCCATTGATGATGCCGAGGGCCAGGAGGAAGTCGCTGCGGCCAGGCGCCTCGTACGGGTCGCCGGAGACTGCCACCCGTAGACGCGGGTCGCCGTCGGGGACACGGACCTTGCGCAGCACGTAGCACGGACGCTCCCCGGACTCGGGGTGCACCGCGAGGATGCCTCGGCGTCCCGGGTTCGGGTTGCCGGGATGTCCGCCCCGCGCCTCGGGCTCATCGATCCAGAAAGGGTGGGTCGACGGGTAGGCCTGGTGAACCTCAACACGGGCCAGGTCCTCGGCGCTCTCGAAGGCGTTGGTCGGATCGGGGTCGACGGTCATCGCTCCAACCTGTCGGACGATGTCCAGTTCGGGCCGGTAGTCACGCTCCTCCGCAGGCGGAAGCGGCCGGTGCGCATAGCCACCAGGCTGGTCGGCGTACCAGTAGACGACCCAGGCGGCATCGACCATGGCGCCGCCGGCAGCGGCCGCCGCGGCCACCGGGACGCTCCCCTTGAGCCCCTGCTCCTCGCGCCAATTCACCTCCCAAGAGAGCCGCTCCCGATAGCGGATCGGCATGTGATCATGGAAGCGGTAGATCGATAGCTCGTTGACATCGCCTACCTCCAGGTGGGGCATCCCCGCGCGCAGACCCGTGAACTCCGACTGGAACCCCCAACTGAATGTGAAGGAGTCCTCAGTGCCCAGGTAGTCCACGACCCGCTCGACTCCATCGATATCTACCTCGTTGTTGGCCTCCATGACATAGGCGAACTCCTTGAACAAGGGCTCCGCGGTGACGATGCTCATCTGCCTGCCGACCACGTGGCCGCTGCCCTCAACCTCGATCAGGCTGATGAAGGCGTCGCGGTCCAGCCGGAACTGCTCGCGGTTGTACGTTGCGTGGAAGTAGCCGAGTTCGGGATCCCACTCGGGCAGCGGCTCCCACTCCACGTAGGAGTAGTTGAGGGCATTGCGGGTCGTGTCGTTGCGTAGCACCACCCGCGCGCTCTCCCGGAAGGGCATGGGGAAGTAGCAGTTGTAGCTCCAGGGCGCGCACTCGATCAGAGGCGTGCTGAACTCCCGGCTCCTACCGTTGCATCCATCTCCGAAGAAGTCGGCAAGGGGGCACGAGACCGCAGGCTCCTCAGCGCCATCGAAGGTGATCTCGATGACGATACCCCGTGCGAAGAGATCTGCGGGATGGTGCCGCGTGGTATGGATGTGGCGGATGATCCCCGGGCCGCGGAGGTCGGCCAGGACCATGCTAGCTCCGGCATCGAGGGTTGGCAGATCCGTGTAGCGGTCGAGCGTCCATCCGGCGTTGGAGAAGCGCGTGTCTAGGTCCGTGCGTATCCGCGCCAGGTCCTCGGCCGGTTGGTTGATGAGCGCCACCATTGCGGCGAGTAGCATGGGCACCCTCCTCTTGGGCGCGTCCCCTTCGAACTCCGGGGACGTACCGCCTCCATCCTTCGCGTGGCGCATCCCGAGTCTCTAACGGGACGTACCACAAAAAGGAGTAGAGCGGTAAGCTCCCGAACAGAGCGCCTGCTCGAAGCGTTCTTCCCATGCAGGGAGCTGAAGTATGTCCAATGACATGGCGGCCGCCGCGGCCGTTGCCGATGCCATCGAGGTCGCGCCCGAGGTTGCCGAACGACCCTCGGTCGATCCGCGCAACTCGCTCAACGAGCTCACCGGCGGTGAGTGGCTGTACTTCACCAAGTCGGTGCTCACCACCACCTATCCGGCGGAGCTGGGGCACCACCTCCGCAAAGCCCATGGGGCGTGCAAGCCGCCGCGCCTCATGAAGGAGCTTATCGAGTTCTTCACCAAGGCGGACGGTGTGGTCCTAGATCCCTTCGCGGGCGTGGGAGGCACGCTGCTTGGCGCGACCATCGCGGATCCTCCCCGCGCTGCCGTCGGCATCGAGATCAACCCACGCTGGGCGAGCATCTACGAGCAGGTGTGCGATGAGGAGGAGATCCCGCGCCAGCAGATGCTTATCGGCGACTGCCGGACCGTGATGGCCGGCATGGAGCCCGAGAGCGTGGACTTCGTCGGCACCGACCCACCCTACAACGTGCATCTCGAACGAACCATGTGCAACGGGGTCTACGACGCGACCCATGGCAACCGCCGCACCGACTACGACATGCGTTCCGACGAGGACGGCGATCTGGCGAACGGAGAGGGCTTCGAGGATTACTTGGAGGGCATGACAGAGGTCTTCGCGGGCTGTCACCGGGTCCTAAGGCCGCGCGGCTACATGGCCGTCATCGTGCGCAACGCGTATCAGAAGGGCCGGTACTGCTACACGAACATACACCTAGCGGAGCGGGCCGAATCCGTGGGCTTCGTTCTCAAGGGCGAGAAGATCTGGTACCAAGCCGGCACCCGGCTGCGCCCCTACGGCTACCCCTTCGCCTACGTGCCGAACATCGCGCACCAGTACATCGTCATCCTGCAGAAGCCGAAGTAAGCCGCCAAGCGCAGGCGTCTCCGGTGCGATGAGGGAACCCTCCCTACCACATCGCGCGCCGGAGGTGCTTTGCCATGCTGCCCCTGATCGTCACCGTTACCCTGTTGAGTCAAGCGCCCGGCCTCGAGATCGCCACCCAGGGGCGTACGGACTACGTGATCGCCATAAGCGCCGACGCGTCGCCCTCGGAGCGTTTCGGGGCGGGGGAGCTGGCGGACTTCCTCGGCCAGATATCGGGTGCCCGTTTCCCCATTGTCGAGACCGCCGAGCCGCCTGCGCGCGCTATCGTGGTGGGCGGGCTGGCCGGGGACGAGTCCCTGGGCGATGAGGGCTACGTCCTCCGCACCGAGGGCGAGCGCCTCATCATCGCCGGTGGCAAGCGCCGAGGCGCCATGTACGGATGCTACGGGCTTCTCGAGGACGTGCTGGGTTGCCGATGGTGGAGCGCCACGGGGAGCACCATCCCCCGGATGGACCGCCTCGTGATCCCTCCCCTGGACGAGCGCGTCGTGCCGATCCTCGAGTACCGAGAGCCCTTCTGGGGTGAGGCCTTCGATGGGCTGTGGTGCGCGCGGAACCGCCAGAACTCCTCCCACGCGTCACTGACCGAGGAGATGGGAGGAAAGACCGTCTACACCGGCTTCGTCCACACCTTCTACTCCCTCGTGCCACCCGACCAGTACTTCGCGGACCATCCGGAGTACTTCTCCCTGATAGACGGCAAGCGCACCACGAGCGGAGGCCAGCTCTGCCTCACGAACCCCGAGGTGGTGCGTATCGCCGCCGAGACGGCGAAGCAGTGGATCCGCGACAACCCGGAGACCGACATCGTCTCCGTCTCCCAGAACGACTGGCACGGCAACTGCCAGTGCGATAACTGCCGCGCCGTGGATGAGAGAGAGGGTTCACCCTCCGGCTCCATGATCCAGTTCGTGAACCAGGTGGCGGAGATCGTCGAGGAGGAGTTCCCAGAGGTCGCCATCGACACCCTGGCATACCAGTACACCCGGCGCCCACCCAAGACCCTCCGGCCGCGGGATAACGTCATCGTTCGGCTATGCTCGATCGAGTGCTGCTTCTCCCACGGGCTCGAGGCGTGCCCGACCAACCAGAGCTTCGAGGACGACATCGTCGGCTGGTCGGAGATCTGCGACCGCCTCTACGTCTGGAACTACACGACCATCTTCCCCCACTACGTCTCGCCCTTCCCGAACCTGCACGCCATGGGCCCCGACCTCAAGTTCCTGGTCGATCACTCCGTCGTCGGGTTGTTCGAGCAAGGGGCCTATCCACCCGGCGGGGGCGGCGAGTTCTCGGAGCTCAGAGCCTGGGTCCAGGCGAAGCTGATGTGGGACCCCACCCTCGACCCACGAGCCTTGATCGAGGAGTTCGTGGAGGGCTACTACGGGCCGGCGGCCGAGCCCATCCTGGAGTGGATCGACGTCTTCAACGATCGCGTCATCGAGGAGGACATCCACGTCAACATCTGGACCCCGCCGACGGCGAGCCACTTGACCGACGAGCTGGTGGCCCAGGGGCTGGAGCTCTTCGATGCGGCCCTCGAACGAGTCGACGGCGATGCCACGCTCAGCAGTCGCGTCGCCCGGCAGCGGCTGCCTCTCGAATACGCTCAGATCATGCGGTGGTCCACCTCCGAGCGGATGCGGTATGTGGTGGACGCGCAGGGGGCGAGGATTCCGGGCGGCGAGCAGTACCAGGCGGCCGTCGAGCACTTCGCCGCCGAATTCCAAGCCCAGGGCATCCAGGAGATACGGGAAGGTGGAGGCACCTTCCAGCCCTGGTTGGAGTCGGCGCGCGGCAAGTTCGTCTCGTCGCCCACGGTCACCGTGAAAGCCGGCGGGCTCACGGCATACCTCCTGCCGGAGTACGGGGCTCGCGTCGCGCGGCTTGCTGACCATGAGGGCGGCCGCGAGCTCGTAGCTCTCCCTCAGCCGGAGATGGGCGACCTGGGCTCAGGCGGGATAGCCTTCACCTACGGCGCGTCCATCCCGAAGGTTGCCTTTGAGGCCACACCGTCTCACTCCCTGCTGTCAGGCGAGCCCGAGCCCGGCGTGTGGGTGGGGTTCGGCGCGGTGGAGCGTGACCGTCGGATGGCCCTGGTCGCGGAGATCAAGAACAACAGGGAGGAGCCCTTGGAGATCGCCCCTCGGCTCCTGTGCGCCCTTGCGCCGGACGGCGCCACCCTGCGGTTGCGCCCCGAAGAGGGGTTCACGAGGTATACCCAGGGGGGCAACGACCGGACGGGCTACGTGGTCGGCGACGTCACCATCCTGGCGCCGGGTGAGACCTGGTCGGGGTCCGTGACGGTTGACCGGGGTCGGCCTGCGCACCGCCTGCTATCAGCCAGAACCGTACGCTCCTACTGCGGTGACTGGCGCTACTACCTGCCCCCCGACTTCTCGGGCACCCGGGTCGTCGAAGGGGCGGAGATGGGAGTCGCCGGCTACCTGACTGGCCATCACGTCGAGTGGGCGATCCAGTGGCCCGTGGCCGACGGGCTCCTGCGCGACGGCGCGCGGTACCGGGTGCGGGCGCGGATCCGCGCCGAGGTGGTGGGCGACCAAGGCGGCGCCCTGACCGCCGGTGTCTGGCATGGCGCCTCTGCGACAACCAACTGCACGACCGCCCTGTCGGCAGAGGCCGCGACGGGTGACTGGGAGGTCATCGAGGTGGGAGTCGTCGAGTGGCGCGATGGAGGGTACGCTTGGCTGGCCCCGGCCGCGAACCCCGCCAACGTGCCGGAGATCCTGGTCGACTGGATCGAGTTCGAGGAGGTCGCGCGGCCGTGAGGATCCCTCTTCTCGTTGCCCTTGTGACCCTCGTCCTCACCTTGCCGAGCAGCGCGGGCGACTGGCACGTATGTCGGGCCCTGCTGCCGGGCGGCGACGCCGGCGAGGGCGAGCCGCTTTGGGAGGTGGATGTCTCCGAGACCGACCAAGGCGACCTACGTTACCGCGTCTGGGAGCCCGACGGTGAGGTCTGCCGCGGGGTGATTCTGATCGCCAAGCGCCTGCTTCTACCCGGCGCGCTCCGCGGCGAGAGACCGTCGCTACTCCCGCGCATCGAACTGGACTACACCTCGGTATGCGAAGCCGAGGACGCGAGCGGCTACGTGGGCGCCTTCGTGATGACCCAGACGGAGTGGGACCGATACGCCGAGGGAGACGGGCAGCTTGTCCCATGGAAGGATCCGGAGCGGGGCCTCGTCCGGACCATCCACGAGGAGAGCGACCCGGACGTGACGGAGGGTGCACGCTGGACGGGGCCGCGATACCCCCACGCGGTTCAGTTCCTGTACGAGGAGCCGATCTACGTAGGCGTCATCCTCCGAGGCGCTAGGGCCGAAGTGGAGGAGTGGACGGGCAAGCTCCAAGTGCGGCTCAGCGAGCTTCGCGTGCCGGTGTCGGCGAGCTAGGCGAGACAAACGGCACGTGCGCGTGTCTAGCTTGTGCGTATGTACCACCCAATGTTAGCCTAGTGCGACGCTCCTATCGTGCGGATTGAGGGGACTGCCCATGTACTCGAGGTATGCGGGACTCGCGGTGCTCATTCTGGGCCTCATGTCGCTGTCCTTCGTGGCGGGAGCGGGCCTACAGAGCCGTTTCGGGGTGATCGACGGTGGCCCCGCGGAGTACCGCGTTGCCCAGTTCCCCGGCGACATCCTCGCCGACGAGGGGGCTCTGTCGGCCCTACAGGCCAAGGAAGCGGCGAGCCTTACCCCCGTCGAGACCTTCTGGCAGGTGCTGAACAAGGTCCGGGAGCGTTACTACGAGCCGATCGAGGACGAGAACGAACTGGCCTATGGGGCGGCGAAGGGCCTCATGGCGGCCCTCGGCGACCCCTACTCCCGGTTCCTCGACCCGACGGACCTCGAAGCCTTCGACCGCGTCACCCAGGGCTCCCTGGAGGGTATCGGAGCGGTGCTGGCGCCGGGCGACATCGAGCAGATCGAATCGCGCACCGTGGTCATCCTCCGCCCCTTCCCCGGCGGACCGGCGGCTCAAGCCGGCATCCTGCCCGGTGACTGGATCATTGGGGTGGGGGACTCCACCGAGACCATGGAGAACGTCATCGGACTCACCGTGGATGAGGTGGCGAACCGTATCCGCGGGCCTCGGGGCACCCAGGTCTATCTGCGCATCGTGCGCGACTTGGGCTCGGACTCCTTCGATGTGGCCGTCACCCGTGATCGGGTGGAGGTTCCGGTCGTTGAGACCGCTCACTTCGGGAACGTCGCCTATCTGAAGCTCGACTCCTTCAGCGAGCGTTCGGCCGAGAAGATGGCCGAGGCGCTGACGGAGCTGGAGCAGGAGGAAGAGGCGGCGCTCATCATCGACCTCCGAGGCAACTCGGGCGGCCTGCTCGACGCCGTGCGCGATATCGTCTCTATGTTCGTGCCCACCGGGCCCGTCGTCTACGTCCAGGAGCGCCAGGGGAGCCCGAAGCAGCTGCCGGTTCGCAGTGAGCTGTACCGCGGCTACGAGTTCCCCATAGTCGTTCTCGTGGACGGCGCTTCGGCGAGCGCCTCGGAGATCCTGGCGGGCGCCCTGCGCGACAACGGTCGCGCCACCCTGATAGGCGCCACGACCTTCGGGAAGGGCTTGGTGCAGACGGTCATCCCGCTCGCGGACAATCGGACCGCCATGTCGATCACAACGGCGCGGTACCTGACTCCCGCGAAGACGGACATCAACAAGGAGGGCATTACGCCCGACTACGGGGTCATCCTGAGCCAGGAGAAGGCGATTGACCTGGCCCGGGGCGAGCTGGCCCACGCTGATGACGACCAGCTCCAGGCGGCCCTCACCTTCCTCCGCGAGGGCGAGATTCCGGCGGAGCTGCTGGCCTCGGCAGAGGAGATGAAGAAGAGTAGTCGGTTGGGCCCCGCGGACAGTGCGGGGGTCGCGCCCGATGAGCTGCCCGGCGCCACGCCCTAGCAGCGTCCGGCGCCTATGGTGTAACATGACGAGGCCTTGAGACGGGCCGGCTTGTGGCGGCACGCGGGTTGGCCATAGGGAGTGTTCCGTGTGGATCACACGGAGGAGAGCTACGAGGCAGCGGGCGATCCGTCGCTCGATGTGATCAGCGCGTACCAGCGTCGTGTGCGACGCCTGCGGAGCCTGCTCCTCGCTGAGACCATCGTCTTCTTACCGCTGGTCATCATCCTCGCCACGATCCTGATCCTCGGTCGCGTAGAGCGGGGCCAGATGGCCGTCATCCGGTTCGGAACGGCTCTCGAGCTAGCCGTGGCGGACGAAGGCACCGCGTACAAGGTGCTGGAGCAGTACAAGAACGACTCGAGTGGCTACCGTCTGCCCACCCAGAGTATTGAGTACGATCCCCCGCCCCAGGTGAGCGTGCTGCCCCGGGGTGACGTTGAGCCTCTGAGCGAGATGGAAGCCCTGCGGGTTCTGCGCGACTCCGAGAATACCGACTTCCAAGTGCTCACCGACGCCGAGGTCCTGTTCGTGAAGGGCTCGCCCGTGGTCGCCGCGCCGCCCGATGGGGTGGTGCAGAAGGCCATCGACGCGCTCATCGCCCACTACTCGAGACTCGAAGGGCTGGTGGCGGCGCCCAAGGTAGTCAGTGAGTTTGAGATCGTGAGCGAGCGCCGGCATCCCTCGAGGCTGAAGTTCAGCGCCGACGAGCTCGTGGCCGAGTTCGAGCGCGAGGTGGCTCCCGACGTGATCGAGCGAATTGGGCCAGGCGTCACGGTGCAGAGCGTCCTGAACAAGCACAGACTGACGCCCGAAGACCTGCAGGCCCGCAACCGGGACCTGGATCTCTCTACTGAGCCGCCCGATGGCACCGCCCTGCTGATATCTCCTGGTCGCGATGCGCTCGAGGTCGAGTACCAGACTCGTGAACAGAAGACCACGACCGTCCCGCCGCCCGTTCGGGAGATCCAGGACGCCAGCATGCCCAAGGGCGAGACGAAGGTCGAGCAGGAGGGGCGCGAGGGGACGGCGCAGGTGGTCCTTCGCATCACCCACCGGAACGATCGAGAAGCGGGCTGGACGGTGGCGGGCCAAGAGATCGTTGTTGAGCCGCGCGAGAAGGTAGTCCGCGTGGGTACCCGTGCCGCCGAGGGCGAGGCGGGAGCGGGGACGAGGTAGCGTGCCGTGGCTGGTTCGCCGTGGGCCCAAAGTGCTAGGGTTGGTTTCGGCATCGTCGGCGCCGGGATGATCGGCCGGTTCCACTGCCAGGCCGTCCAGGCTATCGAGGATGCGCAACTCATCGGCGTCTGCGACGTGGTCCAGGAGCGCGCAGCGGGCCTCGCCCGTGAGTTCGACGCCCCCCATCACTTCACCGACGTCCGCGACCTGTGCGCCGCTGAGGGCGTCGACATCATCGTGATAGGCGTGCCTTCGGGCCTCCACTGCCAGGCCGCACTGGCTGCCATCGAGGCCGGGAAGCACGTCATCGTGGAGAAGCCCATCGACATCTCCCTCGAGCGCGCCGACGCGATGATCGCTGCCGCCCGCGAGGCCGGCGTCCTCCTCAGTGTCGTCTCCCAGAAGCGCTTCGAGCCGGCCACTCAGCATCTGAAGGCGGCGGTAGACGCGGGCAAGTTCGGCCGGATCGCCTTCGCTGATGTCTACGTGAAATGGTGGCGCACACCGGAGTACTACTCCCAGGGTGGCTGGAAGGGCACCAAGGCCATGGATGGCGGCGGGGCCCTCATCAACCAGTCGGTCCATCAGATCGACCTCCTGCGATGGATCATGGGTCCCGTTCGGCGCGTGTACGGCAAGGTTGACGCACGCGTCCATCCGATAGAGGCTGAGGATACGGCAGCCGCCGTCGTTGAGTTCGAGTGTGGCGCCATGGGAGTCATCCAGGGGAGCACGGCGAGCTACCCGGGCCATCCCGCCATCCTCGCCATCACGGGCGAGCTGGGTTCGGCGCGACTCGAGGACGGAACCCTCACTGAGTGGAAGATAGCGGGAGAAGAGGCGTGCGAAGCGGAGGTCCTCGAGCGTTTCGCGGGTCTGTCAGGCAGCGGGGGAGGGGACCCGGCCTCTATCAACGCCCGCGGACACGAGCTCCAGTTCCGGGACGTCATCGAGGCCCTCCGCACCGGGCGCCCGGCGCTCACCGATGGCGAGGAGGGTCGGAAGGCCCTCGAGCTGATACTGGCGATATACGAGTCATCAGACAAGGGCATGCCGGTAACCCTAGGGTCCCGATAGCAGCCCTCCATGCAACTCAGGCCGCGCTGCGGCCAGAACGAGGATGAGCACATGGCCAAGCTAGCTATCGCGGGCGGATCCCCCGTTCGCACCGAGCCGTGGGTCAACTGGCCCATCTGGGGCGAGGAGGAGGAGCGGCGTCTGCTTGAGGTGCTCCACTCCGGGGCATGGGGCAAGCTGTATGGCAAGGTTACCGAGGAGTTCGAAACGGCCTTCGCCGCCTACCAGGGGTGCCAGGAGTGCGTAGCCACGACCAATGGCACGTCGGCGCTGCGCGTCGCCCTGCGCGCCGTGGATGTGGAAGCCGGCGATGAAGTCATCCTGCCGCCCTACACCTTCCAAGCCACCGCCACATCGATCATGGCCGTCGGCGCCACGCCCGTATGGGCCGATGTGAGCGCGGACACCTACACGTTGGACCCCGATGCCTTTGAGGCGGCCATCACTCCGCGAACCCGGGCGGTCATCCCCGTGCACGTGGCCGGTAACCCATGCATGATGGACGAGATCACGGCTATCGCCGAGAAGGCGGGTATCGCCGTGATCGAGGATGCCGCCCAAGCCCACGGCGCCGTGTACAGCGGCACGCCCGTGGGAGGGATCGGCGACGTTGGCTGCTTCAGCTTCCAGGCATCGAAGAACCTTAGTGGGGGCGAGGGTGGGGCGGTCACCACGAATGACCGTCTGGTCGCGGAGAAGGCGTGGTCGCTGCACAACTGCGGGAGAATCCGCAACGAGGGCTGGTACGAGCACGCGCTTCTGGGCTCCAACGTTCGGATGACCGAGTTCCAGGCGGCGGTGCTGCTGGGGCAACTCAGCAGGGCGGAGAAGCAGAACGCGCGCCGGTGGCGCAACTGGCAGATCCTGACGGAGCTACTCGAGGGCGTGGAGGGCGTCAGCGGCGTGCGTGTGCCGACGGCCGAGTGCCGATCCGCCGTGCACCTGTACCTGTTCCACTATGAGCCTCGCGCCTGCGGCATCTCCCGCGCCAAGTTCCTGGAGGCGCTCGGGGCCGAGGGCATCCCCGCATCACCCGGCTACAGCCCGCTCTACCGGGACGCCATGTTCGTCCGCAACAACGGGCCCTCGCCTGCAGAGCGGTTCCTGGGGCGCGAGCTGGACTACGGGAAGGTCGACTGCCCCGCATGCGAGCGGATCTGCACCGAGGAGGGGTTCTGGCTCTATCAGAAGCACTTCCTGGGTCCGGAGAGTGACATGGAGCAGATCGCGGAGGCGATTCGGAAGGTTCTAGACAACCGCAATGAACTGCGGTGAGGAGTCCCTGCAGGCACGGCTTGCCGACCACGGGTACCCGCTGGGTGATCCCCTGGAGGCGGCGTCGGGCCTGGGTCTGAGGATTGTGTTGGATCGGGGACCGGCCGAGTTCGGCGGGCTCCGGGTTGTGGCCGCCATCGACCGTGGTGTTATCCACGTCTACGAGCGGGCCATCGAGCGGCTGTCAAGGGAGGACGGAGAGGATCCGTCGCACCTAAGGCGCCTGGCCGTGGCCCACGAGGTGATCCACGAGGTCGCTCGGCGCAACCGGATGGAGCCTATCGAACCGACGGTCCACCGCCTTGCCCTTCAGTGGGTGAAGGCGCGCCGAGGCAGGCATGGAGGGCGCTTCGCGCCGTCGCACCCGCCGCCTGGCGATGAGCATTGGGGCGACGGCCCAAGGGAATGAGGCCGCTGGAGCGCGTTGGAGAAACGAGTACTGATCAGCATTGACCCTCGGGAGACGCGGCTTGCCGTCCTGGAGGGCGGCGAGCTCGTCCAACTACGCATCGAACGCGACGCCGTCGAGGTCGGTAGCATCTACAAGGGACGCATCGAGCGCGTCCTCCCAGGCATGGATTCCTGCTTCGTCGACATCGGTCTCGACCGAAACGCCTTCATGCACGTCTCGGACTTCATCGAGGCTGAGGAAGCGGCCAAACAGGCGGATGAGAAGACGAAGCGGCGCCGGCGCCCGCGAGCGGGCAAGCCCAGCCGCGAGTTCATGCCGCCCATCACGGATGTGGCCCACGAGGGCGAGGAGATCCTCGTCCAGGTCGCTCGCGCTCCCCTCGGCAGCAAGGGTGCTCGGGGGACTACCCGTATCTCCCTCCCAGGCCACCACGTTGTGCTGCTGCCCGTGGGCTCCGACCATGTGGGGGTCTCGCGGAAGATCGAGAGTGACTCGGTCCGCGGCAGGCTGAAAGAGTGGTCCAAGGAGATCAAGCCCCGGGGCTACGGCATGATCGTCCGCACCGAGGCGGCGGGCTGCACCAAGGAAGACCTCGAAGCGGACGTGGAGCGGCTGCGCAAGACGTGGCGGCGCATCAAGGACGCCTACCGCAAGAAGGCGGCCCCCGCCCTGCTCCACGAGGATCTGTCCCTCGTTCAGCGGATGGTCCGGGACATGTACACCGACGAGGTCAAGGAGATCATCATCGACTCCGAATCGGAGTGTGAGACCGCCCGCGAAGCCCTCAAGGACATCTCGAAGAGCGCCGTGAAACGCTGCACCCTCTATCGGGGAGACAAGCCCCTCTTCGAGGCGTACGGTGTGGAGGCGGAGCTTGAGAAGTCCCTCCGCCGGCGCGTGCCCCTCCCCTCAGGTGGCAATCTGAGCATCGACGAGAACGAGGCGATGACCACCATCGATGTCAACACGGGGAGTTTCGTGGGGAGCACGAGTCTCAACGAGACCATCGTCCAGACCAACCTGGAGTCGGCCAAGGAGATCGCTCGCCAGCTCCGCATCCGCGACATCGGCGGCATCATCATCCTGGATTTCATCGATATGGATGTGGCGGAGCATCGTCGCCAGGTTATGGATGCCCTGGAGAAGGAGCTCGCCAAGGACAAAGCTCGCACCCGCATCGTTCACCTCAGCCCCCTCGGCCTGGTGGAGATGACGCGGAAGCGCACGGGCCAGTCGCTCCTCCAGAACCTTTGTCGGACCTGCTCGGCCTGTGAGGGCCGCGGCAGGGTACCCTCGGCGGAGACGCACGCGGCCCAACTGGAGCGCGAGTTGAGGCGGCGCGTGAAGGCCTCCAAGCCCGAGGCTTTCGCTGTCTTCGTGGGGCTGGACATAGCCTGGGAGCTGATAGGAGACAAGGGCGAGGCGGCGGATCGACTGGAGGAGAGCCTGGGGGCGCAGATCTTCGTCCGTGTGGATGCCTCGGCTACGAGCGGCAAGCCCACGATACTCCAGGGCAAGGCCGCTGAGATGGAGATCCAACACCATCCCTTCCGAGTGGGGCAGATGTACCATTGCCGCGCCACGCAGGTTAGCGCCGGCGATGGGTCGCACCGGCTCGTGGCCGAGGCGGAAGGCTACCTTCTCCTCCTCGAGGGCGTCGCGAAGCGGCCTGACGGGCTCATCACTGTCGAGCTCACCCAGGTGCACCGCTCCTTCGCCCTGGCGCGGCTCGTCTAAGGGCTGAGGGCACGGGGATGTCGTCGCGTAGTCAGGCAGAGGAACGCCGCGCCATCATCACGGGGGCCTCCAGTGGCATCGGTGAGGCCTTCGCGCGCCGTCTGGCGGCCGACGGGTTCCACCTCGTCCTCGTCGCTCGCCGCCAGGCGCGGTTGGCCCGTCTGGGTGACGAGCTCCGCGCCGCCCACGGGGTCGAGGCGGAGGTCCTCGCCGCCGACCTTAGCAAGCCCACGGACGTGGATCGCGTCGTGTCCCTCATCGGCGATATGCCTCCGCTGAGCCTCCTGGTCAACAACGCTGGCTTCGGCAGGCCGGGGCGGTTCCACGAACTGGATCCGGCCTCCCATACCGAGATGCTACAAGTGCACTGCTCCGCCACAGTGCTACTGACCCGGGCCGCCTTGCCGGGCATGGTGGCCAGCCGACGCGGCGGCGTGATCAACGTGTCGTCGATCGCGGGGCTCCTCGGCGAGGTTGGCGGGCCCATGTACAGCGCGACGAAGACCTTCCTCGTTCAGTTCACGAGGAGCCTCCACTCTGAGCTGCGGGGCACGGGGGTACGGGTCCAGGCGCTCTGCCCCGGCCTGGTACGGACGGAGTTCCACGACCAGAAGGGGTACCATGGCGTGCGCGACGCGAGGTATCCCCGTTGGTTCTGGATGCGTCCGGTGGACGTGGTATCGGAGTCGCTCGCTGCCCTCGACCGGGGCAAGGTGGTTCTGGTCCCCGGCTTGCGCTACCGGCTCCTGCTGGCCATGGTGAACAACCCCATCGGTCGAGCTCTCGCGGACCGCTATACGGACCGCCTGGTCCAGCGCTAGGCGTACAGTGAGGTCTCTCCCCCGATGAGCTCCTCCAGGGCGGCGGATGTGGCCCGCACGGCATCGATCTCCTCCGCTAGCTCCTGGCGCTCCAGACTCGTCACTCCCCGTTCCGATGTGGCGAACTTGAGCACCCGGGTCTGCAGTCCCTCCAAGGTGGTCTGGATGTTCAGGATAGCCGCCTCGCACCGAAGAGCGGCTCGCCGCAGATCCTCCAGGTCGGCGATCCTGCGGTCTACCGAGGCGATGGCCTCGTCGAGCTGCCGGCGGATCACCGGATCATCCGACTCGTCGCGGCGCCGCGCCAGAGTTGCCCGGTCCTCCTCGATGCCAGCTAGGTCGGCCATTTCGCGGTGGTCCAAGGCGCGCTGGTAGTTCTGGGCGAGGCGTACGGCCCGGGCAGTGAGGCCGGAGACCTCATCGACGACGGGCGCGAGGGCCGCGCGCACCTCGGCCACGCGCGTCCGCGATAGGCGGCGGATCTCCGACTCCAGGGCCACGACGCCGTCGGCGAGTTCCCGAGCCCTGCCTCGCAGTTCGGCGGGCAGACGTCGAGCCCCGCGTGGCGCTCTCGGCCCGCGAGACCACGCCAAGAGCAGGCACCCGACGGCGGCCAGGTACAGGAGGGTGGCGACGGGAACGGCAGCTTGACGAAGGGAGGGGGCGGAGAGAAGGCCCACGGCGAGGCCGAGGAACGCCAAAGGGTGCAGTAGCGCCCGGACAAGGAGCTTGCTGGTTGAGTCGCGCTCGGGATCCTGGCCGCTATCGACCATCATCGTCACCGCCATAGGGCACAGTAGAGCCTAGCGCCACCCGGCGCCACTCCAGACGCGGGGGACGGCGCCGCGTCACACCGTTTCGAGTCCTAACGGCTGGGCGGTATGGCGCTCCGGCCCGACGCTGCTCCCGGGACGGTACCGGCGGCCGGTGGTTGGGGCACAGTCGGCGGCTGTCCAGGGGGAGGGGCGCCCGCGCCGAGCTGTCCGACGCCAGGCTGTGAGGGGGCGGGTAGCGTCGGCGCCTCGACCCCGGGAGGACCACCGGAGCCCGGGATCATTCCACGGCCTTCAGCATTGGAGGCTCCTTGAGTCACGTTCTCGACCCACTCCCTGCCCGTGAGGTTCACCGACTGCGCCTGCTGACGCCTGATCAGGGAGAAGCCGCCTATGACCACGACGACGCCCAGCGCGATGAGCCAGAGGCGCCACATCGTGGTGAAGCGCTCCTCCTTGCTCTTGGCCCCCCACCAGTCCTTGAGCCACGAACTGGCTTGTTCGAGGGCGCCTTGCTCTTGCGGAGCTGGTGAGTTGGTCATCGGATCCTCCTGGTCGCTGTAGGGTCTAGTTGATGCGCCAGTCGATCACATCGACGGAGAGCATCGTGCCCTTCATCGCCTTGGCATGGGTGTCCGCGAACAGGACATTCATCATCCCATTGTGGCGCTCGATGCCGAAGGGGCCGCCGCCGGCCAGCATGGTCTGGATCCAGACATCATGGGTGATCGGCGGCGACATGTACCAGTTCTCATTGGGTCCCGAGACGGGTTGCACGTTCGTCTCCATGAGCACGGCCTTGTCGGCGGGACGATTGATCGAGCCCACGCTCGACGAGTAGCCCAGCACGGGAACGATGCCGTTGACGGGGTCGGCCACGTACATGAGGTCCGCCGGGAACCAGTTGATGCCGATGCCCCCTTCGCAGTTGAACGCATCGGGCGGGCTGTAGGGCGACGGAGCATCGTACCCGTAGAAGTGCCCAATAGGCGCACTGGGGCACATGAAGATCTGGGTGTTCTTGACGTACGGCATGAGGAGCTCGGCCCACCAGACGTCGCCGTACTGGCCGAATCGGTTCGTGATGAGCCCCGCGCGCACAGGCACGACCCGCTCGTCGTAGTCCATGCTGTACATCATCCACGCGGTGCCGATCTGCTTGTTGTTGGATAGGCACGAGGTCTGCCGGGCCTTCTCCCGCGCCTTCGCATACACGGGAAACAGCATCGACGCCAGGATCGAGATGATCGCCATGACGACAAGCAACTCGATCAAGGTAAAGCCTCGTTTGGGACCGCGGATCATTCCGGTACCGCCTTTCCGAAGTCCCGCTCGCCCCGCCAAAGGCAACCAGGGACACCACATTGACGATTCGCCCTGAACGGCTCGTCTCCTGGCGGCGCGCCAAAGCAAGTGAATCGTTGTTGGCTCTCACCGCCCATATACCCATTCCGTAGCCGAGCCAACGCCCTCGGTTTCCGCAAGCTGGGCGGCGGTAGAGGAAGGCGTATTCCCCCTCGAAGCCGAATGCCGCGGAGGAATGTAGTAACTGATCAGACGCCGAACCCATACGGAGTACTCGGGGGTTCATCCGTGTCTGCACCAGCGTGAGGGAGGGGTTCCTGGGATGTCCACCGATGAAACACAGGGACACGGAGTCGGCGGCGAACTGAAACGATCCGGCCTGGTTGGACCAGCCCTGGACCGCCTGGAGCAGGAAGTCAAGCGCCAGTTCAAGGAGTCCCTTGAAGCGATCATTCGGGACCAGGGTTCCCCTCGCAGTGCCCTCGCCCGGCGCGTGGCCTCCGACGATGATCTGCGATCCCTCGCCGACGATCCACCCCAGGACCTGGTGGCCGTCTTGGGTCCGATCCTGTGCCCGATGCTGGACTGGGTGCGCATGTTCGACGCGGGTCGATCCACCAAGGCGCGAAAGGGGTGGGAGCCCTCGGAGAGCTTCGAACGCGGCCAAAGGGCCCTCCTGAACGGCTGGTATGACGACGCCCTCGACGCCTTCCGCCAGACCGTCGAGAAGGATAACCCCGAGGACTTCCAGGCCCTGTTCGCCCTCGGCCAGTTGCTCATCTACTGGGAAGACGACGCTGCCGCCGCGCTGCCCCTGCTGGAGCGCGCGGCCCGCTACGCCGTTCCCATGAACGCGCAGCCGTGGATGAAGCGGTTCGCCGCCGAGTCCTTCCTGGCGTGTGCGGGGCTCTACGCCGATCTGAACCACGACTACGATCTGGCGCTGAAGCAACTCGACCACGCGGAGCAGCTCACCGAGCCCCGGCCCGAGATCGATCTCGCGCGAGCGAAGATCGCGGCCCGGGCGGGGCGACACATCGACGTAGGCCCTGCGGTGCAGCGCGCCGTCAGCGCCGAGTGGCTGTATGCCGTGCAGGTGGCCCTCGACCCCGAGTTCCCCCAGGAGGTTTTCGAACCCGTCATCGAGGCGCTGGATGGAGAGAGGCAGCGCATCCGTCAGGAGGCCCTGGGGCGCGCCGACGCCGCAAGGAACTGCGCGGCGGAGGCCCTGGAAGGCGCGGATCTCGAGTACGGCAGCTCCATGCTCAGGGATAGCGCGTCCAGAGTTCAGGCAAGGCTCAGCAAGCTCGACGAGTACACCTCCGAGGCGGCGGCCAGCCTGCTCAGAGACCTGTCCCTCGCCGAGAAGATCGAGGAACAGGCCGCCGCCATCGAAGTGGCTGCCCAGGAGTTCGAAGCGGCCCGGCGGACGGTGGAGGAGGAGATCAGGCGCGCGAGCGTGGGCGAGCAGATGCTGGAGCTTCAGACCCAGAAGGACGAGGTCGACAAGCGGCTCATGGTGCTGATGGATACCCTGGGCGAAGGGGAGCGACGCCTCGAGGACCAGAGGAAGAAGACCCTAGAGCGGGCCCGGCAGGAGATCATCCAGGGCGGCATCATGCGGCTCGTATGGCTGGTCGTGCCGGTGCTTCTCCTGGTGCTGTTCTACCAGTACACAACGATCTCGGTGAGCCCTCAACTCACGATCAAGTTCGGGAAAGCCGCGACGGCGCCCGCCATCACTCCGTCAGAGCCATCCGGCGCAGCCCCCCAATCCCCGCTCATGCCCCGCGAGCCCACGGAGGGAGAGGACTCTGTGGGGCTGACCGACGTCCATGGCCCCGTCCTGGCCCAGACCATGACCCCGACCCAGACGAAACAGCAAGCCGCCAGCGGATCGTCCGGGCCCAGCTACCACGCCGCCCTGGACGGGTGGGTGTGGTTCCTGTTCTTCGTCTACGTGTTGGGTATGGCCGGACTAACTGCGAAGGGACAGTGGGAGGCGCTGCAGGAGCGAGAGCGGTCCATCGAATGGAATATGGAGCAGGAGCGCGAGAAGATGGAGCGGGACGCTCAGCTGAAGCGAGGCCCGCTCGAAGACCGGCAACGCGAGCTCACGCGGCGCATCAACGAACTCCGCGAGCAGCTCTGACCGCAGGGGCGGAGCGCACGCCTAGCCGGCTACCGCGACCTCCATCTTGAGGTCGTCGATCACGATCTCGAGAGAGCCCATTCCGCCCATGGTGAAGCGGGACGTGACGCTCATGCGCGCCCGCGTGCCCAGGATCGCGCCATCCTCGATGCGAGTGGACTGGAGTATGCCGCCCTTCACGGTGAAGGTCGTGCTCGGCGCGTCAGCGCCGCCCTGAGTCGTCCCGCTCGCGGCGAGCGTCGTATCGGTGAGCGCCACCTGCATCCCAGCGCTCTCGTAGATGCCGACCAAAGTGGCTTCGGCGTCCACGCTGAGGGCATCGTCCATGATCCTCAGGCCCGAGGAGGCATCCCACTTGTCGCCCAACACCACGGGCGCCTGGGCATACGGAATACGGACCAAGCCCGCCGCCACGAAGTCAACGGGGTTGGGCATGCCCGGACCCGCCTCCGCCGCGGAGCTGGAGGAGGAGTTGAGGAGCTCCCCGCGATCGTTGTAGGTGAAGGTCTGCACCTGGTTCGTGACATCGCTCGGGGCGTTCTCGCTCCGGCCCCCGGCCACGGCCACGAGCCGCGTGAACTGCCTGGTGACGACGACGCGGCCGCCACTCACCGACTTGACCGTCTCCAACAGGGTCCCCTCGAGCTTCAGGGCCTGGGACTGGGAGGCGCCACCACCTCTGATCTGCAAGTCCGCCTCGATCTTGACATCGTACTTGACCGAAAGCCCCTGCTCCGGAGCGTACCGCAGGGTCAGCGGTTCATCAGCAACGGCCTGCCCCGCGAGAGCCAGCAGGGCGATCGTGGGGAGGCACCATCGAGCTAGCGCGACTCTCACTGGCCTCCCTCCTCATCATAGGTCACGAGGCACTCGAGCGTGTCGACATTGAGCGTCGCGGAGGCCCCACCATTCCCCATGCCGATGTCCACTCGCGCCTTGCCTGATGACTCAGTGCGTGCCACGAGACCGTTCGCCACGGCCGACCACTGCTTGACCTTGATCTCGGCCCCGTAGCGGATCTTGAGGCTCATGCCTTGGGCCTGTGGAATCGAGACCTGCTCCTCGGACTCGCTCATCAGGCTCACCACGGACTCGATCACGGCAAAGCTGGGGTTGCCAGTGGTGATCTCCACCACCTTGGAGGGGGCTTGGATGGCCGTGATGCCCTTCATGATCCGCAGGTCCGGCCCGGCATCCCACTCCATGCCAACGGCAAGGTCTCCCTGGGGATACGGGATCACTATCTGCTGGAAGAAGGTGAGGAAGAGGGGATCCACCTGCTGGCTGACGGGATCCAGAGGCAGAGGTGGAAGTTCGTGGGCCGCTACATCACCGATAGCGAGAAGGCGGCCTCGGAGGTCGCGGATGTAGGGCAGGGGCTCGCTCTGGGCGACGCTCGGGTCGGGTTTGAGGGAATCGGCCGACTCGCCGACCTGAAGCAGCCTGAGTGCCCGACTGAGCAGCCTCTCTCCATCGGGCCCTACCTGCTCGACCTTATCGGTGTAGCGCCCCTCCGCCACCAGTGAGAGCGGCTGGCTCCCCACGCCGGGGAGGATGATGTTGCCCTGGAGGGTGCTCTGGAAGCGATAGGGCACGGCGACGCCAGGCTCTGGGTCGAGAACGAGCGGCCCTGCTATCGCGGCGCTCACCAGAAGGAGCGACGCGCAGGCCATCAGGACGTGCAACTTGCCGGATCTCATGGGACCACTCCTGCATCTAAGGCATGGCCAACCGTACAGCGAGCACACGGAGGACAACACTGCGGCAACGCGCGGAGGGACTATCACCACATCCCCGCACGTCCTTAGACGCTCGGGGATCGCTGTAGGCTCCAAGCTCCGCCCAACAGCTTACCGAGACACCTCAGTCATCTCCAGTACTTGCGCTTCGAGCCTGAGCCCTGGAGCGCGCCTGAGGGCGTGGTCGCCGGGTCCCGTCTCCCGAAGGGCCGCCTGGGCCGCTTCGAGGAGAGCCTCTGCCGAGAGAGCATCCAGTGGGAAGACGGCTATCCCGCTCCGAAGCGCGACGCTCCTTGAGCGTGGTCCCCTTGCACCGACGCGCTCACGCTGAACCCGACGCGCCAAGCGCTCGATGACGCGGTCGGTCGCGTCAGCGGTGTGGGGGAGCATGATGCCGAAACCAGCGACTCCATACCGAGTCACCACGTCGCTCTTCGTGTTCGCCGGAGCCGAAACTATGCCTACGAGATACGGCCTCCGAGGACCCGATGATACACCTCGGCTAGGCGTTCGGTGCAGGCCTCGATGCCGTACCTGGTGACCAACTGCCGTGCCGCGGCGACAATCCGGTGGCGTTCGTCTTGGTGGCTGATGAGGCGCTCAACGGCATCGGCGATGGCTGGAGGGTCCTCCACAGGCACATTCAGCGAGGTGACGCCATCTACGAGCAACTCCTCGCAGCCGCCCACCGTAGTACCGACCACGGGGACTCCCGCAGCGAAGCCCTCGAGCAGCATCCGCGGGAGGCCCTCATGCCGCGATGGATGCACGAGCACATCCACCGCGCCCAACACGGCCGCTACATCCGCACGGAACCCCTCGCGCCGAGTCGCGGCCGCGGCCGGCCCGGCCGCCAGCCGGCCCTCTACCTCCCTCGCCAGCGGCCCGTCACCCACGAGGAGATAGCGGCAGGCCGCCGGACGGCACCGCTCAAGGGTGTGGATCGCCTCCACGAAGGTGAACGGGTCCTTCTGACGGGAGAGCCGGCCGACGAAGGCGATGAGGGGGCGATCCCGTTTCCACTCGAGAAGCGCTGGATCGGGCTCCCTGGCCGCTGCCTCGACGTCTGCCACATCGATGCCGGCGGGCACGCACTCGTACTGCTCCGCACGGCCGATGCCCGCTGCCAGACCCAGCCTCGTGTCGCTCTGACACACCGTCAGGAGGCGCTCGCACCATCTCACGGCACGCGCTTCCATGTGCCGATAGCAGAACGCGGCGACCGCGGGCCGTTGATGCGGGAAGCTCCAGCCATGGACGTGATGCACAGCGGGCACGCGGCGCTTGTGTGCCATGCGACGCCCCAAGAAGCCCGCCTTCGCCGTGTGCGTGTGGACCAGGTCGGGTCGCCAGTCATCGATCACGGCGGCGATCTGCCGACCGGCGGCACGGTCTCGCGAGGGATGGGGCGTGCGCGAGAGGTCTGGGGACCGCAGAAGCTCGATGCCATCCGCTCTACAGAGGGGCTCCAGAGAGCCCTCGCACTCCGGCTCGGGCCCAGAGAGGACCCTGAACTCGAATTCCTTGCCCGTGAGGAGCCTGCAGACATCGAGCACGAAGCCGCCCGCGCCACCCACGTTCATCCGCGTGATGATGTGGAGGACGCGGATCGGGCGACTCACGGCTCCTCGGCCTCCTCCTCGGGGTGGGTGAACATCGGCCTCATCCCCAGCACCTCTTCGCCCGTGGGCTCCAGAAAGGGGACACCGCCGCGGATGAGCCATGCGTGGCCGCTCAGGTCGGCGCCGTCTCGCCTGACGCCGACGACAAGGCCCACGTCGCCGAAGCCGTGTCGCCGAAGCAGCTCGAACAGGGCCAGGGCGCGGGTCCAGCAGTTGCTGCGCACGGGGAACCACGGCCTCGCCAGCCACCACCACACGTACCGCTGGAGAGCGTCCGCGTGGTCCTCCTGCGGGACTCCACGGACGGGAGGAGTGAAGCGTCGCAGCAGCTCGGGCACAGGCAGTCGCGCCTTCAGGTATTGCGCGGCCCAGAGCCGTGCCGCGACCCTCAGGAACTCCCACACATCACTCAGGCTGCGGAAGTTCTCGCTGAGCTTCGACACTGCCTGCGGCCCCCTCTGCTATCCCGCGTCCGTCGCTGTCTCTAAGGCCCGCAGAATCATCCGCCCGCCCCTGGCCGGATCCAGGGCTACGTCACGGCCTCCTCGGAAGGTGACGAGCGGGCACTCCTCGACCAGCCTTCCCAGCGCCGCCGCTTGGCGGCCGAAGCCGGCGCGATCGGCCGTGAGCAGGGGGCTCTGTCCCAAAGCGCGAGCCAGGGCGTCGGAGCGGCGCGCCGGCGCCATCACACTGACCGCCGAAGCCTCCCTGGAGGCCAGGACCACCAGGCGCAAGGGCGGGCGAAGCTCCCCGGGGGCGCGGAGGGACTCGCGAGTCACCACAACCTTGGGGAGCGCCTCGTCCTCTCGCCGCTCCAGCACATGGTACATGGCTCCTGGCCGCACTTGATCGATGGGCAGCGAAGCGGTGCGCACAAGGGCACGGCCTCGTATCGCCGTTTCGGTGGGTTCGAGAAGGGCCCAGTCGTCGGTCAGCACACCCATGCCCGCCTCCGCCATGCCCAAGGAGAGGGTGCTCTTGCCGGCCCCCGTCTGGCCGATGACCAACACCCCCGCGCCCCGGTACTCGGCCAAGGCCGCATGAATCGCGAAGAGGCCACGGCACCGCAGCATCTCGGCCAGGGTGATACTGAGCAGGTCTCGGATCAGCTCGGAGTCACGCACGGCGCTGTCCGCGATGACGAACCGGGCCTCGCCCTCGTCGGGCCGTGCCGTTCCGTTGGCATGAGCGTGAGACACGAGCAGCTCGCCCCGGCGGCGCTGAAACCGGTAGCCCAGGGCGCTGCGCTCATCGTGGGCGTCGCCCGTCTGCTCCGGCGCTCCGGCCTCGAACAGGAACCGCAGCGTGCCGGCCGCGCCGACAGGCAGCGGGCCCTCCAGATACTCGATGTAGTGGGCCAGAACCCCGCGTATGGAGGGGTGGGGTGCGCGGATCTCCACGTCCCACTCGCCCAGTCGATGGCTGACATCGGCCACGGTCATACCCATCCCTCTACTCGCGGCCCCCGAGTGGCATGCCAACCTGCCACATCACGAAGCCCAGCGTAGTCGCCAGGTCGGCCCTCCCGGACACAGAAGACGGCGTGCTGCTGGGCGGCGGAGCGCTTATGAAGGAAGTACCAGCCACTCCGTATCGCGGGCGTGTCGACGCGGTCGACGGCGATGAGTGCCCGCAGCCGCTCGCGGAGATCGCTCACTCCCGCCACGCCGGACATGACGGAATCCGTGTAGGTGATCTGGCTGTCGATCCAGGCCCGGGTCTCCGGCGACTGCTGGGCCTCCAGCCAGCGGTACGGGTCAGGCACCTCCACGCCGTGGAGGATGTCGACCACGTCCTCGCGCCTCGTAGGAGGCGCGTCCGGGGATGCTCCGATCAGCCAAGCTGCCGTCCCCATGGTAACCACGGCCTGATCTCACCTCTCTGTGGCGGCTTGTGCGGCGGACCGCCCGCTATGTCAGTATCGGAAGAACCGGCAAGCGGAGGCCCACCGGCCCTGTAGCTCCACCCGCGCGATGCCCCCCGAATGGAGCCTCTCCGCCGCCGTGGCGGCCTCGGAGACGAGGTCCCGATCCTCGGCGAGGACAACAGCCCGGCCGTTGGTGCGCAGCACTCTCGCGATCTCGCTCAGGGCCTCTCGGTACAGGCTCCGCAGGTCTCGGACCCCTATCTTGACGCCGAAGGGAAGGTTGGTTACTACGACGTCCACGGACTCATCCCCCAACGGCAGGCGCTTGGCGTCCCACCGGCCGATCAGCCGAGGCTGATGGCGAGGTCCGACGTTCGCGACCGTTGTGGCGACGGCGATCGGGTCGATGTCGCCCATCAGGATGCCCGCGTAGGGGAGCCCGTAGTGGGCGCGCTCGAGGCCGATGGTCCCACCACCACAGAGCGGGTCGCAGAACACCTCGTCCTCCTGAGGCCTCGCATAGCGGACCAGACACGCGGCCGCGGCGGCCCTGAGGGACCCCTGGATGTGCTCGACCTTGTAGGAGCGATGGCGATGCTCCTCGGGAGAGACGCGAACATCGACGGACAGAGATCGCGTGCCGGCCGTGACCCAGATCTCGAGCCCAGCACCCTCCTCGACCCTTCGGAACCGTCCACCGAGGATCCGGGGTATCTCCCTCTCCGCCTTGTCGCGAAGGTGCTGACGCGGGTAGGGGTAGCTGCCCTCCATGCGGGTAACGACGCGTACCGTTCGCGCGCGCCCCAGGTCGGCCGATCTCGCGCGGCTCGCCGCAGCCCACAGGTCGGGCACGGCACGCTCAACGGCCGGTAGCAGCTCGCGCGGACCGGCCCGCTCGCCGGGGAGGGACGGGAGATCGACGACCCGGAGGAAGCAAAGCTCGGCGCAACGGAGAACCAGTGGATCCACATCGCCCTCTGGGCGGAAGCGGATCTCACCCGGCGAGTTGGACATGGCGACGACGCCGAGGCGCTCACGCACCTCATCACAGGCAAGTCCCTCGAGTCCGCGAGGAGCCAGCCCGATCCACTCAGGTTCGTTGGGCTTGCGCGGGCTACGAGGCCCGCGCCGACGTCGGCTCATGTGGCTCCGGTTCGCCCCTCCGAGCGAGCCCGGCTGCCAATAGGCTTCGTCCGGCGGACGCCGTTCCCTGCGCGCCGCAGGAGGCTCACTCGATCACGAGGGAGACGACCTTCATCCCACCGTCACCCTTGAGTCCGACTATCACGGACTGGCCGTCAGCATTGGCGTAGGTGACCTTCGTCAGTGCCATGCGGTAGACGTACGTGATGGGAGCCTCCGCGACCGGTCCCGTTGGCAGGTAGACCTCGACCGGCGCCGGGGCCATCTGCGGGGAGGCAGAGGGTGGCCGTACCCTAACCGCGCCCTCCTCGTCGACCTCCACGAAGACTCCCGGCGCGATCGCCTCGGCAGCCGCGCTATCACCGGCCTGAATCGCGGCCACGAAGCGCTCCACCGCTGCCCGGGGGGTCGCCTTGTCCCACGGACGGACCTTGAACAGGCCCGTGAGCTCGCTCTGATAGTAGGCCACCGCGCAGACGGCGCCCACGCAGAAGACAACCACGAGCCCCAGAGTTAGCATCCGGCCTAGTGACGAGCGCTTCGGTGTCACTGGACCGGAGCCGCTCTCCGGAGGGTTGTTCCCGGCGTTGCTCGCCGGATTCTGATCGGACATCTGCGGTTCTCCCCCATGCTAGCTTGGGATCATCGATGCGGCGCACGTCGAAATACGTACGAACTGCGTGCAATAGAGGGAAGTCTAATAGAACAAACAGAGAATAGCAGCTTAGTCGCCGTACGCGCAAAGCGTGGACGGGGCATCGAAGAATCTAGCCATGAGAGGAGGGACACCGTTGCGGAGAGTCATTGCGTTGCTTCTGGCTGCGGGGGCTATTGCCATGGTGCTCGCAAGCTGTGGTGGGAAGAAGCAGACCGCCCAGACCGAGGAGCCTCAGGGCCAGGAACTGATGAAGCAGAACATGATGCAGGGACAGCAGCTCATGCAGAAGGCCCAGGGCGGCAGATAGCACAGCGCGGCAAGCGGCCTGAGTGATGGGCCCAGGCGTCTCGTTGTTCAAGGGGAGGTACACGATGTTTAGGACGCGCAAGCGTGGTTTCACGCTGATCGAGCTTCTCGTTGTTATCGCAATCATCGCCATTCTGGCGGCAATCCTGTTCCCCGTCTTCGCGAAGGCCAGGGCCAAGGCCCGCCAGACCTCGTGTCTGTCGAACGTCAGGCAGCTGTGCACGGCGTGGCTCAGCTACTCCGAGGACTATGACGGCACGTTCCCGATAACCACTCCGGGCTGTCGCGCCAGCGTGGCGCCGCCAGGCCAGGGGGGCAACCATCCGGGCACCAACCCGTGGTGGACGGCGACCGAGCCGTACATCAAGAGCGGCCAGATCCTCATGTGCCCCGCTTCCGCCATGGAGTGGATCAACAACGGCGGCGGGTGTGGCGGCGGCCATTGCGGCAAGCGCGTGCCGGGCCAGACCGGTCTGAACTACGGCGCCGGCATCGCCATCGGCTCCAACTACGCGGAAGACGGCAACACCACTTGCTGCCGGGGCACCGGTGGTAGGATTGACCGCCTCGCGTTCCCGGCCGAGAGCTTCGTTCTTGCTGACGCTGCCAGGGCGAACATCGGTGGCGGCCTATGGGAGGACGGCGCCGTGTGCGCCGGCTCCACGACCGACGGTATCTGCGCCCCGATCGCCTTCGCCAACTACATGACCGGTTGCCCACAGCCGGGCTGCGCGCCGACGATGACCTACAGCCAAGTGCTGCAGGCCCGCCGCATCGACTCCGATACCGCCGCCCGCCACAATGGCGGCAACAACATCGGCTTGGCCGACGGCCATGCCAAGTGGTTCAAGAACGAGAACACCAAGGGCCGGGCTGCGGGCGGCCCGATCCGGTTCAATGGCCTCGAACTCTACAACATGAGCTAGATGGCTTGTTCCACAGGGCTCTAGGAGACCATCGGGGGCGCCGCTGCGGCGCCCCCTGTGCTTTGTGTTCGCGTTTCCCGGCCGCTGCTACCCCGTGCCGTACCTGAATCTTGCGACAATCGTGCCCCACTCGCCTTGGTAACTGCGTATTACAGCTATACACTGACAGCGATCCTGTGGGCTCCATTGACCGCCCCAGCGCTCGGTCCGCCGGGTAGCTCGAACGCGCAAGCGAAGGGAAGAGCGTCATGCCGCGCTTCGTCCGGATGTTACTGGCCCTCTCCATCTGTTCCGCCCTGGTCGCCTGTGGCTGCTCGAAGAAACAACCCGCCGCGCCGGAGGGCTTCAGCCCCGTGGTGCCGCTGAAGCTCGCACAGCCGCTCTCGGTGCTCGCTCCGACGGTCCTAAAGCGTCCCCTTGTGCAGATGCATGAGCGGATGGGAGAACCTGGGAGGAACGTGAAGCTGGAGACCCTCGTCATCGACGAGTTGGTGGCGAAGCTGAAGGACGGCACGGCGAAGGCCGACGTGCTGCTGATCCCCTCTGGCCGTGCCCTGGAGGCGGCGCTCGAAACGGGCGCGCTAGAGGGTGAACCGACGGAGCCGATCGCGAGGATGATCGCGGTTGTCACCACGGCCCAGGGCAGTGGCGTCAAGATCAAGGCGCTGGAGGACCTCGCGAGCGAGTCCGTGGGGAGCATTGCCGTGGCCGATCCCGCCTACGATGCGGCGGCGGGTCTGTTCATGGACGCAATCGAGGCCCGTGGCCTCTTGGAGGCGGTGGAGCCGAAGATCGTGACGGTAGCCTCGCCCAGAGCGGGCATGCAGGCCGTCGCCGACGGTGAAGCCGACGCGGGGGTTAGCTACCTGCCCTCGGTCATGTTCGGTGGACACAGCGGGACATGCTCTATCGCGTGCTTCCTGCCAAAGGAGTTGCCCCACGCGGCCGATGTCGTGGCCGTGAAGTTCGCGGGGGCTTCCGATCAGGTGGACGCCTACTTGACCGCGCTGAACTCGCCTGAAGCGCAATCCGTGCTGGCGTGTGGCGGCTTCGAGCCGACGGTGTCGAAGGATCGCGGAGATGCGGCCAAGACGCTCCTCATCCCGTGTGGCGCGGGCCTCCAACCAGCGATGGATGCTATCGGCAAGGTCTATTACGAGCGCACGGGCGTCCGGCCAGACTTCTCCTACGCGGGATCGGGGATGCTCCTGGCGACCCTGGACTTCACTCGACGCGGCGACCTCTACATGCCCGGGGAGGCGTTCTGGGTCACCATGGCCGAGGATCGGGACCTTGTGAGCGACTCGCGCCCGGTGGTCTACTTCACACCGGTCATCGCCGTCCCCAAGGGCAACCCCGGGGGCATCGAGTCGCTGGAGGATCTCGCCAAGCCCGGGGTGCGCGTCGCCATCGGCGACCCCCAGGCCTTGGCTATCGGGCCGGTCACCCAGCGTATCCTGGAGAGGGCGGGTATCAAGGAGGCTGTCGACAAGAACGTCGTCATGCGGGGCGGATGCATCCCCGAGTTGGCCAACTGCATCTCGATGAAGGGCGCCGATGCCTGCATCCTGTGGGACGCCGTAGCCGAGCAGCACCACGAGAAGGTCGACTGGGTCGCGATCGATCCTGAGCAGAACGAGGTCGCGGAGGTCCTCATCGCTACCCTCTCGTGCGCGGCACACCCCGAGGAAGCGGCCGACTTCATGGAGTTCATCGCCTCGGAGGAGGCGTCCGCGCTCTTCGAGCGGGAGGGCTTCCGCACCGAGCCGCCTGAGGGCATCCGGATCGCCCCCAGGGAGGGTCCGGATGTCTAGCGCGGCTACCCCGGTTCCGGTGGGGGCGCGAACCAGGAGTCCTTTGGGGGAGCGACTATTCCACTACTGTGCAACAGCGGCCCTCTCTTTCGAGGTACTATTCATCTCGACGGTGATCCTCGCGGCCGCGTGGTACGTCGATCTGGATGACCTGAAGGCGACCGTGAGCTCGCCCAGCATGCGGTACGCCATGCGAATGTCCATCACCAGCGTGACCATCACGACGCTCATCTCGGTCACCTTGGCCATTCCAGCGGCCTACGCCCTGTCCCACTACCGGATCCCCTTCGCGCCGGTCGTTGACACGATCCTCGACCTGCCGATCGTGATGCCGCCTATTGCTGCCGGCATGACGCTGCTGGTACTGTTTGGCTACTACCTGGGTGAGCCGATGTCGGCGTTGGGGATCTACCTGCCGCACACCCCAGCGGGCGTCGTGGTGGCCCAGTTCTTCACGACGATGACCTTCGCTGTGCGCAGCTCCAAGGCAGCCCTGGATGGGATCAGCCCGCGTCTCCCGAGGGTGGCCCGCACCTTGGGCTCGAACGAATGGCGCGCCTTCCGGCGCGTCACCCTGCCCCTCGCTAAGCCAGGGCTCATCGCGGGTGTCGTCGTCACGTGGTCGCGATGCCTGGGCCTCTTCGGCCCTGTGGTGATGTTCTGCGGCGCCACGGAGTTCCGAACACAGGTGATGCCCACCGCCATCTACATCAACACCTCCGTCGGCAAGCTGGAAGAGGCCGTGGCCGGAGCCCTCATACTGGTCGTCTTCGCTCTGGTCACCCTCATCATCTTCAAGCGCCTGGGCGGGCGGGGGTACATGTGGTAGGAGCCCTATGCTAGCGATCAACGATGTCTCCATCGACCTAGGCCAGTTCGTGCTGAACCACGTGACGCTGGAGGTGGAGCGCGGCGACTACGTATGCCTCGTAGGCCCGACGGGAGCGGGCAAGACCATCCTGTTCGAGTGTGTCATGGGGCTCCAGATCCCGCCCACTGGCCGCGTGACGCTGGACGGCAGGGACATCACCAGGCTTCCGCCCGAGGACCGAGGCGTGGGCTACGTTCCCCAGGACTACGCCCTCTTCCCCCACATGAACGTCTTCGACAACATGGCCTACGGCCTCATCGAGCATCGGGTGCCGGCCCAGGAGATCAGGCGGCGCGTCGGGGAGGTCGCGAAGCTCCTCAACATCGACCACCTGCTGGAGCGTCGCCCCTCCACCCTCAGCGGCGGCGAAGCGCAGCGAACGGCCCTTGGGCGCGCCTTGGTCCTCGAGCGTGAGCTGATCTTGATGGATGAGCCCTTCGGGGCACTCGACCAGGTGACGAAACGGCAGTTGTTCAAGTATCTCAAGGCGATCCACGCCGAGCTCGGACTGACCGTTATGCACGTCACCCATGACTTCGGGGAGGCTTTCGGCCTCGCCACCAAGGTGGCCGTGCTGCTTGGCGGCAGGCTCTGCCAGGTCGGCAGCGTCGAGGATGTTTTCCTACGTCCCGCGACTCGGGAAGTAGCGACGTTCCTGGGGATCACCAATGTCTGGAGCCGCCAGGATCTCCTCGGCTGCCCCGAGTCAGTCGTCAGCCGCGCCGCTCTGGCCGTGTTGGACAGCAGCGAGGAGTGCATACTGGCCTGCCTACCGCCCGACTCCATCACCGTGCTATGGGATGGCCAGCAGCCTCCCGATGGCGCGGTCCAGGGCCCGGCTGTGATCCAGGGCCTGCGCTGGCAGGGCAGTCAGTGCGAGCTCGAGTTGGATGCGGGCCTGCCCGTTGTCGCAACGAACGCGGCGCGAGCGGTAGCCTCCATGGGGGTTACGGTAGGAGACACCATCACGGTGGCCCTGCACCCCATGGACGTTCATCCCATGAAGCGGTAGGCTGTCAGGCAGCCGAACGAGTGTCCTCGGGCGCTAAACCCGCGCCCATCGCCATGAAGAGGGCGAGACCGCGGCCGATGTCGGAGCGTCCTATCTACAGATGCCGGCTCTGCCGGCAACAGACCGTTCAGAGGGGGTCCGGCCCAATGCGGACCATGTTGAGTGTTGTGCTCAGTCTGTCTCTCGCCATCATCACCGCGGCCGCATTCGGGTGTGCTTCGGGGACGCCGGGGGACACGAATGGCGACCCCACGGGACGGGGTACGATCACCGGTACTGTGGTGAGAGACGATAGCGGTAAGCCCATCCAAGGAGCCACGGTCACGCTGGTCACCAACACCGCACCGAAGACGGCGACCACGGATGCCAAGGGGGCCTTCATCCTCACCGACGTTCTCTACGGCACCTACACGCTCAATGCGGTCTACTCCCCTCCAGGAACGAACCTGAGCGGCACCGCGAAGGTCACCGTGAGCGCCGAGGCCAAGAACCCCACCGTGACCATCAAACTGAAGGGCACGAGCGGGCCTCCGCCCCCGCCCTTCTAGCCCGTGTTATTCATGAGAATGGTCAGAGGTTGTTGCATGGGAGTGGGTAGTTCGCCTCGTATCAAGG
>DBQI01000062.1 GCA_002305165.1 Armatimonadetes bacterium UBA1398
GCCCTTCGCCTCGAGCATGAAGCCCATGTTCGCCTTCCGCGCCTGGTAGGGAAGCGCGTGATGTGATCGACCGCACGGGACGCGGGAGGGCCAAGGGCCGGTTCGGCTTGGGCCTGGCAGCTCTCCCGGGTCGGAGGCGTAGGTTGTTTGGATACGAGAGGGGAGTACGTGTATGAGGAGTAGGCTGCTTGCTCTACTGGCACTTATCGCTGTGGTCACCGTGCTGGCCCTGGCCGGCTGCGGTGGGAAGCCATCCGCCAAGGACAAGGCAACGGGGGAGGATCTGACCGCTCCCCTGACGCTGCCGCAGGGCGGACTCGACCCGGGTAAGGCCCCTGCGCCAACGGGCGCCCCGGCCGCGCCCCAGGCTCCCGATACGGGCGCCGGCGACGCGGGCGGTGAGTAGGGGGAAGCTCGGTCACCATTGATTGGGGGAAATGAGTGCGACGAAGAGGCTTCACGCTGATCGAGTTGCTTGTGGTTATCGCGATCATTGCTATCCTGGCCGCGATCCTCTTTCCTGTGTTCGCCAAGGCGCGAGCCAAGGCTCGCCAAACCTCCTGTCTTTCGAACCAGCGTCAGATCGCCACCGCTATTCTGAGCTACACTCAGGACTATGACGGCTGCTTCATGCCCGTCTATAACGACAACTACGGCTACCCGGACTTCCGCATGAACTGGGCCGACGCGATCTGGCCCTACGTGAAGAGCCGCCAACTCTTCGCCTGCCCGTCGGGCACCGCCACGGATTGGGGCGCGAACTATGACCCGCCCGAGGGCCAGATCGGGAACATGCAGTGGACCCGGTACAGCATGAACATGTGCCATGGCTGGCATTTCCCTGAGGGTACGAACACCGGCAGTGGCGGCGGGGCGTATGTCTGCCCGCTCAACGACGCTATGCTGCCCTATCCCGCACAGCATGGCATGGTGTTCGAGAGCAGTAACGCTTGGTGGTGCCACTGGCTCGGGCATCCGTACGTCAGCTCCCCGAACCAGCCACACTGGAACGGCTGGGGCTACAGCTCGGACGGCCTGTATCTCCTGGGCGTCCTCGGCGAGACCATCTACCCCTGGCATAACGAGGGCCTGAACATCGCCCTCACCGACGGCCATGCCAAGTGGTACAAGACGGACAACCTGTTCCAGGCCTCCGGCTCGACGCTGCCCTTCGCCTCGAGCATGAAGCCCATGTTCAGCTTCAGGTCGTGGTAACTGACGTCCCTGCGGTAGGCAGCACGGCATAGTTCCGAGAGCCCGGCGCCCCTGGCGTCGGGCTCTCGCTTCTCGCGAACCTCCACGGGCTGCCATGGCCAGCGGGAATCACTTTGGAGGCCGCGAGGTGAGGCACCTCTGGGCGCCGAATGAGTGAGCGGTAGTGGCGCCCGTAGTAGAGTGGGACCGCCGTCGGACTGGCTTCGGCATGAGCGCCTGTTCGGTGTAGGGTCCCGGGAGTACCGCTGGGGGATGGGCCTCACGGTCCCTCGCGGTTCGTGGTTCTCATACCGAGCACTGCTTTGGTTTCTGTGAGCCCGACGCTGGATCGGGGCGTCTGATTCGTGTGTATGGGTACACTCGGTTGTGTGCATCCAACTCACCTTGGGTGAGCTAGTGTGAATCGGAAGGAGGGTACATGCGCCATGAGTAGGATTGCCGCGCTGTTTCTGCTAGTCGCTGTTATCACTGTTCTTGCTCTGGCTGGCTGTGGGGGCAAGCCGTCGGCCAAGGACAAGGCGACAGGTGAGGATCTGACCGCTCCCCTGACGCTGCCGCAGGGCGGACTCGACCCAGGTAAGGCCCCCGCGCCAACGGGCGCCCCGGCGGCGCCGGCCGCAGGGGCTGAGGACGCAGGCACTGAGTAGGCACTTCGCCATGACCGATTGGAGGTTCGTTTTGCGACGTAAGGGCTTCACGCTTATTGAGTTGCTCGTCGTTATCGCTATCATTGCGATCCTCGCCGCGATTCTCTTCCCCGTCTTCGCCAAGGCTCGCGCCAAGGCGCGTCAGACCTCTTGTCTTTCGAACTCCCGCCAGATCGCTACGGCTATTATGGCCTACACCCAGGACTATGACGGCTGTTTCATGCCCGTCTATAACGACAACTACGGCTACCCGAACTTCCGTATCATGTGGGCCGACGCGATCACCCCGTACGTAAAGAACCGCCAGCTCTTCGCGTGTCCGTCGGGCCCCGCCGAGGACCCGGGCGCGAACACGAACATGCAGTGGACGCGCTATAGCATGAACATGTGCCACGGCTGGCACTTCCCCGAGGGCACGACCATGGGCATTGAGGGGGCGCCGCCCTACGAGAGCCCCCTCAGCGACGCTCGCCTGACCTACCCTGCGCAGCATGGCATGGTCTTCGAGAGCAGCAACGCTTGGTGGTGCCACTGGCTCGGGCATGCGTACGTCAGCGCTCCGAACGAGCCACACTGGAACGGCTGGGGCTACAGCGCGGACGGCCTGTATCTCCTGGGCTGCCTCGGCGAGACCATCTACCCCTGGCATAACGAGGGCCTGAACGTCGCCATGACCGATGGCCATGCCAAGTGGTACAAGACGGACAACCTGTTCCAGGCCTCGGGCTCGACGCTGCCTTTCGCCTCGAGCATGAAGCCCACGTTCGCCTTCCGCGCGTGGTAGCGCCGCACGCCTAGATCGAGCCGGAGCAACCGGCACACAGCGAGCCCGGGGCCAGTGGCCCTGGGCTCGTGTCGTCTCTGGGAGGCCGCCGCTTGCCGCTGACACGACAGCCTCGAAGCGGGACGGGCGGAGGAAGCGCACGAGAGGGGCCGCGTGTTCCGTTGTTCCGGTGTTCCGCCGGGAAGTAATACCCCCTTATTGCGGTGATCGCGCTCTCTCGGCGACGCAGGGGGGGTACCCTAACGTATGTATAGTACCTACGGAACAATGGAACATAGTACATATAGACCCCTTCCGTGCAGCCTCTAGGCCTTGGGCCCCAACGGTTTGAGAGATTCGATGGGCGTTCCGCCGGAGCCCTTTTCGGGCGGAACAGGACGGCAACTTCGGCGACGCGCCGCCGGAGGACTAGAGCCCGCCGTCAGGGAACCCCCGCCCTGCCGCGATGCCTCGCAAGCGGACGAAGGATGAAGGCCATGCCGCCCCGTTTCGCGTTCGCCGCACTCGCCCTGCTCGCGCCACTGGCCGTGGCGTGGGCCGCTGAGGAGGAGCCACCCACCATGCTACTGGAGCCCTTTCCCCTTGGGGATGTACGCCTCGCCGAAGGACGGCTGCTCGAGGAGCAGGAGCGGAACCACCAGTACCTCCTGTCCCTCGCCGACGACAGCCTGCTCTACGCCTTCCGGCTCAACGCCGGGCTTCCCACGCCGGGGGAGCCGCTCCGGCAGTGGGAGGACCCGGCCTCGGAGGTGCGGGGCCACTTCGTCGGCCACGCGCTCTCCGCATGCGCTCAGATGTACCGGAGCACGGGCGACGAGGCGCTGAGGGCGAAGGGCGCCTACCTGGTCGCCGAGCTCGCCGAGGTCCAGGCCGCCCTGGGTGGGGGGTATCTCTCGGCCTACCCCGAGTCGTTCCTCGATCGCGTGGAGACGGGCAAACCGGTGTGGGCGGCCTACTACACGATCCACAAGATCATGGCCGGGCTCCTGGACCAGTACACCCTCTGCGGAAACGCCCAAGCCCTCGAGGTGCTCGAGGGGATGGTCGCCTACCTCCACGAGCGCAACGCCAAGTTCGAGACCCCCGAGGCGCTCAGGATGTACATGGACCGCAACGAAGAGGGCGGCATGTGCGATGTCCTGTGGGGGCTCTACGGTGTGACCGGCAACCCCGCCGCCGCCGAGCTCGCGGACAAGATGGAGAAACGGTCCTTCTTGGACCCCCTCGCCCGCGGCGAGGATGTTCTCGCGCGGCTCCACGGCAACACTCACATCCCCCTGGCGATCGGCGCTCTGCGCCGGTACGAGCGGACGGGGGAGAAGCGGTATCTCTACACGGGCGAGTTCTTCTGGGACCGGGTCGCAACCGCGCGGTCCTTCGCGACGGGCGGCTCCACGAATGGCGAGGTGTGGGGCGAGCCCTTCGCCCTGGCCGCCCACGGGCTCTCGAACACGACCCACGAGACCTGCAAGACCCACAACATGCTGAAGCTCTCCCGCCAGCTTCTGTGCCTCACGGGTGAGGCGAAGTACGCGGAGTTCATGGAGCGCGCCTTCCTCAACGGCATCCTCGGAACCCAGGGGCCGGAGCCGGGGCAGCTCGAGTACTACGTCCCTCAAGCGACGGGGTACCGGCGGGTGTTCGGCCTGCCGCTCGATGCCTTCTGGTGCTGCTACGGGACGGGCGTGGAGACCTGGTCGCGCCTCACCGACAGCATCTACTTCCACGACGACGACAGCCTGACGGTGAGCCAGTTCATCGCCTCTACCCTCCGCTGGGCGGACAAGGGAGTGGAGATCGAGCAGATCACGCGCTTCCCCTATGAGGAGGGCGCCGCGTTCGTGGTCGGGGCGGTCGCTCCGGTCCCGTTCACCCTTCGAGTTCGGATCCCGGAGTGGGTCGCGGGCCCCGTGCGGGTCACGGTGAACGGCGAGGTCCAGGACCAGCTCTCCCCCGCCCCCAGCAGCTTCCTGGCCCTCGAGCGCGAGTGGCGGGATGGGGACCGGGTGACGCTGTCGCTCCCGATGGCCCTCCACGCGTGGCCGATGCCCGACGACCCGAACCTCGTGGCCCTCATGTATGGCCCCGTGGTGCTCGCAGGCCTGCTCGATGAGCCGGGTTCCGTCCCGCCCGCGACCTCGTCCAGCGCCACCGAGCCCATGCCCGTGACGGACCTCGTGCCCCGGTACGCCTTCCTGGCGGACACCGTCGAGGACCTGTCTTGGCTGGAGCGCCAAGGGGAGGGGCTCGTGTTCCGGACGGTCGGCCAGCCGACGGAGATGACCTTCGTGCCCTTCTGCGAGGTGGTGGGCGAGCGTTACGGGCTCTACTGGCCCGTGGTGCCCGAGGGGAGCGATCGGCACGCGATCCTGGAGCGTGAGAACGAGGCGATCGCCTTCCTGCGGGAGGCGCGAGCCTTCGCCGCCGGCGACCCGCTCGAGCCACTGCATGAGGTCTACGAGAGCCTCGCGTCCGATCCCACCCTCGCCGCCTATGAGAGCCGCCTAGCGCTGGCCATGGCCTCGGTCCTGGGCAGAGCGGGGCGCGCCGCCGAGGCCTCGGAACTCCTCGAACCCCTCACCCGGCCCTTCATCCACCGGGACATGGCCGGCGCCGTCTACGAGGTCATCGGACGCCCAACGGCCGATCAGGTGGAGGGGGTCCAACCCCTGCTCGTCACGGCGTCCTCCTGGGATGGCTCCCACGTGACGGGCGAGCGCGGGGGCCGCGCCTGCGTCGAGACCCGGGTGGCCCGAGGTCAGGGCCACCTCTACTTCTCCGTCGCCGACCCGTCCCTGCTCCGTGGTGGCGATGCGACGGTGACCGCCTCCATCGACATCTACTCCGACGGCTCGCCGGGCCGGAGCCTCATCGTGCAGTACGACTCCCTCATTGCCGATTCCCAGGGCGGAGGCTCCTATACCTCGTCCGAGCCGATCGCTGTGCCGGAGGAGGTCGGCTGGCACACGGTGACGCTCGAGCTGCCTCGGGCGCACCTGGCGGGCCGGCAGAACCTGGGCTCGGACTTCCGCCTGACCTGCGTCGGCTCGGGCGACATCGCCGTGGGCGATGTCCGCCTCTCCCTGGAGCCGGAAGCGCTCGCGGCGGTCTTCGGGGCCTTCGACCTCGACGAGGAGCGGCTCGTGGATCGGGTCGTGGTGGGGGATGAGGGGTCTGAGCGGAGCCACAACCTGCGCCACGAGGGGGGCGCGGCGGGACCCCACCTGGGACGGTTCTGGCGTCATGCCGAGCAGTGGATGAGCTGGGACCTGGCTGTGTTGCCCGATGCGCCCATGGTGCTCCGTGTCGTCTACTGGGGCGCGGATCGGGGCCGATCCTTCGACGTCGTCGTCGATGACCGGGTCCTGGCGACCCAGGTCCTCGAGGGGAGCGGCCCGCGGTTCGTCGCCGTCGAGTACGCCGTTCCGATGGACCTCACGTGGGGTAAGGATCGGGTGACGGTGAAGTTCGCTCGCAAGGAGGTCTTCGCCGGCGGCGTGTTCGACTGCGCGATGCTGCGCGCCCAGCCCTGAGGCTCGGCGTTCCCGCGGGCGGGGGGCTGGAAAGCAAAACGGGGCGGTCCTGGGGGAGGACCGTCCCGTTGCTGCTGTCTCACGGCTGGGTGAGAGCAAGGTTAGGGTCCCCACTGCGGGGTGGTCGGGCCATTGGGGGGACGGCTATTGAGCAACAGCGAGAACCCTATGGCTCTACTATAGCGAACGCCCCTAGCAAGAGGGGGCTTCGCGTCGTCCTCAGCGGATTCGGTGTCCCGATGCCGGTATTGGCGTCGCCGTCAGCGTTTCCGGAATCGCTCCTATGCCCGCGCGGCCGAGATGGCGGCCAGAACCGGCCCGTGGTCGGGCTCATCGGTGGTCTCCCGGACCACCTGCACGTAGGTCACGGCGCCCTCGGTGTCGTTGACGACGACAGCCCGCGCCAGCAAGTGGGAGGTTAGGAGTCGTCTTCCTCGAGGTCGGCGTCGGTGATGATGCGGCGGAAGGCTTCCAGATCGCCCTGGCTCTCGTCCTCATCAATGCCCGAGGCGTGATCCTCGACGGTATGGCTCTCCACGCCGGAGACCAGGGTGAACCCGTCCTCCTCCTGGATGACTCGGGCGTCGGCGGCCTGGAACACCTCTTCGGAGGCTAGGATCGGGGCCCCGCAGCGAACGGCGATGGCGGCGCAATCGCTGGGCCGGGCATCCACGCTGAAGGTCTCGCTGCCCCTCTGGAGCACGAGGTCGGCGTAGTAGGTGCCGTCCCGGTACTTCGCTATCTCCACCCGAAGCAGCTCGGTATCCAACTCGTCGAGGATGTTGACGAAGAGGTCGTGGGTCAGGGGACGCTCGATCACGATGCCATCCATGGCCATCTGAATCGCCCGAGCCTCGTGGACGCCGATGGCCATAGGTATGGCCCGGTCGCCCTCGGCCTCCTTGAAGATGACGACATAGCCCTGATCGGGCCGCGGGTTCAGCCAGACTCGGAAGACGGTTACTTCGGTCATGCTCCGACCCCCAGATCCGGACCAAGCAGTCGCCAGGGCGGCCGCGCCGCTTACTGGATCATAGCACTCGCCACGCTCACTATGCCATAGAGACGGCCTCGGCTAGGACCTCGATGCCGACGGCGAGAGCCTCGCGAGTGATGGTGAGGGGAGGGGCGATTCGCACGACGTTGCCGTAGAGGCCAATGGGCGCGATCAGGGCGAGGCCACGTCGGAAGGCCTCGGCGACCACGCGGGTGGCCGCCGCCGGACAGGGCGTCTTCGATGCCCTGTCCTCGACCATCTCCAGCCCCCAGACGAGGCCCATCCCGCGGACATCGCCCAGACGTGGACTGGTCGCGACCATCGCGTGGAGCCCCTCGGCCATCTCCGGGCCCCGGGCGGCGGCGTTCTGAACGAGGTTCTCGGACTCGATGATGTCGATGGAGGCGAGGGCCGCCGCGGAGGAGAGGGGGTTGCCGCCGGCCGTGCTGGAGAGCTCGCCCGGGCTGAGTCCCGACACGAGCTGCTCGGTGACGAGGACCGCCGCGCAGGGGACGCCGCTGGAGAGCCCCTTGCCGAGGGTCACGGCATCAGGCTCGATCCCCCAGTGCTCGTAAGCGAACATGGCGCCCGTGCGCCCGAAGCTCGACTGGACCTCATCGAAGATCAGGGCGAGGCCCCGGTCACGTCGCCACTCCTCCAGGCGCTCGTACCAGCCCGGCGGCGGGATGATCGACCCCGCTCCCCCCTGGTACGACTCGGTGATGACGGCGCCCAACTGGCCGGCGCCCTGGGTCTTGACCGCGTAGTCGAGGTGGTCGATGCAGGCCATGGAGCAACCCTCGGGCTCGTGGCCGAGGGGGCAGCGGTAGCAGTAGGGATAGGGTGCGCGGATGACTCCCGGCATCACCGGGCCGAAGCCCTTGCGCACCGACTCGTTGCCCCCCACGCTCATGGCGCCGTAGGTGCGGCCGTGGAAGGCCCCGCCGAAGCCCAGTAGCTCGTACCGGCCCGTCGCCCGGCGCGTCATCTTGATGGCCGCCTCGACCGCCTCGGAGCCCGTGGTCACCACGAAGGCCTTGGCGAACTGTGGGGCGGACATCTCCACCAGCTTGCGCGCCAGCCTGGTCCGGGGAGCGGAGGGGAAGTCATAGCAGTTGTAGAGCTTCCCGGCCTGCTCGCGGATCGCCTCGACATAGCGGGGATGGCAGTGCCCGATGTTCGTGACCAGGACGCCTGAGGAGAAGTCGAGGAAGACGTTCCCGTCGACGTCGGTGATCCACACATCCTCGGCGCTGTCCCAGACCAGGGGCTGCTGGTCGGACATGCAGTGGGGTTCGAAGGCGCGAGATTCCTCCAGGACGGCCCTCGCCTTCGGGCCGGGTAGCTCGGTGACTAGCTTGGGGCCGGGAAGACCGGGCATGATGGCGCCTCCGTGGAGTGGATGCTGTCGGCAGCGCAGGCTGGAAGCCTGCGGCACAATCGGGGCGTGACCTTGTAGCAGGCCACGCCATGCTGATGGATGAAGTCTATTACGACCACGGAGATGGGGGGTCCTTCCATGCGTGGACGCGCCGCGACCGTCACAGTAGCCCTGGTGGTCATCGCGTGTTCCTGGGCGTGGGCCGACGGGCCGGTTCGGCTCGACAACCCCGCGTTGGATGGGTGGCATGCCATCGGCTCGGGCGTGTGGGAGTGGCGCGATGAGGCCATCTGGTGCAACGGGGAGGGCGGTGGCTGGCTTCGGTCCGACCGCGCCTACGGCGACTTCACCCTGCGGTTCTCCTACAAGATCGCGCCAAGGGGCAACAGCGGGGTCTGGCTGCGAGCGCCGCTGCGAGGCCGGGCCTCCTCGGTCGGCTTCGAGTTCCAGATCATGGGCAACATCGCCGACGCGCCCAACACCGACAGCACGGGCGCCCTCTACGACCTGTTCCCGCCGGCGGTGGACGCCGGCCGCCCGCCCGGAGAGTGGAACGAGGCCGAGATCACGTGCGTGGGAAGCCGGGTGCGCGCGGTCCTCAACGGCGCCGAGCTGTACGACATCGACCTCGAGGAGATCGAGGAGAACGACTCCCTCCCTGCGGGCCGGAAGCCTCGGGAGCGCAATCGCCGCGGGTTCATCGGTCTCACCAACCACGGGGCGCAGGTGTGGTACCGGAACATCATGATCGAGGAGCACCCCCAGCCGGGCTTCCGAGCCCTCCCTCTGGAGGCGGACTTGGCCGCGTGGTCGGTGCGCGGGCCCGCCGCCAACTCGGCGGCTTACACGGCGGAGGGCGGAATGCTCACGGCGACGGCCGCGCGAGGGAGTATCCTAGCGAGCGATGAGGTCGCCGAGGACTACACCCTGCGGCTGCGCTATCGGGTGAGCGACGGAGCTGTGGGGCGGCTCCATCTCCGCTACGACGAAGGGAACACCCGTTACGTCATCGCCGTGGCCCTCGCCGACGACCAGGCCTCGCTTCGCTACGCCCCGGCAAGCGAGGCGTCCGGCGCCCTGCTCGGCTACGGCGCGCCGCGATACGTGAACTCCCTCCCCGCGGGGCAATGGAACGACCTGGAGGTCGTCTACCGGGGCTGGGAGCTTTCGGTACGGCTCAACGGGAATCCCGTCTTGGACGGGAGCCTGCTCTGGTTCAGCAGCTTCAATGGGCAGCCTCGGCGAGGCGCCATCGGCATCGAAGTCAGCCAGGGCACCATCGACTTCGCCGACCTCGAGATGGGGCCGGCGCCAGAGGAGTAGATCGGCCTATGGACGCGAAGCGCACCCCCCTCTACGACTGCCACGTGGAGGAGGGCGCGAAGCTCGTGGATTTCGCCGGATGGCAGTTGCCCGTCCAGTTCTCCTCCATCCTCGTCGAGCACGAAGCGGTTCGGCAGCGTGGGGGACTCTTCGATGTCTCACATATGGGAAGGTTCCGGGTGAAGGGCCCCGGCGCTCTCGTTTCAGTGCTGCGGGCGGTGAGCAGCGACGCCGCGAGCCTGGAGGCGGGCAGGTGCCTCTACGGCCTGCTTCTGACCGAGGAGGCGGGGATCGCCGATGACCTGTTCATCTACAGCCCAGGCGGCGCTCCCGATGAGCTCCAGCTCGTGGTGAACGCCGGGAACGCGGCGAAGGACCTGGCCCTGCTCATGGAGCGCGCCACGGACGCGGAGTGGACTGACGAGACGGACGACACGGCCATGGTCGCCCTTCAGGGGCCAGCGGCACAGGCGCTCCTCGCGCCGCTCACCAACTTGGATCTCGGCGCGATGCGGCTCCACCGGTTCGCCTCGGGGCTCGTGGCGGGCGTGGAGGCGATGGTCTCGCGGACGGGCTACACGGGCGAGGATGGCTTCGAGATCATCACCGCCGCCGGGGACGGGGCAACCCTCTGGCGCGCTCTCCGATCCGCCGGCGCGGAGCCGTGCGGCCTGGGCTCGCGCGACGTGCTCCGCCTGGAGGCGGCCTACCCGCTTTGGGGCCATGAGATCGACGAGGATACCCGTCCGGCGGACGTGGGGCTCTCCTTCGCCTGCCGGGCCGATGTCGGCGGTTACATCGGCGGGACCGCTCATCAGGCCTACCTCGACGCGCGCCCTCGGAAGGCGCTCGTGGGCCTCGTGATGAACTCCAAGAGGATAGCCCGCCAGGGCGCGGAAATCCGCCTCGCCGGGGACCGTGTGGGGGCGGTTACGAGCGGGACCTACTCCCCGCACTGTGGAACCGGCATCGCCATGGCTCATGTCGCGAATCCGGAGCGCAAGTCGCTCAAGGATCGGCGAGCGGAGCTGATAGGTGCCGAGTGTGTGTGCGTGCAGGGGCCTACGGAGATCCCCGCGACCTTCGTGCCTCTGCCCTTCTATAGGCGGTCGTAGCCACCGGAGCCGCGGGAGCGCGTTGGCCCAGGGATTATCGCGAGAGGTGAGGAGACAGAAATGGCATACCCGAGCGAACTGAAGTATACCGAGGAGCATGAGTGGGTGAAGGTAGACGGCGACACGGTCACCGTCGGGATTACGAGCTACGCCGCCGAGGAACTCGGCGACATCGTCTTCGTGGACATGCCCGGCGCGGGCGCCACGGTGGCCAAGGGCGACACCTTCGGGACCATCGAGTCGGTGAAGACGGTCGCCGACCTCTTCGCGCCGGTCTCGGGCGAGATCGTCGCAGTGAACGAGGCGCTGGAGGACACGCCTGAGACGGTGGGCGAGGACCCTTACGGCGCCGGCTGGATCATCAAGATCAAGATGAGCGATCCCGCCGACCTCGACGCGCTGCTCTCCTCGGAGGACTACGCGGCCAAGCTCTAGCTCGTCGCGCCGGCCCGGCGCCGGCGTGTGTTGCGGAAGGTGATGATTGGATGTCCCTTGCGACCCCACGCGACGCCGATGGGCGCGCGATGTTGGGCGTCTTGGGGCTCGGTAGCGCGGCTGAGCTGTTCGACCAGGTGCCCGAGAGCATACGGCTCTCGGGCGCTTTGTCGTTGCCCGGCCCCCTCTCCGAGCCCGAGCTGCTGGCGCATCTCGAGGAGTTGGCCGAGCGCGACCTGCACTCAGGCAAGGCGCCGTGTTTCGCGGGCGGTGGCATCTACGACCACTACAGCCCCGCCGCCGTCGACTACCTGATCCAGCGCGGTGAGTTCCTCACCGCCTACACCAGCTACCAACCCGAGATGAGCCAGGGCTTCCTGACGGCGATGTATGAGTTCCAGACCCTCGTGTCGCGGCTCTACGGGCTCGATGTGTCCAACACGTCGCTCTATGACGCGGGCACGGGCCTAGCCGAGGCGGCCTTGCTGGCGTATGAGAAGACGCGTCGTGACCGCATCGTGGCGGCGAACGCGATCAACCCGAGGTACCTCGAGTGCCTTCGCACCGTCCTGGGCCCGGAGACCAGCAGCGACTTGGTGGAGATCCCGCCGAAGGGGGGGCTGACCGACCTTCAGGCCCTCGAGGCCGCGCTGGATGACTCGGTGGCGTGCGTCATCGTTCAGCAGCCCAGCGCCCTGGGCACGATCGAGAACCTCCCCGCCGTCGTCGAGGCGGCGCGCCGGGTGGGCGCCAAGGTAGTCGTGTGCGCCGACCCCATCGCGATGGGGATCCTGCAGCCGCCGGGCGAGGCGGGCGCGGATATCGCCGTGGGCGAGGGACAGCCTCTGGGACTTCCCATGAGCTACGGCGGTCCCCTGTTGGGGCTGCTCGCCACGACCAAGGACTTCGTTCGCATCCTGCCGGGCCGCGTGGTGGGCGCTACGGTAGACCGGAACGGCAAGCGCGGGTACGTGCTCACCCTCCAGACCCGGGAGCAGCACATCCGCCGGGAGAAGGCGACCTCGAACATCTGCACCAACCAGGGGCTCTGCGCCTTGGCCGCGACCATCCACCTCTGCCTCATGGGCCCGCGCGGCCTGAGGCGCGTGGCCTCCCTCTGCGTCACCCAGTCCCACCGGCTCCGTGCGGGCCTGGAGGGTACCGCGTTCCGGCCCCTCTATAAGGCGCCGTTCTTCCGCGAGTTCGCCGTGGAGAGCCCCCTGCCGGTGGAGGAACTCCAGCAGCGGATGGGCGAGGCGGGGTTCATCGTGGGCTCGGACATCTCCGCGCTGACTGGCGTGGAGAACTCGCTGCTGCTGGCGGCGACCGAGTCGCGGACCGACGCTCAGATCGATGCCTTCGTAAGCGCGTTGAAGGGGGTCGCGTGAGGTGAACGAGGAAGGACTCATCTTCGAACGCGAGGTGCCCGAGGGCGGATGCCTGCCACTGCCGGGCGACGAGGCCACGGACGCCCTCGCCGAATCGCTGCTCGCCGGGGTCGCCCTCCGCGCACAGCCGGCGCCCCTGCCCGATGTGCCCGAGTGGGAGGTCGTGCGGCATTTCACCCGGCTCTCCCAACGCAACTGGGGCGTGGACACGGGTTTCTACCCCTTGGGCTCATGCACCATGAAGCACAATCCGCGGGTGAACGAGGTTGCGGCACGGTTGCCGGGGTTGGCTCGGGTCCATCCAGACCAGCATCCGGCCCAGGTGCAGGGCATGCTCCGCCTGCTCAAGACCCTCGAGGAGGCGCTGGCGGAGATCAGCGGTATGGACGCCGTCACCCTGCAGCCTCCGGCAGGCGCCCAGGGCGAGCTGACGGCCCTCCTGTGTTTCCAGGCGTATCATCGCTCCCGAGGCGATTTGGGACGCACGCGGATCATCGTTCCCGACTCCTCCCACGGCACGAACCCCGCCTCAGCGGCACGGTGCGGGATGACCGTTCAGACCATCCAGTCCAACGCCCAGGGGCTCACGGATCTGTCGGCCCTCGATGCCGCTCTGGATGACACGGTAGCGGGCTTCATGCTCACGAACCCCAACACCCTGGGCGTGTTCGAGCCCCAGGTGGAGGAGGTGTGCCGGCGCGTCCATGGCGCCGGAGGGCTCGTCTATTGCGATGGCGCGAACATGAACGCGCTCGTCGGGGTGGCGAGGCCCGGCGACATGGGGTTCGATGCCCTGCACTTCAATGTCCACAAGACCTTCTCGACCCCCCACGGCGGCGGCGGCCCAGGCGCGGGACCCGTCGCGGTGAAGCGCCATCTGGAGGCCTTCCTGCCCGTTCCTCGGATCGTGGAAGGCGCCGATGGCATGCTCCGCCTCGACTCGGAGTATCCACAGAGCATCGGGAAGGTGCACTCCTTCTCGGGGAACATCGGCCCGCTCGTGCGAGCGTACGCGTACATCGTCAACCACGGACCCCTCGGCCTGCGGGAGGTCACCGAGCGCGCGGTCCTCAACGCGAACTACCTGCTTAGCCGGGTGCGCGAGGCGTACGACTTGCCGTACGCGAGCCCGCCGATGCACGAGTTCGTCCTCTCCGCCGACAGACAGAAGGCCCTCGGGTGTCGAGGGCTGGACGTGGCGAAGAGGCTACTGGACTATGGTTTCCACGCGCCCACGGTCTACTTCCCTCTCATCGTCAGCGAGGCGCTCATGATCGAGCCGACGGAGACGGAGACGAAGCGGTCCCTCGATGCCTTCGCCGATGCGCTGCTGGCGATCGCTCGGGAGTGCGAGGAGCAGCCGGACCTCGTCAAGGAGGCGCCCCACCGCGCCTACGCGGCGAGGCTGGACGAGGTGCTCGCGGCGCGCCGTCTGGACCTGCGGTACGAGCCCGAGGAGGAAGGCTAGGGAATGGCCTCTCTTTCGTCGGGCCCGGTCCGCCCCTTCGAGCCTACCATCGCCTCCTGGCGACTCCTCCGCTCGGGGGCCATGACCGGGCCCGAGAACATGGCATGCGACCAGGCGATCCTGGAAGCCGCTATCGCGGCGGTAGCGGAGGGCTCGCCCCCCGAGGTCACCTTGCGGCTATACGCGTGGGAGCCGCCGGCCGTCTCCCTCGGCTACCATCAGAAGGCCGAGGACGTGGATCGAGACCGGCTGCGGCGGAGGGGGATCGAGGTGGTGCGGCGGCCCACGGGCGGCCGGGCCATCTTCCATGCGCGGGAGCTGACCTACGCCGTAGTGGGGCCGCTCAGCCTGTTCGGCCGTCGGGTGGGAGTGCTGGAGTCCTACCGCCTGCTGAGCGCGGCGATCCTGGCCGGCCTGGAGGAGCGGCTGGGGGTGCGCGCCGAGCTGTCGCGGGGCAAGGCGCCAAAGGGGCCGATCGACCGGTCTCCCGTCGCGTGTTTCCAACGTCCGGCGCAGTGCGACGCTGTCGCCGGAGGCAAGAAGGTGGTCGGGAGCGCCCAGGTCCGTCGCGGAGAGTGCTTCCTGCAGCACGGATCCATCCCGCTGGAGCCACGGGAGATGGAGGAGCGCGAAGCTCTCCTGGGACGGGATGCCCCCGCCATCGACTCGTTGGGGAGCTTGGCCGAGGCGGCAGGGCGGCCGATTCACTGGCAGGAGGCCGCCGAGGCCCTCATCCTGGGCTTCACCCACACCCTGGGCGTGAACCTCGTGGAGGGCGAACTTTGCCCACGCGAGCGAGAGGTAATGGAATCGCTATTGACGAAAGTGACGGTGCGATAGGGTCCGAACAGCCGTCGGACGGGCAGTGGGATGGCCGGGGCGGTGTGGTTACGCTTCGCTTGCGTTACACTGGGTCCGCTGTTGATTCGGCCTGTGGCTAGTGGTATTGTGAGCAGGCCCCCATGTGGGTCATTGGTGAACCATGAGCTAGGATAGCCGATGCTTCGGCCCCCTGAACGGCCAATCGTCGGCATGGGAGACGGAGCGCGAGAGGAGCCCCAGATCAATGGCGAAGAAGATTCTCGCCGTAGACGATGAGCGGCACATCGTTCGGCTCGTGCAGGTCAATCTTCAGCGCCACGGGTACGAGGTGCACACGGCGTACGACGGCAGAGAGGCCTTGGAGAAGGTCAAGGAGGTCAATCCGGATCTCATCGTTCTCGATGTGATGATGCCGCATCTGGATGGCTTCGGCGTCCTCAAGCGCCTGAAGGCGGACCCCGAGACCCGTGACATCCCCGTCATCATGCTGACGGCCAAGGCCCAGGACGCCGACGTTTTCCGTGGATGGCAGTCGGGCGTGGATTCCTACCTGACCAAGCCGTTCAACCCCCTGGAGCTCATCACATTCGTCGAGCGTATCCTCGATCGCCCCGATGATGATGGCTCAGTCATCGATCTCTAGCTGACGCTTCGGGGCGGCCGCTCCGTGGTAAGCATAGAGGCAACGAACATCGCGAGGAAGCTGGGGCCCCTCGGGGCCCTGGCTTTTCGTCTTTACGGAGGCCCCTGATGAAACTGAAGGTAACCGCGCCGAACCGCATCGACCTGGCGGGAGGCACCCTGGACATCTGGCCCCTGTACGCCTTCCTCGGAGGAGGCTACACCGTCAATGCCGCCATCAGCATGTGCAGCGAGGCGCAGATAGAGACGCGTACGGACGGCAAGTTCGACATCCGCGCCGATGACATCGACGAGGCGCAGTGCGCTGACTCCCTGGAGGCCCTGGATCCCACAGGGCAGGTAGACCTCATCGTTCGGGTCCTGAAGGTCTACAAGCCGAAGGTGGGCCTGACGATCCGCACCCGCTGCCACGCGCCCAAGGGCACGGGGCTGGGTTCGAGCAGCTCGCTGGTCATCGCCCTCTCCGCGGGCCTGCTCGCGATCGAGGGCCGCTCCCTGGACGACGGCGAGCTCATCGACATCGCCGCCAACATCGAAGCCGAGCTGCTCGTGGTGCCCACGGGCAAGCAGGACTACTGGGCCGCGGCGCGGGGCGGCGTGAACGCGATCTGGTTCGGCATGGAAGAGACGACCTGTGAGCCGCTTATCGTGGACGACGCGGTCCGGCAGGAGCTGAACGACCGTCTGGTCCTGTCGTTCACCGGGGAGACGCGGTTTTCGGGTACCTCCAACTGGAACATGGTCAAGGCCTACATCGACGATGTGGGTCAGACGCGCAAGAACCTTCAGATCATCAAGCGTTCGTCCAACGAGATGCGCGAGTGTCTCCTCCAGGGCGACTTCGACGCCTTCGCCCAAGCCCTAGGCAACGAGTGGGAGGCGCGCAAGCTCCTCGCAGAAGGCGTCACCACGCCTTGTATCGATTCGCTCATGGCGAAGGCCGCCGAGGCCGGAGCGCTGGCGAGCAAGATCTGCGGCGCGGGTGGCGGCGGGTGCATGATCTCCTTCTGCAAGCCGGGCGCGCGTGAGCAGGTCGAGGTCACCCTCGAGCGTGAGGGCGCGCGGGTGCTGCCCTACACCATCCGGCCCGAGGGCGTCCTCGTCGAGGAGATCTAGCCTCATCTATCGCGTTTCGCTAGCAGGTTAGTCCCCTCCGCCCGTGGCATTACCGGGCGGAGGTGGTGCTATGCCGCCAGAGGCCGCGCAAGCTCTGGCGCAGACGAGCTGCAGTTCCCTCGACAGGAGAGTCGCGGTGGGCTATGCGCTCGTCTCCCTGGTCATCGGCGCCGTCGTCCGTAGGTACGCCGCGAGCGGAGTGTGGGGGCTTTCATCGAGGGTGGTGGCCGCGGTGGCCTGTCTCGGCTTGGCGGTGCCTTGCTTGCCCGACGGGGGTGGGACCGTAGCAAGGGCGATTGTTCTCCAAGCGGGCGATTACGGCTTGGCCGCCGATGGCGTCACCGATGACGGGCCCGCCATCCGGCGGCTGCTCCGTGCGGCGGAGGCGGCGCCGGGCCCCGTGTCCCTCGTCTTCCCCGAGGCTCGCACCATCCGGGTGCTGACCGCTCCTGACCGCTATGTCTTCGACCTGGCTCGCCGCTCGGACTGGAGGATCGATGGGGGCGGATCGGTCTTCCTCCTGGAGCCGCGCCTCCGGTTCGCCCGGGTCCGCCAGTGCCATCGAACCGAGATCCGAGGCGTGCGCGTGGACTATGACCCCCTGGCCTTCGCCGATGGCACGGTGGTCGCCATGGATCCCGCTGAGGCGTGGGTCGAGGTAGCTCTGGCGGACCCCGCGTCCCCGCTGCCTCTGGGTGGCGGGACCGGTGAGGACGGCGAGCAGGCCTTCTTCGGCATGCTCTGGCATGAGGGGCCGTACGGCCTGACGAGCACGCACTACTGGACGGATCGGATCGAGGCTACCGCCGAGCCCCGGATTGTCCGCGCCTACGCCACGCCGGAGTTCGGGGCATGGGGAGCGGTAGTGCCCGGGCGAACCCGGATCAGCCTGCCCGTGCCGGGCATCGCTCACCGGTACGGCCCCGGCCCGTGCTTCGAGCTGGAGGATAACCAGGACCTGGCTCTCGAGGATGTGGAGCTCTGGTCCGCCCCGTGGTTTGGGTTCAACGTGTCCAGGAACGCGGGGACGGTGACCTTCCGGCGTGTGCACATTCGGCCCAAGCCCGGCACGGGGCGGCTCACGTCGACCTGGCGCGATGGCTTCCACGTGAAGGGCAACCGCGGATCGCTCCTGTGGGAGGACTGTGTGCTCGAGGGCATGAACGATGACGCCTTCAACGTCTCGACCCACTCGAGCCGGGTGACCGCGCTCCCCTCGGAGGGCTGCATCGAGGTGGCCCAGAGGTTCCCGCTGCTGCCCATCCCGTGGACCGATGGGGCGGTTCTCCGGGCGGCGGATGAGGCATCGGGGCGGCTCCTGGGGGTGGCGACGGTCGTCTCCGCAGTCCCCGGCCCGCACCCTCCGCCCATCGAGGGCCGGCCGGCGGCGCCGACCTACCTTCTGACCCTCGACCGCTCGATCCCCGAACTCGGGGTGGGCGCGATGGTCTGGGACCCGGCCTGGTGCAATCCCGATACGACCCTGCGGCGGTGCACCATCCGGATGAGCTGCCGCCTGCAGTCGCCGGTCACCCTCGAGGAGTGCGACGTGACCGCGCTCCTGTGGTTCTACGCGGAGAGCATCGAAGGAGGCTTCCCGCACCACGTGCGACTGCTGGACTGTCGCCTACGCCGAGGGCGGGGCAACCCGGAGCACGCCGTAGTGTTCTCCGGCGGCGCCGGCGACCCACCACGGGCGATCCACGATGTGGAGCTGCGGGGCAATACCATAGCGGGGGGCCTGCGGATCGACGGTGTCGGTGGCCTGGTTCTGGATGAGAACCGGTTCGTGGAGGAGGGCGCTCCGATGCTTGTCGAGGGGTGCCACGACGTGGTGACGAGAGGCAACCTGGACGTCGATGGACGCCCAGGCTTGTAGAGGGGTGGTGGTCGGATGTTGCGCGGGGCCGGGTCGGACATCACGTTGGAGTCCGTGGTGGAGGCGCGTCGCAGGATCGAGGGGGCGGTGTTGCGGACGCCGCTCCTCCTCAGCCCGGGGCTGAGCGCCGAGCTGAGGGCGCGGGTGCTGCTCAAGTGCGAGAACCTCCAGCACGTGGGCGCCTTCAAGGCGCGGGGAGCGTGCAATGCGGTCTTCCACCTGACACCTGAGGAGGCGTCCGCGGGCGTGGCGACTCACTCCTCCGGGAACCACGCCGCCGCGCTGGCGCGAGCCGCCGCCCTGAGGGGCATCGCCGCTCATGTAGTGATGCCGCGCAACTCGAGTGAGCCGAAGCTGGAGGCCGTGAGGCGCTTCGGCATCGAGCCGATCCTTTGCGAGCCTACGGCTGAGGCTCGGCAGGCGAAGGCCGATGAGGTGGTGGCCGAGACGGGAGCGACTCTCATCCACCCCTACGATGATCCCCGCGTCATCGCGGGCCAGGGCACCGTCGGGCTGGAGATCGACGAGCAGGCCCAGGAACTGGATGCCGTCATCGTGCCGGTGGGCGGCGGCGGCCTCCTCTCGGGGTGCTTGGCCGCCCTGAAGGCGTGTCGGCCACGGCTCGCCGTGTACGGCGCGGAGCCGGAGTGGGCCGATGACGCCTACCGAAGCCTTCGGACGGGGATGATTCAGATGCCGACGCGGTACGATTCCATCGCCGATGGGCTACGGACATGCCTCGGAAAACTCACATTCCCCATTATCCAGAGGCTGGTCGATGACATCCTGCTCGCCGACGAGGACTCCATCCGCGCGGCGACGCGACTGATGGCGCAGCGGGCGCGGGTGGTCGCGGAGCCCTCGGGGGCCGTGCCCTTAGCTTGCCTCATGCGGCACCGAGACCGGTTCGAGGGCAAGACCGTGGCCCTCGTCGTCTCGGGCGGGAACTTCGATGTCGCGCGCATGGCCGAGTGGTGATCGGCCGCCCGAGTGATGGGGTGCGCGCCCCTACGGCAACGCGGTGCGGTCGAGTTCGCCCTCTGCCCGGCGGCCGTAGGGGCCAGCGGGGTCGAGTTCCAGCGTCGCTTCGAGGTGGGGCCGAGCCTCCTCCCAGAGGCCCAGGCGCACGAGGGCGAGCCCGAGCCCAAGCCTGCACACCGGATCGACCGGGTCCAGATCGACTGCCCGCTGGTAGGCCTCGGAGGCCGCCTCGTAGTCAGAAGCATCGAAGGCGGCTGCCCCGAGCATGACCCACGCGCTCTGACTCTCGGGCGCTAGGGCGGTCGCCTCCCCGGCCGCCGCACGGGCTTCCTCGAGGAGCCCCTCGCGGCGGATACTGCCCCGGGCCGCGAGATCGAGCAGGTAGTTGGCCAGGGCCAGCCGCACCGTGGGATCCGACTCCGCCATCCTACGGCCCTGCCGGAGGATGCTCACGGCTCCCTGGAGGTCACCCAGGGCGGCCTGAGCGATGCCGATGTTGACGTATGCCGCCGAGACGGAGGGGTCGAGTTCGATGATCGCGCTCGAAGCCTCCATCAGCGCGTCATACGGCCAGAGCAGGTCCGGCTGGCTGTTCACGACGCTCGCCAGGTTGTTCGACGCGGCAATGAGTTCGCGGGACTGGGCGCGGACATCGCTCGTCGAAGCGGCTCCACCCGCCGCGTCCAAGGAGGCCAACCCCTGTCCGAAGGCTTCGAGGACGCCGGCGCGCAGGGGTAGGGGCCGCACGACTTGGCTCGCATACGCGAGCAACGGCGCGCCGTAGACCGCCTCGGAACATCGTGAGGCGATGTTCAAGGCCACCTCGGTCGGGTCGGCCGCAGGGCCGCGGAAGCTCTGGGCAAGGAGCCGCGTGCCCGCGTCGATCTCGATGAGTTCGAGGTCGAAGATAGCTTGGGATCCCTCAGTCCGGACCCATCCCCGCCCCACGAGGTCCAGGTCGAGGGCCGCCGCGGCCGCTGACGGATCACGCACGGCGGCGTCCAGGTAGCTGATGCGCATCTTGAGGCGGCCTCGGGCCCGTTGGTTCGCATCGGGGACGTCGGCCAGGGTGTTCGTCGCCATGGCGCGATCGGCCAGATCGGCGACGAGATGACCGAGCCACTGGTCGTTCGCCTGCTCCGCCTCGAAGGGCAGGAAGGCGATGCGCCGGAGGGACTGCGCCTGGACGGCGGAGGCAATCAATAGGAGCGCGCACGCGACCATCCACCCGGCTCGCCTCCTCACGACCGCGCCTCCTCGATCAAGGCCACGGCACTTGCGGCGAGGGCGGCCGCCCCCGGGGCAAGAGCGCTCTCATTGATGTCGAACCGATCCGAGTGCAGGGGTGGCCAATCATCTGCCCCGGGGTCTCTGATCCCCAACCAGAAGTGGGCGGAGGGCACGCGCTCCGCGAAGAAGGCGAAGTCCTCACCGCCCATGAAGCGCTCGTCGCTCCGCACGACCACGCCCTCGCCCAGGGCGACGGCGCAGGCCTCCATCGTCAGGTCGGTAAGACGGTCATCGCAGACGAGTGGGGGCGTGCTCTGGTCGAAGGCGATCTCGGCGGAGCCGCCCATGGAGTCGGCGACGCCCTGGACGATGCGCTCGGCCCAGGCGACCATGGCGTCCCTCAGATCGCCGCGGAAGAACCGCATCGTCCCCTCCATGACCACCTCCTCGCCGATGATGTTGCACTTTGCGCCTCCGTGGATGGCGCCGATGGTCAGGACGGCGGGCTCGGTGGGCTGGACCTGCCGGGACACGATGGTCTGCAGGGCGAGGACGATCTGGGCCGCGATGGGGATGGGGTCGACGGTGAGGTGGGGGTAGCCCGCGTGGCCGGACCGTCCGCGCACCGTGATGGTGAAGGAGTTCGTTCCGGCCATCTTCGGCCCGTGGGAGAAGCAGAGAGTGGGCGCCGGGTAGAGGGCGCTCACGTGGAAGCCGACACATCGCTCGAGGGGTGGGTGCTCCAGCACGCCATCCTCGATCATGCGCATCGCTCCCGAGACGATCTCCTCGGAGGGTTGGAAGATGAACTTGATGCTGCCCCGAAGCTCCTGGGCGAGGGGCGCCAGGATCCGCGCCGCGCCCAGGCCACAGGTGATGTGGGCGTCGTGTCCGCAAGCGTGCATGACGCCGGGTTCGAGGGAGGCGTAGGCAGCGCCCGTGGCCTCCGTCACGGGAAGGGCGTCGATGTCGACGCGAACACCCACACACGGTCCGGGACCGCCGCGGAGGAGCCCCACCACGCCCGTGCCTCCCACGCCCTCTTGGACCTCGAGGCCCATCTCGCGCAGGCGCCCCGCGATGGCGGCGGCGGTCTGGCGCTCCTGGCAGCTCAGTTCGGGGTGCTGGTGGAAGTGCCGGCGGATCCCGATGAGCCAGTCCTCCAGAGAGCGGGCGGCCGGCAGAAGGCTATCGAGAGCGATCATGGGGACCCCCCTTGGATGAGGCCTATAGGCCTTCGACGAGGCCCGGTCCGGTCCTGCTCGATGCGGCAATTTGGGATCGTCGGCAGGGCGGATCGGGTAGGTCACCGAAGGGTGATATTTAGTGGTACCATCTCCCCAGACGAGCAGGTGAAGGGCGTGCAGGATCGCACACGTCGCAGGCCGGACTCCTTCTACGCCAACCCGGACCTGTACGACCTCATCTTCGGCTTCCGACACATCGATCGGGAGATGGGGTTCATCAGCCGCGTCTACGAGCAGCACGCTGGGAAGCCCATGGGATCGCTGCTCGACGCGTGCTCCGGCACAGGCGCCCATGTGATCGAGGCGCTGCGGAGGGGCATCGCCGCTTGTGGCGTGGACATCTCGCCCGAGATGGTCCGGTACGCGAGCCAGAAGGCCGGCTCCCTGGGGTACACGGGTAGCTTCGTGGTCGGGGACGTGACGCGACTGCCCGTCCGAGGGCCCTTCGATTGCGCGATATGCATGTTTCACTCGCTGCCTCTCCTCACGGATAACGAGCGGCTGGCGGACCATTTCGAGTGTGTCGCGGGGTGTCTCCGGGACGGCGGCCTGTATGTGGTCGAGATGGGCAACCCCATGCAGGTTGTGGCCGATGCGCCCAACAGCCGGCGCGAGCTATGGGAGGAGCGCTGCTGGAGCGAGTTCCGGGATGGAGCGCGCATCCGAGGCACCTCCTACCGCGACCCCCTCGACTTCCGCACGGAGACCGTGCGGGTGGAGATGATCGTGGACATCGCCGCGCCAGGGGTCTCCATACGGATATCGGCCACGGAGACTCACCGGCTGCTTCTGCCCCAGTCCCTCGCGTACATCGCCTCGTCGGCGGGGCACATGCTCCTGAAGGAGGTGTACGCAGACTTCGACCTCGCGGCGCCCTACCTCGGGTCGCGCCGCTCGCCTCGCATGATCTGCGTGTTCGCCAAGGAACACTCGCCACCCCCGCGCCGGCAGCGTCGCCGGCGAGGGAGCGAGCAGCTCGGCCTTTCCCTCGATCCGTGAGGCTCCGGGGCGCCGCTACCCCTTGTGCTATACTGCCCGGCGAAGGTGCTCCTGAGCCGCCGTAGCGCGGTTGCACCCATCCCGGAGGGAGGCCAGATCCATGATCGATATCCGCCTGTTCAGGCAGGATCCCGACGTCGTTCGCAGGGGGCTCGCGAACCGGTCTCGGTCGACCGATGTCGTCGACCGGATCATCAAGCTCGATGTGGACCGACGCGAGATCATCACCGAACTCGACCAGCTCAGGGCGACGGTGAACAGCGCCTCCCAGGAGGTGGGGAAGCGCCGTAGGGCGGGCGAGGATGCCACCGCCCTCATGGAGGAGGTCCGCGCCTCGAAGGAGCGCGTGAAGAGCCTCGAGGAGGGCCTCCAGGGCCTGGAGTCGGAGCTTCAGGATGCCCTGCTCACCATCCCCAACCTCCCTGCCGAGAGCGTTCCCGTGGGCGCCGATGAGTCGGCGAACGTCACGGTGCGTCAGTTCGGCGTGCCCCAGGAGAACACCCCCGAGATGCGCGCCCACTGGGATGTGGGCGACTCCCTCGGCGTTCTCGACTTCGACATCGCCGCCAAACTGGCCGGGGCGCGCTTCAACCTGATGTACCGCGAGGGCGCCCGGCTCGAACGCGCGCTGATGAACTTCATGCTGGACCTCCACGTGGACCAACAGGGTTACGCCGAGGTGTGGCCACCGTACGTCGCCCAGCGGTCCATCATGCAGGGCACGGGCCAGATCCCGGCCCTCGAGGAGGACATGTGGCGGTGCGAGGACTCGGACCTGTACCTGATTCCAACCGCGGAGGTGCCCCTGACCTCGCTCATGGCGGGTGAGGTCATCGAGGAGGAGCGGCTCCCGCTCGCCTTCACCGCGTACACGCCCTGCTTCCGGCGCGAGGCGGGCGCGGCGGGGAGGGATACCCGCGGGTTGGTTCGTCGCCATCAGTTCGACAAGGTGGAACTCGTGTGGGTGACCCACCCCGACCGGTCCTTCGAGACTCTGGAGCAGCTCACCCGGGACGCCGAGGATGTGCTCAAGGCACTCGGACTCCCCTTCCGCACCATCGAGCTGTGCACCGGGGACCTCGGCACAGCGTCGACGAAGACCTACGACCTGGAGGTGTGGATGCCGGGGATGGACCGGTGGCTGGAGATCAGCTCGTGCTCCAACTGCACCGATTTCCAGGCGCGGAGGGCGGACATCCGCTTCAGGCCCGCCGACGGGGGCAAGCCCGAGTTCGCCCACACCCTCAATGGTTCCGGGGTGGCGGTGGGACGATGCTTCGCCGCGATTCTGGAGAACTTTCAGCAGCCCGACGGAACGGTGGAGCTTCCCGAGGTTCTTCATGGGTATATGGGAGGTGTGACGGTACTCCGTCCCATTGAGAAGCGTCTGCTCTAGACGGAGGCCGTACATCGCATACTGCGCGCGGGCGAGGCACCGGATCGTCCTCGCGCCACCGGAAGGGAGTGTGGAGGGCTATGCAAGGCGACCGAATGGGTCCGCCACTCGCTCTGGGTTTCGTGCTCCTGCTATCCGCGACATGTCTCGCCCAGGGCGGCGGCCCACAGATGTTCGAGAACCCGGCGCTCGCCGAGGCGCGCACCCTGTACCGCCAGGCCGCCATCCTGGAGATCCTGCAGGCGCTGGAAATCACGCCTGAGCAGGGTCAGGTGATCCTGCAGGTCAACTCCCAGATCGTCGCCGCCCAACAGGCGATGAACAACTCACTGCAGGGGTTGGTGGGGGCTAACCTGCCCTTCATGCGGGCGTACGTGCAGGGCACTCTCACCGACGATCCCCAGAGCTTCCAGCCCATCAACACGGAGCAGGCGAACCGGATCCTCGGCGAGATCAGCATGATCCACTCTCAGTATGAGGGTCTGTGCCGCCAGGGCTACGACGTGGTCTTCTCCTCACTGACCGAGGCCCAGTTCGCGGCGATCGAGACCTATCAGGAGCAGGCCCTCAAGGTGCAGCAGGCCGACATGGCCACCACCCAGGGAGGCACCACGCTGGACGCTCTGCTCCCGCGACTCCTGTCGGTCAGGGACATGGCGCCTGAGGACTACCAGGCCCAGTCCGAGAACCTGGCGGCCGCCCTCGCGCGGCGCCTGGTGGGCGATGATCCCGACCTGGGGCCTCAGGCCACGGGCCTGATGTTCGGCCTCATGGAGATGGCTCGGGCATTGCCGGACGATGCCGATGAGGAAGCTCTGGCGGACTACCGGGAAGAGGTGCGGCAGCAGCTGGGCCTTGACGCGGACGGGAACGATCCCCGGATGCTCGCCCAGACCGACGTGGTAACACAGGCGGGGTTCGAGAACATGCTGCGCGACCCCGTGACCAGCCAGGTGCTCGCGACCCTCCTGGGCATCCAGACGGGCGGAGGTGTGGTCCAATGAGGCGCATCGCTCTCCTCGCTCTAGCTCTCTCCGTGCAGGGCGCCGCCTGGGCTCAGATGGGTCCCATCGGGCTGAAGGCCCCCGAGACGGAGACCACGGAAGCGAGCGTGGCGGCGGATAGCTTCGCGATCATCCGCCTGTTCGCCGTTATGCAGCTCTCCGATCAGCAGGTTCTGCAGATCTCGGCCCGGCTGAACGCACTCGGCGACGCGGTTACCCGTGCTGAGGAGACCGAGAACCAGGCGCTCCTGCAGATGCGCCAGGCTCTCAGCCAGAAGGCCCAAGCCCTGGCCACCGGCGCTGAGGTGCCCCAGGGGGCTCAGGCACAGATCGATCACGGTATGCTCGCCGTGGTTCGGGCCACTGCCGAGGCTCGGCGGGCCGAACTCGACGCCTACAGCGCCTTCATCGATACCCTTCGGCCGGATCAAGTCCTGATGATCGAGTGGGACCTTGCCGGCCCCCGTGGGGCCCAGGTGGAGGCGCTCCTGGCCGCCTACCAGGCGCAGGCGAACCAGACGCTTCAGACCATCACCCAACTCATGTGGGGGCCCATCGCGAACCTCATGACGATCGGCTCCAACATCTACCTGGACCAGCGGCTCCCGCTCATCAGCGACCTCATGAATGTGGGGAACGACCCGAGGCTGCGCCATCGCTACTCCCTGGAGGAGAAGCAGGTCGTCGAGAACCTGATCCACGTCTTCGACGGCTGGCGCACTCGGATGATCAACGACTTCGGCGGGGCGCCGCCGGAGCCGGCTCTGCGGGACGCGGCGCCGATGATCGCGGCCGATGTGCTCATGGCGATGGGCATCGAGGTGCCATCCGCTCAGTTGCCGCCCACCCTGCTCAGCGAGGCGGAACTGCGTCGGCTGCTCCTCCGGCCCGAGACGGCCCAACTGCTCGCCCAGCGCGTGGAGTACATCCGCGCCACGGGTGGGGCCGGTGGGGCGATGGGTGTGCCGCCCGGCGGCTGGGGCCCCCCCATGGAGCCAGGGCCGGGTATGTAAAAGTGTGTGTCGGGTGTAGGGAACTCAGCGGGGCCGGTCAGGTGGACCGGCCCCGCTCGCGTATCGCGCTACTCCGTGGCCCCCGCGCCTGACTCAGGCGGTGGCGGCTCCTCGCCCGGCGGCATCCCCTCGAAGCCGCCCCCCGCGTCACTCCCCTGTGGAGGCGGAATGGTCGGCGCCGGCCCCTCAGCGGCCCCGCCTCCCGCCGACGCCGGCTTCTCATCCTCTTCCGGCAGGATCATGCCGCGGACGTTCAGCAGGTGCACCTTGGACTTCTCCTCGGGCGGCACGGTGATGACGGCCTTCTCGCAGGTCATGTACTCGCCATCGGGGGTCTCGATGCGCGGGTTGTCCGGCAGGGTGATGACCTCGTTACCATCGGCATCGATCTCGTAGTACGCCACGTCGGCCAGTAGGGTGTACTCGCCGTCCTCCGATACGCTGCGGACGTTTCCTCGCGCCTCGCCGGTGTCGTTGCCGTAGTTGTACAAGAGCCGATCGGCGGTGGTCGTCCACACCCCGAACTCGTAGGGATCCGTGTCTTCGTTCGGCGCCTGGCCCTCGGGCCGCTTCTGCTGGGAGATGATCCGGACGTTCTGGGTCATGGTCATCGTCTCGGCGTCGAAGTCCACGTCGGCGCGGTCGCTAAAGATCTGGTTCGTGGGATCGACGATGCGGACGGAGCGCGTAAACACGGCGGTATTCGCGTTCCGGTCCCAGATGACGTAGTCGGCGTAGAGGGTGGTGTCCTCCTGGACCATCTCGACGTCGCCGATGATCTCCCACTTGCCGTCGCCGATCTCGTTAGCTCGGATCTCCTGAGCCGACACGAGGACGGGCTTCTGGGACTGCCTCTGGCGCGCGGGCCGAGGCGCGTCGGGCTCGCCCGCTGTCTCCTGTGCGAGGGCGGGCAGGGCCAGAAGCAGAAGCCCCAGTGCTCCAAGGGCGAGCTTTGCGGCGCGCAAGCGGGTCTCCCTCCCATCATCGAGCGTGTCTCGCAGTAGATTCAGACGCCTAGCGCCCCCATGACCTTCATCAGGTTGCCGTCAGGCTGGTGGCATGAGCTGCCCCGTTACTCCGCCCTGGAGCCGCCAAGTGCCCGCCCTGAGCCGTGCCTGGGCTCGCGCCGACCGGAAGCTCCCCTCGCGGGTGGAGACACGCACATCGGAGGGACAGATGGCCAGGTCCTCTTTTGGGTCGTACTCGACAATGGGCGTCTCGACCGTCACAGGGCCGCCTCCCCCCTGGTCTCGCAGGGTGATGGTGGGGCCGCCTCCCAGGGTAGCGCGACGCTCGGAGAACTCCGCCGTCTGGCCCATGGCCGAGCCCTCCTCGCCCACGATGGTCACGTTCCCTGTCGCGTGGACCGATTCCTCGACCAGGTCCACATCCGCCCGTTGGCAACGCACCCGCACCCTCCGCCGAGGGCCCGGCGTAGCGGGCTCCGACTCGGTGGGCGCCTCCTCGCTGAGCCGCTCCAACTCCTCCAGCGTCGCGTCCATGACCACGTTGCCGATGAGGGAAAGCGTGTCCTCCGTGAGGTCGCCGCGAGCCGAGTCGGCTACGAGCTGCCCCTCGTCTCGTGTCGTCACTACCACCTGGTGGGGCGCCATGAATCGCTGGGTCGAGACGTTGAAGCGCCCCGAGGGCGTCTTCAGCACCGCCTCGCGCATCGTGGCCGTGATGGGCTCCGTGGCGGCGATGAGGCGATCGTCGATGGTGTAGAGGAAGGCCTCGGTCTCGATCTCCAGGTCCCCGTCCACCTGTTCGAGGCGGACGGTGTCGAACACCCGCAGCTCCTGGAGGGCCTCGTCGTAGCGGGCGCGGCGGGCGGTGCCCACCATGTAGAGCGAGTTCTCGCGGTAGACCCGGATCTCGCTGACATCGTGGATGTCGGTGATCTCCTGATCGCGGCTGACCTCGACGACCTCCGCCTCGATCTCGGCCACGAGCTGCGGGGGATCGTCGGGGGACCAGACCTGGACCAGGGTGCCCTCCAGGCGCATCAGAGCGCGGTCGTCATCGGGCAGGATGGAGCCAGCTCGCCGGCTCTGGTCGATGCGGTACGCGATGAGGCCCATGGCGCCCGTCAGGCCGATGGCCAGGATCAGGCTCAGACAGGATCCCCAACTCCGCAGGAACTCGCGCACAGGCATGCCCTCCGTGGGATCAGACGGCCTTCCTTAGAGGGGCCTTCACGCCCGTGGCTCCGGCGCATGTAGGTCGAACCGGCGCACGAGGGTGACAACCCGCGCCACCCGACCCTCCTCGACGACCGGGAGCTTGTAGGTCTCCGTCGGAATCGCGCGGCCTTGTCGCTGGATCTCTTCCGCCGTTCGGCAGGCTTCGCCGGTTCGAAACACCGCGTGGTACTCCTCGAGAATCTGGTCTGTCGCGAAGGGGAAGAGAGTCATGATGTGCTCGCCCTCAGGTTCACGGCAGGGCAGATCGAACTCCTCCCGCCAACGGTGGTAGGTATCGTTGACAAGGAGGACTCGGAAGTCCGCGTCCATCACGTGCACCATGTCATCGAGGGCGTCGATGGTCGCTCGGTACAACTGCCGGGACTGCTCGAGGGCTCTCTCGGCTCTCACGCGTTCCGTGATGTCCATATTCGAGCCGACGATGCGTACCCCGCCGTTCGGACCGTTCGGCCGCACGGCGCGCGCGCGAGCGTGAATGTAGCGCTCCTCACCCTCTGGGGTGTACCCACGGAAGGTGAACTCCAGATCGGTGCGCTTGCCTTCGAACGCCTCCCGGCCGAGAGCCTCGGAGTGCTTCAGGTCATCGGGGTGGACCAACTCGGCCCAGTGCTCACGGGCCTCCAAGATGGAGCCGAACGAGTGCCCGAGCATCTCCCACACCTGGGGGGACCAGTAGACCCGCCAGGGCTCGGTCTGCATGTCCCAGATGCCGTCGTTGGTTGCCTCGATGGCGAGGCGGTAGCGTTCCTCTGCCGCGCGCAGGCTCTCTTCGGCCCCGAAGCGAGCTATGGTGGCCCCCACTTGCGAGGCGATCACCCCAAAGGCCCGCTGCCGGCTGGAGCCGAGGCGCTGGCAGGTGGCGGCCGCGCACACCATGCACGCGACCACTTGGCCGTGGTACCTGATGGGGATGATGGCGAGGGCCTCGCAGTTCGGGCCGGCGAGGTCGTGGAGCTCGCTCGACTCCGTAGAGCCGGCCGTGATATAGACGGGCTCCCCCGCCACGAACCGCGGAGCGCTCCACTGGCTGAGGGCGGCCCGCCACAGAGCATCGCGGCACTCATCTCTGAGGCTGCGGAACGCCCTGAGGACCGGCTTCGAGGATGCCTCGTCGGTCGAGTAGATGGCTCCGCAGTCGAACTGGGAGATCCGCAGGGCTGTCTCGAGGCAGAGGGAGAGGGCTTGGTCCAGGGTCTCCGCCTCGAGCACCGCCCGGGCAAGGTCTCCCTGGCTTTGGAGGCGCAGAGCGTCCCGGCGCCTCCGCGTGACATCTTGCAGGGAGCAGACCACGCCGCCGAAGCGGCCGTCGGTGATGAAGGGGACCATCGAGCCCGCAAGGTAACGCTCCTGGCCGTCGCCGCGCTCAGCGATCAGATCGCTGAAGCTGACCGCCTCGGCCTCGTCGCGCGCCTGCTTGTAGTGGCCGGCCAAGGCGCCGAGGCCCGCTGGCTGAACCTGAGGCCCCATCACGGCTCCCAGGAGACGCTCCTTGCCGACCCTGAGGATCTGCGCCAACGAAGAGTTGACATAGGTCACGGTATCGTGCGCATCGGTTACGAAGACGCCGTCGCTAACCGACTCGAGTATGTTCTCGAGGAAGTCCCCGGCCGCAAGGGCCTCCGCCTCGTCGCGCCGGAGCCTGCGGATCTCGGCGCGGAGCCGGGCGTTCTCCTCGGCAAGGCGCTCCGCCTCGCCCTCATCTCGCACCTCCGGCCGCACCATGCCCGTGGACGGCCACTCGCCACTGTCGGCTCGGGGGGCGATCTCCCGCACCGCCACCACGAGGCGTCGCTCCTCCGCCGCACCGTCATCCAGCGCCACGATGCGAGCCCTGAACCAACGGCGCCCGGTGGGCAGATCGAGGGGGTACTCGAACTCCTGGGGTAGGCCGGTCGCGTTCAGGCCGGCTAGGGCGTCCTCGACGAGTTCGGCCACGTCCGGGGGAAGCACCTCGCTGAAGTGCTTGCCGATGAACTCCTCGGGGCTCGCATAGAGGTCGCTTTCGCGTGCGCCGTGGTAATGGGCCTTGAAGACTCCCGAGGGGCTCAGCTCGAAGATGAGGCTATCGAGGCCGGCGACGATGTCGACAAGGCGCACGCCGCGGCGCTCGTCGACCGATGCCAGACAGCCACGAATGAGCTGGCGCGCATCCTCCGGGATGTCACTCCGATCCAGCAGACCCGCAAGCGGATCCACGGGATCACCTCCCTACCCGCGGCCAGCCACCATGTGTGGCTATCATTCGCCACGCGCGGACGCGCACCTGGCGGCATCTCAGCGGCATTGCAGGTCCCGGCTCTCCTATGGTAAAGGGGGTTGTAGGAGGTGGTCGCCATGACCCAGATGACGTTCGCGCTTGTTGGTTGCGCGCTCCTGACCCTGTCTGTGGGGGCCGGCGCTCAGCCCCTCGGGCCCAGCGTGAGGAACTACGGCGCCGTTGGCGATGGCGTGACCGACGATACCGCAGCCTTCCAGGCCGCGCTCGACGAGGCAGGCGCCCGGGGCGGCGGGATCGTCTACGCGCCGCGGGGGGATTACCTCATTGCGACGCACCTGGCTATTCCGGACCACGTGACCCTCGAGGGCGTTTTCACCGTGCCCACGGCCTGGTCCCAGAATCACGGGACGACGCTCCTGGCGGTGGCGGGCGAGGGCAGCGAGGAGGGCCCGGCCTTCATCACGTTGGGGCTCAACAGCACCCTCAAAGGCATCACGGTCTACTATCCCAACCAGAACGACCCGGCCAACATCAAGCCCTTCCCGTGGTGCATCCAGGGACGGGGAGGCGATAACGCGTCCATCGTGGACTGCCTGCTCGTGAACCCCTACAACGGCGTCGATTTCGCGACGAACCACAGCGGACGGCACTATATCCGAAACCTCTATGGACAGCCCCTGCGTCGGGGCATCGTCATCGACAAGTGCTACGACGTGGGCCGCATCGAGAACGTCCATTTCTGGCCCTTCTGGAACTGGAGCGTGCCGGAGCTTCAGGAGTGGATGGCCGCGAACAGCGAGGCCCTCGTTTTCGCCCGCACGGACTGGGAGTACGTGTTCAACGTCTTCGTCTTCGGCTATCACATCGGCTTCCGGTTCACCGAGTCGCCCAGCGGGGCGTGCAATGGGAACTTCGTGGGCATCGGATCCGACGCGTCCCAGTACGCCGTGTATGTCGATCAGTGCCAGGGCATGGGGCTCCTGATCGTGAATGGCGAGTTCGTGGCGATGCAGGGCGAGGAGCCCATCTCCATCTACATCGGGCCGGACAACTCCGGCCCCGTGAACCTCTCCAACTGCGCCTTCTGGGGTCCGAGCCGCCAGTTGCTCCGGCAGGAGGGGATCGGCACGACGACTTTCAGCGCCTGCAACTTCCTCGGATGGGATTGCCGGGGCGAGGGGCGGCCGGCGCTGGAGGTGCTCGATGGCCAACTCACCGTCAATGGCTGTAACTTCACCAAGTCAGGCGTCCATGTTCATCTCGGTGAGTTCGCCATGGGCGCCGCCATCGTGGGGAATCAGGTGAGCGGCGAGCTGTCCGTGGTCAACGAGTCCCACGGCTCCGTGCAGGTTGGGCTGAACTCGGAGGTCAGCATCAGCGAGGCCGCAGTCACCCTTGCCGCACGAAACCGAGGCCGGTTCGCCGCCCAGTGGGAGGGCTCAGACTGCCAGACCACGGTGACCACCCTGGGGGGCAGCGAGTGCCGGCTGATGTCGGACCTCTATATGCTGTTCGGCGTTCATGACTCCATCCCGGGCGGTGGAGCCTATCCGCGCCTCCGGGTGGAGGTGGAGTACTTCGACCGCGGCCAGGGCCGGTTCTTCCTCGAGTACGACTCGTCCGACGATACGGTAGAGATCGTGCCCCAGTGGCCCGGGGCCTTCAAGGCGTCGGCGGAGTCCGTCGAGCTTGAGGATACCGAGGAGTGGAGGACGGCGACCTTCGTGTTGGAGGACGCCCTGTTCGCGGATCGCTGTAACGGCGGCGACTTCCGGATCACCAGCCCCGAGACGCCCATCGCTGTGCGAGCGGTGCGGGTGACGCGCGTCGAGTGATCGCCGGCGCCGCGGCGTTCACTCCTGGCTCTGGGGCTTGGCGTGGAGGTAGTCGGCCACGGGCCGGCCCAGGGCGCGCAGGTCCTCGTGGGAGATGGTCACGGCCTCGGCCATGGCCATCTTCTCCGGGCTGAGCGTCAGGTCGCCACTCACCGTGAAGAGCACGATGCGGTCCCGCACTCCTGGCCGAAGGGAGCGCACGCGATCGGGGGCGCCGAAGCCGAAGCTGACGTGGCCGCTGCCCGCGATCACCACCGCGATCCGCCCCTTCCCTCGCTCCGATTCCATGAACCGCACGATCTCCGTCGCCATGGTGGCATCGCGCGCGATCTGGGCGTCGCAGACCCGGTCGAGCATCTCCTCGGACATGCCGGCATGGACGGGCAGCTGCAGCTTCAGGAGGCGGCGGTAGGCGGGGTCGCCGAGCCACAGCTCGTGGGGCAGCTCACGCCGCTGTGCGCGGGACAGCCCCTCCAGGCCGCCACGGCCGATAGCGCGGATCAGCTCAGCGCGGGCGTTGATGCCCACGATGGGCGCGCCGACGCGGTGGGCCGCCTCGATGAGCGGCTGGTAGTCACGGATGTTCGACCATCGCTGCTCCCAGTCGGTCGCCGCCAGGAGCTCCTCGAAGGTGAGGTCGCCATCGTTGTACCGATCGATCTGGTTCTGGTGGAACGACTCCGCCTGCTCCATAGCCAGGAAGAAGGGCACGCCCCGGGCCGCTAGTTGCTCGATCACCCAGGTCTGGAGGGCGTGGTGGCGGTCCACGCTGTGGGTCTCGCCGAGGTAGACCACCTCCGCCGCCGCGAGGTCGTCGATGAGCGCCTCGCCCTCGATAGGCTCCGCGCTGTAGAGATCGAGCCAGAAGCCTTCCACGTCCTGTGCGGGGACGATCGCCGGGAGTGTTGCGAGGAGCAAGCCGAGCAGCACTGGACGGGTCATGGGACCGGCACCTCCACCTGTCATTCTCAGCAAGTTGCGCGCGCGGGGCAAGAGAGCGGACGCAGGGCCCAAGCCGGCCTATCGGGAACAGGGGATTGCCAGGCCCGTACCGCATGCCGGAGGTGAGAGCGCTGATCGCCATGCTCATACCCATGCTCGCTTCAACCGTCGTCGCCCAGGTGAATCTGCCCGCTGACACCATCTACGTCGCCCCTGAGGGAAGCGACCAGGGAACGGGCGCGATCGACTCCCCCCTCGCGACCCTCGCCGCGGCGCTGGAGCGGTCGCGGGACCTCAAGGCGCCGGGTTGTCAGGAGCCTCGCGTCATCGCGGTGCGGGAGGGCACGTTCTTCCTGGCTGAGCCGCTGACGCTGACTTCGGCGGATTCCGGCGCCGCAGAGGCGCCCCTGGTCGTCTGCGCGTACCCGGGGGAGCGCGCCACCCTCAGTGGCGGAGTGCTGCTCTCGGGGTTCGAGGCCACCCCCCAGGGGTGGTGGCGGGCGCCCTACCCCGACTCTCTCCCCGATGCGATCAGCCTCTACGTGAACGGGGTCCGCCGCGGAAGGCCGCGCCTGCCGAGGGAGGGCTACTACCAGATCGTCGCCGAGGTGGATCCGAGTCCCGACGCCGATGGCCGTGGCTACGATCGGTTCCAGTTCCGTCCAGGTGATATCGATCCTGACTGGCTCCAGAGGGACCGGGTGGAGATCCTGCCCTTCCATCAGTGGACCATGTCCCGGTTGCCCATACGGAGCGTGGATGTCCAGCAGAACATCGTGGCGGTGGCTCCCACTCAGTACCGGACCTACTGGCATGGGCTGCTCGCCGAGCACCGCTACCTGGTAGAGAACGTTCGCGAAGCGCTCGGCCAGCCGGGGCAGTTCTACATCGACGGCGAGGCTGGCGAGATCCTGTACGTTCCCGCTGAGGGCGAGTCAATCGGGGACGCGGAGGTCATCGTGCCGGTCCTGCCCACTCTGATCCAGTTGGCGGGAGACGCGAATCTCGGTCTACGAGTCGATCACGTTCGCTTCGAGGGCCTCTCGCTCGCTCACACGGGGTGGGAGACGTCCGTTGACGGGTACTCCTTCCCCCAGGCCGAGGCTGAGATGCCGGCCGCGGTCCACAGCACGGGCGCGCGCGGCCTGGTTCTCGAGCGATGCGAGATAGCGCACACGGCCGGCTATGGCGTCCACATGGGCGCCGGTTCGAGGGAGTGTGTGGTCCAGGACTGCTCCCTGTGGGACCTCGGCGCCGGGGGGATCAAGATCGGCGAGACGTACTCCGACGCGGAGAACCCGGAGCTGAACGCCGGCGCGAACACCGTCCGGAACTGCGCGATCATGCACGCGGGCCGCACCCATCCCGCGGGCATCGGCGTGTGGATAGGCCAATCGTCGGGCAACCTGGTCGAGCACTGCACGATCGCGGACCTCTACTACACGGCCGTATCGGTGGGTTGGTCATGGGGGTATGCGGACAGCACGGCGAACCACAACGAGGTCGCCTATAACCACATGCACACCATCGGCCAGGGCGTCTTGAGCGACATGGGGGGCATCTACACTCTGGGCGTCGCGCCGGGCTCGCGCCTCCATCACAACCACATGCACCACATCGAGGCCTTCAGCTACGGTGGCTGGGGGATCTACTTCGATGAGGGCACCACGAACATGATCGCGGACCACAACCTGGTGTACCGAACGAAGACCGGCGGGTTCCATCAGCACTATGGCCGGGACAACCTCGTCTCCAACAACATCCTCGCCTTCAGTCGCACGGACGGGCAGATCATCCGCACCCGGGCGGAGGAGCACCACTCCTTCACCCTGGAGCACAACATCGTCTACTGGACCGACGGCCCGCTGCTGGGCTCCAACTGGGAGGGCGACAACTACGCCCTCGACAGCAACCTATACTGGAATCCGAACATCGAGGCGCCGGACTTCGCGGGCATGAGTTTCGAGGAGTGGCAGGCCAAGGGCCAGGACCCGAACAGTCTCTATGGGGACCCCGGGTTCGCTGACCCCGAGGGAGGCGACTTCACCCTGCGACCGGACTCGCCGGCCTTCGCCATCGGTTTCCAGTCCTTCAGTGTCGCCGAGGCGGGCGCGACGCTGCCGCCGGGCGTGCCGGTTCCGCCCGATGAGATGCCAGCCGCCTTTCCCCTGATACTGCCGTAGTCGACTGTTACAGCGTCAAGCGCGTGTGAATACCGGAAGCGACCGGAGGCAGGAGACATCCATGAGCACCGTCACACTCCCCCAACGCGAGGTGCGGGTTCTCGACAACGTCGACGTCTGCGTCATCGGAGGAGGCCCAGGGGGGTTGCCTGCCGCCCTCGCGGCGGCGCGCCTGGGGGCCAAGACACTCCTCGTGGAGATGCAGGGCTTCCTGGGCGGCATGGCGACGGCGGGGCTGATCGGGCCCATTCTGGGGCACCGGGCCAGCGGCGGCGGCGACGCGGTCATCGGAGGCATCCCCAAGGAGATCTGCGTCCGGATGGCGGAGATCGGCGAGGCGGCGCCATGGGAGCGGGCCATGGAGGAGTGGGGCATCGCCTTCAACGCCGAGGGGCTGAAGATCATCGCCGACCGTATGGTTCGCGAGGCGAAGGTCAGGGTCATCTACCATGCCTTCTTCGTTGACGCGGTCGTCGATGACAACCGGATGACCCATGCGATCATCGAGACGAAGTCGGGTCCCCTCGCCATCGCGGCCAGGGTGTTCATCGACGCGACGGGCGATGGGGACGTGGCCTACCGGGCCGGCGCCGAGTGCACCAAGGGCCGGCCCGCCGACGGACTGCCCATGGCGATGGGGAGCATCTTCCATGTGGGGGGCGTCGGCCCACTCGATCAGGCGACCCGGGAGGCTGCCGTGGCACGCATGCGGGAGCTTCAGGCGGACGGAGCCAACTACTACAATGTCTCCCTCGGCAACCACGGTAGCACCATCCGCGATGGCTTCCTCTCCCTCAACGCGACGCGCTACGGCGGGGATGCCTCGGAAGTGGCGGATCTTACGGAGGGGGAGTTTGTCACGAGGGAGCTAGCCTGGCGCGCCCTGGACGCGTGGCGATCAGCGCCGGGCGCCGAGGGGCTGTTCATAGCCGCCACTCCGGCCCATGTGGGCACCCGCGAGTCGCGCCAAGTGGTCGGCCGCTACGTGCTCACGGGCGAGGACATCGTCTCGGGCCGGAGTTTCGATGACAGCATCGCCCGAGCCAGCTACTGGATCGACATCCACTGCCCCCGAGGGCTCTCCGAGGGGGGCCAGGTGCATCTCTGCACGAAGAGCTGCGCCAAGCGCGACTGCCCCATGATCACGGACCACGCTGACCAGCTCCCCGATCACGACCGGCTCCATCCGCCCGAGGGCAGGTGGTGCGACGTGCCGCTGCGAAGCCTCCTGCCCCAGAGCGTCGGCGGACTCCTGGTCTCCGGTCGCTGCATATCGGCGGACTACCAGGCGATGGCCGCCACCAGGGTCATGGCCACATGCATGGCCATCGGGGAGGCCGCCGGAACCGCGGCGGCGTTCGCTGCGCGCCATCGCGTGGAGCCGGGGGAGCTGGATCCGACCGATGTGAGGGGTGCTTTGTCGAGCGCGGGGGCCCTCATCTAGCTGCCTGGAGCCGCGGACAGGAAGGGACACGATATGCGCCACATACCCTATGCGACGGTATTGCTCGTCCTCACGGCGCCTCTGGCGGCCGTTCCGCAGGAGCGGGCATCCGTCAAGCTGGATGACGCGGAGCATGTGATCGTGTACCGGCAGGACGGCATCTACGCCGTCTTCCCGTTCATGCCCGAGCGGCAGCCGGAGGACGGCATCATCGTGAGTTTGTCGGCGCGAACGAACCCCTCCCACGACGATCCCTCCGGGGGTGTCGTGGTGATGCGGTCGACCGATGGGTGTCGCACCTGGGAACTGCACCAACACAGCGAGGGGGATGTCAGCCCCGAGGACGTGGGGACCATACAGGCGCTCCCTACCGCTGACGGCGCCCTGGTCAGCGTATACGCCGGTTGGGAGTACTACCCGGAAGAGAGCCGCGGGGAGCTCGAGGCGGCGGGCCACGAGGTCGCCTCGGCGCGCGAGGGGCTCATCGGCGCCCTCACCGCGCACCGGGCGCGCGTCTCGCGCGATGGGGGGCTGACATGGGAGGAGAAGGACCTCCCGATGCCCAACTCGGGCGGCGTCATGGCCTTCCACGGGGGTATCGTCACCGACCAGGACATCATCCTCTGGCCCGTCTACGGTGCGCCGAGTCCCGGCGACACCGGCCACAGCTACGTCTATCGCTCAGATGACTCGGGCGAGACCTGGACCTTCCACCACATCATCGGCGACAGCACGGGTCGGCTCCCCCTGAACGAGACCTCGCTCCTGGACCTCGGCGGAGGGCACATCCTCGCCTTCGTCCGCACTGGCGATGAGGTGGACCACATGTTCCGGGCGGAGTCCTTCAATGGGGGCATCACCTGGGGCCGGTACGCGGACTCAGGCGTCCGCGGCCATCCCCCGCACCTCCTGCGGCTGCGCAATGGCCACATCCTGCTGACCTATGGCTATCGGCACAGCCCCTTCGGGATCCGCGCTATCATCAGCAAGGACAACGGGCGGACCTGGGGCGATGAGTTCATCCTGCGCGATGACGGGATGGGCGGCGACCTTGGCTACCCGATGTCGATCCAGCTCGAGGATGACACCCTCTTCACCGTCTACTACTTCCGGAGCGCCAGCGGCGGTCCGACCCACGTCGCGGGGACGCTGTGGCGCGAGCCTGAGTGAGGTGTGACGCTAGGGAACGTAGGTGAGAGGCCCGGCGTTCGCCGTCGTGCCGGGCATGATCTCGACATGGGCGCTGGCGGCGCCTCCCTCGGGAGTAAGCCTCCAGAGTCCTCCGATGCGGTCCAGGGCTGGATCGGCCAGCACGAACCGGCCATCATCATCGGTCCTTGCGGTAAGTGGCTGGAGGGTATGCTCGCCTTCAGCCGGTTCGGCAAGGACGGGGCGATCCGCGACCGGAGCGCCCGCGGCGTCACGCAAGGTCCCCACGATACGAGCGCTCGAGGGTTCGATGGGCAGCTCCACCCGAGGCCATTCCACGGGATCCACGTAGAGGGGCCCCGTTCGGCCTCCTCGGATGCCCTCGCCGCGGTACTCGAGCCAGTAACTGCCCGCCGGCACATGGTCGATGCGCGCTCGGCCCTGTTCATCGGTGACCGCCTTCCGGCCCAGGGGCTCAGTGAGAACGGTGACGCCCTGCACCGGCCCGCCGGTGGTGGCATCGATGGCTCGGGCGGCGATCTCGCCGGTTGACGGAGAGATGAGCGGGATGGCGATGAGTCCCGACAGCCCATCAGCGGGGGCCACACGCCGGCTCTCCTCGCGGTAACCGCGGGCGGCGCAGCGGATCGTGAGCGGCCCATCGGGGAGGCCCTCCAGCGTGAAGGCGCCTGCGGCGTCACTGCGGGTCGAGCGGCTCCCGCAGGTCACCGTCGCCCCCTCGACCGGCTCTCCATCGTGAGCGTCGATGATCACGCCGCGGAGCGAGCGCGTTCCGCCGCCGTCCAGTGCGATGTCGAGGACCGTCCGCCCCTGCTGGATGGACCCGATGGCGACGACCCGGGTCACGGCCGCGTACCCGGGCGCCTCGAAGGTGACCACGACGTCCTCGGTGACGCGCGGCAGACGCAGCTCGTAGCCGCCCGCTCTGTCGGTCCGTGTCCGCGCTGCCGCCGCACTGACGCGCGCTCCGGCCAAGGGGCCGTCGGGCCCCGTGACGGTGCCACGGATGATGGCCGGCTTGCCGTCCCGGGGAGAGAGGCTGAGGTCGACCTCGGTGACAGTGCCGCCGACTACAGCCACTCGGTGGCCGCGGAGCGGCTCGTAGCCCGAGGCGGTGATCTTCAGGGGCACCTCGCCGGTAAGCAGATCCGTGATGATGAATCGTCCCGAGGCGTCGGTGATCGACTCGGCGGGCTCGCCGGAGGTGGTGTTCTCACACCGGATTCGCGCGCCAGCGAGGGCATCGCCGGTCGTGGCATCGGTGAGGGCGCCCGTGATGCCGCCCATGCCGACGACCGCTTCGCCACCACAGCCCACCACGAAGGCGAGGAGCAGCAGGAGTCCGATCGCGTAGGCTGAGCGGTACCGAAGGCTCATCATCGGCCTGGCCCTTCGAGCTCTGGCGTACTCGGAGCATATCGGCCGCCCTGGCCCCCGTCAATCGGAGAGGAGAGGGCCTGGACATGCCCGAATCCGTGGCATGCGCTGTTCAGAGGGTTGTTCCCCGCATGCCGGACCCATACCTATGACACCGGTGGTGGCCGAATGTACCTGCAGGCCCTAGGCCTTCTCGCCGTATTCATCGTCTTCGCGGCGCTCATGATCGCCCGCAAGCTGCCCGCCCTGCTGGCCCTTCCGGCAATGGCCGTCGCAGTGGCCGCCGTGGGCGGCGTGGGGGGCATGGACATCCTCAACAAGGTGATCGGCGAGGGCGCCATGCGTCTGGCAACGCCCATCGCCGCCGTGATACTCGGGGGCGCCCTCGCTCAGGTGGTTCGACGCACGGGGGTGGCGGAGGCCGTGGTACGACGAGCCTCGGAGCTCTCGGGTGACAACGCGGTCACCGTATCCCTCGTGATCGCCGGCGCCTGCGTCCTGCTGTTCATGACCCTCAGCGGCCTCGGCGCCGTGATCCTCGTGGCCTCCCTCGCCTTCCCCGTCCTGCTGGCCGTGGGTGTCAGACCCCTGGCCGCTGGCTGCTTGTTCCTGATGTCTATGAGTGTCGGCGGCGTCCTCAATGTGGTGAACTGGCAGTTCTACATCGACGCCCTAGGGGTGAGCCAGGCGGAGGTGCGCCAGTATGCGCTGATGCTCTTCGTGCCCAGCCTCCTGGCCGTGGTGGCCTATGTCATCGTGGATGTGCGCCTCGCCGGCCGACGTCGGCTGTGGGCCGAGGAGCGGCGCGCCCCCGCGCCGCGTGTCGGCGCCACCCGCATGGCGACGCCCATCATCCCCGTGGCGCTGCTCCTCCTGCCGCCCGCGTCGAGGCCGCTCCTGCGGTCCCTCGGGCCGTCCCTCGGCTTCGATGCCGGCACCGCCGAGTTTGAGGCGTTGGTCGCGTGGGAGTTCCCTATCCTGGCCGCGATGATCATCGGGGTTCTCTGGGGCGCCCTCCTAGGACCCAAACCCGAGGGGGGTCGCATCCAACTCATCACCGCTTCACTTATCGAGGGGATCAAGGATGTCGCCCCCGCCATCGGGCTCATGATGGGCATCGGGATGCTGTTCATCGCGGTGAGTTCGCCCGAGGTGACGCGATGTCTCGTTACCGAGGATCCCGCGACGGGCGCGGTCTCCGGGCCCCTGACCCTCCTGCGGGTCAGCAGTCCCGTGGCCTACGTCCTGCTCTGGGGCGCCCTGGCGCCTCTTGCCCTCTACCGCGGACCCCTCAACGTCTGGGGTATGGGAATCGGCATCGCGGGAGTCTTGGTGGCCGGAGGCGTGTTGCCGCCAGGCGCGGCGATGGCGGCGCTCATGTCGGTCGGGCATATCCAGGGCATCAGCGACCCCACGAACACCCACAATGTCTGGGTCGGCTCCACCCTGGGGGTCGAGGTACAGGATCTCCTGAAGCGCACCCTGCCCTACTCCTGGATCCTCGCCATAGTCGGCCTGATCATCGCCGTTCCGTGGTTCCTGAGCTGACCCACGCCGCGCTGCCCGGAGGTGGGTCCATGACGGAGGCGGCGGCCCGACCCTCCGCGAATGGACCCGCCCATGGCCGACGGGCATGAGGCGGACGTCCATCTGATCACCAATGACCTGAGGGAGCCCTCTCACCGTCGCGCTCCGTCTCGGCGCGCCACCTTGATCGGCCTGTTCTTCGTCGCCGTGCTCGCGTGGCTCACCCCGTACAATGACTCCGTCCTGCGGAACACGTACCTCGCCGGCACGAACTTCCCGCTCGCGCCCTTCGGCATCATGCTGTTCCTCGCAGTGCCCGTGAACTTCGTGCTGGCTCGGCTGCGGCCGGGCGCGCTTCGGCCCTTCACCGCGGCCGAGCTGATGACAATCTGGGCCGTTATGCTCATCGCCTCCGGCATTCCCAGTTCGGGGCTGCTTCGGATGCTGGTGCCCCAGATCGCCGGGTACCGATATGGCGCGACCCACGAGAACCTGTGGGAGGAGCGGCTCTCGCCCCACCTCCGCTCCTATATGGTCATCCTGGATGAGGACCCAGCCACGGAGTTCTACACCGGCATGCCCGATGGCCCGCCGATGCCGGGCATCCCTGGCAGCCTCTCCATCAGCCGATGGCACCACATCCCGTGGTATGCCTGGCGCGACCCGCTCATCGGCTACTCGGTCTTGACCTTCGGCGTCTTCCTCGGCTTCCTCTGTCTGGTGAGCATCCTCCGGCGGCAGTGGGTGGAGCGAGAGCGGTACCCGTACCCGCTGGTGCAGGTGCCGCTGGAGATCGCCGAGGCATCGGAAGCCCACCGTGGCCTCCCACCCCTCTTCCGCAACCCGCTCTTCCTCGGCACCGCGACCCTGGTGCTGGTGCTTCACACCCATGCCGGCCTGTGCCGGCTCTACCCCCACCTGGGGAGGTTTACCTTCGCCATTGATCTGGCCCCGATACTGACCGAGCCGCCGTGGCGGTACCTCGAGGGGAGCATGAAGTACCTGCGGATCTATCCCCTCGCCATCGGCCTCACCCACGGGGTGAACACCGAGGTGCTGCTATCGGTGTGGGCCATCAAGGTCCTCATCGGCATTCAGCAGATGTGGTTCGGGTCGCGAGGCGAATACGGGGGCGAAGTGGCCTTCGGCTGGGATCCCGCCTACCAGTGCTACCCGCAGCTCGCGGCGTACCTGGCCCTCTCCGGCTGGATCCTGTGGACGGCCAGGGACCACCTCAGGACCGTCTTCCGGTGCGCCTTCTCCCGGTGTCCCGTCGATGACTCTGACGAGCCCATGAGTTATCGCACGGCAGCATGGGGGTTCGTGCTGTCCGTGGCCGTGCTCATGGGCTGGTTCCTCTACTCGGGGGTGCGCTTCCCGGTCGCCCTGGTTGTCGTGCTCGTCTTCTTCGCCATCGCCACGGGCTGCACGTGGCTCGTGTGCCAGGGCGGGCAAATGCTCGTGGCGGCCCGCACCGTGCCGAGCGACACCCTGGTGGGGCTCTTCGGGAAGACCTTCCGCCTCTCGTGGGGCGGGTCAACCGTCCTCCAGTTCGACTCGGTGACCCCACGGGAGTTAGCGGTGCTCCCGATCTTCGAGAGCCCCTTCGGCAAGGATCTGCGGGAGATCCTCATGCCCAACGCCGCGAACCTCACACAGGCGGCCGATGCGGGCGTGAATCGTCGCCGGCTGCTGGCCCTTGGCGCCGTGGCCATCGTGCTGTCCATCGCGGTGGCATCGCCCCGGAAGGTTGCGCTCGGCTACGAGTACGGCGCCGCCACGCTGCCGGATACGTGGGGCTTCCGGACCGCCGCGACCCTCCCCTTCGACTGGCCAGCGCAGTTCATGGTCCGGGACTTCCCCACGAACACGACGAACATCCTCTACTTCCTGGAGGGCGCGGCCTTCGTCCTCGGCTGCCTAGTGCTGCGCTCCAAGTTCCTCTGGTTCCGCTTCCATCCCGGAGGGTTGCTCATCGCCGCGAGCTTCGCCGGCGATGTCTTCTGGTTCAGCATGTTCCTGGCCTGGGCGACCAAGTCGGTTATCCTCTACCTCGGTGGCGCCAGGCTGCTCCGCAACGCGAAGCCTTTCTACTACGGCCTGGTAATCGGGCACACGATCTCCTGGGTGATCTGGATGGTGGTGGGACTCGTTATCCAGGACGAGACCCGCACCTACCCTCTCATGCCCACATAGCGCCGGCTCAGCCGAGGGAGTCCGCGGCGGGGTCGTGAATCTGGCGGTACCGCTGGGCTCGATCCAACCCCCGGGTGGCGTAGCAGAACACGCAGCCCGAGGGGCAGGTGTCGTAGGCGCCGATGTCCACCGAGCGGTAGCAGCCGCAGCCCTGGCGTGTGGACGCCCGTTTCAGGTCCGGTCCGGGCTTCATGCCCACGGCGGCGAGCACCTTCGGATCGATGCAGCGGGCCTGGGGGATCCGTCCGCCTGGCGGCGCGGGCACACAGCACGCGCGCAGCTCGATCTCTCGCTGCTGAGCGATCTCCGCCAGCTCCAGGGCCAGCTCGTGTTGGGTGTCCAAGGGGATCTCCTCGAACGCCATGCCGAGGGCGGAGAGCCGCGCGTTCACCTTGCGGTACTCCTGAACGAAGCTGTAGGAGCAGATTCGAGTCGCCCCCGCGAGCGCATCGGCGAGGCGCGTGAAGCGTTCGACCACTCCATGCAGCGGCGTGGCATCGGTGATCACGATGGGATCGAAGCGCCACAGGACGTGGTGTGGACTGTACCGCCGAGCTACCTCCCGCGCCTGGCGCACCGTCTCCTCAGGGGGTTGCGCCGTGGGCTCCAGGAGCGGAGGGTGGCCGGTGATGGTCAGGTGGCAGGTGAAAGGGTAGTCCCCCGCGATCCCATCCAGATGCGGGAGCAGGGGCCCCAGGTTCTTCGACCAGAAAACGATGGCGCGCACCGCCTCGGGCCGCAAGTCGACCTCATGCCATTGCCGGTCGAAGACGTGGAAGTACCGGCACCGTCCCTCCCTGAGCCTGCGCAGAAGCCAGGGGGTGTAGTGGGCCGGGATGTCCGTCCGGCGCGAGGCGGAGATCACCCGGGGCTCGGGTTGGTGAGTGTCCATGGCTTCGAGCCTACTCGCGTCCCTCAGCCGAGGCGAGCGCGCAACTCATCCAGGATGTCTCGGGTCCGGCTAGCCCCCACCCGCGTCACACCTAGGGCGCGCACCTCGAGCACCCCATCCAGGGTGCGGATGCCGCCAGCGGCCTTCACCTGGACGTGGGGCGGGGTGTGCTCCCGCATCAGCCTGAGGTCATCGAGATTCGCGCCCCCGGCGCCGTAGCCGGTCGAGGTCTTCACCCAGTCGACGCCCAGGTCCCCGCAGATGGCGCAGAGGTGGATCTTCTGGTCGTCCTCAAGGTAGCAGTTCTCGAAGATCACCTTCAGCTTGCGCTTCGCCCCATGGGTGACGTCGAGCACGGCTTCGATATCATTGCGCACGTAGGTCCAGTCCCCGCTCAGGGCCTTGCTGATGTTGATGACCATGTCGAGTTCCTGGCCGCCATCCTCGACGGCCTGGACGGCCTCGGCGCGTTTGGTGTCCGTAGCATGGCCTCCGTGAGGGAAGCCAATGGTCGTACTCGGGGCCACGGTGGAGCCCGCCAATAGGTCGGCGCAGCGACGCAGGGCATACGGCATGATGCAGACGCTCGCCACATCGTACTCCCGCGCCAGGGCAACGCCCGCCTCTAGCTCGGACCACGACAGCGACGGGTTGAGCAGTGAGTGATCGATCATCTTCGCGATGTCGGAGTAGGTGTAATCCATGCCAATACCGCCTCTCGGGAGCGGGCTGCGGTTATCTAGGATCCAGGGCCCGCGCTCAGGAAGGCTCGCTCAGCGCGCGCGATAGCTCCGAGCATCCCCGCCTCGCCGCCGAGCTTCGAGGGCTCGATCCGTATCCCCTCCGGCGGCATCATCTTCAGCCTCTCCCCCACCGTGCGCCGGATGGGCTCCAGGAGGAGATCGCCGGCTCGCGCGACGCCACCCCCGATGACGACCAGCTCCGGGTGGATCGTCACGATGACGTTGCACGCGGCGATGCCGATGAAATACGCCGCGCGCTCGTAGATCAGCCGCATCGACTCATCGCCGCCCCGCGCCGCCTCGGCGACGGCGCCGGCATCGACCTTCGCCGGATCGCCCCCGGTGAGCTGGTGGAGCCGCGGACATTCCCCGCCGATGAGCATACGCACCGCCTCAGCGATGATGGCCGTCCCACTAGCTAAGGCCTCCAGGCAGCCTCGATTGCCGCACCCACAGAGGGGGCCGTCGGGGATGATGATCTGATGGCCCAGCTCCCCCGCCTGCCCCAAGGGCCCCAGCCGAAGCTCGCCTCCGATGACAACGCCGCCGCCGATGCCCGTCCCGACGGCGAAGAAGGCCATGGTGTCGACCTCCTCCTTCCGCGCGAAGGTGAGCTCCGCCAGGGTGGCCGAGCGGACATCGTTGATCAGGAAGAGCGGGCAGCCGAAGCGGGAGGAGAGGGGGCCGCGGACATCCACGCCCGCCCACTTCTGGGGCAGGTTCGGGAGTAGCAGCGTCACGCCCCTATCGAGGTCCGAGAGCCCGGGCACGCCCATGGCGAGGGCCGCCGGACGCTGACCGACCTCATCTATAAGCCCCTCAACCGCGTCGCCAATGCGCTCCAGGACCCTCTGCGAGCCCTCCCATGAGTTGGTGGGGATGGTGACCTGGGCGGCGATGCCATCCCGGATGCTGCCTAGGGCACAGGCCACTTTGGTGCCGCCCAGGTCGATACCCGCGTACAGGTTGCTCACGATTCGGACTCTCCTTTGGCGATGAACTGGCGTAGGTAGGTGTGGCTCTGTCGGAGGGCGCGCCGTCGGTCAGCCAGGGATCCTTCGTAGGCGCGATCCTCGACCTCCACACAGACGGGTCCCTGGTAGCCGATCTCCGCCAGCACGGCCACGAAGTCACCCCAGTCGACGTCGCCGAGTCCGGGGAGCTTGGGGGTGTGGTATGCGGGTGGGTAGGCGAGGATGCCCACGTCGGCGAGGCGTCTCGGGCATACCCGCACGTCCTTGGCGTGAACGTGGAAGATGCGATCCGCGAACTCCCACAGCGGCTCCACAGGCTTCATCATCTGCCACACGAGGTGGGAGGGGTCGTAGTTGAGGCCGAAGGCGGGCGATGGGATATCCTCGAACATCCGGCGCCACACGGCGGGGCTGTGGGCGAGGTTCTTGCCGCCAGGCCATTCGTCGTCGGAGAAGAGCATGGGGCAGTTCTCGATCCCGATGCGGACCCCTAGCTCCTCAGCCTCCGCGATGAGTGGCCGCCAGACCTCGAGGAACCGCGGCCAGTTGGCCTCCACGGACTTCGTCCAGTCGCGCCCGATGAAGGTGTTCACGGTGTCCAGACCCAGCTTGGGCGCGGACGCCATCACCTTTCGGAGGTGTTGGAGGCACGTTGCCGCCTCGTCGGGGTCAGGGGAGAGCAGGTTCGGGTAGTAGCCCAGCGCGCTGATCCGGACGCCCGTTTCGGCAACGATGGCCTGGATGCTCGCGACATCGAGCTCCGAGACATCGATGTGGGTGACCCCGGCGTAGCGGCGCTCGGCCTTGCCGGGGGGCCAGCACATGACCTCGACGCAGTCGTAACCCTCCTGGGCCGCGAGTTGGAGGACCTCCCTCAGGCCAAGCTCAGGGAGAATGGCGCTGGTGAATCCTAGCTTCATAGCGGACCTCCGCTCCTATGCTGGAGTGGCACGCGTGTGCCAGGGGTCGTTTTCGCGGCCGCTTCGGTGAAGCCTTCGGGGGGGCGCAGGTAGGCTTCCGGCGGCGGGCGCCGAATCGGTCTCACCATCCTGGAATGGAAGGACTGGCCGCAATGAGAACGTCCGTAGCAGTGATCGGTCTGGTCGCCCTCGCCGCCCTTCTGGCAGGCTGTTCGCAGAAGACCGAGGAGCCACCCGCCCCGCGTCCCCCGGTGGCTACGACGGGCGCCCCCGTCGAGGAGCCTGGCGAGGAGCCCACTGTCGAAGCCGAGGTGCTGGCCGAAGCTGAGGGGTTCGCGATCCCCGAGTCCGTCTGCGTCGCAGGGGACGGCAAGGTGTTCATCAGCAACATTGATGCCGAGGACGAGGGGTACTGGGTTGATGACGGCACGGGGTACATCACCTTGGCCGACGCCGAGACTCTCGAGGTGATCGAGGAGCGCTGGGCAGATGGCTTCAACGGTCCGAAGGGCCTCTGCATCCTCGATGGGCGGCTCTGGGTCGCCGACAATGCCCGCATCGTGGCTGTCTCGCTCGATGATCCCGCCGAGAGGGAGGTCTTCGAGCCCGAAGGCGCCGGCCAGATCAACGACATGGCCACCGACGGCGAGATCGTCTACGCGACGGACAGCGAGAAGAGCATCATCCACCGCATCAAGGACGGAGAGCTGATGGACCCCATCCCCGCGCCCGAGTCGGTGAATGGCATCACCTTCGGAGCGAGCCAGATGTGGGGGGTGAGCTGGGATGGGCACGACGTCTACCGGGTGGATCCGACGGGAGTCGAGCCTCCCGAGGCTCTCGGCCTCGCGGAGCACTTCGAGAGCCTGGATGGCGTCGAGGAACTCCCCGATGGCATGCTCGTAGTGAGCGACTTCCCCGGCAACAAGGTGTGCCTCGTCGACCCCGAGGCGCTGACCGTTGAGACCATCGCTGAGCTGGAATCCCCCGCCGATCTGAGTCTGGACGGCGAGGCCGGCGTCCTCTACATCCCGCAGTTCATGGTGTCCAAGGTCGTTGCGATCCGTCTGCCGTAGGGCGCGTCCGTCCCCGCCTCTTCGCTTCCCGCGAGCGGGGAGGCGGGACGGTCACCCCCGCTCCCTCCAAGCGCGCTCGGCGAGGAGCACGCCGCAGATGGTCTTGGCGTCCTGGAGCTCGCCGCTGAGGATCATTCCGGCCGCCTCGGCCAGGGGCAGGCGAACGGGCTGGAGGGCCTCGTCCCAGTCAGGCTGAGACGGGACGGGCGTCAGACCGGTGGCGAGATAGGTGTGCAGGAGCTCGGACGAGTAGCCGGGGGCAAGGTAGGAGCCGCAGAGGCGCCTGATCTCCTGGGCTTCCAGCCCCACCTCCTCGGCGAGCTCGCGCCGGGCACAGTCTGCGGGATCCTCCCCTTCCTCCAGGGTGCCCGCCGGAATCTCCAGCAGAAGCTGGCCCGCTGCCTGGCGCCACTGCCGGACGAAGGTCAGGGTTCCATCCTCATGTAGAGGGACGATGGCCACGGCCCCGGGGTGGGCGACCACCTCGCGCACCGTCTCACGCCCGCCAGGCAACCGCACCCGATCGACCCGCACCCGCACGAGTCTGCCCTCGAACCCCCAATGGGAGCTGAGGCAGGTCTCCCGAAGTCGGTCCAGCATCTCGTCGGACATCATCCCATCCCCTCGACCTGAGCGGCGGCATAGGCGCCGGCCGCGGCCTGGCTCGCGAAGTAGAGCGGGTCGTCCTCGGGGCCTCGTCCCATGCTTGTCAGGACGAGGTCCGCCTCCTTGGCGATGGCACGGTAGTCGACCGGACCGACCCGCGGAACCCGCGACCCCGTGCGCGCCGCCGCGCGCCGGACCGCGTCGACGATGGCATCAGGGGTATGCTCGGGCAGGGGGACGGTCACCGCCGCTAGCAGCAGCCGCTCCAGGAGGGCCAGGGTGTGGTGGGAAACCCCGCGGTGACGCTCGCGGGCGTCCGCTTGGCTCAGCCGAGGGGCGAGGACCGGCTGGCCCCCCAGGGCGTGAGCGACGTGGAGCGCCTCGGCCTGACCGGCCGAGGAGAAGCCGAAGGGCTGCTGCCCGCCCAGGTGGCCCGGCCCGCCCACGACGACGGTGATGGGAGCGCCCGATTCGGCGGCGAGAGCCAGTCCGGCGGGTAGACTGGCCGCCTCAACATCGCCCCCGAATGCCTGTCCACAGGTGATGAGGGCTGCCATCCAGCCCAGGTCTCTCAGCCGCGCCACGCTGTCGCTGAGCACTGCGGGCAGGGCGTTCCAGTCCGGCATGACGTAGGCGACCGGCCTCGCGCAGCCCGCGGCACGGAGCCCCGCGATGAGTGGCACCAAGGCGCTGTGCAGCTCGGCAACGACGACCGGCGCCCCGTTCAGCGTCACATCTCGCCACGCGGTGGGGGAGGCGGCCAGCTCGACGGGCGTTTGGTTGCTCGTGTATCGCGCTTTCATCTCACGCCCGCTCAGGGCCGAGCGGACCTCGGGCCGGGAGAGGTTGACGACAACCACGTGACCCTCGGAGCTGCCTAGCCCGAGACGGTCGGCCGCCGTGTTCAGCAGCACATCGTCGCCCAGTTCGAGAGTTGCGGCGATGGGATCGAGGGCGTGAGCCGGTTCCTCGTGGGAGGCGGTCAGGGCGCGCACGAGCACCCGGGCGAGGCCGGGGCGTGGGCGTTCCACGTGCGTGACGATAGCGCGCTCAAGCGGATACATGTCGGCTGCGCTGACTCCCTGCGTCCCATCCTCGGGCATTATCCGCCGGCGAGCCGTACATGGAAAGCCGCCCGGAACGAGTTCCGAGCGGCTCTCGAGGTCCTAGGTGCGGCTCCACGATGAGCGATCTCGCCCATCGGAACGCGGGATCGCCTACGCTATTCGGCGTCCGCGAATGATCCGTCCTCCGAGGTCAGCCTCGCCTCTCACGACTTGGTCGACCGTGTCGGGCTGGATCCTTAGGTCAGTGAAGTGGTGCGTGTCGTAGCGATTCATCGCCTGAACTGCCTCGCGGGTCATGATGATCGGTCGAGGGGTGCTGTTCTTCTTGCGTCTGCGTCTCGAGGTCATGTCGTGCCCTCCCTCTCAAAAGGGTACGTTCGGCCTCCCAGCCAGCTGACTCGGCGCCGGGAGCGGTGACCCCGCCTGTTGGAGGCTAGCCGCTTCGGGCGCCAACCCACACTTGTGGGCTACTCCTCTCACCTCGTATGGACCCTTGGTGCGCGAGTTTGTTGCAACTAAGTTGTGAATTTCGGCAAATCTTTTCGGGAATTGGGGGTGTTTACGAGCGACCGCTGTAGATGGGCGATCGGAGGGCGACCACGAGGCCCCCCGCCCAGAGGGTCAGCGCGCCGGCTAGCACCAGCCAACCCTCGCCTGCGGGCGCGGCTGTATAGAGAAGCGCCGTGGCGGCGAAGGCGGTGGTGGCCACGGCCAGGACGAGCACCATGAGGCGCGGCGGCAGGCCAGCGGCATCGAGTCGATGGCTGAGGTGGTCCCGGGCGCCTACCGTGACGGGTCGGCCCGCCATGTGACGGTGGAGCGTGACCACGGCGCCATCCAGGATGGGGACGCCGAGCAGGAGCAGAGGGAGCGGCCAGAGCGGTCCCCCTTCGGGGTCGGGCGAGCCGCGAAGCTCCCATACGGTCTCAAGCGCCAAGTAGCCGATGAGGAGCCCCAGCATGAGGCTTCCCCCGTCGCCCAGGAATGTCCGGTGGCGACGGCTGAGATTCCATGGCAGGAAGCCGAGGCAAGCGCCTACGATGGCCCAGTGGACCGCGGTGTTCTGAACGCCCTCGGTGAGCACACCCATCACCGCGGCTAGCCCAGCGCAGGTGAGCACGCAGAGACCATCGTAGGTGTCGGCGAAGTTGATGAGGTTCATGGCGCCCACGAGAAAGGCCCCGCAGAGAAGGAGCTGCGCCCAGTGGGTGGCGGTCACAGCGGGCAGCGAGAGGGCGATGGAGGCGACGGCGACGGCGACGCAGGCCACCTGCCACCCCACCTTGGTGTGCGTCCTGAGGGAGCGAATATCATCCCAAGCTCCGACGACCAGGGCGCCGGGTACCGAGAGGAAGAGGAGGATATGAGGTAGGTTCGTGGGGACGCCGTAGGCGCCATACCAGACGACGAGAAGGCCAGCGAAGACGGCCAGTCCCCCCAGCATCGGCACGGGCTCACCATGCTGCTTGCGTCCGCCCGGCTGGTCCACCATGCCGAGCTTGAGGGCCAAGCTACGGCAGAGGGGCGTGACCACGAAGGTCACGCCCCCGGCGAGTAGCGGGGCGGGCAAGGCAGTCTCCAAGAGGACCTCGTCCCCTGGCTAGCCCAGCAGCTTCGGCAGCGCGTCGGACCAAAGTCGGTAGGCGTCGGGAACGGCCTTCCGGAGGACCGGCCGCCCTCCGTCAAGCACGGTAAGCGTCCCTGAGTCATCGAGGGTCCCGAGCCGCACGAGAGCGATTCCTTCCATGATCCGCTCGAAGTCGGCTTCGGCGCCCGCCTGCACCTCGGCGACGAAGCGTCCGTTGGACTCCGAGAAGAGCTTGACGTCGATCCGCGACGCCGTGCCGGGCAGGCGGGTGACGTCCGCGGTGAGTCCCAGGTCCCTCGCCCCGAAGAGCATCTCCAGCAGGGCGACGCTCAGGCCGCCCTCCGCGAGATCGTGACAGGCGCGAACGAGCTCCTTGTCCATCGCCTCCAGCAGGGCGTCCATCTTTCGGCGGAAGGACGACGGATCGACCAAGGGAACCCGGGTGGCCCCGACATCGCCCAGCAGCCGCGCGTACTCCGAGCCAGCCAGTTCGTCATGGGTCTGGCCTATGAGATACACGGGGTTGCCCGATGCCTTGAAATCCATGGTGACGGTCTTGCGCACATCCTCGACTATGCCGAGCATGAGGATCGCGGGCGTGGGCGGGATGGACCCGGTGGGGCCTTCGTTGTAGAGGCTAACGTTCCCGCTCACGGCGGGGACTCCGAGAGCGTTCGCCAGATGGTACATGCCGTCTGTGGCGGCCTTGAACTCACCCAGGCGATCGGGATCCTCGGGATTGCCGAAGTTGAGGTTGTCGGCCCACGCGTGGGGCCGTCCCCCGACGGCGATGACGTTACGCATCGACTCCTCGAGCGCCGACATCGCGCCCCAGTAGGCGTCGATCTCGCAGAAGTAGGGGTTCACATCGGAGGCCATCGCGAGTCCTCGATTTGACTCGCGGAGCGGCTTGAGCACGGCCGCGTCGCCGGGGCCCGGGTGGAGGTACTCGCCCTGGAGAGGCCCCGCCACCGTTGCTCCCCGGACGATGGTGTCGTACTGCTGCACGATCCATGCCATGCTGGCTACGTTCGGTGAGGCGAGGATCTGATCCAGGGCCGCCTGTGGCTCGATAGCGGACTCGGGCAACGGCGTGCCCACGTGCTCCCGCACTCGATAGGGCCGGTTGTAGCGGACCGCTCCCGTGTAGAACTCGAGGTCCAGATCGGCGACGGCGACTCCCTTGTAGCGGAGCTTCATCCGCCGCGTGTCGGTGACCGTGCCGATGGCGTTGGCCTCCACGTCCCACGCGGCGAAGATGGAGAGGACGCGCTCCACCTTCTCGGGTGGCACGACGAGCATCATGCGCTCCTGGGACTCGGAGACCCAGATCTCCCAGGCGGCCATGTCCGCGACCTTCAGGGGCACACGGTCCAGGTCTAGGTCGGCGCCATTCCCGCCATCGAAGGCAAGCTCGCCGCTGCAGCTCGAGAGGCCGCCGCCGCCCAGATCCTTGAAGCCGGTGACGAGGTCCTCGTCGATACACTGGAGGCAGGCGTGGATGAGGGGCTCCTTGGTGACGGCATCCCCCATCTGCACGGCCGAGCGCCCGACCTCCTCGCTGTCCTCGGAGATCACCTGGCTGGCCAAGCCGCTCACGCCATGGATGCCGTCCCGCCCGGTGCGGCCGCCGGCGAGGACGAACACGTCGCCGACATTCTCCGCACGGCTGCGGATGATCCGATCCTTGCGGACCATCCCGATGCAGGACACGTTCACCAGGCAGTTGGAGACGTACCCGGGGTGGAAGCCGACCATCCCGCCCACCGTGGGAATCCCCACCTGGTTGCCGTAGTCGCGGACGCCGGCGACCACGTTGCGGAACAGGTAGAGGGGATGCTTGATGCCGGCAGGCACCTGGTCGTACGGATGGTCGAGCGGCCCGAAGAAGAGGGAGTCGAGGAGAGCGATGGGCTGGGCTCCCATGCACACGACATCGCGCAGGATGCCGCCCACCCCCGTCTCGGCGCCGCCCACAGGGTCCAGGGCCGAGGGGTGGTTGTGGGATTCCATGGCCACCACGTAGGCCCAGTCGTCATCGAAGGTCACCAGGCCCGCGTCCTCCTGGATGACCAGCAGGTTCTGCGGGGCCTCGACTCGGAAGATGCTCGACTGGAGGATGGGCCAACTGGACTTGTAGCTGCAGTGCTCCGACCACGCCTGAGCCGTGGCCTCCAGCTCGACATCCGTGGGGTTGCGCCCCTCGGAGGCGAAGTGGTCCCGGAGCATCCCCATTTCCTCGGCGCTCAGCGCCAGGTTCCGCTCCTGGGAGAGCTCCAGCAGCTCGTCGGCCGTGGCGTCCAGGACCTTGATCCGGTAGAAGGGGAAGGGGGCGTCGATGCGCTCGTACAGGTGGTCGGTTCCCATGGCTGCCCCCTACCGAGCCTCTCCACTCGCGTCGACGGTGATGGTGTAGTCATGAACGACTGGGTTGGCGAGGAGCCGTCGGCACGCTTCCTCGGCGACCGCCGTCGCAGCCTCCGTGGAGTCGGCATCGATGGAGAGGACGAAGGTCTTGACCGACTTCACCGACTGGGTGGCGATCCCCAGCAGCTCGAGGGACTTCTGGACGTTCTTCCCCTCCGCGTCGAGAACACCGGGCTTGAAGCTCACAGCGACATGCACGGGATAGACCACGGTCAGGCCTCCGGTCTGTGGGGTGGGATAGGCCGGCATTATAGCGCCCTTGGCCCGCAGGGGCTAGGGCTCGGGTCGGTGGGCGCCGCCGTGGTCCTGGACACGGTCTCACCGCCCCGGTAACCTCCCGCCTTCTGGAATGGAGCCGAATCGAGCCGTGCCGTCCGCCACACGAGGTCGCCATGCGTTCATCGCCCTTCTCCTGCTGGCAGTTACAGCGGTATGGGGATGGACCTTCGTCATCGTGAAGGACGCGGTAAGCAACTACGGGGTCATGGCCTTTCTGGCCCTGCGCTTCGGCCTGGCCGCCCTGGTCATGGCGCCCTTCGCCAGACGCCTGGACCGCGGCGCTTGGCGGACGGGTCTGGGCATTGGCCTGGTCCTCGGGATCAGCTACATCCTTCAGACCGTCGGCATCCGCCATACCACGGCCACGAACTCGGGCCTCATAACAGGTCTGTTCGTCGTGTTCGCGCCCCTTTGGAACCACGTGATCTATGGGGTTCGGAGTCGAGCGGTCACATGGTGCCAAGTGGGGGTGAGCCTCGTTGGCCTCATGCTACTCACGGGAGGGGTGGCAGGCGAGTTCTCGGTGGGCGACCTGCTCACCCTGGGATGCGCCATCACCTTCGGACTTCACATCGCGCTACTGGACCGCCATTCGCGGGAGCATGACCCCGGCAGCTTGGCCTTCGTCCAGCTCCTCGCTTCCGCAGCGCTGTTTATCCTCGTCTGGCCCTTGAGTGAGCCCCTGGTCCTGCCCGCCGCAGGGTCCGTCTGGGCGGCCATCATCCTCTGCGGCATCGTCGCGACGGCTGTCGGGTTCACGGCCCAGACACTCGCTCAGCGCACCCTGCCGGCGGTCCGAACGGCGCTGATTCTGTCGATGGAGCCGGTATGGGCGGCGTTTTTCGGGTGGGCGCTCGCGGGGGACCACCTGGGCCCCCCGCAGTATCTCGGCGCCGTGCTGATGGTGGCGGCGGCCGCCACGGCGAACGTGTGGCAGCCAACGGTCAGCCGGGAGGCGTAACCGCCGCGCTACTTGCTGTAGGCCCGCTTGAGGACCGCTGACACCTCGGGGCGGGTGAACTCCTCGGGCAGGTCCTCGCCGGCGGAGAGAAGCTCGCGCACCTTGGTCCCCGAAAGGAAGACCCGCTCCTCCGTGGAGGATGGGCTCGTCTTCTGGGACGCCATGCCCTTAGTCCGCAGGCAGTAGAAAGCGTGGTCGAAGAACAGCGGCGTGATTCCGATCTCCTGTGGGTCGTACTCCTCGAAGATCAGGTGGGCGTCGAAGGTGCCGTAGTAGTTGCCCACTCCGGCATGGTCGCGGCCCACGATGAAGTGGGTGCAGCCGTAGTTCTTCCGCATGATCGCATGGAAGATGGCCTCCTTCGGGCCCGCGTAGCGCATGGCCGTAGGCAGGACCCGGAGGAGCACCCGATCGCGCGGGAAGTAGTTGTCGATCAGGGCCTCATAGCAGTCCATCCGCACCTCGGCGGGGATGTCATCGGACTTGGTGTCGCCCACGATGGGGTGGATCATCAGCCCGTCGCACATCTCAAGGGCGCATTTCTGAAGATACTCATGGGCACGGTGGATGGGGTTCCGTGTCTGGAAGGCCACGATCCGCTTCCACCCGCGCTCACGGAAGGTGGCGCGCGTCTCCCTCGGGTCGGCCCAGTTGGCCTCGAAGGGTGAGCGGTCGCAGCGGCGGAGCACCGTGATGGAGCCGCCAACCAGGGTGTTGCTCTCGGCGTAAATCCGCGCCACGCCCGGATGGGCGGCGTCGGTAGTGCGGTAGACCTGAGCCGCCTCACGTTGAGCATCACGCCGGAACACGTCGGTCACGTCGATGGTGGCGAGGATGTTGCCGGCGTCGTCGACGATGGCCGCCTTCCCGCCTGTCTCGACCTTGGCTTGGCCGAGGTCGCAAGTGATGGGCACCGTCCAGGGCAGGCCCTTGGCGAGCCGCCCGGTCTCCACGACGGCCTGGTAGTCCGCCTCGCCCATGAAGCCCGTCAGGGGGCTGAATGCGCCCACGCCGATCATCTCGATGTCGCGAGCGATGACCGGATTCGCCACGATGCGCGGCAGCCCCGCGGCCTCGGCGAGCAGGGCCTCGACCTGGTCCGCCGGCGCCAGCCGGTCCACCAGGAAGCCCCCGTGGGGGGCGATGGGGCCGAGTAGCCCCTCCTCCGAAGGCACACAGCCTCGGGCTTCCAGCTCGCGCAGGACCTTGCCCATGCTCTCGTCGACGGTCTCCGCCTGGGTATGGCAGACGACTTCGGGCCGGTCCGGTGGCTCGTATGGGTCATCGACCCCGGTGAACTCCTTGATCTCGCCGGCGCGGGCCTTGGCCCACATGCCCTTGACGTCGCGCTTCTCACAGACCTCGGCGGGCGTGGCGACGTAGACCTCAATGAACTCGGAACCATCGCCCTCGACGAGCGCGCGCGCTTCGGCCCGGATGGCCCGGTAGGGTGAGATGGCCGCCGTGACGGCGCCCCCGCCGTTGCGGGCGATGAGGTTCGCCACGAAGGCGATCCGGCGGATGTTGATGTCCCGGTCCTCTTTTGAGAAGCCCAACCCCTTGGAGAGGTTGGTGCGCACCACGTCACCATCCAGGATCTCGATGCGGACGCCTCGCCGCTCCAACTCGACTTCGAGCGCTTCGGCGATGGTGCTCTTTCCCGAGCAGGGCAGCCCCGTGAACCAGACTACGAATCCTCGCTTTGCCATGTCGCTTACTGCTCCTCAGCTGTGTCGGACGGGCAGATCGGGGCCCGTCTATAGGAGTGGCTCGCCAATCATGTCCTTCGGTACTGGCAGGCCGAAGTGCCTCAGAACGGTCGGCGCGACATCATACAGGGTGGCGCCGCGCACCTCACCCCTACCTTCCGAGCCCGGTCCTGCCAGCACGAACAGCCCCTCCTGGGCGTGGTTCGCGTCATCGGGGCCCGTGTCGTTCTCGAAGATGTGCAGGCGGCCGCCCGTGAGGGTGCCGGCGGAACGCCAATCCAGATCCCCGAAGTAGGTGATGAGATCCGGCGGGATGTTGTTCACCTGCCGGTAGATCTCCTCGGGCTTGAAGACCCGGGTGCCGATGGGCCGCCCCTGGTCGTCCCCCAGAGCTTCCAGCTCTCCCTTGATGCGGTCACGGAAGCTCTCGTACTCCTCTGGGGGTATCAGTCCCTCAGGCTCCCGACCCTCCACATTGAGCATGATCCGTCCGTAGTAGCCGCCATCGCCCCAAGCACGCGTCCGGGCGAAGTCGATGATCTCCGGCGAGACCTTGGTACCCGCCTCACGAGGGGCATCGGGCTTGAGGGCGAGGTAGCCGCGCTGGATGAGCCACTCGTTGACGGCTATCCCGCCGACCATCGTCTTCGCGCCGTGGTCGGAGCAGACCAGGATGGCGTCCTCGTCCGACGTCAGTTCCAGCAGGGAGCCTATCTCGCCGTCAAGGAACCGGTGGTAGTCAGCGATCACGGACGAGAAGACCCCATCGGGCTCGTACAGCCGGTGGTCGGGGCTGCAGTATCGCCAGAAGGCATGGTAGAGCCGGTCTGGGCCCATCTCCACGACCTGCATGAAGTCCCAGTCCTTGGTCTTCATCATGTGGCGGAATGCGCGGAAGTGCTCGGCCGTCATGTCGTAGATCTGCTGCAGCAGTGACTGCTTGTCGTCGGTGCGGAAGTCGCGCACATCGACCTGGTAGTTGGGCGCGGCGGCAAGGAGCTCGTCCCGGAAGCTCTTGGGGTAGCAGAAGTCCGCGTTCGTATCGGGGGCGAGGAAGCCCGAGCACAACCAGCCGTTCAGGCGCTTCGGGGGAAAGGTCATGGGCACGGCCATGACCAGGCTCTTCAGGCCGCGCAGGCCGAGGAGATCCCATACCGTGGGCTCCTTGACGGAGAGCGAGGTGCCTATGCCGAGCCCCGTGTAGCTATAGTCCTTGCGGTTGCGGAAGCCATAGAGCCCGAGGGTTCCCGGATCCTTGCTGGTCGCCATGCACATCCAGGCGGGGCATGTTATGGCGGGAATCGAGCTCGTCAGACGGCCGTAGCAGCCACGGCCCATGAGGGATCGGATGTGCTTCAGGTCGTCGCCAGCGGGGGAATCGAGTATCAGCTGGGGCGTGGCGCAATCCAGACCTAGGACCAGGAAGCGACCCCTGCGCCGCGCCATCGATGTCAACCCTCCGTAAGGTCCGGTTCCGCTGCCTGCCACCCGGTGGACCACTTCGCGAGGATAGCACTCCTATAGGAGTGTGTCGAGGGCACCTTCCCGAGGGCGTCTGATTCGAGGAGATTCACCTTGACATCTGTGATGCTGCCTTCTATCTTCACCTTGTCTTGGTGTCATCGCCCCAGGCGGGGCGCGTCGTAGGGCCCGTTGCCGATGGCGCGGGCATTCCTGGGCTCGGTGAGACTTCAGCCGCACGGCGTCCAGTCTCACCCCGTGAGGTTACCTGCCTATTCTTTCAGCCGTAGGGGCCGGAGGCTTTGCCGCTACGGTGACCTATGTAGGCGGCGGTACCGGTTCGCGACGCATGGTACCCGATCATTCCGGTGGTCCGCATGGGCTGACCCGTTGGTCCATCGGTTCGGGAGAAGTGGGAGACCCATGGAGCGCGAGAGAGAGAAGGCGACTCACCGCAAGACATTCGTGACCCCGGAGCTGACGCGCTTCGGGCAGGAGTCACCGTTAGCAAGGAACGTATCCTCCGACCGCAGGAACCGCCCCAGCGTGCCCTTCGGCGGCTCGGTGGGCTCTACGGGCGGCAACGAGGCGCGTGTAGAGTAGCTCCGCTCACAGGCGGAGCCAGCCAAGGTGCTGTGCTCCGGGCGTCGAACCCTCCCCATGCCGTTTCCCGCTGTGGCATGGAGGTGGCGCTATGCGCGCATCCGCTCTCACCCTCGGTCTCTTGGTCTTCCTTCTAGCTTCCAGCGCACTAGCGGCCGAGACCCTTTCGCTGCTCCCCGATGCGCTCGAGGGCTGGGATTCGTCTCGCGATTCCGCGAGACTGGATCGGGAATTCACCCATTACGACGTCACCCGCGTCGATGACCACTTCGCATGGGAGTTCGCTCTCCGCGATGGCTCCTTCGCTGATGTCTTCGCACACCAGCCCGTCCCCCGGGAGTTCGGCGCCATTGAGCTGCGCGTCCGCAACCGGGGCGCGGCCTTGAACCTGGCCCTCAAGCTACGGGACGCGAACGGCTCCGAGTGGAGCGTGCCGCCCGTGCCCCTCGAAGCAGACTCGGACTGGCAGAGGGTGCGGTTCCCACGGGAGGATTGGGGCGTCGCGAGCTGGTCCACGGATCGTGACGGCCGCTTGGACTTCCCCGCGACGCCCCTCGCCGTTATCGCCTTCGGCGTCTCGGCCGGCCACGAGTATGCCCTCGACATCGCGGGGATCGAGGCGGTGCTTCCGGACCGGCCCATCCTGCGGCTGACTCGCCTCATGGCCCCTACCCGCGCGCGGCCCGAGCAGCGCGTCACCGTCTACTTCGAGGGGCAACTCTCCGGGCCCCCGCTGACCGACATGGCGGAGGTCACGCTCGAGGATGACGCGGGCCACACTGTTGCGCTGCCCCTGGCGGCGCCACGCGGCGACGTGCCCGTGGGTGAGCCCTTCCGGGGGAGGGCGGTGGGCGTGATTCCCAGATACGCCTTCGCCGGCGACTATGCGGTCCACGTGAGGATCGGCGAGGCACGGGTCGTCCTGGACGGCCGGAGTGCTGAAGGGGGGTTGGCGCGGGTGAGGATCGAGCAGAGAGATACGGTCGGCACTGTAGCGACGGTGGAGGACTACCAGGGCACGCCTACCCTGCACATCGACGGCCAGCCCTTGGCCGGCATGACGTACATGGCCTATGGACCGAGCCTGGAGGTGTTTCGGGATTTCGCCGAGGAGGGCGTGCGGCTGTTCTCCTTCTCGGCTACGCCGACGGAGTCAGGCTATGGCCTGGCCCGCACTGCCTGGACGGCCCCCGACACCTACGACTTCTCACAGATGGACGAGCGGGCGCTGATGGTGCTGGAAGCCTGCCCAGACGCCTACTTCTTCCCGCGCATCTACGTCCACGCGCCGGCGTGGTGGAGTGAGGCACACCCGGATGATCTGGTCATCGAGGAGCTTGCGGACGGCACCCGCCAGGTGTTCATCCATAGCGGCGGGAAGCCGGCTCCCTCCTGGGCGTCCGAGCCGTGGCGCCGGGACACGATCCGGGGCATCGAGCGGCTCGTTCGCCACATCGAGGCCTCGCCGTACGCTGATCGAGTCCTCGGGTACCACATCGCTTCGGGCACTACCGAGGAGTGGATGATGTGGGGCGCCAACGAGGGCTCTTGGGTCGACTACTCCTCCGCAAACCTAGCCAAGTTCCGAGAGTGGCTCCGTGCCAAGTATGGCACCGACGAGGCGCTGCGGCGCGCGTGGCGCGATGGTTCGGCCTCGCTTGCGACGGCCGAGCTGCCAACGCGAGCGGAACGGGAGCGCTGCGACCTGGGCTACCTGAGGGATCCAGCGTCCGAAGGCCCGGTCATCGACTTCACCCTTTATAACTCCTGGATGGTGGCGGATAGCATCCGCACCCTGGCGGCAGCCACGAAGCGGATTGCGGGTGGCGACAGGCTCGTTGGCGTGTTCTACGGTTACCTGCTCCAGCTCATCGCCGAGCCGCGCATGCAGAACGCGGGCCACCTTGCTCTCGACGAGGTGCTCGCCTGCCCGGACGTGGACTTCCTGACCAGCCCAACGAGCTATATGTTCCGGGACCCGGGCTCTGGCACGAGCCACTTCATGTCTCTCACGGGCAGTGTGCGCCACGCCGGGAAGCTATGGTTCGACGAGAACGACATCCGCACATCGCTGGCGCCTGGCGAGGTGGGTTCCTGGGGCAAGCAAGCCTCCATCGAGGGGGACATCCTCCAGCAGAACCGCGAGCTGGGCAACGTGATCGCGAGCGGAGTGGCCCAGTGGTGGTTCGATGTGGGCCAGAACCGCTACGATGATCCCGTCCTCATGTCGCGCATAGGGGAGCTTCGAGAGGCGGCGGAGCGAGCTCTCGAGTACGACCGCGCGCCAGCTGACGAGGTCGCCTTCATCGTCGATGGGCCCTCCCTCGCCTATGCCTCGGTGGGGGCGCCGCTCACCGCTTGGCTCCTTCGGGAGCAGATTCCCCAGGCCGCGCGCATCGGGGCTCCCGTCGGTTGGTACACCCTCGATGACGTGGCGAAGCTGCCGCCCAAGCGGATGTACGTCTTCCTGAACGCCTGGGCGCCCAATGCCACCCAGCGGGCCGCTATCGAGGCCCTGAGGAGCGATGGCCGGGTGCTCGTCTTCGTCGGCCCGGCGGGGGTGTACCGCGAGGGCGCCCTCGACCCCTCGGCCATGGGCGACCTGGTCGGAATGGACATCGGCTGGTCGACGGAGCCGGCGATGCTCCGCTGTGAGGCCGAGGGGCTCTCCTACGGCGCCGGTCAGGCCTTCGGGCCCGTCGCCTACCCGGACGATGGCGAGGCTGAGGTTCTGGCGCGGATGCCGGACGGGCGAGCCGGCCTGGCGGTGCGAGATCACGGCGACTGGCTGAGCGTTCACTCGGCGGCGCCGGCCCTGCCGGCCGCCTTGCTTCGCCAACTGGCCGAGAGGGCGGGCGTGCATCTCTACACGGAGGAGGCCATCGTGTGGGCGTCGCGGGGGCTGCTGAGTGTCAATGTGGACCAGGGCGGCACACGGCTCATCCAGCTGCCGAGGCCGGCAACGGTGGTGGATCTTGTGACGGGCGAGACCCTCGGGGTCGATGTGGCCGAGTTGGCGCTCGACATCGCGGATCGGGATACCCGGATCCTGGGGCTTCGCTGATGCCTAGGATGGAGACTGCAAGGCGTCGGCGGTCCGGTCGGGGATGCTGAAGGAGAAGGTCGAGCCCTTCCCAGGCTCGGACTCAACCCAGATCCTCCCGCCATGGGCCGCCACGATGCGGGCACAGATGGCGAGGCCGATGCCGGTGCCCTCGGGATCTCCACCGGTTCCCGCCCGCTGGAGCATCTGGAAGATGCGGGCGTGATCCTGGCGATCGATGCCGATGCCCTCGTCTCTCACATGAATGAGCCACTCGTCGGCGCCGCGCTCGCCCCTGATGTGGATCTGTGGCGGTTTCTCGCCGCGAAACCGCATCGCGTTGCCCAGGAGGTTCTGGAATACCAACCCGAGCTGGATAGGATCGTACCTGACGCGTTCGGGCAGACCCTCCCACGTCACCTGTGCCCCAGTCTCCTTCGCGAGTGAGTCTAGGGCGCCCAGCGCCGTGGCGAGCACTCTCTCCGCGTCCACCCAGTCCGGCGCCCTCTGGCGGCCCGCCCGGGAGTATTCCAGCAGGTCCTGGATGAGCCGATCCATTCGCCGCACGCCACGCAGCGCTTCGCTGAGATAGCGCCCGGCTCCCCCCTCCTGAGCCTCGGGGTAGCTGCTCCTCAGGAGGTGGAGGGAGTAGGAGACGGTTCGCAGAGGCTCCCGTAGGTCGTGGGAGGCTATGTAGGCGAACTGCTCCAGGTCGCGGTTCGTCTGCCGGAGCTCGCCGATGGCTGAAGCCAGTTCCTGCTGGGTGCGCGTCATGGCCGTGCGGTCCACGGCGACGGTCAGGATCCCTAGGTTCCCATTCCCAATGTCGAGGGGAACCCGCGTCACATCGTGGATGCGCTCGACGCCCTGGCTATTCGTTGCGCGAACGAAGGGCTCCGAGACGGGCGCCCCCTGCCGCAGGACCTCAACACCGCTCTTGAGGACCTCTGCTTCCAGCGCCTCATCCATCCCCAACTCCCGCAGCGATCGCCCCTCGATCTCGTCCGGCGTCCTCCCGTGGAAGGTGGCCGAGGCTCGGTTCACCAGGTGGTAGCGACCGTCGGCATCGCGCACCGATATCTGCACGGGGACGGAGTCGATGATCTGGCGGAGCCGCTCCGTCGCAGCTTGAGCCGCCTGCTCGGCCATCACGAGGCTCGTGACATCCTGAACGAAGGCGAGGAGGGCCCGCTCTCCCTGCCAATGTGTCGTCGTGGCCATGCCGCGCACCCAGCGCGTGCGGCCCCTCAGGTTGATGACGCGCAGATCGAAGGCCCCGTCCTTGCCCCGCTGTGTCCAGGCTTCCAGGAGCTCCCTCACGTACGGGCGGTCTTCCGGGTGCACGATGTCGATCACCGGTAGACCGACAGCCTGACCCACCTCGAGACCGAGCGCGGACTCGCCCCACGGGTTCAGATACTGGATGATGCCATCCTCGACGATGACAATGGCTTGACCCGACTGCTCGACGACCTGCCGGTACTGCTCCTCGGACTGGCGCAGAACCTGTTCGGCGCGTTTGTGCTCGGTGATGTCGGTCCCAACCGTCAGGAGCAGCTCCCTCCCACTGATCTCGACCATGTGGGCTGAGAGGAGGAGGGAGGCCTCGGTGCCATCTGGTTTCAGTACGTTCGTCTCGAACTGCGGCGGCGGGCCGCTTGTCCTTGCGGACTCGAGAAGCTGATGGCGAAGCGTGGGGTTGAGGGACACGCCGAGTTCCCAGGCATACCGGCCGATCATCGCTCCCCTCGGCAGACACGCCATTTCCTCGAAGGCACGGTTGGCGTCGATGACCTCCGATGTCGCGGGGTCGCTCAGCACGAGAGCGGCGGGGCTGGCCTGGAAGACCCCCTCGAACCGCTCTTGGGAAGCCCGCAGCTCCGCTTCGGCGCGGAGGTGCTCGGTGACATCGCGGCAGATAGCGAACATCGCGAGCTCACCGCCCCAGGCGCCGTGAGTCACTCGCACTTCAATGGGCAGATCAGACCCCGAGGCGCCCCGCGCGCAGAGCGTCGCCGTGGAGGTCAGGCCCGCCGCCATGTCGCGTACGAGTTCGGCGACGGTCCCCTCCTCCTGCGGGCGCACCCATTGCTCTGTTACGTTGTGGCCCCGTAGGTCGCTGGGTTCGCGCCCTAGCATGGCCGCCATCGCCGTGTTAGCGTCGAGCACGTACCCGTTATAGTCGAGGATCAGCAGCCCATCGCTGAGCGAGTTCAGGAGCCGTGCCAGGTCCCGCTGGCTATCGAGGAGCATTGCCTCTGCCTTGCGGCGCTCCGTGACGTCCTGGATGAACGCGATGGTGTGGGTATGCCCTCCCGCGTCATCGCGCACCGCCGTAGCGGTGACCTCGCCCCACATCGCTGAGCCATCGGCTCGGAGGTACCGCTTCGTGAATCGCACCGTGTTCTCGCCCTCCGCGAGCTGCGCAAGGGGGGTCAGCGTCACATCGGCGTCCTCGGGGTGGGTGATATCCAGAGTGCGGCGGCCGATGAGCTCCTCCGGGGCACGGCCGAGCAAGGCCGCCAGAGTGTCGTTCACCCGGAGCAATGTCCCATCGGCGGCCAAGACCAGCATGGCGATGCCGTGACTGTGGAAGATCGCTGAGTAGGCACGCTCCGCCTCGCTGGCATCTGCCGCGTCAGCCTCAGACCGCTCGGGCTTCACTTTCGAGGCTCCGTCCCAGCATATACCCTCACTCGGGCTTCAGGTACTCCATGAGCGCTCGCGACCTGCGGCGCGACGCCGTGAGCACAGTCGACTTGCTGTCCCCGAGCACCAGGTCGTATGAGCCGTCGCCGTTTGGGATCAGGTGGTTCACATAGTCGATATTCACCAGCGCGCCGGGGCTGATGCGCACGAAGCCGGCGGCCGAGAGACGCTGATCCATCTGGTCTACTGTGTAGTAGGTCGGGAACTCCTGATCAGCCGTGTGCACGACCACCCGGTCCCCCTTGCGCACGAGGTATACGACGGACTTGGGGTCGATGAGCCGGACTGTACCTTCGTCGTAGTCCTTGATAGGTAGGCGCCGGCCGACGGAATAGCCCGGATCGGCCTGTAGCTCGTTCAGTCGGTTGGCTAGCGCGTTCACCTGTGTCCGCAGTGCCTCGATGTCCTGGTTGGGCTGGTGGTCGAGCAGCTGCTCGACCCGCTCGACGGCCCGAACGACTCGGCGGCCCAACTCCGCGGGGTCGGTGGGCTTGATGATGTAGTCCACGGCCTCCAACTCGAAGGCGCGGGCTGCCCACTCGCTGTGCCCCGTCACAAAGACGAATCGCGGCGGGGAACCCTCCTCCACCAGCGCTTCCGCCACCTCGATCCCGGTTATGTCGGGAAGCTTGACGTCGAGGAAGACAACGTCCACGCGAAGGGCGCGTATCCGCTCCAGGGCTTCGGCGCCCGTGCTGGCCGTTCCCACGACCTTTACTCGCTCCGTTTGTCTCAGGGTGGTGCAGAGGAGTTCCGAGGTAGTGGCCTCATCCTCCGCCACGAAGGCATTCAGCACCGGTGCCATCTCCACTCCCACTGCGCCGGCATGTCCTACACACGCCGGGACCGCACACCAGACCTAGCGGTATTGTACCATTGCTACATCGTCTACTCGAACACCTGCTCGACCAGAAGGTACTTGGCCGGATCCACGATGACCTCCGCGCCACGCAGATCGCCCTCCAGAGCCGTGACTATGACCCTCTGGTCCATGCGCAGGTTCAGATCACGGATCCGCCCGTCGGGGGTTACCACGCGCACCGGCAGGTTCGGCAGCACGAAGACGTCCTGCGGCTGCACCTGCTCCAGGATGAGCTCACCGTCGCGCGCCTCGGCCCGGATCTGGGGTAGCCCAGTCCGGAGGAGCCATTGCTCCTCGAACCAAGTCAGGTTCTCCCCTGCTCCGTCGGACAAGGCCTGGAAGAACTCGTCGTAGGTGGGCCTTGCGCCCATGAGCGCAGAGAATGCTCCGGACCACGCCTCGAAGAAGGCGTCCTCGCCCAGGTACCGCATGAGCATATCGAGGACGACCGCCACCTTGGCGAAGGCGATGGTCCGGTACATGGGCGACTGGTACACCCGCGGAGAGGCTACGGGCACATCCTGGCCCAGGGCGCGAGACTGCACATAGGCCTGGGCCAACTCGGCCATGCCGCTGCGGTAGGTCTCCTCTCCGGCCTGAGCGCGCAGCCAGAGGAGGTCCAGGAAGGTGGCGACCCCCTCGGCGAGCTCGTTCGGCAGCGCGACCGCGTACGCGTTCCATTGGTGTGAGAGCTCATCCACGACGACAAGCGCGTTGAGGACCTCGGGATCGTTGACGCTCCGGCCCGTGAGGTCCAGATCACCGAAGTCGCCGAACAAGCCGTCCGAGACCAGGATCAGCCCCGGCGTGCTCACCCCCATCTCTCGCTCCTCGGGGGTCACATGGGCGAAGGCGACCCGTCCCCAGGGGAGGGGGCCCATCATGGCCTCGAAGGTCTCGGCCGCCTGTAAGGCTACCTCGAGGCGCTGGTCTAGGAGCGCGTCCTCTCCCTCGTAGCCGTACCAACTGATCCGCATACCGCTCGAGGTCGTCGCCGAACGCACCACATACCGTGCCACTGCCCAAGCGAAGGGCAGCAGACGGGGGACCGAGAGGGTGTTCCCGAACCGGCAGGTGACCGTGCCGTCCTCGTCTTCCGTCACGCCGACTGGCTCGCCGCCGGCCGCGACCACGTAACCCTCGGGCACCGTCACGCCGAGGGTTGCGGTGGCGTCATTGCCGTCATCAACCGGGTAGTAGAGGACGTGGCTAGTATAGGAGCTGTGCTCGCGCACCTGACCCAGGACCGATACCTCCGCCACAGTCTGGTTGGGGACATTCTGGAAGTAGTCCTGGGCGTGGGCGGTGTAACGAAGGGTGACCGTGTCGCCCCGATCCAGGGCCTGCGGCAGGGTCACTTCGTGGCGCTGGGACGCGTGCTGCCCGTTGGTGGTTACCGTCGGCAGGTCCATGCCCTCGTGGGTGAAGCGGACGTCCGTCACCACCGAGGTCACGACCTCGATCGCGCCCACGCCGTCCTCGAGGGCCTCGATGGTGAGGTCATCCTCGACGGCCGCCGAGCCTGCTCCTGGGTCGAGCCGGACGCGGACCTCATGGTGGGCGATGCGCCAGGACGGGGCCGCGCGCGCGGGCCACTCAGCGCGCACCTCCTCGGGCGTGCTGAGGTCGGGGGCGATGGGCGCGGCTTCGGGAGCCGCCTCGCCCTCGAACCGCACTGTGTCCGGGATCGCGCGGTACTCCGCCGCCTGATCGGGGTCCTTCCACACTGGCTCCGGCGCGGCGACCTGGACGATCAGCAGGGCCGCGCCCCGCATCGCTCCCACCTCGAGAACCCGCAACCCCTGCGCGGAGTACTCCAGAGCGTGGGCAGGAAGGCCGGCTAGTGTCGCGGCCTCGTAGCGATGCTCGACATAGTCAGGCCCGCCCAGGCGGGCTATGGCCGTACGGCGGCTGTCCATCCCCTCGGGCGCCGCCGCGGAAGGCAGGCTCATGATGATGACCCGCTGAGCATGGTCGGGCGTGGCGTACATGCGCACCAAGGCCCGGCCCTGGCTCATGTCCTCGATCAGGTACTGGTCGAATGGGTGCTCGAAGGATACCCCCGTCGGCTTGTCGACGACCCGCTCCGCGGAGCATGGCAGTGCGACGAAGCCGAGCAGCAGCGGAATGATCCACCGGCTCATTCGATCGCCTCCTCGTGCCTCCCGACGGATCTACGAAGGGGTCGTCACGGCCTGAATGACGGCCTCGGCCAGGGCGGCGAAGGCATTTCTTGCCGCTTCCGGCGCGTCCTCGCCGACCACGGGCTTGCCCCGATCCGAAAGGGTGACCACCTCCGGCGCCAGCGGGATGGCGCCGAGGTAGCGGACCCCCATCTCCTCGGCCATGCGCCGCGCGCCACCTGTGCTGAAGATGGGAGTCGCCTCGCCGCAGTGGGGACACACGAAGCCGCTCATGTTCTCCACGACACCCACGACGGGGAGATCCAGGGCGTGCGCGAAGTTGATCGCCTTCCGGCAGTCCGCGAGGCTCGCCTCCTGGGGCGTGGATACGATGATCACACCATCGGCGCCGCGCATGGCCTGGGCGACGGTCAGAGCCTCATCGCCCGTGCCCGGGGGAAGGTCCGTGATGAGGTAGTCCAGGTCACCCCACTCGACATCGGCGACGAGCTGTCTCAGGGCGCTGGAGCGGAGGGGACCGCGCCAGATGAGCGGCTCATCGGCGCTTCGGGTCAGGAAGCCCATGGACATCACCCACAGGTTCTCGTCCGCGGGCACCGGGCCGATGCCGTTCGGCATGGCCACGGGCCGGGCGCCTACGACGCCCGTCATCAGCGGGATGCTGGGCCCGTGCAGGTCGGCATCGAGCAGCCCGACCTGGTGGCCCTTCCGCGCGAGCGACCACGCCAGGCTCGCCGACACAGTGCTCTTGCCAACACCGCCCTTGCCGCTCATGACGAGGATCTGGCGCTTGATGTGGCTCAGCCGATCATCGAGGCGCGCCTGCTGCATTTGGGCCTGCATCTGCGCCTCGGCCGCCGAGGACGCGCCGGCCGACCCGCAACCGGAGCAGCCGCTACCCTCATCGGGATCGCGGGGCGTCGGGTCCATGTCTCTCATGGTCCAGCCTTCTCTCTGTGTTAGGTACGTCCACATCCTATCCCTCAGGGCTCTCGGGCGCCAGGTAACAGGCCGCGCCAGGCCGAACCCTCGGGTAACCGGTGATCAACTAGGAGGGCGAGATCCACCATGCCGATCGCGAAGGCACTCTCTCTGAGCTTGGCCGTTGCCGCTGGCGTATTCGCCGCGCCAAACGCCGAGGTGCTGCAGGCCCCGAGCCGCTGTGTGGAGCGCGAGACCGTCATCATCGAGGTGGCGTACTCCGGAATCGAGGCTCCCGCCCGACTGCACTGCGAGATGAAGGGCGATTCGCCGGAGGTCATCGGATCGCGGATCGTGGAGGTCGTCGGTGAGGGCGCCGAGACCTTCCAGTTCGAGGCGCCAGGCCTCGAGCAGAGCAGCACGGTCCACTGGGCCGTCTGGCTCGGCGAGGACTGGCAGTCTCCCGCGGCGCCCATCGCCTACACCGAGACCATACGGATTCTCAGCGCGAAGGAGGCGAGGAGGCTGGAAGAGATGGCGGCCGCGGTCGAGGACCAGCTTGCGGCGGCAGGATACTCTTGGTCTGAGCGAGGCAATGTGGCGGTTCTCGTCGACGATCTCCCCGGCTTCGACAGGGCTCTGGCTGACACGTACGCGGCCGTCCTGGCCGAGCGTTTCTCCGTGACCCTGCTCGATGGCGAGGCGGTCAGCAACCCCTCCCTGCTCACCCCGGAGCGCTTCGATCTCCTCGTCCTCGCGACCGTGAACAGCTTCCCAGCGTACGGCGCGGGCGCCATCGGGTCGTACGTCGAGGCTGGAGGGCATCTGCTGGTCCTCGGTGGGCCGGCCTTCGAGACGCCCCTCTGGTCGGTCGGCGAGCGTTGGATGACCCGCGACGACGTCCGCTCGGTCGTCGCTGAGTCGGCCGAGCACCGGGTGTTCATGGACTTCTCGACCGACGACCTTGAATGGCAGCGGTCAAGCAATGACATGAGCACCGCGTCATCGTCGCAAGTGGTCGATGCGGGGCCCGAGGGGGACGGTGGGGCCCTGCTGCTCGATATCAAGGGTCTGAGCGGGTGGGACACCTTCGGAGCGCCCGAGTTCGAGGAGAGCCCCTTCGACGCCGAGCACCCGGTCCTGTCCTTCATGGCGAAGGGCGACGAGACGACGCGCGAGGTCGTGGTGGAGATCCGCGAGCGAGATGGTAGTCGGTGGATGGCTTCGGTTGGCCTCACGCCCGAGTGGCGGCGCGTGGCCATCCTGCCAGGGGAATTCAGCCTCTGGCGCGATGGAAGCCCGCCACAGTCCGCTGCGCGGTTCCGGCCCGAGCAGGCGAGGCAGATCATCATCGGCCTGGCCTTCACTCACTCGCCGGGCGTGGGGCCCGGCGATCACGAGATCTGGATCGATGACCTGGCCGCCGCACGCCTAGACCCCTCAATGGCCGAGCTCATCACCGATGCCCGGGTCACCGATGTGCCGCGGATCGAGGGCGTCTCTCCCGCCTACAAGACCTACCCCGTCCGTGGCGCAGCCCGCGTTGAGCCTGATCCGCGGCAGGCGCTCTGGCCCCAGGGGGCGCTCGAGCTTCCTGACGCCTGTTTCGCCATCCATCCGCGACCCCAAGGGACCGGCTTCGGCAAGGATCGCCGGTGGCGCTTCGTGCCGCTTCTCCGCGCCCTTCGGGATGATGGCCGCCTGGCGGGCTTCCCCGCCGCCCTGGTCATCGACGGTCGCGCTAACAGCTGCGTGATCTCGGTACCCATTCCGGACTCAGCGTACCTGGCCCGGCCGGAGGTCGTCGCCGCCCTCACGGGCGTCGTCGATCGGGTGATGGATGGATTGCTCCTGTGGGAGGGGGGCACGGAGTACTACGCCTACGAGCCCGGCGAGGAGATGACGGCGGGGGCGGTTGTCCTCAATCTCGGTGGCGAACCCGTGACCGTGCGGACCGAGCTGAGCTACTCAGCCCAGGGCCGGCAGACGAAGCTGGCCCGCAGCTCGGAGGCGCCGCCTGGCCTGAGCCGCCCCTTCGGCGACGGGGTGGCGATTCCCCTGGATGCCGAGGGGGCGCCGGGCGTAGTGACGGTCGACCTGATGGTGGGCCAGGACGTCGTCGACCACCTCGAGCACCCCGTGTCCATCTGGACCACTCCGGCCGAACCCCAGTTCATCACAGCCTCTGAGGGGGACTTCATCCTCAACGGCGAGCCCTGGTACGCCCACGGCGTCAACTACATGCCCTCGTCGGGCGTGGGCATCGAGGACAATGAGTACTTCGAGTTCTTCCTCGACCCCCAGCCCTACGATCCCGACGTCATTGAATGGGATCTGGCCGACATTGAGGCCATGGGGATGAACATGGTCAGCGTGTTCATCTACCACCGGTCGCTGGAGAGTCGGAACCTGTGGGATCTGCTCCTCAGGTGTAAAGCCCATAACCTCAAGGTCAACCTGTCGCTCCGCCCGGGAACTCCCATGCACTTCCTGTGGGATCAGATGCGCGAGCTCATCGAGGTCAACCAGCTCGCCCGTGAGGACAACGTCTTCGCCTACGATTTGGCTTGGGAGCCCTTCTTCGGCGCCTACGACGAGCGCAGCCAGTGGGATGGCGAGTGGCTGGCCTGGGTCGAGGACCGGCATGGGTCTATCGCCGATGCGGAGGAGGCGTGGGGTTACGCAGCGCCCGTTACCGACGCCGGCGCGCTCACCAACCCCGCCGACGAGCACCTGGCTACCGACGGCCCTTGGTGCGAACTGGCGATCGACTACCGCCGGTTCGTGGATGACCTGGTCCATAGGAAGTACGCCGAGGCGAGAGAGCTGGTCCACTCGGTGGATCCCAACCACCTGGTGAGCTTCCGGATGACGGTGGCCGGCGATCCCACCTTCCCCCAGGGGCTGCTGCCCTACGACCTCAAGGGCTTGGCGGGGGCGGTCGACATCATGGAGCCGGAGGGCTACGGCCGCCTCGGTGACTGGGAGCGAGTCAAGCCGGGCTGGTTCACCGCGGCCTACTCCCGGCTCGTCGCCCCCGACACGCCCGTGATGTGGGCCGAGTTCGGCTCCCATGTGTGGGACATGTCCATCATGAGCCAGAGCCCGGAGCGTCTGGAGTTCGCCACCCGGTTCTACCGCGACTTCTACGAGATGGCGCTGCGCTCCGGGGCGAACGGCACGGTCTGCTGGTGGTACCCCGGTGGGTTCCGGGTCAACGAGCGCAGTGACTACGGGATCATCGACCCCGACCGCGGGTGGCGGGGCATCAGCCACGTCATCAAGGAGTACGCTCCTCATATGACGCGGGTCCGTGACATCCCGGAGCCGACGGCGTGGATCGATGTGGAGCCCTACGCCCACGCCAACGGCATCACGGGGCTCTACGAAGCCGTGCAGGAGGAGTTCTGGGCCATCATCGAGGCGGGCGGAATACCCGGTCTGCGGTGGGCTGACGGGGCCGAGGAGTAGGGTCCCGTCAGCTCCAGCCTCAGTCCCGCCGGGCGAGAGTACCGGGCAGGAGTAGCGGCAACCACGAGGCGCCAGAATGTACGTTTCGCTGGTTCTCCGCGCTCACTCCGTAGAGGGCGCGTTGCCACCCTTGCCGAAAGGGACACCCGCCCTGAGTCACTGACCGCTGGGGAGAGGAACCGTCGGTGAAGCACGTGTTCGCGGCCCTGTTCGCTCTGGCGGCCGCGCTGTACATCGTGGCCGTCCGCACCCTCGACCCTCCTCCCCCGGAGGGGATCGAGCGTATTCGCTGGGCGACCGACGCCAATCCCACCCGGGACCGCCAGACCGGGCTCTTCGCGGAGCTGTACCGGGGGCTGGAGGCAGTGGTCGACCCCGGCCTGGGCGGCGACCAGACGAAGCTCATCGTGCAGTGCGCGACGGGCACGGGGCCCGATGTGATCGATGTGTATGACCAGGATGCCATGGCCAGTCAGGTGAGCGCCGGCATCCTCATGGACCTGACCCCCTACGCGGAGCAGTACGGCTTCTCGGTCGAGAACACCTACCCCGCCCTCAGGGATGCCCTCATGGTGGACGGAAGGCAGTACCGCTTCCCATGCAATGTGTGGGCGAACTGCGTGGTGTACAACAAGGCGGTCTTCGACGATCACGGAGTGCCCTACCCCAGGGACGACTGGACCTGGACCGAGTGGATCGAGGTCTGCCGGCAGCTCCTGCAGAGCCCCTCACGCGCTGGCGAGAAGCACTTCGCCTTCGCGAACTGGAACAACATCTGGTGGTTCGGGGAGCTGTACATCAACAAGGGGGGCCGGTACTTCTCCGAGGATGGTCTCACCTGCCTGCTCGACTCCGAGAAGGCGCTCTGGGCCATCCAGTTCTACTATGACGCCATCTATAAGCACGAGGTCGTGCCATCGGCTGCCCAACTGGCCTCCCTCTCCGCTCAGGGCGGATGGGGCAGTGGCTGGCTCAGCATCTTCTCTAACGGCAAAGTGGGCATGATCATCATCGGCCGCTGGTACCTATGCCAGGTTGAGTATTTCCCGCAGATGAAGGGCAAGCTCGGAGCCGTGCGGCTGCCTCATGTGGAGGGGCGGGAGCCTACCGGCCTGTGCGACACACGGGCGGCGGGGATCAATGCCATGTCCCCGCACAAGGACGCGGCGCTCAAGTTCCTCCAGTACCTGGCTAGCCCCGAGTACAGCAAGCTCATTGTTGAGGATGGCGACTCGATGCCGCCCAACCCCTCGGTTGCCGCCAGCGGGAAGATGCTCGTCAACCGCGCCGAGCCGGACCCGGCCTTCCACCAGCCCTTCGTGGATGCCATGGAGGATGCCCAGCCGGCCGATCTGAGCCCCTTCATCGATTCCCTGGTGGTGCGACGGTGGCTAGGGGAGGCTCTGGATCGCGTGGAGAACCAGGTTGAGGCGCCGGACACGGCCTTCAGGAATCTCACCACCGAGATCAACCGGACCATCCGAGTGAACTTGGAGCGGCAGCCCCACCTGCAGCGGCTCTATGAGGAGCGGACCGGACGGCCCTATTCCGAGGACTGGTGGCGCGAGTACCAGAAGCCCTGAGGAGGGAAGTGACGCAGTGGGCAAGCCTGTGACGAAGAAGTCGCGCAGCCGAGAGGCTCTGGCCGTCTTCGGCTTCCTGGCCCCCAATCTGCTCGGGTTCCTCGGCTTCACCCTGCTGCCCGTCGTCCTCTCCTTCCTGATGGCCTTCACCAACTGGAACCTGAAGCCGGCCGTGGACTTGGAGTTCGTGGGTCTGCGCAACTTCACCGACCTCATCGGCGTCCAGGCCATCGATCGGCCCGCGCCACTGCTTTCGGCCCTCTATTTCGGCTCTGCCGGGGTGCTCGTGGCCGGTCTTATCAGTGTCCTCTGGGCCAACATGGCGGACTGGCGCGGTACCAGAGTGGGCGGAGCGCTGATCGTCGCCCTGGGTGCGGCTGTCCTTGCCCTGGCGGTGCTTCGCCCCCGCGTGGGTGAAGACGGCGCCCGGGCGATCTCCCATGGGCTGGTCATCTCGGGCGGCATCGGCATCCTCGCCGGCCTGGGGCTCGCCACCCGCGAGGGCGAGGGTTGGCGGCCCGGCCTCGGGACCCTGCCCGCCCTGTTGCTTGTGGCGGGGGCGTTCGGCCTCTGGATGCTCAACGGAGCCATGTGGGGCAGCTACGAGCCCCGGGACGCCCGATTCTGGCAGTACTTCTACAACACGGCCTACCTCATGATCGGCATTCCCTTCGGCATCGCCGGCTCGCTGGCCCTAGCCCTGCTCGTAAACAATGACCTGCCCCTCAGCGGACGGGCTCCCGGTCCGCTTCTGGCGGCCCTCCTGCGCACGGCTGCCGTCGCCATCTGCGTGGTCTTCGGGGTGGTCGGCGGGACGACGGTCATCGGCAAGGTGGGTCTGGCCTCAGGAGCCGGCGTCGCGGCCCTGTGCTTCCTGGCGGCACTCCTGATCACCGTTCGAGCGCCCGCCGAGCGCCTGGGACAGATCGCCGGGACGCTGCTCTGCCTGCTCTGCGGAATCGTCACCATGGCGCTGGTGCTGGGGATGGGGCAGCCGAACGTCGCGGTGCTCGGTGGCCTCTTCTGGCTGATGGCCGCTATGGGCGTGGCCTTCAACATCGTGGCCTACCGAACGGTCTACTACCTGCCCACCTTCACTGCCGGCGTGGCCTTGATGATCCTCTGGAAGGCCCTCTACAACCCCGAGACGGGGCCGATCAATGTCGCCATCGAGACGATCGGCAATGCCTTGGGCCGCGACTGGCAGGGGCCGGAGTGGCTTGCGAGCGTGCCCTGGGCCAAACCCGCCCTCATCATCATGGGGGTGTGGACGGGCATCGGCGGCACGAACATGCTCCTCTACCTCGCCGGCCTCTCGAATGTGCCCACCGATCTCATGGACGCCGCCGACGTGGATGGCGCGAGCGCGTGGGGCAAGTTCCGGCACGTGACGTGGCCGCAACTCGGGCCGACCACCTTTTTCATCACCATCATGTCCATCATCGGCGGCTTGCAGGGCGGTTTCGAGCAGGCCCGGGTGATGACGGGAGGCGGGCCCGCGGGCTCCACGACCACGCTCAGCTACTACATATACAACAAGGCGTTCCAGGATCTGGACTTGGGCTATGCCGCCGCCATCTCCTGGGTGCTGTTCGCCATCATCTTCGTAGCCACGGCCCTGAACTGGAAGTTCGGGCGGGAGCTCGAGGTGAGCCCATGACGCGGGTCTCCAAGAAGCTGGGCCCACGCATGCTCCGAACCCTCGGCGCCGTGGTGCGGGTGGTCGTGTTGTCGATCATCGGCTTTGCTATCTCCATCCCCTTCGTGTGGATGGTCGGCGCGTCGTTCAAGCCGAGGGCAGAGGTCGAGGAAGCGCACATCGTCCCCAGGGAGCCGACCCTGGACAACTACCCCGTCGTGCTGGATAGGATGCCGGATCCCGTCACAGGCCAGTATCTGGGCTTGCGGTTCGGGCGTTGGTACTTCAACAGCATCTTCGTGGCCCTTTCGGTCACTCTGCTTCAGGTGCTCACGAGCAGCATGGCCGCCTACGCCTTCGCCCGCATGCAGTGGCGAGGGAGGGACACGGTATTCCTGCTGTACCTGGCGACGATGATGATCCCTGGCGTCGTGACGATGATCCCCAACTTCCAGATCATGGTGAGCCTGCAGTTTCTGAACACCTACCGGGGCCTGATCATCCCCGCCGCCTTCACCGCCTTCGGGACCTTCCTGCTCCGGCAGTTCATGCTCTCCATCCCCCAGGCCATGGATGAGGCGGCGAAGATCGATGGCGCGGGCCACTGGCGGATCTTCTGGGACATCGTCATGCCTCAGGCGCGGCCGGGCGTCATCGCTCTGGCCATCATCACTATGCTGGGGGCGTACCAGTCCTTCTTCTGGCCCCTCATCATGCTGAACCAAGAGCAGTACTACCCTCTGCCTGTGGGGATGCTCGCCCTGGACTCCACCTATGGACGGCAGACGGAGCTCATCATGGCCGCGACCGTGATGAACGTGGTGCCGCTGATCCTGATCTTCATCATCTTCCAGAAGTACCTGGTCAAGGGCCTACAGTTGGGCGGGGTCAAGGGCTAGCGTTATCTCGCCTCGTCGAGGTACCACTCCACGAACTTGGGCACGCCCTCGGACACGGTCGTCTTCGGGTCGTACCCGAGGTGCTGGCGGGCGCGGGTGATGTCCGCCAGAGTGCGGGGCACATCGCCATCGGCGGGGGGAGCCAGCTCGATGGAGGCCGACCGGCCGGTGGCCTTCTCGATCTCCGCCACCAAGTCCCTGAGATTGGTGGGGCGACCGCCTCCCAGGTTGAACACGCCCCACGGCGCGGCATCGTAGCTCAACCCCCGGCAGAACCCATCCACAATGTCGTCTACGTAGGTGTAGTCGCGGTAGGTCTCTCCCTGCGCGTAGAGCTGGATGGGCTGTCCGTTGAGGATCCTCTGTGTGAACTTGTGAATGGCCATGTCGGGCCTCTGACGGGGCCCATACACGGTGAACAGCCGGAACACGCACATCCGCAGGTCGTAGACCTCGGAGTACGTGTGGCACAGCGCCTCCATGCCCAGCTTGGTCGCGGCGTAGGGGCTTACGATCGACGTCAGAGGGGCGTCCTCCCGGAAGGGCACCTCCGTCTCGGCCCCGTAGACCGACGAGGTAGACGCGACGAGGAGACGGGGCCGTGAGGTATACCGAGCGGCGTCGAGCAGGTTCAGCGTGCCGTGGATATTCACGTCCACGTAGACGCGGGGATCCTCCAGCGACGGCCGCACCCCGGCCCGGGCCGCGATGTGCACCACCGCCTCGGGGCGCACCTCCCGGAGCAGCTCCAGGACATCGTCCTGGTCGCGCAGATCCCCCTCGAAAAGCCGATAGGCGGGGTGTTGGAGTGCTCTCGCGATGTTCCGGCGCTTCACTTCCGGTGAGTAGTAGTTGTCGAAGTTGTCGAGGCAGGCGACCTCGTGGCCTTCGCCGAGGAGCCTATCGACCAGGGTCGATCCGATGAAGCCCGCGCCGCCGGTGACGATGATCCGCACGTCCGCAACCATCCCCTCGTCGTGTGAGTGCACCGCGTTAGTTCGGGCCCGCCGGTCCGCCAGCCTGCCGAGCGCTGTGGAGGAGTTCGCGGGGCCTCCGCGCATAGGACCTCATTCCACTCACGGCGGAGGCCGTCGGGGGGAGAAGGTGTGAGTTCCGATCCCGCTGCCTATACCGCGCTGGACATAGAGACCACCGGTCTCCTGCTCCGCAAGGATGATGTCCTCGAGATCGGCGCCGTGCGTTTCGAGGCGGGGCGTCCCACGGGCGACCGCTTCGTGCAGCTGGTCCGGCCGCGGATCCCCATCCCCGCGGAGGCTTCGGCCGTCCACGGCCTGACCGATGACCAACTGCGAGACGCCCCCGAGATCGGCGAGGTCATGGCCGGTCTGCTGGACTTCCTCCAGGGGGAACTCGTGGTGTGCCATAACGCCCCCTTCGATGTGCCCTTCCTGGCGCGCGAACTCCGCGCTCACGGTCTCTCGGCGCGGCACGATGTGGCGGACACCCTGGTGCTTTCGAGGCGCCTGCTGCCCCTGCAGAGCCACAGCCTGGGTCCCGTCTGCGAGCGCTTGGGAGTACGGATCACGGGCCGCCACCGCTCCGAGGGCGATGCGCTGGCCACGGGCAAGGTCTTCTGGCGGCTGATGGAGGCGCAGGGAGACCCCGTCGCCGGGCTGCAGGCGCTGCGAGGTCGCTCCTGGCTTGAGCCCATGAGCTTCGACCTCTGGGCGCATCTGCGAGCCGTCGCGATGGTCGAGGATTGCCCTCCCGGAACGGAGATCAGCCTACGGTACGCGACAAACAACGGCACGCCCAAGGCGCGCCGGGTAACCGTTGAGTTCTATAGCTGCACTCGGAGTGCGGCGCACCTGACCGGCCGGGCACACGACCACGGCGGGGAGCGACGCTCGTACCGGCTAGACCGGGTGCAGGATTGGCATTGAGGTCGGGTGCCCGCGGAGGCCTGTGGGCGCGTGTCTGATTCGATTGTTGCCCTGGCGGCGAGGGGAGTGCATCGCGTGAACCGTTGGTCCCTATGGGTGCTCGTTTGCACAGTCGGCTCCTCTTGGGCGGTGGCTCAGGATCCCGAGTACTACGTTAGGCGGGACACCTGGCCCGAGACGCTTCTGGCGAGCCGCGAGGCTTTCGGCGCCTATGCCGCCACGCTCTCCAGCGGGCCCGAGGGCGTGACCTTGAGCGAGTGGCACATGGCCGGTCCCTTCGTCGCGCCGGAGGGGGGCACGTCCTACTCCACATCCTTCCCGCCCGATCAGGGGGTGCGGCTGACGGACACCTACGAGGGCGGCCTCTCCTGGTTAGCCCATCCCGAGTGGCAGGATGGCGTGCCAACGGAGCTGAGCGCCCCCGACCAGGCGGCAACGTACCTGTACCGCACGCTGACCAGCGACGTGGACCGCACCCTGACGGTCTACCTCGGCAGCGACGACGGCCTGATCGTGTACCTCAACGGCGTGGAGGTCCTCGGCCAGGACGTGCCGCGCGGCTATGGACCGAATCAGGCCACGTGCGACCTGGCGCTGCGTGAGGGCGAGAACGAGCTGCTCCTCAAGATCTGCAACCAGATCGGTGGCCACGGCTTCTACTTCCACACCGACCCTCGCCCCAACGAGCAGCCGGACACCGTGGAACAGTCCCTCTGGGAGCGCCTTTTGCGAGACTTCCCCGAGGATGGCCGAGAGATCCAGGCTGAGCGCGTCGCCGGGCTGTGGGATGGCATCTGGTCGAGCGATGCCGTGGCTGACCTCGCCAAGCGGTACGTCGAGCGCTGCGCCATTCCGCACATGGCGGCGGAGGCGGCGGCGCTCATCCAGGGGGAGCAGGCGATCACCGATCTGGCGCCCATCCAGGCGCTGTACCATCGCGCCGCGGGCATTCGGGCGAGCCTCGACGCCCTGCAGTCCTTTGACATGCACGCCCTGCGCCTCGCCATTGAGGATCTGACTAGCCGCTACCCGGATGATTACCGCGGCAGCGAGTACCTGGCGCGGCTCACCGAACTGGGGGCCGCAAGGGAGGCGGCCCTCGCAAGCCTGGACTCAGCGGAAGCCCTGGACCAAGCCGCCGGCACGGCCGAGGCCCTGGTCGCGCTGCGGAGGGAGGCCCTCGTTGACGCGAACCCGGCCCTGGACTTCGAGGAGATCCTGTTCGTCCGTCGGCGAGGGAACCTCGGGCTGCCTCAGAACTGGCAGGGGAACACCTCCATCGCGAAGAGCGGCTACGACAATGAGTTGGCCATACTTGGGCTCGATGGGTCCCTGAGGAGCCTCTATGTCCCACCCGCGGGCGAGTTCGTGGGAGACCTGGACCTCCACTGGAGCGCGGACCGGCTTCTCTTCTCGATGCCCCTGGATGGCCGCTGGCAGGTGCTGGAGCTGCCCGTGATGGGCGGGTCGCCGCGCCTGGTGACCTCCGGCCTGCCGTCGGACTTGGAGAACTTCGACGCCTGCTACCTCCCCGATGGCCGGATCGTCTTCTGCAGCACGGCCTGCTACCAGGGAGTCCCGTGCGTGGCGGGCGGCGACTGGGTCTCGCTCCTCTACCTGCTGGATCCAGCTACGGGCTCGGTGCGTCAACTGACATTCGACCAGGATCACTCGTGGGACCCGACGGTCATGCCCGATGGCAGGGTGCTCTTCACCCGCTGGGAGTACACCGACACGCCGCACTACTACACTCGGCTGCTGTTCGCGATGAACCCCGACGGCACGGCTCAGATGAGCCTCTACGGCACGAACTCCTACTGGCCTAACTCGCCCTTCTACGCCAGGCCGCTGCCCGGAACGGAGTCAGCCCTCGCGGTGATCGTCTCCGGTCACCATGGGGTCGCGCGTGAGGGGGAACTGGTGCTCATCGACCCGGCTCTGGGCGAGCGTGAGGCCGACGGGGTCATCCAGCGGATACCTGGCCGCGAGGAGGTCGTGGCGCCCATCCTCGAGGACCAGCTCGTCGAGCACTCCTGGCCTCGGTTCCTCCACCCCTGCCCCATCGATGACAAGCGCATCCTGGTGTCCTGCCGGCCGACCCCCGAGTCGCCCTGGGGCATCTACCTGGTGGACGCCTTCGACAATATGGTGCTGCTGTACGAGGATCCTACCCACGCCTGCCTCGAACCCATCGCCCTCCGGCCGAGGCCCCTCCCCTGCATCGTGCCTGACCGGGTCCGCCTCAGTGACCCGGAGGCGACGATCTACCTCTCGAACATCTATGAGGGCCGCGGCCTCGCGGGCGTGCCTCGCGGCGTTGTGAAAGGCCTGCGCATCTTCGAGTACCACTACGCCTATCCGCACATGGGCGGTCACATTCACATCGGCGTGGATGGCCCGTGGGATGTTCATCGGATCCTTGGCACGGTACCTGTGCGCGATGACGGGTCTGCCCTGTTCCGCGTGCCAGCCAATAAGCCCCTCGCCGTGCAGCCTATCGACGAGAACGGCCGCGCCGTGCAGATCATGCGCAGCTGGCTCACCGCCATGCCAGGCGAGAACCTGTCATGCGTGGGCTGCCATGAGAACCATGGCACGGTGCCCGCGGGAGGGCACGGGCTGGCATCGCTCTCGGAGCCGGTGGAGATCGAGCCGTGGTACGGCCCTGAGCGTGGTTTCAGCTTCCGCCGCGAGGTCCAGCCGGTTCTCGATAGCTACTGCACGAGCTGCCACGACGCGGGTTCGTCCCTCGACCTGACGGACCGCCCCGATAGCGAAGGCTGGTCCGGTTTCACCCCCGCTTATCTCGCGCTGCACCCCTACGTTCGCCGGCCGGGGCCCGAGAGCGACTACCACATCCAGCGGCCCGGCGAGTTCCATGCCGACACGAGCGAGCTCATTCAGATGCTCGAGAAGGGCCACTACGGCGTGGCGCTGGATCCCCAGGCGTGGGATAGGCTGGTGACGTGGATCGACCTCAACGTGCCTTGCCACGGCACATGGAGCGAGCACCGACCCATTCCGAACGACTTCCGGCAGCTCCGGTTGGCGCATCGGGCGGCCTACGTCGGTGACATGGTCGACCTCGAGGATGTGCCGCCCACGCCGGCGCCCATGTTCGAGCCGATGCCCTCCCCGGCCGCCGATCCAAGCCCGCCGCCGGAGATCGAGGGCTGGCCCTTCGGCGCCGACCGCGCCGCGGCGCTGGCCGCCGAACTCGGGGAGCGGGAGCTATCCCTGGACCTCGGGGATGGAGTGACCCTGGAACTGGTGCGGGTGCCCGCCGGCTCCTTCGTCATGGGCGATGCCAGCTCTACGCCGGACGAGCCCAGGCGAGTCGCGCACATCGATCGGCCGTTCTGGATGGGCCGTTTCGAGGTCACCAACGCCCAGTATGCCCGGTTCGACCCGGAACATGACAGCGCGTACATCTCGGAGACCAACAAGGATCAGATCCGCCGCGGCGTGCCCTCGAATGGCCCGCAGCAGCCGGTCATCCGAGTCTCCTGGGAGCGCGCCATGGCCTTCTGCGAGTGGCTATCCCAGCGCACGGGGCGCCGGGTGACGCTCCCGACGGAGGCCCAGTGGGAGTGGGCGTGCCGGGCTGGCTCGGCCGAGGTGTTCCCCTGGGGCGCCGCCGACGCGGATTTTGCTCCCTACGCGAACCTCGCCGACCAGAGAGTCGCCGCGCTGGCGCGGGCGGACTCCCCTCTGTGGATGCCTCGCGTCGACTCCGTGGATGACGGGGCCACGGTAAGCGCTGATGTAGGCCAGTACGCGGCCAACCCCTGGGGGCTCTACGACATCATTGGGAACGTCCGCGAGTGGACCCGGTCTCTCTACGCTCCTAGTGATGCGGAAGACGGATCGGAGATCGAGGCCGGCGGCGGTAGGGCCGTTGTGCGCGGAGGGTCTTGGTACGATCGGCCCAACCGCGCCCGAGCGGGCTTCCGATGGGGGTACCCCACCTGGCGGCCTGTGTTCGATGTCGGGTTCCGGGTCGTCATTTCGGAGGAGTAGGGAAGCGCCACGCGGGTAACATGAAATCGGCGCCCGTTGCCAGGTCACCAAGGCCTTGGGCGCCACTTGCACTGAGGAAGGCGGCGTTTCATGAACCCGACCCGGCTGGCTCTAGGCGTTCTGGGGCTCCTGCTCGCCCTGGTCGCCTGCTTCGCCCTGGGGTGCTCCGTCGATGGCCCCTTTGACCGTCCGCCAACGATCGACCCTATCGACGACGACCCAGACGATGACCCGGACGATGGCCCTTCGGGCGGCAGCATCCCGTGCATCACCATCCCGGGGGCGACCTCCTACCTCAGCCGCGTTCTCCTCGATGGCAAGGATGTCCTGAGGTTCACCAAGAGCGTCATCACGGTCTCCATGAACACAGATAAGGCCCCAAGGGGATGGAAGTCGGAGTATGCCGGCTACGTCCGCGAAGCCATGTCCAAATGGCAGGGCGCGGGCCGAGGCGCGTACACCTTCCGGGAGGTCACGTCCTCGACGGCCGACATCAGCATCTCCTGGGTGGACAGCCTCGGTGGCTATACGACGGGCGTGACAGACCACGTGATCGTGGGTAAGCAGTTCTTCCCGCCCAACATGCGTATCGCCATGTATGCCGATGGCTCGCGTCTCTCCGATCGCGAGGTTCGGATCACTACCATCCATGAGTTCGGACACGCCCTGGGCTTCATGGGCCACAGCGTGAATACCAAGGATCTCATGTTCGTGAGTGCTTCGGTCGTGGATCTCTCCCTGAACGACCAGCAGACGCTCGTGAGTCTCTACTGCCGGGCGGCGGACATCACCCAGGTTCAGGCTCGCAGCGCAGAGGTCCCGGCTGGAGCGCGGCTCATCCGGCAGGAGAGCCAGCGTGATCCTTCCTGGGGGTTGCCGCGGGGCGAGTAGGGGTCTACTCCGCGTCGGGCTCAGGGCGCGGCACCGGGCAGGCGGGGAGTACCAGCGCGGAACCCTCGGTGTAGATGGTCACCGTAGCCGGCCTCGCCTCAGTCGGCAGGGGGAAGTAGACCTCGAACAGGTTCAGCGCCGGCCCCGGGAGCAGGCGGCCCGGAGTCGAGACCGCGCTCGGCGCGTAGGTGCCGCCAGATGCGTCGGCCAGTTCGAACCGGTAGTTTGCCGGATCCACACCGCTCTCCGCGTCGATGGCGGCGCCGACGCGTAACCCGTACAGGTTCTCGCCCTCACCCGGTGCTGGGGCACCCGGCGCCAGTGCCCCGCGAGTCTGCTCCAGCACGGCGAAGGCGACGCCCGACTGGCCGAGCTGTCCGCCAAGCAGCTCCTGCTCGCCCCACCGAACGGGGAAGTCATCGGGCCCGGGCAGGGCGCCGCCATCCTCCAGTGAGGCCAGGGGTGATGGAGCCGCCTCGCTAGCGAAGTCGCGTGAGGCGAACCATGCGGACCCCAGCGCCAACAGGCCTGTGAGGCCCACGGCGGCGAGCAGGCACGCCCACAGCACCGACTGCCGCAAGGGGCACGTGGCAGCCTGCTCGCTCAACGGTGGTACCTCAGTTCCGACCGGCTCTGTGGAGGCGACTCGGCGTGGAACATGCCGGCGCGGAGAGCCGTGCTGAGGCTCTCGCCTGGGTCGAGGCTGCGCTGCGTGCCGTTCTCGATGGCATGGGTGAGGATGGCGGGCCAGGAGGTGAAGGGCTCCAGGGCCACGGTGTAGGACCGCCCGTGGAAGGGCGCGCCCCTCGGCGCGTTGCAGGCGATCCAGTACCAGATGCAGCCGAACACGGCAGGGTCGAACTCCATCGCGAACCCGAGCCCTAGGGACATGTTCGTGAGGGCGTAGAAGCCCTCGTCTAGGTCGGTGAGGTAGAACATGTCGCTGACGACGTCGGATGGGCCGGGCGTGCGAAGGATGTCGATGGGCTCGCCGGACCGCCCGGGCACGGCGGTCGGCGGGGCGATCGTCTCGCCCGAGAAACGGCTGTCGGGATCCTCCCCAGGATCGAGCCTCGCTGTGCGGGCCCCCGTGGTCACGTAGGTGTCCTCTGAGAGCAGAGGGGCACCGAAAGCGGGATGGTGGCCCCACATGAACTCCATGGGGTAACGCCCCTCGTTCGTCACCGTCTCGGCGATCTCCAAGCTGCTCAGGCCGTCGCTGATGGTTAGGGTCTTCCGGATGAGAAAGGGCGTCCGCCGCGTTCGGACGGTCAGTTCCGCACTGACACGCTCGCGGCTGTCCTCCACGATGCGGCACTCCCAGGGGAGGCCGTACACCTCACCGTGGAGGCCCATCTCGGCCCCTCGGTATTCGCAGACCCGGCCTCCGTTCGGGAAGCACTCCTGCCAGCCGCCCTCGTGGAAGTCCGAGAAGTTCCCCTCGGCCCGCGGCCGGGTCGTGATGTGCTTGCCGGGAGAGATGATGTCGCCCCAAGGCGCCTTCCAGAGGGCGTCGATGCCCGTTGGCTTGTGCTCGAAGGTGACTATGTCCGAGCCCTTGTCGAGGAGAACGACGATACGGAGCAGGTCGTTCTCCATGACCAGGACCCGCTGCTCTCGGTAGGTCCACTCATCGCTGATGCGGCAGCCGTTGTTCCGCGGGATAGCCTGTCGCATGCCGCGCCTCCTTACAGGGCGATAGGCCCGAAGCTCGGGACGGGCATGTCCCATTCATCCAGGATGACGCCCTGGGGATTGTGCCCGTAGTTGTAGAACAGCTCGGCGCCCTCGGGCAGCGCCGCCGGGAAGGTGAGTTCCACGGACAGCCCGTCGCCTCCGAGGCGGCAGTCTCCCAGGAGCAGAGGGCCCTCGGCGCTCCTCACCATGAACCCATAGAGTCGCTTCGTGCCGATGAGCCTGCCATTCACCGACTCGAAGCGTATGGTCACCCCTTGCCGGTCCTCGGCCACATCGACCGTGGTTGGCCGGGGCCCGAGCCATCCCTCCTCCGCCGCGCCGTACGCCACCACGTGGGCCAGGCGGGCCATCCGTATACCGAGTCGCCTCATTCCGGGGGCGTCAACATGGATGATGTCATCGAGCGACAGGTCCGATGCCGCGACCATCGCCGCTGGCTGGATGTCCGGTTCCACGCGGCGCTGTGCCTCGCGGATCTCGTGCCACCAACGCTCGGACTCCGGCGTGGGGTCGGCGTAGAAGCGCCCGAGCTGAACGTACAACACGGGCATCTCCGGCTGGCCCAGTTCTGCGCGGAGCGCGTTCACGAAGCTGGTGAACGCCTCGCCGTAGACCGGACCCGCGTCCGGGTTGGCATCGGACTCCCCTTGGTACCAGGTCATTCCGGCCACTCTGCCGCCCGCGGCGCGGACCCTTCGGATCATGGAGCCGTAGAGGCTCTCGCCGCCGCGGTCGAGCAGCGCGGGATCCCACTGGGCCATGCTCGTGCCGCCGTGAGAGCATGCGAGGAGGCCGATGGGCACGCCGAGCCGTCGCACAAGCTCCTTGCCGAAGGCGATTCCCAGGCCCGCTCCGATGGTTCGCATCGACCGGTCCCACTCGATGGCGGCCTGCCGGTTCTCGAGAACGCCCCAGTGGACGGGATCGGTCGCCTCGTTGTACCAGCAGAGGGGGTCTTCGGCGATGCCCCAGCGGTCGTCGTAATAGAAGGCCGAGACCAATTCCGAGGGCGGCTCTGCGCCGCTGAGCTTCCCGCAGCCGTCCATGTTCGACTGGCCCGCCAGGATCCACAGATCGCCAACGAGGAGCCCCTCGACACGGGCGACCTCGTCATCGCCCGATAGGAGTTGAAGGGCGTACGGTCCGCCCGTCGGGACACCGTCCACCGACCCCGTCAGTCGCGCCCCCTCCTCGGTGAGCTTCGGCTGGCACGGCACTGAAGCGCCGGCCGCATCGACGAGTACGACTGTCGCGCCCGCGGGCGCGCCCCGCACCTCGATGGGGATGCTTCCCTGGTTCGCTCCATCGCGCTGCACGACTTGGTGGGGCTGGGGGCTGATGACTTCGGGCATGGTGTGTTGTCCTCTCGTGTGTGGGACGTTCCCGGCGGTGACGCTTCCCTGTCCGTGTCGCGGTCCCCTGCGGCTTCATCGCAGGTTCGGTTCGGGCCGAGGAGGAAGGGCTGTGCGGTGGCCGCCTTGATAGGTTCGCTACCTCGAAAGGAGCGCGATACCCATGAGGTTCTCCCTATGCGTCTTTGGAGCCGCGCTGCTCGGAATCCATCCGACGCTGGCTCAGGAGGCGGTCGTGCGGGTCAGCATGAGCGGTTCGGGCTCCGTCCGAATCGACGGCACGGAGATGATGACCTTCGCCCCCGGGATGTTTCTCGAGGGCTGGCAGCACCGCTCCTTCTCGATGCCGGCGAGCGCGACGCCCATGGAGAGCGAGGCGCGTCTCGATGGGGGCCGGGTCGCTTGTGCCGCCGCCATCGAGGGACGCGATCAGGGGTTCCGCCTCACCTACGGCATGACACCCGACGTCTCCCTGCGGGTCAGCAGCATCAACATGAGCTTCAGCCTGCCTGCGCGACTCTGGATCGGCTCGGCCTGGGAGGCGCCAGGGGCCGCGGGCGAGGTGCCTATCGTCCACGAGGGCACGCACCTGAACGCGGCGCCGGGAAGTCTCTCCCTGACGCGCCCCGGCCAGCCGCCCGTCGTCTTCCGTTGCCCCACAGGGCAGTCGATCCTGCTCCAGGACAGCCGCGAGTGGGGGGACAACCTGGAGGTGCGCGTGGGTCCTCAGACGGGCGAAGGCGCCGAGTGGGTGGCAGGGGACACAGTGACCATCACAGTGGAGGTGGACCTGGGCATGGCAACGGAGATCGAGCAGGACCAGCCCGTGACGTTGGAGCCCTCCGATGAGTGGGTGCCCTTCGAGAACCGGCTGGACATCGTTCCCGGCTCGGCCCTCGACTGGACGGGCATGGGACTCGCTGATGGGCCCGCAGGGAAGCACGGTCCCGTCGTTGTGGGGGAAACGGGTCACTTCGAGTTCGAGGGCCGGCCCGGGGAGCCCGTGCGCTTCTATGGCATCAACCTGTGCTTCAACGCCAACTACCCCAGCCACGAGGAATCAGATCGCCTGGCGGCGCGGTTGCGCGCCCTGGGCTACAACTCCGTCCGCATCCACCACTACGAGACGGACCTGGTCGGTTGGGACGCGCCGGACAGCCTGACCTTTCGGGAGGAGCAGCTCGACCGCTTCGACTACCTCATGGCCGCCTGTAAGCGCGAAGGACTCTATGTCACGACCGACCTCTATGTCTCCCGGCCGGTGAGGCGCGCGGAGATCTTCGGCGAGGGCGAGGGCACAATCCCGCAGGATGACTTCAAGATGCTCGTGCTCGTGCATGAGGGGGCCTACGCGAACTTCGCCGAGTTCTCACGGCGGCTCCTCACCCATGTGAACCCCTACACCGGCCTCTCCCTCGGGGCCGATCCCGTCCTCGCGACCCTCGTTGTCGTCAATGAGGGCAATGGCGGGAACTTCGTCGGGAGTATCGACGGCGAGGTCCAAGCGGCGTGGCAGCGGGTCTGGAACGAGTGGCTACTCGATGAGTATGGGGGTCGCGAGGGCCTCGCCGCAGCGTGGGCCGACTCCCTGGGCGCAGACGAAGACCCTACGGTAGGGACCGTCGGCGTCACCGGAGGCGGTCACCGGCGGGAGGCCGACCGGCAGCGCTTCACTTGCCAGCGCCACCTCGCACTGTACCGGCGCGTTCGTGACCTGCTCCGTGACGAACTCGGCGTTCGAGCGCTTCTCACAGACCAGAACGGCTGGACCGAGCCCCTAGGTAACCAGGTGCTACGGGGCGAGTACGACTTCGTGGACTCCCACATGTACTGGGACCACCCCAACTTCCTGGCCAACCCGTGGCAGCTTCCCTCGAGGGGCTGGAGCGCGGGCCGCAGCGCCGTGTACGACGGCGGCGCGGGCGCCCGGGACCGCGCGCTGCTCCGGGTGACGGGGAAGCCCTTCACCATCAGCGAGTTCAACTATGTCGTGCCCAACGCGCACCGGCACGAGGGAGGGCTCCTGATGGGCTCCGTAGCAGCGATCCAGGACTGGGATGGCCTCTACCGGTTTAGCTACAGCCACCAGCGTGACCGCAGCTTCGAGCCCATGGGTATGACCTTCTTCGACCTGGCGAGCGATCCCATCTGCCAGGCTTCGGACCGCTTGGCCGTGGCCCTGTTCCTCCGCGGTGACCTCGCACCCGCGGAACCTCTCGTGACCCTCCGGGTGCCCGAGGACCTTCTGGACCCCGGCCTCGCTTCCATGCCCCGAGCCGAGGGGGGGCTCGAGAGCCTCGCCTACACGACGAGACTTGCCTCCACAGTAGGGGCTGAAGACGATGCCGACATCGCCTTTGGCGCCCTGGACTCCTCCATGAACGAGGGCGTGCCGCCTACCGTGGAGCGACAGTCCACCGAGGCCGTGTCAGCGGTCCTTGATGCCCTGCGGTCCAGCCAACTGCTGCCAGGCGCGGACCGTCTGGACCCGGCCGCGGGCGTCTGGCAGTCACCGGGCGGCGAGGTGCTCATCGACGGGGGGCAGGGAGTCGCCACGGTGGGCGCCGCCCGAACCTCGGCGGTGTTCCGCGCGACGGAGGGACCCGCTGCCGCGGGCGCCCTGGACACCCAGTTCAACGATGCGGGAGGCATGGTCTGGGCCACCTCCGTGGACGGGGAGCCCCTATCGGTCAGCGCGAGGGTCGTCGTCTCCCACCTTACCGAGATCCTCAACGCGGGTATGCGCTTCGGCGACCTCGACAGGACCACCCTCCTGGAGTGGGGCGGCCTGCCGCTTCTCGTGAAGCGCTCCACCGCGACCGTGTCTCTGGCCTTGTATGAGCCGGGGGCCTATACCGTCTATGCTCTGGCGACCGACGGCGCGCGGCTCGGTCAGGTACCGGCCTCGATCGATGCGGGGCGGCTCACCTTCACGGCTGACCCAGCCGCCTTCGAGGGCGGTTGTATCTACTACGAGGTCGCACGGTAGACCATCGCGAGAGAGTGTGAGGGTATGCGGCGCGTAGCGTTGGCGATCGCGGGCGTTAGCGGCCTCGACTACCTCATGCTCACGCCCGTGGATTAGGCGCGCTCCGGCTGGGGAGTGCCCATGGGCGCGTGGCGGACCACGCGCCCATGGCTTCCTCTACGGGAGCGCGTCCATGCGGTGGTCGTCCACGTCGGGCGGGGTGGGCCAGCCCTCTCCCCGGTCTAGAGCCTCCAGCATCGCCGCCACAGCCGCCTCAAGCTGGGGGTCTCGACCCTCGCGGTAGGCCTCGTACGGGTACTCCACATGGATGTCCGGCGGCACACCGTAGTTCTCCAGGTTGATGCCTTCCGCCGTGTACCAGCCCTCCACCGGCACCCGGAAGCCCGCGCCGTTGACGAGGGTCGTGTCCCAAGTGCCGATGACGCCACCGGCTGTGGGCACCCCCACCAGGGGACCAAGGCCCGTCGTCCGGAAGGCGTTCGGGAAGATCTCGGCATTCGAGAAGCTGTGCTGGTTGATCAGGCAGCACATGGGCCCCCCGAACATGGGCGCCGGCGTCGACGTGAGCGGGTTGTTTCGCGGCGCATGCCAGCCGTGGATCTTCTTGTACAGCAGCCCGATGACGCTGTCGTGGGTGTAGCCGCCGCTGTTCCAGCGCACATCGATGATCACGGCGTCGTACCGCTGCGCCGGGCCCTGGATCTCATCGGTGAACTGGGCCAGCGTCGTGGCGTTCATTGCGTTCATGTGGATGTAGTAGACCCGGTTGTCCGAGAGCTCCAGCACCCGGTTCCGGTTGTTCTCTACCCACAGGTCATACCAGAGGCCGCTCAGCGCGCCCGAGGAGAAGGGCTTGATGGAGATCTCCCTCGCCCCCTCGAGCGTCGGCTCGGCGTTCACCGTGAGCTTGACGCGTTCGCCGGCGCGGCCCGCGAGGAGCTCATGAACGCGCTCCGTGTTGGAGACCTCTTCGCCATCGATGGCGACGATGTACTCGCCCGGCTCAACGCGTGTGTCCGGCTGATCGCAAGGGCCCGTGTCGAGGGTCTCTTTCACCAGGATCCCCGGGCCGGCATAGGCCGGATCGGGCACGATCCCCAGTCGCGCCGTGTCCTTGCCCGACCGGCCGCCCCCGTAGCAGCCCAGGTGGGATGCGTTGAGTTCGCCGATCAGCCGGCTCATGAGGTGGACGAAGTCCTCGATGACGAGCGTTCCGGTCACATGGGGCAGGTACCGCTCTAGCTCGCCCGCCCAGTCGATATCGTGGCGAGTGGGGGAGTAGAAGTTCTCATCCAGCAACGCCCAGCCCTGCCGGAAGGCCCATTGCTGCAGCATCCGTGCGTCGCGGTCCAGTTCGGCCTTGAAGTTCAGCTTCGTCGCGCTGCCGCCGCGCTCGGCATCGGCCTTGTACACGTCGCCTCCGCTGGTGAAGAAGATCAGTTTCCCGTCTTCCGTGAGGCGGACGCTGCCAAGGTCGAAATCGCCGTTCACGAACTGCCGCTGGTTGGAGCCATCCAAGTCCATCGTCCAGATCTGCTGCCCGCGGGTGAAGACCAGCCGTTTCCCGTCACCCGAGAAGCCCACGATCCCCTCGTTCGTGTTCGATGTGGTGACCCGCTTCGCCCGGCGGTCGATGCGGAGGAAGTCGATGGTCATGCGGTCGATGGGCGCCGGTTGCCACTCGGGCCGCTCCGGCTCCGGCTCGGGCTCAGCCTCGTCCCCGGTCTCCTCGCCCTCGGCCTCTCCCTCCGCCTCAGCGGCAGGCTCCTCTTCCGGCTTCTCCTCTGGCTGCTCCGCCGGCTCGTCCTTCTTCTCGAGGGCCTCGAACTGAGCCTCGTAGTCATCGAACTCGACGGGCTGCCGCACCAAGTCGATGGAGTGGATCTGCCACGAGCCCGTGCGGTAGGAGACGAAGAAGAGCTTCTTGCCATCGGGCGACCACATGGGTGTCGAGTTGCCATCCGGGTTGTTGGTGATGTTCACCCAATGCTCGTCGCTCCGCCCCACCGCACGCAGGTAGATGTCGGTACCCGAGCGCACGTGGTTGATCGTCGCCGCGATCCAACGCCCATCGGGCGAGATCCGAACCTCCGAGACGCCGGGCAGGTCGATGAACTTCTTGACCTGGCCGGTCTCGGCGTCCGCGGCATAGATACCGTCCGCGCCCCTATCCCGTCGGAACAGGAGTTTCGTGCCATCCCAGGTGTAGCCGAGCATGTCGAGGTAGTACTTCCCGTCCTCGACGAAGGGCCGTTTCTCCTTGGTGTCGGTGTCGTACATCCAGATGTCAGACGGGCCATTCTCCTGGGTCAGGTAGACGAGCCGTTTCCCGTCAGGGTGCCAGTAGTAGTCGCCATCCATGCCGGGCCAGTCCGTGAGACGGATCGAGCCGTTCTTGAACTCGGGCTTGATGAGGAAGATGTCGTCCCGCAGGCGGATGGCTACCCAGGAACCGTCCCGGTTGGGCTCCATCTCCTCCACGTCGCTCGTCTTCGTCTCCTCGGCCTCGAAGCTCTCCTTGTGGTCGATGGGAGCCCTGATCTCCAGCTTCCGCGGCTCCCCACCGCTCACGGGCACGGTCCAGAGGTCGAAGTTCCACTCGTAGATGAGGGTCTTGCCGTCCCCCGACACGGAGAGGTAGATGGTGGCGTCCGTATCGTTCTGGGTGATCCGGCGGATCTCGCGGCTCTCTAGGTCCATAGCGTAGACGTTGGGCCGGCCGTCCCGGTCCGAGACCCAGCAAAGGGTTTTGCCATCCTCGGCGAACACGGGCCAGTTGTCCGTGCCGTTGTAGTCCTCGGTCAGCATCTCCATCGTGTCCGTATCGCGATCATAGATGAACACGTCGGAGTCGCCGCTGCCCTTGTAGTCCTTGCGCCACCAGGACTGGCCCCCACGGACGCCCGCCACGTACCGACCGCACGGGGAGTAGCTCGTGGCGCTGCAGTGCTCCGAGTCGTGGAGGAGCGGGCGCACGTACCCGGACTCCAGATCGATCTCGTACGGAGCGCCCTCGCGGAAGTCGCGGCCACCGGCGTTGAACAGCAGCTTGGTTCCATCGGGCGACCACTCCGCCATGACGTCGCCGGCGCTGTGATGGGTGACCCGCTCGATCTCCCCGCCCGCCGCCGGCACAAGGAAGATGTCGTCACCACCGTAGCGGTTCGAGCTGAAAGCGATGCGCTCGCCATCGGGCGAGAACCGTATGCGGCAGTCGTATGCCATGTGGACGGTGAGACGTCGCGCCACCCCCTGACCCTGCTCGTTCAGGTCAGCCACCCATAGATCGCCCTGGTACGAGAACGCGATCTGGGAGCCGTCCGGGCTGAGGTCGGCGTAATGCATGTCGTGGATAACGGGGAGCTCCTGGGCGAAGGCCCCGGAGATGCCGAGGACACTGAGGACGCCCAGCGCGATGGGGATGACTCTGTACAAGGTCTGGCACCTTACCTATTCCGCGGATTGGCCTAGCTGCACGAGCTTTCTGGCCTTCGCTCCGTGATCGTCAAAGCCCTCCCTCACGTGGCGGACCACCCACGCAGGAAGGCCGACCCTGCCGCTTGTATTGGAGGCACCAGGGGAGAGGAGCCAACGTGCCGCCGCAGTCTTCCTTCGAGCGAACCGAGCGGTCCGAGCTGGCCGCGTTGGCCGTTGCCGGCTTGGCTCCGGGGATCGTCGCGGGCCTGCTCTACCTCAGCTCCGCGGCCCGCACGGTGCAGTGGGGGCGCTGCGGCTTCCTGTGTGTGGCTGCGGCCGAGGGTTCCCTGCCCCCGCCTGGGACCTCGCCCCTGTGGGCTCTCATCGGCCGTGGTGTCCTCCTGCTAGCGCCGGACCAGGAGCCGGCCTACCCCCTGGCGGTTCTGTCGGCGGTTCTTGGAGCCCTGGCGGTCGCTGCATCGGGACTGGCCTGCCTCGAAGCGATACGCGCCGCTCGGGGCCCGAATCCGGAAGTTGCCCACGAGCCGGGCCTGAGGGACCTGCTCCTGGCCGGTCTCTCGGCCCTCGCCCTGGCCCTCTCCGTGCCCCTCTGGGAAGCCTCCAGCGCCGCCGACTCCCGGCCCCTGTCCGTGCTGCTAGCCGCTCTCTTCCTCTTCATTTGCCTGCGATGGCGACGGCGCCGCCACTTGAGCCGCCTCGGGGGCGTTGCTCTCGGGCTGCTTGCCGGGATCGGCCTCACTCAGCACCTGCTCTTCCTCTTCGTCTGCCTGTCCGGGCTGGTTCCACTGCTCCTCGCCAACGCCGGCGGCACGACCCCACATGACCGCGGCAGGCGCCTCGCGGCGGCAGGTGGCGCGCTCCCCCTTCTCCTCGGCCTCCTTGTCGGGCTGTTGCCGCTCTCGATGGTGGTTCTGACGGCGCCAGCCTACCCCGAGAGCCTGTGGCCGGCGCCGAGTCGCGACGGGTTGTTGCCGTACCTGGAGGCCGGGCTCCTCGGCCAGGCCCCCTTCGATGCCACCACCGCGGGTGGGCCCTTGCTCGTACGCGTGCGGCTCGCGGAACTGGTCGCGGATGTGGGCTGGATGCCCCTTACAGGCATCGCCTTGGCCCTGGTGTGGATCGTGCGGTACCAAGCCCCTGCCGCAGGCCTCTACAGGGGCAAGGCCCTATCCGGGGCCCTCTGGTTCGGCGTTCTACTCTTCCTGACGGGATGGATTCCCGGCTGGTCCCAGGGCGGCGAGATGCGCTCTGAGATCCTCGCCTACTGCCCTTTGGGCCTCGTCTTGGCCGCCGCGACGGGGTTCGCGGTCACGCTGGGGCAGGCCGAGAACCGGCGCGCCCTGCCCCTGGGGTGGACCACGGTCGCCGGCGTCGCGGCGCTAGCGCTCCTGCCCATGCAGACCGCCACCGATCGTGTCCACGAGGGCCGTGGCGAGGATGCGTCGGAGTACGCTCAGACCGTCATGGCCCAGGGCCACGGGCGCCCTGCCTTGCTCTTGGGCCGGAACGACCCCGCTGGACTGCTCATGGCGCCTGAGGTCGACCTCGCGGGGCCTGTCTGGTACGCCCTGCACCTCCGGGGGGCGCTCGTGGCGGAGCCCAAGGTGGCCCGTCCGCCGACGGTCGTGACCGACTGGGTGTCAGGGGGAGCGCCGGTCGCTCCTCGCATGGGGGATCTCCCTTCTCCACGCCAGACGGACCCGGTAACCCGCGAGGTTTACACCGCTCCCCATCGCGCGCGCTGTATCGCCTCTCTTCTACGGGGCCAGCATGAGGCGGCCGTTGAGGCCATCGGGGCCGCTCTGGACCTGACGCTCACGGTCCCCGCGAACCGCGAGCTGGCCGCGATCGCGCTTTTGCGCAGCGGCGAGGCCGAAGGCGCTCTGCGCCTGGCTGACGCGGCCCGGTATCACCACGCCGAGCGCTGGCAGGCGTGGGAGGTGCGTGGGTGGGTGCTGCGCGCGCAGGGCCGCCTCGAGGAGGCTGAGCGGAGTCTGGAGGTAGCGCGCGGGCTATCAAGGTGGCGGCTCGAGGAGAACGGGATCTCGGCTCTCTGCGCCCCCGCCGTGTCTGCCACGGCGGCAGAGGTCCCGGGACGGGCCGGCACGCATACTTCATCGACTGGGCCAGACCAAGGCGTTCAGACGCCCTGAAGGAGGCAGCCATGCCCCATCCGATCTACACTCGTCGAGGCGACGCGGGCGAGACCCGGACCCTTGCCGGGAGGACCATGAAGAAGGGCTCGGCTCAGGCTCGCGCCCTGGGCGCCCTGGATGAGCTCAACGCCGCTATGGGCTTGGCCCGCGCGCGCTGCGTCGAGCCGGCGATCGGTGAGGGTCTGTTGGCGCAGCAGCGTAAGCTGTACCGGCTGGGCGCGGTAGTAGCCAGTTTCCCTGAGTACCACAACCACGATGTGACATCACTCGATGTCGCGGCTCTGGAGAGGACCATCGACGGCTGGACGGAAGCCATGCCGCCTCTAGGGAGCTTCGTGATCCCCGGCGCCTCCGAGCCCGAGGCTACGCTCCACGTGGCGCGGACCGTCTGCAGGAGGGCGGAGCGGGAATTCAACGACTGGGTGTCCGAGGAGGCGCAGGGGACGGACGTCGCTGACGAGGTGGCTGCCGCTCTGGCTGATGCGCTGGCGTACATGAACCGCCTCTCGGACTTCCTCTTCACTGCGGCGCGGTACGCCAACCACTGCGCCGGCGTAGAGGACGAGCGCGTCGGTCCGATGTCGGATGCGGGCTCCTGAGCCGGACCGGCATGGCTTCAGAGCCCCAGGCTGAGCTGATCGTCAGCCTGGGGCAGCGCGCGGCCGAAGCGGCCCCCTCCGCCGGCGTCCATCGCGAGCCGACCCTCGCGCGCATGGATGATGAGCCGCGCCACCTTCGACCCCACTACCTGAGCGATTCCGTCCTCTTCGGCTTCGTGCAGCACGCGCATCTCCGTGCCGAAGCGGTTGAGGAGGGCGTTCAGCTTCACCGAGCCCAAGCCCGGCACGAACTCGAGGGGGACTTGGTGGCGGTAGGGCGGGCGGTGGTCGGGCGAGAGGGACTCATCTTGGTCGGCAATGGCGACGATGCGGTCCAGAACGCCCGCCGTGACCCGATCACCATCGCAGCGCGAGCACCGGAAGGTCGGAGGCGGCTCCAGGACGACCTCGTCGCATGTCTCGCAGAAGCTCCGGTGGTACTTGCCGAGGCGTGGGTCGAGCCCGAAGTTGCCGGCGATCCCTGCGCCACCCCGCCGTTCCAGAGCCCCTCGAAGGCCGGCGAAGGACGGCTCCGGCATCGCGATGATGTTGTACTCACGGGCGATCTTGGGCAATGAGTGGGCGTCGGAGTTGGAGAGGAAGGTCATGTCCCTGAGCTCCGACAGGCGATCGGCGATGGACGTGTCGGCGGACAACCCCAGCTCGATGGCAGGGATACGTTCCAGCACGGACTCCTCGAACACCGACCTGAGTGTCGCGGCACAGGCGCCATATAGGCTCTTGTGAGGCGTGAAGGCATGGGCGGGGATGAACAGACCCTCCCGCGCCAGCACCTCTTTGGCGAGGAGGTTGGCGGGCATATGGCACTGCTGCGACGATAGCTGCATATTGGTGACTTTGCGCGCCATCGCGCGCGAGAACTCCTCGAGGGTGGCGAGATCTGGCAGGAAGCAGATGTGATGGGAGAGCCCGCCCTGCTCCTCGTGGGTCTCCAGTTCGGCGCCCAGAATGACCACAAGCTCGCCGCGATAGCGCAGTCCGCCCCCTGCCAGCGGCTCCATCTCCCCCGCTTCCACCAGCCGCTTGATGTCATCGATGACGGCGGGCGACGCGCAGTCGATGATGCCCGCGACCTGGATCCCCTTCCGCTCGACGGATTCCACGCAGATGTTCTCGAAGGTGAGATCGCGGGATGCGGTGATCTTCACAGGACGGCCGTCGCTGCTGCGGCCGATGTGGATGTGCAGGTCGGCGAAGAAGTGGTTCATGTGTCTCCTCTTCCGCCCGGGCGCCGGTCCCCTTCGGAGGGACGGCGCGGCGTCCCACGGAAAGCCCCAAGGCCATCCCATAGTGTATGCGACGGGGCGAGGGTAGTGCACGGCTAGCCACGCTCCTACGTTCAGTGAGTCCTGAGAGGACCCGTCTACCGTGTCACATGAGATCCGCAAGCCGCTCGTTGTCTTCATCGTGGGACCAACGAGCACGGGCAAGACGGAGACCGGCATCGAGGTCGCGCTCGCCGTGGGCGGGGAGATCGTCTCCTCCGACTCCATGCAGTTCTACCGTGGCATGGATGTGGGGACTGCCAAGCCCACGCCCGAGCAGCAGGCCCAGGTTCCCCATCACCTCATCGACCATGTGGAGCCCGAACAGTCCTATAACGTGGCCCACTTCCATCGCGATGCGACGGCGGCCATCGACGGCATACTTGGGCGTGCCCGGGTCCCCATCGTCGTGGGCGGTTCGGGGCTGTATGTGCGGGCCCTCGCCAACAAGCTGGACCTCCCCGTAGCTGAACCCGATGACGAACTGCGCGCCCAGCTCAAGGCCTTCGCGAAGCACTCTGGCCCCACGGCGCTCCATGAGCGCCTCTCTAAGGTTGATCCTGCGTCCGCGGAGCGGATACACCCAAACGATACGAAGAAGCTCATACGCGCCATCGAGATCTACGAGCGTACAGGCCGGCCCATGTCGCACGTGTACTCCGAACGGCCCGAGCCCACCGATCGGTACGACTGCCTCATGTTCGGTCTCACCTGTGACCGGGATGAGCTCTACCGAAGGGTGGAGGAGCGATGCGACCGCATGGTCAACGCCGGCCTCCTCAAGGAGGTCCAGGAGCTCCTCGCCCGTGGCTACTCCCCTGACCTCCAGGCTATGCAGGCCATCGGGTACAAGGAGTTTGTGGCTTTCCTCAGGGGAGAGGTGGGCTTCCCCGAAGCCGTGGAGACATTCAAGCGCAACACACGGCGCTATGTGAAGCGGCAGATCACGTGGTTCAAGACCGATGAGCGTATCCGCTGGATCGACGTCCCGACGGAGTCCCCTAGCCCGATCATAGTAGACGCGATCCGTCAGCGCGGCGCCTGAGCGCTCCTGTGCAGCCCGTGACCTGCTGATTCGCCGTTTTGGCGGCGATTCACGGGCCGGTGCAGTTGTCAGTTCACCCTTTTTGGGGCGCCTGTTATAGTTCGGCCCCACCAACAGCCGACTCAAGGCGACAGCGAATGACATCAGGTGGGAGTGAGAGGCAAGGGCCTTGTCAGGTACCCCGCGCGCCTGCCACAAAAAGTTTCGGGGAATCTTATCCACATGCGTGGACAACTCTGTGGATAACTGCCTCACACCCGCTGTTCCCAAGGCTTTGACGATGGTCCGCTCTATCGCCTGGATGCCGGCAACCAGCCTCGTTCCGCGCTCGTTTCGTGCCTCTGGGCCGGCTGATGGCCCTGGGGTTATCCACAGAGCATGGCGGGCTTTTCACTGGCAAGGCGGGCTTTCGTCAGTTGCTTCCATCGTGGCAGATACGGCGGAAACGTGATGGCAAAGGGCCGGAAAGTCCGTCTGAAAGCGGTCTCAGAGGGTGGGAAGCGACAGGGGACACGTCCCTTGGCTTTCCGTATTTCGCGTGCTAATGAGGAAGCTTTTCATTCGGACGTTGATTCGGCGCTCGCGGATGCAAACTGCAGTTTGAAGGATTGGCGCCGTTCCGTTCGAATCGCCATCTACCACTCGGACGAGGAGCCACCAGCTACTGCCGATGTCGTAGCCGCCACCCCGCGCGAGCTGATTGAACGGGTCGCGGAGCAGGCCCTCACCGTGCTTCAGAGCGAGGGCAGTTCGATTCCGGAGGCTGCGGTGCGCGCGGTGGTCGAGAATCTGGTCCACGCTGACTTTCAGGGGGCTGTGGTGAGTATCTTGGACCGCGGGGCGCGTGTGGTGGTTTCGGACTCGGGGGGTGGCATAGCGGACCCCGGTAGGGCCTTGGAAGCTGGTTACACGACTGCGGACGGGGACTTACGGAAGGTGATTCGGGGCGTGGGATGCGGGCTTTCCGTAGCTCGGGAGGCTGTGGAGCGTGGGGGCGGCTCCCTCACCGTCGGGCCCAATCTGGGGCGTGGGGCGGTGGTCACCCTGCTCGCGGGTAGGGCTGGTGGTCGGGGTGTGGCGACACCCCGCGTTCAGCCTCCTGGGGAGCAGAGCGTAGAGACTACTGCGGCGGCGCTGCCGCCGAGACGAGTGCAGGTGCTGTTGCTCATGGCGGACGGTCGTGAGGTAGGTCCATCCGAGGTCGCGGACCACGTAGGGCTGTCCCTGACCACCGCGTATCGAGATCTGAGCAAGCTGGAACACGACGGTCTGGTGTCCTACACAGCCCGTGGCAAGAGACGCATCAGCGAGCATGGACAAGCGGTGGTGGCTCACGTCCTCGAGTCACCCGGGGGCTAAAGGGGACGGGATACCGCCTGTCGTCACGTCGGGGTACCGGAGGGTTAACGCATCATTAAGCACAGCCTCACCTTCGCAGAGGTGAGACGGGAGGGGTCTTGGAGCGATGGAGTACCTTCACAAAAGCGGGCCTGAGATCGATTTGAAGGACCTATGGGGCCGGGCCGTGTCCGACCTTCAGTCCCGCATCATGAGTAACAGTGCCGCTGGTATCTGGTTGCCGAATCTAGAGCCTGTCGAACTAGCCGAGGACACGTTGATCATAGCGGCGCCGAACACATACCAAGCGCGGTACCTGGATTCCCAGGTAGCCGGGGCTCTGAGCAACTCCCTCACACACATTGCTGGCCGTGACCTGCGGGTCCACTTCGTTGTCGTCCCGAGGGGTGGGGACCAAGCGCGGACCGACCATGTGCCCCTACCGATACGCGTTGCTCCGCCCTCCCGCACGTCCGAATTCCCGTCGAGCCCCCTCGACCCGAAGTACACCTTCGATAACTTCGTCGTCGGTCCGTCCAACCGTGTCGCGCACGCCGCTGCGCGCAGCGTCTCCAAGACCCCAGGAGGAGCCTACAACCCCCTGTTCATCTACGGTGGCGTAGGCCTGGGGAAGACGCATCTGATGCAGGCCATCGGCCATGCTGTCAAGACGGACCATCCGAACAAGGAGGTCCTGTATATCAGTGGCGAGGCCTTCCTGCAGAACGTGCTCTACGCTATCCGCGAGAACAAGATGGATGCCTTCCGAGCGCGGTTCCGCCATGTAGACCTCTGCCTCGTTGATGACATCCAATTCATCGCTTCGCGCGAAGGAACGCGCACGGAGTCGGAGTTCTTCTTCACCTTCAATGCCTTGTACCAGGATGGCCGCCAGATTGTGATCTCCTCCGACCGGCCGCCGAAGGAGCTACACCTCATCGATGATCGGCTCCGGTCCAGGTTCGAGATGGGCCTAATGGCGGACATCGCCGTTCCGGATCCTGAGACGCGCCTCGCGATCCTCCAGCAGCGTGCCTCCGCGACCGAGGCGGAAGTACCACTGGATGTGCTTGAGTACATCGCCGATCGGGTGGAATCGAACATCCGAGCCTTAGAAGGCGTCCTCGTCCGGGTCATCTACACCGCGTCAATCGACGGCGAGGCCATCACACAAGCCCTTGTTCGACGGTGCCTAGAGGACTATGCCGTAGAGAATGGCTCGCGGGGGGTCTCCGTCGGTGACATCAAGTCGCTTGTTGCGGAACGCTTCTCTGTCGCCGAGGCGGATCTCAGCAGCGCGAAGCGAAGCAGGGGACTGGTGGTGCCGCGACAGATCGCCATGTACCTCACACGGCAGCACACGGATCTCTCGCTGCAGCACATCGCATCGGAGTTCAAGCGCAGGGATCACACGACCGTCATGCATGCATGCTCCCGCACTGAGGAGATGATGCGTGACGATCCATCCATCGCCTCGCTAGTAACAGAGATCGCTGACCACCTTCGCCGTGGTGGCGTAGGTCGTTAGGGCCATCCTTGTGACCACTGATGAGGCGGCCCGAATGACGTGTGGAGTAGCAGTGGATAGATCGGTCAGTCCGTGTGGATTGCATGTGCAGAACAACACACTGTGTGTAACCTCGGAGATCTGCACATGCCCTCCACGTCGTCATCCACAGGAGGAATCCGCGCCGCCGCAGGCTACAGAGCGCTTGTCCACCGAATACACGGCATTAGTAGTACTGTAGTACTTTTTGAAGGATTCAAAGAATAAGGACTATGTGCAGTGGATAGCGTGATCGACCCTGTATCGCCACATGGGGTCCAGGAGGAGCTTTTGGGATGAAGCTATCGTGTGACAGGGCAGCGCTACTCGAGGGTATCCATGCGGTGCAGAAGGCGGTGACCTCTCGCAGCACCCTGCAGATCCTCGGCAACTTGCTTCTCGAAACTCGCGAGGGCGGGCGCCTTGGTCTGGTGGCATACGACTTGGAGATCGGGATCGAGACGAGTGTGCCCGCCAACGTTGAGCGCACAGGCGCGCTGACGATCCCCGCCCGGGTGCTGAGTGATGTCGTGGCGATTCTGCCCGAGGCTCCTGTCACGATATCGGTCGACGACCGCCATGTAACCGAGATAACCTGCGCGCGATCACGCTACGAGCTCCATGGATTGCCGGCGGAGGAGTTTCCGAGGCTTCCGCAGATAGAGGGCGGCGTCTCCGTACGAGTGAGCGGTGATGTGATGAGCCGCCTCATCAGGGAGACGCGCTTCGCTAGCTCAGCGGACGATCCACGCAAAGTCCTTACGGGGATCCTCACGATCATCCAGGATAGCGAGCTACAGTTCGTGGCCACCGATGGCTATCGCCTCGCATGGTCGAGGGAAGGGATCGGGCACGAGGTTCAGGAGCGCTACGAGGCGATCGTTCCCGCGCGCGCGTACGGCGAGGTTGCTCGGCTTATTCCTTCAGGCGAGGTCGATGTTGGGATCGTTCTCTCAGACGCGCAAGTAAGGTTCACCATCGGGAATACCTCGGTGCAATCGCGGCTTATCGAGGGCGAGTATCCGAACTGGGAGCGCGTGATCCCCGCCAGCCACAACAAGTCGCTCATCATATCGGTCGAAGATCTCCGGGCTGCGGCAAAGCGCGTGTCGGTTGTGGCGCGCGAGGACGGTAACAAGGTTGTGCTTGATGGCTCGCCGGAGCGGCTGGTTCTCAGTGCGCGCAGCCAGGTGGTTGGTCAGGCGCAGGAGGATCTCGGTGTCCGTTTCGATGGAGAGCCGATCGTGATCGGTTTCAACTCCCGCTACCTGCTCCAGGCTATGGAGGTTATTGACTCGGAGGAAGTCCAGCTTGAGCTGAAGGAGTCCGACAACCCTGGCGTCCTCAAACCCGTAGGCCGGGACAACTACGTCTGCCTGCTGATGCCGATGGGCGTCGGTCAGTCGTAGTACTCGTGCAACGCCGGCTGGGCCGTCAGCGTTGACGGCCCAGCCGCTATTCCGCCTCAGTGCCCCTACTCTTCCACTATGAGCCGCTGTGGGTTGTGCATCCCGGGCAACACGGATCCCAGCGTCGTCTCCCACCTCAGCCACTTAGAGTGCCCGTCAGCAAAGGCATAATTCGAGCCCTCGTTGTGGGCCGCAGGTTCTATGTGTCCCAGGAACCAGTTGTGGCCGTCGCCGGCGACGTAGGCATCGATACTATCCCAAGTGACGCCATCCGCCGGCCAAGGATGGTAGCCAAAGGCGGGGATCCCAGCCCTGCGCTCAGAGACCATGATGGTTCCTGCCGGGTCCTTGAGCCCCGAGTACGGGTATCCATGGGCGAGCACCCCGCTGATGATGTAGTCCGTGTACATCGTCAGATCGTCACGAAGTGACGGGCATCGGAAGACCTGATCACTCATCACGTAGGACTGCAGAGGACCGTACCATGTCTCCGCCCCCTCCCCTGGCTCGTGACCGACGGTTACGAACTGTCCGTCCCAGTCCTCCACGTACATCATCATCGCGGTGCTGATCTGCCGGTTGTTGCTGAGGCACGCCGTCTGCCGCGCCTTCTCCCGCGCCTTGGCGAAGACGGGGAAGAGGATCGCCGCGAGGATGGCGATGATAGCGATGACCACGAGTAGCTCGATGAGCGTGAAACCAAGAGTTGTCACGTGCTTCCGAACACGCATTTGTACCCCTCCTGAGCCTCGGGGCAGTTAGCCCCGCTGGACGTGTGCATGACCGCAAAGTGTTGAGGCACACGGCTAGGCAGGAGGAGCGCGAGTCCGGTCTGTTCTGGTGCGCGAAGCAAGGTCCGGACAAGAGACGGTCACATCCGGCGTCTCTAGCTCACCGATGTGCGCCAGGGGTGGGGGTGCTTCCGGGGGCGTGTAGCCCTTCAAGAGGGCTTCACACAGAGCGCAATCCGACACACCGCTTGTGCACGGTCTGGTGTCGCCACACCCTGCGTCATCGTGGCACGGGCCCGGCGACAGCGCATGGCCCGCAGGATGAACCAGCGCCGCGATCAGTGTGATCGCGGCGACCCAGATGTCACAACGTGTTGCCCGCCCTATGCTCTTCATGCTCAATCATCTTGTCCCGCCGCTGCGTAGTTCACGTTACACAACGGTAGGCCTCGAAGACCAGGTGAACTGCCGCTGAGCGTGGAAGACACTCGCTGCTACCTAAGCAGCCCGAAGGAGGCACGGGATGAAGGGCGTGATCCTGTGCGCGGGGTTCGGAACGCGGATGCGGCCCCTGACGTACACCGGCGCCAAGCATCTCCTGCCGGTAGCGAACAAGCCCATCATCGAGTACGCGCTGGAAGCCCTCGCTGCCGCAGGCATCAAGGATATTGGCTTGGTAGTGGGAGGGCCGACGCGAGATCAGATCATGGAGGCCGTCGAGGACGGCAGCCGCTTCGGCGTCCAGACCACCTACATCGCTCAGGAGTCGCCCCGCGGTCTGGCACATGCGGTGTCCATGTGCAGGGAGTTCGTCGGCGATAGCCGGTTCGTCGTCTACCTCGGCGACAACATCATCCACGGTGGTATCACCGAATTCGTGCGTGCCTTCGACGAGACGCGGAGCGCGCAGATCCTCGTAGCGCAAGTGGAGGATCCGCGGCCCTTCGGCGTCGCGGACACCCGGGATGGGCGGGTCGTACGGCTCATCGAGAAGCCCAAGACCAAGGAGATCAACCGCGCCATCGTGGGGGTCTATGCCTTCACTTCCGAGATCTTCGACGCGGCGGACCGGATCCAGCCATCGGCCAGGGGTGAGCTGGAGATCACCGACGCACTCCAGCGACTCGTAGAGGATGGCAAGCTCGTAACCGCCATCGAGGTGAGTAGCTGGTGGGCCGACACAGGGCGGCCGGAGGATGTGCTTGAGGTGAACCGGCGGCTCCTCCACGACCTGGCGCCGAACATCGAGTGCGTGACGGGGGGGGACTGGGATGCCGTCGGCCCGATCTCCGTCGGCGCAGGCACGAAGATCCACGAAAGCAAGATTCGGGGCCCCGTCATCATCGGCCGGGACTGCGAGATCGAGGGCTGCTACATCGGTCCGTACACATCCATCAGCGATGGGTGCGTGCTGCGCGACACGGAGATCGAGTTCTCGATCCTCCTGCCCGGTGTCCAGATCAGCGACATGCCCCTGCGCATCGACAGTAGCCTCATCGGAGCGCGCTCCCGCCTGGACCGCAGCGAGACACCAGCCCGTACCCTACGCTTCCTCATGGGCAGCGACAGCGAGATAAGGCTCTAGCCAGGCCCGGCCTCACCGGCGTGCCACGGAGACACACCCCACCGACCTCGGCCCAACGCGAGCATGGAGGACCAAACGCCCCTGGAGTTCCGAGACCTCCGCGGGAACTCCATTCCAGAGGTCCGTCGCCGCGCCCTCGAAGCCGTCTGGCAGGAGCAGCACCGGGCCGTCATAGGTAACGTACCCCTCATTGTAGAGAGTGAAGACCACTTCATCAGGACCCTCGAAACGGTTGGCGTGGATTCCCGAGGCCAGGGTCGGGGCGAGCGGTATCACCGCATCGGAGCCGAAGGTGGCGCCATGGCTCGACAGGAGGCCATAGCACTTCCGGATCATCTGGAGGGTCTGAGGAGCGAACCACTCGTCGGGTGGCCCCTCGAGCCACAGGGCCTCGCCGTTGAAAAAGGTCCAGGCGACGCCGGTAGCCCACGAGCCCGTCGGCTTGTCGCAGTAGAGGATCTCGATGGTCTTGAAGTCCGGATGCACGAACCGATAGAGGTTCACGGGGACATCGACGCCGGCAGCAAGGCACTGGTTCATCGCGTAGGTGAAGCTCGCGTCCTGAAGCGGGGCATTGGAGTCGGGTGGCGACTCCTCGGTGTAGAGGATCACTCCCGGGTCGACGCCATCGAGGGAATGGCGAACCTCCCGAACGAAGCCGTGCTCGGCCTCGATCTGGTTCATCGGGACCGAGTGGCCGTGGTCCGCCGAGTAGCAGTCGCGGTAGGTTGAGCAGAAGCCGAACTCGTCGATGTAGATCCCGCTGGGCCCGAGGTTGGTGGCGGCTCGGGCGTAGGTCTCGGCCTGAAGCTGTCTCCACTCCTCGATCCACGGGCAGGCGAACACCTCGGTGGCATCGGGCCAGAAGCGCGGCGCACCCTCCTCGTCGATGATGGCCACCCTCTCGCCGATGCGCTGCCCCAAGGGGCCGCGGGTCTCCAGGAGATAGCCCTCGATGTAGAGTCCAACGGGGATGCCCGATGACTGGAGCTCCTCCATCGCCGCCCTCATCGCGGGATAGCCACCGGCCCAATGCTCACTGGGGTCAGGATCGCCGGGCCGGTGGTAGATGCGGCCGAGATCCGGCACCGTGCCCCAATCGAAGATGTGGAGGTACTCGATGCCGCCGAAGGCCTCCTCGGCCTCGTGCACGGCCGGCCAGAGATCGACGGGCTGGCTTCGATCCCCCCACAGGGGATCCAGCCAGTGCAGGAACCGCTGGCGGAAGTTCCAGATGCCGCGCACCCATTGCGGCCGGGGCGCCTCCGGCTCGGGTAGCCCCGCCCGGTAGACCTCCAGGGCCGTGTGCCAGTCCCCCGCAAGGCACTGGATCCGGTAGCCCGGCACACGTGTGGGGTCTGCTGACGCATCCACGAAGCGAGGGGTGACGCCCAGAGCGACCTCCTCCCCGCGCTTGGAGAGCCCAAGAGAGCCGATACCGGGGTCACGGGCTTCGATCATGACGGAGGCCGAGTCATCGGGAGTCTGGACGGTGAGGAAGGGGTGGCGGATACCCCACCCGGCATAAGGGGCCGAGAGGTCACGGTCCTCGCTGCCGATGGTGGGCGTCATCGAGGGGAAGCAGTAGATAGGCTCCCCTCGCCCTCCCATGCGTGTGGGGATGGGCGGATAGAGGACCTCCACGCGCGAGCCGCCTTCCACAGAGGAAACCTCGATGTCAAACCCGATCGCGTCCCCGTCGCGGCTCCAGCGCATCGTCCACTCAACGCCGTCACCGACGTGGGAGAACTCGTAGACGCCATCACGCAGGGCCGCGCGCTGTGTCCGGAGGTATTCGTCGGGCGTCTCCTCGCCACCGAGGCGCAACCGGAGCAGTGGCACCGGTCGTGCGAGGATGTCGCGGCCCAGCGGCTTGTGGTAGATCGCCCGGAGGGTAGGCGCGCCGGTGCGGCTGAGGGTGACGCGGGTCGTGGCGGTCTCCAGATGAACGACGTCCCCATCCTCGGTAACCCACTCCGCTGGCTCGGTGGGATGAGCAAGCGGCACAGCCGCGGTGGGGAGCGACACTCGGTGGAGCACTGAGTCCGGCGGCGTGAACAGGGCCGCTCCCTCTCGAACCGTGGCGCCAAGCACGGCGAGGGCGACCTGATCGGTGAGCAGACGGAGCGTTAGAGAGTCCGCGGTGCGGGTCGGGTCCAGCGGGCAACGCAGGACAGCGACACCCTCCGGCAGACCCCAACGCCACTCCCCACGCGCGGTGGCGGGTACCACGGCGGGGATGCACTCCACCACCCCATCGGGGTAGCGAACCTCAGCGACGAACCGGTCCGGCCCCGGCAGGTGCTGAAGCGCCGCGGCTCCGCGAACGGGGTCATCGTTGCCCACCATACCCGATGCGACGAGGAGGAAGAGCTCAGAGCCGGCAACGCCGAGGGGGATCTCCAGCGACCCGCGCGCCCCCCAGCGGAGCCATGCCGCGCCGCCTCCCCGGGAATCGAAAGGCACGCCGCAGGCCGCCAGCCGCCCGCGCGGTAGGTCACCGGATAGTCCCGCCACTCGGGGAAGCGCCTCTATCCCAAGGTCCACCGGATCCGTCTGCTCAGCGTGCGCCATGCGCCGCAGGATGCGCCACGGCCCTGGCTGGGCCTCCCCGGCAAAGAGCGTTAGGGAGTCGATGGGCTGGAGTCGTGGCTCATCGTCAAGGACAATGGACTCGACTTCCAGCCAGGCCCCGGGCTTGAGAGCCTGGACCTGCAGGGCCAGCCCGCTCACGACGCTCACGCGCGAAGGGCGGTCGGGTATCTCGGCGGAGGCGACGTGGGTCTCACCGTCGTAGCGGAGGGCCTGTCCGGGGAAGACGGCGGCGTATTGCTCGCCTCGCTCCTGGTCGCCCAGAAGGGCGAGGGCATAGTCGCTCGCGCCGCCCCCGCCGCCGCGGTAGGTGAGAGTGACGTGCCGCCGCCGCCCCAGCTCCACGGGTTCGGCTAGGCTGCGGGACCACTTCATGCCGCGACCGTTCGCGGCCACACTGAGGCGAAGGCCATGCTCAGCGAACTCCACCTCCGCCTCGCCCGGGTTGCCAAGCCACGCGGGCTGCTCGGTCCAGTCCTCGGGGACACCGAGATCCAGGACGATGGGCTCGGTGGGTGGTCCCGCGCTGGGCAACAGGCGCGCGTCAGGGGGCGGGGTCGCGCTGAAGGCAAGGCGCCGCAACTCGAGGGTGGCGGCCTCAGCGCCAGCGATGACTTGGAGCGCCAAAGCAGCGGGCTCGCCGGTGAGGCCGAGCCTCCGGAGATCGAGGGTGAGGGTGTGCCACACGCCATCGAGGGGAGCATCGGACGCGGCCAGCAGATCGCGACCGTCTCTCGAACCGTCGTCCATCCAGAGAAGGTACTGACCCGGTGGGGCCTGAAGGCCCGCAGCCCGCATCTCGACCACCAGGTAAGGGGTGAGCTCAAGGGGGCTGCCGCGGAGCGTGCGTCGCCACTTCATGGCGCAGTGAGGGCTCGACACAGTGAGAGTCAAGCCCTCGCCAACCTCCAGGGCGTAGTCGGCCGCCCGGGCGAGGCCCACCCAGTCGGGCTTGGGCTCCCACGCCTCCGGCAGGTCGAGGAGGTCGGCCGTCCATGGAGCACAGATGAGTAGGGGCACGAGGATCGACAGCATGGGGCTGGCTCCTTCCGGTCGGTGCAGATTGCTCCCCCCAATGGCATACCTCCTTCGCGACCCGAGGCAAGTCCCGGCGACGGGATGGGCGAACGCTTCCCATAATGAGAGGTGATCGAGATGATCGCATGCCCGCCCATGCTGTTGGGCCTGTGTCTGCCGCTGCTGGCTCCCGCGCTGGATGGACCGGTTATCATCCTGCCTGAGGCGGCGACAGGCGCCGCCGCATTGCCCCAGACCGTGACCTTCGACCCCGTCGACGTCGCCCGCGCCGCAGGCATGGAAGGCGTGGAGTTCTCCCATCCCGGTGTCGTGGCGGCTGACGGCGGGGCCGTGCTCAGCCAGGTCACGGCGCACCCCGAGGGCACTGTCACGGTGGCCTTTGTGCCTCTGCCAGGGGTCTACCGCTACCTGCTCACGCCCACGGCGCCTGCGGCGGAGCCGGTGTACCTCGCCGACGCGGTGACGGTCGAGGAAACGGACGAGTCGATCGTCGTCTCAAACGCCTACTACCGGGTGACCCACCCGAAGCGGGAGAACGGCGGGCTGCCCTCGGTCATAGAGTTCATCGACTCAGGCAAGCGGCTCGACGCCTTCCTCATCAACGACCGCGTGTACTCAGCAACGAGCGGCGGTCACCTGCTGCGCGAGGACCCCGCGCCGGAAGTTCGGGTCCTGGGAGAAGGGCCTCTGGCGGCCGTTGTCGAGGTTCAGAGCCGCTACGGCGGCGGGGGCGCGCCGGGCGCGCCGCGGGCCACCTATCGGTTCCACTACTTTCGCGGCACCCCGGGGATCGCCGTCGAGGCGGATGTAACCCAGGCGGGATCCACGAGTTGGGCGGAGCTGCACCTCCTCGAGGTGAACGACCAGAGCGGAGCCTTCACGGGCTGGGTGGGCGGCGGAACGGACCAGGAGGGCGAACTCACGGCCTCCGGCCAGAGCTACGCCGGGAACCCGTGGGGCGCGATCATCGACGGGCCGAACGTGCTGGGCATCGTCTGCCCTGGCGGGGTCCGCATCCACGACGGCCACGGCGAGTACGGCACCTACGTGCATGGGCCCTGGGTGTCGTGGTCCGGGGCCAAGGAGCGTCTGAACGCCACCTTGTGGGTGAGCGCGGCGGAGGGGGCCTTGGGCGACCTGGCTGCGGCGGCCGCCTCGACGGCAACCGTGGCGCGGACGTCGCTCGTGACCACCCTCATCGAGGGGCTGGAGGCCCGCCTGGCCGCTTCGGGTGACCAGGGCAGGATGGCGGCGGCGATGGCGGGACGCATGGCGGGCCCCTCGCTCAGCAACCGGCGCGAGCTGCTCGAAGCCTCCGTGGCGGCGCTGGCGCAGGGCGGCGATCCACGCCAGCCGCTGCTGACCGGTGGATCGCGGGTCCTCGAGGCAGGCGACCTGGCACTAGTCGTCGCGGACACGGGGGACGGCCTGGCTCTCGCGAGCCTCTTCGACCAGGCGGTGGGACGGGAGATGGCCTCGACGAGCCAGCCCCTCTGGAGCGCCAGTGTGCGGCTCGCGTCCGAGGAACTGGTGGAGGTCCGCAGCGATGCGGGTTTCGAGGCTACCAAGGTCTCCGTCGCTGGGGGGACGGCGCAGCTCGAGTGGTCGGGCCATGAGATGGGGATCGAGGCCCGCATGGAGGTCCGGCTGGCGGACTCGCGGGTGAGCACGCGCCTCAGTATCGACATGCCGGGCAGCGCCGCGCTGATGTCCGTGGTGCCGCTGAACCTGCGACTCGGGCCTCTGGGGGAGACGGGGGCCGATGACGCGCTTCTGTACCCCATGGTCTCCGGCGGCCTCGTGACGGACCCCATCACGCAGGGGGTCAGTCATGTCGGGCAGTACCCCTCAGGGTGGACGTGCATTCCCATGGGCGCGTACTACGATCCCGAGGGCGGCCTCTACGCGGCGTGGCATGACCCCCTGGCGGGCACGAAGGACGTCCTGGTGCAGGCCGGAAGCGGGGAGGCGCGCATTCAGTTCACCTACCCGGCCGAGGATGCGGGCGTGCTCGGCAATGGGTTCCGCCAGCCCGGTGAGATGGTCGTTCATCTGATGCGAGGCGACTGGTATGACGCCGCGCGTATCTACCGCGCGTGGGCCTCGACGGAGTCCGCGTGGTGGCCCGATGAGGCGCAGCGCCGGACACCCGAGTGGATGAAGGAGGTCGCCGTCTGGGCCAATGCGAGCGGCGGCCCCGAGGATGTGGTGGACGCCGTGTCGGAGTTCGCCGAGTACATGGGCGTACCCACCGCCGTCCACTGGTACAACTGGCATCAGATCCCCTTCGATGTCGAGTACCCCCACTACTTCCCGACCAAGCCGGGGGTGGCGGAGGGCGTCGCCGAGCTGCAGGCCGCCGGCGTCAGGGTCATGCCCTACATCAATGGGCGGCTCTGGGACACCGCTCTCGAGGACTTCAAGAGCAGCGGGATCGCGGCCGCCACCAAGGATGAGGAGGGCGCGTACTACACAGAGGAGTACGGCTCCGGCGCCGTCCTCGCGCCCATGTGCCCTACCCAGGAGCTCTGGCGCGGGATCGTCACGGACACGGTGCTCCGGCTCTGCGATGAGGTCGGCGTCGATGGCGTCTACATCGACCAGGTTGCCGCGGCGAGCCCTCGCCTCTGCTTCGATGCGACCCACGGCCACCCGCTATGCGGCGGCTCATGGTGGACCGACGGCGGCTACTGGCCCATGCTCACGAGGCTGCGGGAGCGACTCCGGGCGCTGCCGGGCGAGAAGATGATCACGACGGAGTGCAACGCCGAGCCCTACACCCATCTCTTCGACGGCTACCTTACGTGGCACTTCCAGTATCACCACCAGATCCCGCTGTTCGCGGCTGTATACGGCGGCCAAGTGCAGCTCTTCGGACGGTCCTTCGGCGGGGACTCCATGGCGCAGCGCCTAAAGGCGGCGGAGGCTCTGGTGTGGGGCGAGCAGCTCGGCTGGGCTCCCTGTGGGATCATCCACGATCCTCTGGCAGGCCCCATGCTTCGACGTTGCGCCCGGCTGCGGCACGCCCTTCAGCCCTTCTTGGCGGTCGGGGAGATGGCGCATCCGCCGACGATCGTTGGGGAGATCCCGGAGGTCACGTCGGACTGGCAGTGGAGCGGCACATGGATCCGCACGGACAAGGTCCTCCAATGTGGCGCGTGGCGGGATGGGGACGGACGGCTCGCCGTGATCTTCGCTAACGTCAGCGAAGAGCCGTTGCGCTTCACGTGGGCGTGGGACGGCGCCTATCTCCGCCCCAACGGGGAGAGCGAGATCGTGACCGAGGATGGCGTCGCACCCGGGCCGAGCTTCACAACCTCAGGGCGGCTGCCCATCAGCCTGGCGCCGCTGGAAGTGCGCGCCTACGTGGTGGACGAGGGGTAGCGGGCGCCGGGGAGTTCGTCCAGGGGCGTCGGCGCGTAAGCATGAGGGGAGGAGCGAATGTACACGCCGGGCTACGCGAGCGGGTCGGCCTATGCTCCGAGTTTCTGGGAGCGGCTCGGAACGGGTTGGGAGTTCGTCAAGGAGTCCATGGTCATGTGGACCAAGGACAAGGACCTGATCCTGCCCAGCGTGCTGAGCCTGCTGACCATGGGGCTCGGCTTTGCCGGCTTGGCGGGCTTCCTGCACCTCACGGGCGACCTCCCGAAGCTCATCGGCGGGGAGAGCGACGCGGAGCTCTCCGCAGGCGCCTACGTAGGCTTCCTGGCCTACGGCATCCTGGCGTACATCATCTCCTACTTCTACGGCGGGATGACGGTCCACCTGGTGGATGTGCATCTGCGCGGCCGGGACGCACGACTGGGCGAGGCGTTCACTGACGCCATCCTGAACCTGCCCGCGATCCTCATCCTCGCACTCATCTCCATGGCCGTGGATCTGGCGGAGGCCGTCGTCCGGTCGGCGGCTCGGTCAGCCCGTCAGCACGGCGGCTTCGGCGGCGTGCTGGTGGGAGACACGTTGAGGATGGCCGCGAGGGGCGCCAACTGGGTCTGGAGGGTCGTCATCTGCCTGCTGCTGCCCATCGTGATCCTCGAGGATGCCTCGATCTCAGCGGCGATCCGCCGTGGGCAGGAGATCCACCGGCGCGACCTGCTGGGCATCGGCGTTGGCGAGGTGGGGGTTGATCTCATTAGCCGAGTGGTGTTCTCCCTGGTGGTCATCCTCGGCGTCCTAGCCATCGTGTTCAGCCTGCAGTACGCGAGGGGGCTGCTGTGGGTCGCCATCGTTCTCACGGCTCTGCTGGTCGGCGCGGCGTGGTCCTTGGCGACCTTCTTGCGCTGGGCGTACTACACCATGCTCTACACCTACGCCGTGGAACGTGAGCAGAGCGCGGCCCAAGCCACCATGCCGCTGCCCCTCGCCAACGTCACCGGGTACGCGCCGGCCTTCGCGCCCATCGTTCGGGGGGGATCCTAAGGATCCGCCACGCCCGCTCGACCTGTGGCCTCAACGGCCCTCGCGGTTGTCTCGAATACGGTCCCTGGGCGACTCCGCCGCTGTAGGTCCTGGCTCGACCGGCGGCTCCGTGACCGGGACCTCGGGCGCCTCAGCGCCTGGGGCGGGGCTGGCTGCCTGCATGGCGCGATCCCACAGCTCCGGGTCGTCGGTAACCACCAAGAGGGGACGATTGACGGGCCTGCTATAGAAGTACCCCGCGTACAGCTCGGGGTGTCCATGGATGAGTAGCCGCTGCCCGCCAGGCGCGCCCTCGAGAGGTTCCATGGAGACGCCCTCCTGTTGGCTCGCCCACTGAGCTAGGTCAGCCGTCTCGCCCTCGATGCGGTACACGTAGAACAGCCGCCCATTGACGTAGTCGACGACGCTCCAGAGGGCCTCGTCCTCCTGCTCCTCGGTGCGGGGGTCGGGGAGCTGACGAAGCGCCCTCTCATAGAGCCGTTTGCGGTTGAGGGCGTAGCTCTTGCCATTGGGCGGAGGGGTGAGCCCTGCCGCGTCTCGCAGCCACCCGGCCTCCACGGGGTAGGACCACACGGTAAGTTCCTCGGGTTGGCTGGGCAGCTTCATCTCCCACGGACCGTTGGGCGGCAGGGCGACGGTGATCTCCGACGGATCACGCTCCTCGAAGTGGAGCACCGCGTGCTTGATGATGATCTCCACCAGGTTGCCGCTGAAGTCGATGCCAACGTAGATGTCCAGGTCGCCCCGGAAGGTATGCAGCTCTCCGGTGTCCAGCCAATAAGTCGCGGGCCCACGGATGGTCACGTCGTACTGAGTGCCCTCTACGGCGACGATCACCATCTCCGTATCGATGATCGCCAGCTCGCGACCATCGCGCTCCACGACATCCACGAGGGTGTTCGTCGTGTACAGCCGCCTGGGGAAGATGGTGTCGGGGCCGATGGGTTGGCCCACATCAGGCGGAGCCGGATCGAACCGACGGGTCCACGTCTGCCCGATCCGCGCCTCGCCAGACCGAGGGAAGGCTACGGACCAGGGCAGGGAGGCGATGACGCCGATGATGTCGCCCGACTCCACACTCGCCGTGGGCGGCCGATGGATGAGCTCCGAGGCGAGGGCATCCTCGCCTCGGCGAACGGTCAGGTGCTCGCCCTGGAGGTTGAAGGTGAGGCTCCATGCGCCGAACCGGAACTTGGCATCCATAAAGGTCAGCCGCTGGACGGCGCCCTCGGCTCCATCCTCCGAGGGGAGGATCTCCTCCAGGAGGTGCATCCGACCGTTGAATTCCTTGTCGCTCGTGGGCAGCTTGTTAATGTACCCATTGCCATGGACGATGAGCTGGTAATGAGCCGCCCGGCCCGGCTCGGGTCGATACTTGAGCTCATAGGCTCGATCATCCTGGGCCCACGCGGCGGTGGCCAGCAGGGCGAGGGTCAGTAGCCCGCGGTACAACGTCATGCTGTCTCTCTCTCCATAGGTCGCCTACGGCAGCCGCTTCCGTATGGGCTGGCCTACCGCACGCCAGCCCGGCCTCCACCTACGCCCGCTCTTCCGCCGCGTCCGCCAGCAGGGTTGCGCGGTTGCTGGTCGCCGACGAGGGGGGCGATCTCCGCAGGGTCACCGTACCGGGCGAAGACGCGGGGAATAGCGATACTGACCTGGCCGAAGGGCGAGGGGATCTGAAACTCCGCAGCCAGCTCCACGTTCGCCACGATCATCTCGCCCGTATCCACATAGATGGCCTGCTCCATGTTCGCGATGATGCGGCCATCCACCACAACTCCCGTGAAGAAGGTCTCGCGCACCATATCAACGGCCATCTCCGACCGGATGATCGCCGCCATTCGGCCGTTGTGGTCCTGGAGGTTGTCGAGCCGGTTGCGCTGACTCAGGAAGGTGCTGGAGGGCGGAAGCGGATCGTCGGCAGCGTCAGGCTGCTCCTGCTGCTGCGGCTCCGCCGCCGCGTCGTTCTCTGCGCCCTCCGCATCCTCCACCACGCCCTCTGCCGGCGGCACGGCCTCAGCATCGGTCTCATCGCCCTCAGCAGGCGGGGCGTTCTCGGCGCCTTCCGCAGCCTCAACGGCTTCCTCAGCGCCGACCTCGGGATCGAGGCCCTCCTCCTCGGCCTCTAAGGGCGACTGCGGCGCGGGCTGAGCTCCGGACATGTCGGGGAGGTCGCCCACCTGGAAGAGCCGGGGTAGCGTCTCGCGCTCCACGCCCCACTCGTCGCCCACGCCCACGGGATGATCGGGCAGGCGGAGCATCCGCGGGACCTGCCCGAAGAGGGTGAACAGATCGGCGGAGAGGAGCTCCGGCGGCGGGTAAGCCTCGCTCTCGGGCAGCCACTGGCCACCCACCCCACGGCGCATGGTTACGGGCCGGTTGACGTATCCGGAGCTCACCGTCTGACCCATGACCATGGCCTGGACTCGGGTGTAGGTGAGCTTCTCCTCGATGACGCCATCACTCAGGGGGCCGTAGGCGATGTCGAAGTTGAGATCGGCATAGACGGGGACGGCGCCGATGTTCAACATCGCGACCTCCGCCGACCCCTCGATGGAAGCCGCGTAGCTGCGCACCCCCTCCGCGGGCGGCGTGTAACGAAGTTGGACCATGGGCCGCTCCTGCGCCGCCGCGCCCACGACCAGCACAGCGGCGAGAGTGATAACCAGTGCGCATGTACGGTTCATCCTGACCTCTCCTCACACCGACGCACGAAAGGCCCCGCCGCGGTGGCGGCGGGCAAGCGATCCAATCATATCCCAGACGCCAGCGGGGCGCGAAGCGGTTCCCCAGGCGCTGTCTACAGCGCGAGTGTCACGTTGTGGGCGGAGGCGATGGAGGTTGGCTCGGCGTGCCCGCTGAATGCCGCCGACTCCCCGACGGCATCGGCCGCCGGTGGCAGAGTGGACGCCACGCGAATCGTCTCTCGCGGTGGAGCCACGTAAGTGTCAACAGGCCCCTCGAGGTTGGCCGCTACCGCCGGAGCATCATCCGCCGGACGAGACGTCCAGAGAGGCTCCCGCGGCGTCGGGCCGGGGGCTCGCCTGGACGGCTCAGGGGGCGAGGCGGGCCGCGCCGCGACGCGCATCTCCACCTGAGGGGGAGTGGCAGGCGCGGGCTCCGCGGGCGCTACGGCAACAGGTTGGGACTCTGCCACCGACGCCGGCACATCGGCGACCACAGAGTGTGGGATGAGTTCGAGGGGCTGCACCCACTGGCCTGACCCGTACAGGCCCGCGACCACAGCCAGGCACGCGGCCACGGCGGCTCCCACCCACGCCACCTGCCTGCGGGTGCGCCGCCTACCTGCGGCGATGCGCTCGATGGCATCGCGGATTCGTTGGCGAGACGCTACGGCGGGCGCCAACCGCGGCGCTCCGGCGAGAGCAGCGCGGCCGGTCTTGGCCGTCGCAAGCGTGTGGGCGCACACCGGACAGCCCTGAGCATGGCGCTCCAGGGCGAGGGTCAGCCCCGCCGGCAGGTCGCCATCCAGTAGAGCTTCGACGCGATCCCCGAAGGTGCGGCACATCCCCGCGCGGGCCGACGCCTGAGCGGCGACGGAGGCGCGTAGGGCCTCTCGGTGACCCGGCGACGGCTTCGCCCGGGGCAACCGCGCGAGGGAGCGCTGAACGGTCCGGGTATCGTTCTCGGCGACTCGGGCGACGGCTGCGTTGATGCGCGCGGGCAGTTGGTCATCGGTGAGCCGGGGCAGATTCCCCAGGGCTTCGCGCGCGCGCTGGGCAGCGGCAAGGGTTGCGGCGCAGCTCGCGCAGTTACGCGCGTGGGCGACGAAGGCGTCAAGGGCCGACGGCTCGATGGTCCCGTCGAGGAAGCAATCGAGCTGCCGCAGCGCCCAGGCGCATCGTCGTGGGCCGCGCTCCCCGGCCATAGCTTAGACCTCATCCGCCTTCACATAGGGCTCCAGTCGCTCGCGGAAGAGCTTGCGGGCGCGGTGGAGCCGGTTCTTCACGCTCGACACGGTGCAGGAGAGGGCCTGGGCCATCTCCTCGTAGGAGAGCCCCTCGATATCCCGCAGCACCAGGACGATACGGTGCCGCTCGGGCAGCCCCATCAGAAGGCGCTGGACCACCCGGGACGCGTCATCGCGCTCAGTCTCCCTGGCATGATCGTCATCCGAGGGGACGGGACCGATCTCATCCAGGTCCAGGTCGTCCTTGCGCCGGCGCCGGCGGCGGAGGGCATCGCGAGCGCAGTTGGCCGTGATCCGAAGCAGCCACGAACCGAACTGGGAGCGGTCCCGAAGCCGAGGCAGGGCCGTGAAGGCCTTCACGAAGACCTCCTGGCAAATGTCCTCGGCATCCTCGCGACGGCTGACCATACGGTAAGCGACGTTCAGCACACGCTCGTGGTACTCGGCCACGAGACGATCAAAAGCCACCGTATCGCCGTGCGCGGCGGCATCAGCGAGGACGTGAGTCTCGGATCGGGTTGACACTGATCTCGGCCCCATCGTGACCAAGCATTCCAGGGCCATAGGCGCTCCCCCTCGCGGGCGTCGGCGACGTGGCTCGGGCCACTCCATGCCATCGACAGTGATTCAGACGCTTACCAACGTTCCAGGGGTTCGGTGATCACCGCTGCCCCAGGGTATGATGGTTATGTGGCGGGACCGCCGGAACCGTCAACCGCCGGCGGCGTCAAAGGGGTGCGTGTGCCCTCTATGCACGCTAGCAACGGGAGGACCGACCATGTGTGCCGCTGGGATCGCGCTGATGCTGATTCTCAACTTCGCGCAAGCGGACGGAGACGCCGCGACGGAGGCGACGGATGCCGTCGACGTCGCCCGAGAGGACCTCGCCCAGCGCCTCGGGATCGAGGAGGAGTCCATCGATGCCCATCTCATGTGGCCCGTGGTCTGGCCGGATACCTCGCTAGGCGTCCGCGACCCCGACATGATGTACGCCCAGGTGCTCGTTCCCGGTAGCGTGGTTTTGCTGAAGGTTGGCGAGGAACTATTCGAGTACCATACCTCGGATCAGGGCCGCGCCGTGTACGCTGGTCCGTACATCGAGCCGCCGCAGATACCTGCTTCGCCGCTCATCGAGGATCCCACCCAGGTGGAGCCGGGCCGGGTCGCCGTGGAGGGCATGCTCGTCCGCACCCGGGATGGCGCGGTGCTCTACGACGAACTGGTTGACCCCGAGAACCTCCCCACAGACGTGCTGCCCGTTCTCGTGCTCGGCAACGCCCTGCAGCCCTTCATCGAGCGGCGGTGGGCGGATCTGGAGAACCCCGCGAGCTGGGTGCGAATAGAGGGTTGGCTCGAGGTGCGTGGACCCAACGAGCCGGGCGCCGGCTGGGGGCGGCAAGGAGACCTGCGAGCGCGGCTCCGCGCCGATCGCATACACCTCCTGGCTGTACGCGGCCGAGTCCCAGGCGTCCTGACCTATGAGCAGCTCGTGGCGAACCCCGGTGCCTACGATCAGATGCTTGTCACCGTGCGCGGGGAGCTGACGAGCGGGTTCGAGGTCTCGGCCCTGGGACCAGAGACCGGCCACCAGCCCGATCTCCCCGCCACTTGGGTCGGCGGCAAACTGGATGGGCTCCCGCGCGCCATCGGCGGCCCCGTGGACGTCGCCCGAGTGGAGATCTCGGGGCTCTTCGAAGCCCGGCCTCGGGGAGCCTACGGCCACATGGGGGCCTACGCCTGCCGGCTCACCGCACACGCCGCCTACGCCCTCTCCTCGATCCTGGACTACCCCACCCTCATGGAGCGAGCCGATGCCCTCAGCGGCCGACTCGTCACAGTGCGCGGGCTGCTCCTCCTGGGTGGCGGCATGTCCGACCTCACAACCCTCACCTGGAGCGCCGAGGGCGAGGAGCCGCCGGCCTGCCTCGTCATGGGGGATCTCTCCGGCCTCGCTGAGCAGGCGGATCAGGACGCGGGGTCGGGGCTGCCCGTGCAGATCCACGGCCGCTTCGAGCAGGCCGAGGAGGGAGCGGGCTTCGGCCGCGACCACACCCGGCGCTACAGGCTGGAGAGCGTCTTCGCCCGAGCGCTCGAACCCGCCGAGCTCTCCGATTCGGCGCCCACCGTGGCACTCGCCGCCCTGACCGAGCGGATCGACGGCTGGGGCGACCTCGTGACGGCGAGTGGCGTGGGCTCCGTCGAGACCCTCGCCGAGGGTCTCGTTGACTTCGCCCTCGCTCCCCCCGGAACCGACTGGGCATGGGCCGCCGTGCGCCCCCAGCCTGATGGCATGGCTCTCTTCGTCGAGGGCTCGGAGCGCGAACCGAAGAGGCTCGCGGAGGCGGCCGACCTACGGATGCCCGCTTGGTCGCCCGACGGCGCCGCCCTCGCGGCGATCGCCGATGATGAGGTCATCGTGCTCGATGTCGCGACGGGCGAACGCATCGCCACGGGCCAGACCGGCGCAGGCGCCCCGGGGCGCATCGTCGAGATCTTCTGGGACGACGCGGGCCAGTCCCTGGCGTTCAACATCCTCGACAGTGAGAGCGGCAACGCCGCGACCCTGAGCCTCAGCCTCGCCACCCTCGACACCACGGTCCTCCATCCGGCGGCGACGATCTTCGGCTTGCTGCCCGAGGCGGCGAACCAGGCCTGCTACATGGGACCCGCTGAGGGCCCAGGCGGAGGGACGCTCCTGGCCGGCGACTGCCCCACCTGCGGGACGCAGAACGAGCCGCTTTTCGATGTGCCCACCGATGAGCGCCTCATCGCCTACGCCCAGCATCCGACGCGCCCCTTGGGGCTTGCGGCCCTCGCCTCCGCCACCGAGCCATCAGCTCCGGTGCGCGTGTACCTCGTTGCAACGGGCGGCTCGGGCGCGCGGCGTCTGGTCTGCTCGGGCGCCCAAGAGATCCGGTATCCGCGCTGGTCCGCGGGGGGCGAGGCCTTCGCCTTCATGGCCATGCGAGACGGTGAGTGGCGCGCGGTGCTCATGGGCGCCGACGCGCGGCCCCTGCTCCACGTGAGCAAGGTCCTGCCCACCGTACCCGGTCTGATCGACCTCCCGCCGGCAAACTAGGCGACCATGGTGCGGCGGAGCTTATCGACGATGACGGCGACGATGATCATGCCGCCGATCACGACCTCCTCGATGAACTGGCTCACCATCATGTGATCGAGGCCCGTGGCGATCACGGCCATGATGAGCGCCCCCACGAAGCTCCCCAGGATCGAGCCCTCACCGCCCATGAGGCTCGTGCCGCCGATGACCGCCGCCGCCACCGCGTTCAGCTCATACCCCTGCCCGGCCGTCGGCTGACCGGAGCCCATGCGCGAGAGCGCCACGAGGCCGGCCAGGCCCGCCAATCCACCCGAGATCACGAAGGTCATCACGCTGACGCGTTTGACTGGGATCCCCGATAGCCGCGCCGCCTCCCGATTGCCACCGAGGGCGTAGACGGCTCGGCCAAACCGGCTGCGTGAGATGACAACGTGGGCCAGCCCAATGAGCGCGAGCGTCACCACCACCGCCATCGGGATGCCGAAGCCCTCGGCGATGGGGATACGGTGCGCCGCGAGCCAGTCTATGCCACGCGGGAGCCCGCTCACCCCCTGGCCGCCGCTCACGATCTTCGCCACGCCCGTACACACCCCGAGCATCCCGAGAGTCACGACAAAGCTCGGGATGCGGGCGACCTCAATGATTGTGCCGCTCAGCAACCCAACGAAGAGGCCCGTTCCCAGCCCCACAGCGATGCCGGCGGGCAGGGCGAGGTGCGGCGGCATCGCATCGGACCTCATCGTCAGAGCCGCCAGGACTCCCGATAGAGCGACGATGGCGCCGACGGAGAGATCGATCCCACCGGCAATGATGACGAAGGTCTCGCCCACGGCGAGGATCGCCACCACGGCCATCTGACGGCCGATGTTCTCGAAGTTGCTCGCCTTCCGGAAGGTGGGCTCCACGAGCATGAAGCCCGCCACCACTACGGCGAGCACGACGAGCGGGCCACCGCGCTCGAGGACGAGAGAGACGATCCGCCGGAGCTTGGGTGGATTGGCCGCTGTCTCAGCGTTCGCAGGAGGACTGGTCATGGCGGAGTCTGGTTCGGTTCCCCGCCGGCAGGTTCCTCTCGGTCGGTTGCGAGTCGCTCGCCCAACCGCTTCCGTGCCCGCCGCCGACCCTCGCCCCACCAGACGAGCGCCCCGAGGCCAGCGTAGACCGCTGCCGCGACCCACGTTGGCCACGGTTCGCTCTGCACAACGGGCCAGGCGATCCCGGTCGTCACGGCGATCAGCGCGTCGGCCAGAAGGGCGCCCACCTCGTTCAGCACCCTCGCCACTGGTGGCACGATCCAGGCCAGGACGGTGGATGCGAGCGCCAACGGCGTGAGCACCGCTGCGATGGGCACACTGACGAGGTTCGCCACCGGCGAGGCGAGGGCCACGGTACCAGTGAAGGTGGAGATGAGTGGCAAGGTCGCGAGGGTTGCCCCGATACTGCCCGCCATCACGCCCCATGTATGACGCCCGAACCGCGCCCAGCGGCCTGGGCGAGGCCGACGGCCTCGGTCCCAGCTCAGAAGCCGCACTCCGTAGATCACACCGAGCACCGCAAGGACCGATAGCTGCAGGGAGACGTCCCACAGCCTCCCTGGGTAGACCAGCAGGAGCTGGAAGGCGGCCAAGCCCACAGAGGTGGCTGTGTCGGGGTCCCGCAGGAATAGCTTGCCCACATAGAGTGTCCCGAACAGGATCACGGCGCGCAGGATGCTTCCATCGGTGGGGAGCAGCACGGCGTAGCCAATCGCCACAGCGATGGAGAGACAGAGCGTCCACCGCCGCGACAACCGCACCCAGCCCGAGAACCACGCCGCCAACGTCGCAAGCAAAACCACCTGGCTGCCGGAGACCACCAGGACGTGGATCGTTCCAGCTCGCCGGAAGGCCTCGAGCGTCTCGTCAGGAAGCCGCGTGGAGGCTGAGCCGAACACCATGCTCTGCATCACGGCTGCGGGAATCCCGTCGTTCCGATCGGGGCTCAAATCGAGGTTGCGGGCGATGAGGGTGTGGCGGAGGTCGCCGATAGAGGGCGGGCCTACCCGAGGCAACTCGATCACCGCTGCGTGGCGCACCCTGACGAAAGCTCCGTGCCGGCGGGCGGCAGAGCGACCGGCGTCGAAGCGCCTACCAGGCTGCGGACCCGCGAAGGGCGCGATGCGCCCCACGACGACGACCTCATCCCCCGCCCGAGGAACCAGCCGCTGGAGCGGCTTGGGGACCGATGCGGCCGAGGCGTCATCGTCGGGGGGACGCACAGCCTCCACGAGTACCGTCCCACGGAGGGGGAGGATCTCGTCACCTACCTTGCCCGCCCAGACGCGGAGCACGGTCTTGGCCGGGCCGCGGCCGCCAGCGGGGTCCCGGGCGAGCGACCCGTGAAGCGCGACCTCGGTGCCGGCGGGGAGGTGGCTCGGATCCCACTCCCCGGGCGCCAAGGCGACGGCGTGACCCACGGCGCCAGCCACCAGTGCCGTGATCGCCGCCAGCCACGTCGCCACTCGCAGGTGATCGTGCCATGCGACGAGGCCCAGGAGGAGAGCCAGAACTACGGGGACGCAGACGATGGAGAGAGGGGGTGTGGGCAGCGACTCACCCACGCATATGCCCCCTACGTAGAGGGTCGCGTAGATCAGCACGGGCGGCGCCACTGCGCCCCGGCCTACCCGTTGTAGCGATTCATCGCCGCCTCGATGCCCTCGCGCACGAAAAGCAGGCACGCGTCCGCAGCCTCCTCGAGTGCCTCGCGCACCGCCGGCCACTCGCTACGGCCGAAGGGCTTCAGAACGTAGTTCGCGCGGCCCTGCTTATCAGCCCCACCGACTCCCACTCGGAGCCTCGGGAAGTCCTGGGTGCCCAACTCGCGGATGATCGACGCCGCGCCGTTGTGGCCACCGGCGGAGCCCTTGGGCCGAAGCCGGATCTGCCCAGGGTCCAGCTGGACCTCGTCGTACACCACGAGCACATCCCGCGGCGCCACGCTCAGGTCCTCCACGGCCTGATCGACTGAGAGCCCGCTGAGGTTCATCATCGTCATCGGCTTGAGGAGCGCCACCGGCACACCGCCCTCGACGCCCCGCCCCACGAGACCCCGATAGGCCCGCTGGGTGACCTTGGCGCCGAGACGCTCAGCGAGCCGGTCGATGACCATGAACCCGGCGTTGTGTCGCGTGTGTCGGTATCCGAAGCCGGGGTTCCCCAGCCCCACGATGAGCTTCATAGCGCCCGGATTCTACCCTATCGAGGCCTACGCGTCGCTCGACGTCTTCATGTGGTACAGGGTGTAGAAGACACCGGAGAGGAGCAACGCTATCCCCAGGCCTCCAAATGGGCCGAGCACGCCCAGGAGCATGAGAAGCACCGTCAAGGTCGCCAGAGCGCCGTATGCCCACGGGCTGAGGCGGTGCACAGGGGAACCGGCTGGCGGGCTGCTGCGCGGGGTCGCGCAGTGGAAGCACTTGGTGTCCCGAGGGTCGTTCGCGACCTGGCAGATGTGGCACAACCACGTCTCGCCCCGCGCCACGCTCTGCATCTTCAGGCACTCCTCGAGCCCGCGGTGAGCCGCCTTGTTCTTAGGCTCACGCTCGAGCGCCGCCTCGTAGTAGGAGACCGCCTTGTCGTAGAGACCCAGTTCGCGATAGGTGTCACCCAGAGAGACTCGCGCGGGGTTGAGGTTGGGATCGAAGGCGAGGGCCTTCTCGAAACGCCGGATGTCCTCGTGGGCGATGGCCCACTCCGCCCGGTCCCGGAGGACATAGCGCACGTAGGGCAGGCAGCCTAGGGAGAGGATGAAGAGAAGCAGCAGGGCGGCGGAAGTCCGTGGCGAGGACTGCCAAAACGCTCCGGAAAAGACGATGAGCAGTACCATGCCGCAGGCGATGAGGATGCCCTCGGCCCCGGACAGCACCCCGTCCAGCACCATCCGCGGCACCGTGTAGATACAGACCACGATCCCTGCAAGACCGAGGAGGAAGACGAAGCACCCCGCGTCGCCCATGGGCTCCTCCTGAATGCTGGCCCGAAGCCCCTACTCGGCCGCCACCCGCAGCGTACCCTCGAGATCGGGCATCTCGATGCTGAGCAGGGTCGCGCCCTGAGGGCTCACGACCTCGATCTTCTGGTAGAGCTTGCCCTTAATGCCGAGGAGAGCGCCGTCCTCCACGCGGTTGGACTGGAGGATCTCCGCCCGCAAGGAGGCTCTCATGTTCAGCCCCTCCTGGGGCGTGTCCTTATAGAGCATCTCGGCATCCACGTGCTGCTGGATGAGAGCGACCTGCATCCCGTCACTCTCGTAGATCGCCACGATCTGCCCCTCGGAGACATCCTTGATGATCTCGGCATCGCTCTTCGAGTCGGGGTCCTCCGGGGCCGAGGCGTCCCACTTGTCGCCGATCTCCACAGGACCCGTGCCGAAGGGCACCGTCTCCAGGAGGTTCAGGATATCGCCGAAGCCCTCGGGCGCGCCGGCGGCCCATTCCTTATCGACGGCGATGATGTTGCCTCGGGAGTCAGCGGTGAAGGCGACCGCCTTGTCGCGGATGCTGCTCGGGATCTCCTGCCGCTGCCCATCCTCGGTGAGACGGATGTCCTTCAGGGTGCGGGTCATCGCCATCTTGGCGCCGCCCGGCCCCTCGAACGCGTCCACCCGCTGGGCCTTGAACCCGATCTTCGCGGTGACCGGCGCCTGGCCCGGTACGCGCATCACTCGTGTCCCCTTCGCCTCGAGGTCATAGGTGATCTCCAGGCCCGCCTCGGGCTCGAACACCAGGGCGAGGGGCTCGGCCAGCAGAGCCGTAGCCAAGAGGGCAATCAGGGGCACCGCGAGGACGGGGAACCGCGCGATTCGCATGGGGGGTGCGCCTCCTTGTGTCGTTCGAGAACTGCAAGGGCAGATTACCAGCCGAGGGTGCGCCGGGCAAGCGCGCCAGACCGGTACAAGAGAAGGGAGCCGCCTCTCGACGGCTCCCTGTTGCGCGTGTTGGCCTAGTCCTTCTTCGGGCCGGGCCTCTTGGCGGTTGCTCGCTTCGACGGACGTTCCGTCGACCGCCGCTTGTCCCATGGCTCCCAGGGGTTACCCCAGGAGCTGGCCTTGCTCTTACGCGCCTGGCTCGGCATAAGGGACCCCCTATCCGCAGACGCACGCACTGCCACGTCACCACACCCGAATCTACCACTGCCGAGCCGCCGCGCCAAGGCGATCCGGCGTCAAGAAGCGGTGACCGACCAAGGGGGCCCCCTGGTCCCCGGCGAATGGCAGACATGCCCATCGCTCGTCTGATCTACACGGAAAGAGAGTGATTAGCATGGCTGAAGCTTTCCCCGATGTGACCCAGATACGGTTCGAGGGGCCGGGGACCAAGAACCCCCTCGCCTTCCGGCACTACAACCCCGATGAGGTCGTCGCCGGCATGACCATGGCGGATCACCTCCGCTTCTCCGTCGCCTTCTGGCACACGTTCCGGGGCACGGGCGCCGATCAGTTCGGCGTCGGCACCATGGTGCGGCCTTGGGATGACGGCACCCAGTCCATCGAGAACGCCCAGCGGCGGGTACGGGCCGCCTTCGAGTTCTTCGAGAAGCTCGGCGTCAAGTTCTGGACCTTCCACGACCGCGACCTCGCGCCCGAGGGCGAGACCCTGGCCGAGACGAACCGCAACCTCGACGCCGTGGTGGCCGTCGCCAAGGAGGAGCAGGCTCGCACGGGGATCCAGCTCCTGTGGGGCACCGCCTGCCTCTTCTCCAACCCCCGCTACATGCACGGCGCCTCCACGAGCTGCAACGCCGACGCCTTCGCCTACGCTGCCGCCCAGGTGAAGAAGGCCATCGAGGTCACCCATGAGCTCGGCGGACTGGGCTACACCTTCTGGGGCGGTCGGGAGGGCTACACGACCCTCCTCAACACCGACATGGGCCGGGAGCTCGATCACCTCGCCAAGTTCCTCCACATGGCCGTGGACTTCAAGAAGGAGATCGGCTTCACCGGGCAGTTCTACATCGAGCCCAAGCCCATGGAGCCCACGAAGCACCAGTACGACTCCGACGCCGCGGCCTGCGTCGCCTTCCTACAGAAGTACGGCCTCATGGGCGAGTTGAAGCTGAATCTGGAGACCAACCACGCCACCCTCGCCGGGCACACCATGGAGCATGAGCTGGAGACGGCCATCCACTTCGGGGTGTTCGGCTCCGTCGACGCGAACGCTGGCGACGTGATGCTCGGCTGGGACACCGATCAGTTCCCGACCGACATCTACCTCACAACCAACGTCATGCTCCGCATCATGAAGGCGGGTGGCCTGGCGCCGGGCGGCCTGAACTTCGACGCCCACGTACGGCGGGAGAGCTTCGAGCCCATCGACCTCTTCCACGCCCATGTCGGCGGCATGGACGCCTTCGCCCGGGGGCTCAAGATCGCCGCCAAGCTGCGTGAGGACCGGGCCCTGGACGACTTCATCGCCCAGCGTTATGGCTCGTGGGACACGGGCATCGGCGCGAAGATCGAGGCGGGCAAGGTGGGCTTCAAGGAGCTGGAGGCGTACATGCTGGAGAAGGGCGAGATCGCGCCCAACGCCAGCGGCCGCCAGGAGATGCTCGAGAACATCCTCAACGACTACATCGCCTAGACCGGGGTTCTGGGCGAGGACGCGCTCGGCGGGGGGCGGCGCTTCGGCGCCGCCCCCAACCGCGCCGCC